>CAYTBN010000085.1:0-25320 GCA_964436045.1 uncultured Rickettsiales bacterium | reverse complement strand
GGCGGGGGCGGCGGCGACGGGGGCGGCGGCGACGGGGGCGGCGGCGACGGGGGCGGCGGCGGGGCGGCCGAGGACGGACGGCTTCCGCCGGGCGCCGGCCACGATCTGCCCTCGGAATTCGACCAGCCACCTGGCAAGAGCGTGAAGATCTCCGGCACCGTCAGCTACGACGGCACTCACACTGGCCAGATCTACGTGGACTTCGTGAAGAACGAAGAGGGCGCCACGCCGTCCTCGCGGGTCGTCCACTCCCAGAAGCTCGACGCGCTCGGGCCATGGGAGGTGCTGGCGCCGAAGAACATCGGCAAGATCGACGTCATGGCGTTCATCGATCTGGACTCCAACGGGCCCAACCCCGGCGAGCCCATCGGCGCGGTTCACGACCTGGAGGTCGGTGAGGAGCCGCTGGTTGGCGTCGAGATCGTCCTGTCCGAGAAGGATGACGGCGAGGCTCCCGGCGCCAACCCCGCCGGGGAGCCGGTCCCGGGCGCGCCCGGGGCGGCCGAGGAGATGCCGCCCGCTGACGAACCCACGCCCGGCAGCGTGCCGCCGCCCGGCTCGGCGCCGCCTGCGGCCGGCTAGGGAGACGGCTGCGCCGGGCGGGCCGGCGCGACGGTGTCGTCGCACTCGGGACAGGGATTGGCCGTCCGCTCTCCGCTCTCCTCCCCCGTCAGCAACACCTCGAACACCGATACCACATGCCCGTTGAGCATCCGGGTCCGCTGGTTGCCCACCGGCGGATCGAGGCTGCGGGGGCCGTCGTGGAAGGTCTCGGACACCCGGTACAGGGTGACCCCTTGCGCATACTCGACCCCGGGCCCCAGGTCCTCGGTGAGCACCGCGGCGGCCACGTCGGTCCAGCGCTCCCGCTCGTCGGCCGCCAGCGCGTCATCGTCGCGGAACGAGTGATGGTGGTGGACCACCCAGTCGAAGTGCAGCTCGTCGAGCAGCCAGCGGAACCGCTCCGGGGTCAGCTGGCGGGTGCCCCGGCCCTCGGCGTGGGCGATGCGCTGGGCCATGACCGCGTGGAAGAACCCTGCGGTGGGCATCGACACGTAGACCGGGAACTCGTCGGGCACCGGGCGCCGGTGGAGGGTCTGACCGTAGATCCGCCGGGCCTTGTAGTGCATGTTCTCGTTGCCGAGCTCGAGCACCGCGCCCTTGCCGCCGCCGTCGCGGATCGCTTCGTACCATGGCTCCGGTTCCAGCCGGTGGACCGGCTTGAGCACGGGCCTGCCGGAGACCAGGAGCACCTCCGCCAGCACCAGGCCGCCGATGGCCAGGCCGAGGGGCGCCCGCAGCCGCGGCCGTAGCCAGTCCAGGCCAACCCCGAGCGGCACGGCCAGCGCCACCATCACCAGCACCGCGAAGCGGTAGGGGAAACGAAACACCTGCGCCCCCGGGACCCAGTAGTAGACCCACGCCATCGGCAACGCCGGCTGGCGGGGCACCGGCTGTCCGAAGGGGGCGTGGTCCCACTGCAACACCGGGCCGAACATCAGGAACAGCCCGCCGGCGGCCAGCGCCGCCCAGATCGCCCTCATCCGCCACGGCAGCACCGCGAACCCCAGCAGCGACAGCAGCAGCGGCAGCAGCCCCAGGTAGCTGGTGCGCTCCCGGGGCGTCGGCGATTCCGAGCGGTTCATTCCAGGCGGGACGATCAGCGAGCGAACCGTGGTGGCATCGCGGGGAATGTTGGCCAGCCAGGTGGTGTGTTCGCGGCGGGTGGCGCCGTCGGCGTCGATCACGAAGCGGTCCATCGCCATCCGGTCCGAGCCCATCAGCGAGCGGTTGGCCATCATCAGCGGGACCAGCGCGACGGCCGCGGCCACCGCCATCGCCGCGACCCCCGCCAGCACCCGGCCGTGCCGCAGCCGTGGCGCCGACGAGAGCACCACCAGCACGCAGGCGATGGCGGCGCAGACCCCCAGGTAGCCGGAGGTGTAGCCCGCCGCCGCCAGGCAGAGGGCGCCCTTGAGCCAGCTCCACCTGCCGCGGCCCGCGAGCAGATCGAGCAGGAACAGGCAGCACAGGGGGATCCAGCCCGTCATCAGCAGATAGACGGCTCCTTCGGCGAACAGCGCCGAGGCGCAAGCCGAGGAGACCAGCAGGCTGCCCGCCACCAGGGAGGAGGCGTGGGACACGCCGCAGCGACGAGCCAGCAGGTAGAGGCAGACCCCGGAGAAGGCGAGGGATCCGAGCACGAACACGTTCAGGCCCATCACCGTACCGAACAGCGCGGTCAGCGGCACCGACGCCAGGGCCCAGATCCAGGAGTCCAGCTGACGAAGCGGGATGCCGAACGGGTAGCCGGTCACCTCCGATCGCAGCAGGGCGACATCCGGGTCCGCCAGGGCGTGGCGGAACCAGTCGCCGGTCCACAGGCAGCCCCAGATATCGAAGTACTCCCCGGGGGTCAGCCGCCAGGGTGCCGTGAACAGTGGCAGGGTGAACACGATCGCCAGCAGGGTGTACAGCGCCGCCGCGACCCCCCATTCGGGGATCCGCGCCAGGCCGCGCAGCGGCGCGGTGGCGGGCGCGTCGGCGGGGGGCTGATCAGGGCTCATCGGTCTCCGCGCTGGCCACCAGCTCGCCGAGAACCTCGACGACGTGCCCCATCGACATCCGGTTGATCTGCCCGTCGCTGGGTGCCTCCAGGAGCCGGCTCGTGGCGCTGTCCGCGCCGGGGACCGTGTACACCGTCAACCCCGGCGGGTAGGTCTGGCCCGTCCCCAGGTCGGCGGCCAGGACGGTCGCCGCCCCGATCAACCACTCGGCGCGGGCGTTCCCCTCCAGCGCCCGGTCGGCCTCCACCGAGTGATGATCGTGCACGACGTAGGCGAAGCCCAGGGTTCGGAGCACGTCCACGAGCACCGCCGGTTCGACACCGCTGCGGCCGTCGGTGAGCTCGTGCTCCATGCGCTGGGACAGCAGCGCGTGGAACAGGCTCGTGGTCGACAGGGCGTCGAACATCGGGAACTCGGCGGTGATGGGTCGCCGATGGACGATCTGGGCGGCCAGCCGCCGGTCCTTCCAGCGCTGATCCACGTTGCCGACCTCGAGGACCGCGCCCGCGCCGCGCGCGTCGGCGATCGCCTGGTAGGCCGCCGACGGCGTCGCGCTCTGTATCGGTTTGAGCGGGGGCCCGCCCGCGACCAGCAACACCTCGGCCAGGAAGAGGACGGCCAACCCCCAGCCCAAGCGGGGCCGCAACCGGCCCAGCAACACGTCCAGCCCCCGGGACAGCGGTACGGCCAGCGCCAGCAACGCCATGTAGAGGAAGCGATAGGGAAAGCGGAGCAGTTCGGCGCCCGGGATCCGGTCGTAGACCAGCTCCATCGGGAGCACTGGACCGGCGGGTGGTGCGGCGCCGTGGGGGATGGCTGTGAACAGGAGGACCGGGCCCAGCAGCAGGAGCAGCGACACGCCGAACAGGCCGGTCCAGATCAGCCAGCGGCGGTCTCTCCGCGTCCACAGGCCGAACACGGCGAGGGCCAGCGGCAGCATACCGAGATAGCTCGTGCGGTCCCTCGGCGACGGCTCGACGGAGCGTGCCAGGAACGGCGGGATGAACAGGGAGGCCACCGTCGCCGAGTCCCGGGGCACGTTGGGCAGCCAGTCGGCCCGCTCGCGGTCGATCCGCCCCACCTGATCCTTGTCGAACGGGTCGGCGGAGACCGCGTCTCCCCGCAGGGCGGACAGGTTGGCCGCCACCAGCGGGAGGACCAGCAGGGCAGCCAGCGGCGCCATCCGGATCAGCGCCTGCCAGTGTGGCCCTCGCCACCAGGGCACGGGGTGCAGCGACGCCAACGACATCGTGACCAGCGCCGCCGAGACACCGGTGTAGCCGCTGGTGTAGCACGCACCAGCGAAGCACAGCGCGACGCCCCAGCCCGCGCGGTGGCGGCCCTCGAACACCCGCAGCAGGTACATGGCACACAGGGGCAGCCAGCCGGCCATCAGCAGGTAGACGGCCCCCTCGGCGAACAGGGAATAGCCGACCGCCGAGGACACGTAGAGGCTGCCTGTCAGCAGCGAAGCGCGGTGGGAGGCCCCGCGATCGCGGACCAGCAGGTACAGGGCGGTCCCCGAGAACACCAGTGAGGCCACCACGAAGACGTTCAGCGCCAGCGGCGGCCCCAGCAGGGTCGCCAGCGGCACGGCGGCCGCCGCCCAGATCCAGGAATCGATCAGGCGCTGGGACAGACCGAAGGGGTAGCCCACGTCGGGACAGAACAGGGGCGAGACGTGGTCCACGAGCACCGCGCGCTGGAACCAGTCGCCGACCCACAGCGTCCCCCACACGTCGAAGTGCTCACCAGGCACGTGGGTGAAGGGAAACAGACAGAGCGGAAACGTCGCCAGCAAGGCGAGGCCCAGGTAGAGCCCCACGGCCTGGAGCCGGGGTCGCCGGGCGAGTTCCAGCACTGCGTGGCGCGGGGAGGGCACGGAGAGATCCTAGGGAGCCGGGTCGGGGGGGGTCAACCTGTCGTCAGAATGTGACCAGTGACTTGAGGCTGAGCCAGCGGCGGACCACACCCCAGCTCATCTCGCCGCGCCGGACCAGATCGACGCCCATCACGCCGATCTTGACCAGGTTGGCGCCGTAGGCCATCGCGACCACCGCATCCGGGTGCGCCGCCAGTCTGCGGCTGTGCGCCATCCGCCGCAGCAGACGTTTGGGCACGAAGTCCTTGGAGACCAGCACCACCAGGCCAGTCCAGAACCGGTCGCTGGGGGAGCGCGGGTAGGACAGGTCGACGCGGAACTGATCGAAGACCTTGGTGGCCTGACCCTCGATGTCCGACTCACCGATCAGCCCGCGGCGCAGCAGCTCCTCGGCCAGGGCTGATCCGGGGTAGATCGCCAGCGAGAACAGCACCATCTCGTAGGGCCGGGGCAGCTGCAGCAACAGGTCGAACAGCTCCGACTTGTCGTCGTCGTTCGAGACCGGATCGTCCAGGATCACCTGGTAGCCGGCCCGCAGCCCGCTGTCGTGGATCGCGTGGGCTGCCTTCAGCACCTGATCGTCGGACACGTTGCGGCAATACAGGTCGCGGTTGACCTTGGCCGTATGCTGGATGCCCATGAAGACCGCGTCCATACCCGCCGCCTTCAGGCGCTCGAGGCGCTCCTGGGTGACCACGCGGGGGTCCATGTGGATCTCGAAGGCCATCCCCCCCTCGGTGGGCCAGCGCTCGCAGAACTCGTCGAACCAGGCCCGCTCGACCGGGAACTCCTCGTCGTCGAAGCGGATCCGCCGCAGGTTGGGGAACACCCGGCGGGCGTAGGCCACCTCCTCGAACACGTCGTCCAGGCTCCGCAGCCGGTAGTACTTCTCGCCCGGAGCCACCCGATCCATCACGCTGTTGCTGCAGAACGCGCAGCTGGGGAACGGACAACCCCGGGACGCCATCAACAGGTAGATCGGTTCGACCGCGTAGGGATCCCCCGCGATCACGCGCCGGCCGTCGATGTAGACCTTGTCCGGGCTGTGGAAGTCGCGGAACGGCAGCGCGTCCAGGTCCGCCACGAGCGGCGCCGTCCCGTTGCGGGCGATGCCCTCGGCCGTGTGCACCCACAGGCCGGGGATGTCGGTGGCGTCCTGGCCTTCGCGGGTGCGACGCAACAGCTCGGCCACCGATTCCTCGGCCTCGCCGACGGCGATCAGGTCCGCCACCCGCAGGCAGTCCTCGGGCACCGAGGTGGGGTGCATGCCGCCCCACAACACGGGAACGTCCAGCTCGCGACGGATCCGCTCGGTCAGGTCGCTCGCCATCCGGTGGAAGGCCGACGCCCGCACGGAGATGCCGACGATGTCCGGCCGGATCCGCCTCAGCTCGCGCATCATCAGCGCGACCTCTTCGTCGCTGGGCGGCTCGACCCGGTTGTTCAGCCAGTCCTTGAAGTACAGCTCGTGGACCCGGATCCCCTGTTCGCGCAGGATCGCCGCCAGCTGCCTGACTCCGCTGTTCTCGATCACGTACAGGGAGAGGAAGGCCACCACGGGCTCGCGTTTGCCCAGCAGATGCTCCCAGCGGGGGCCGGGGGGAGGGTCGATCGGCCGGTGATAGCCCCGGTCGGTCGTCGAGAGCACGCCCACGCTAGCCACCATAGATCCGACTCATGATCTCGACCGCACCTTGCATGCAGCCCTGGCAACTGTCGACCCGCTCGCGGAACTCCCGCGCGCGTTCGCCGTACCACAGCTCCTCGAACGAGGAGGTGGCCAGGTTACCCAGGGGTTCGTGGTTGAGCCCACAGGTGATCAGATCCCCGTTGGGCAGCAAGTACATCAGATCTCGCAACTCGCGGCAGTGGAAGCGCAGCGCCTCGCCGCCCCGTGCCTGCTTGCGGAACACGACCTTGTTGGCCGCGCGCAGGAAGAACTGCTCGATCCCATTGAATCCGCTGCGCGCGCCGTGGTCGTCGACCGCGAGCCGGCCGAGCATCTTCGCCGGCTGGCTGACCCCCACCGTGGACACCACCTCCTGGGAGAGGTCCGAGTGCCGCAAGAACGGTCGCACGGCGAAGCCCGGGATCAGGTCCACCCCGAGCTGCTTGCAGCGCTCGGCCAGGGGCGTCATGTCCTCCAGGCTCTCGTCGTTGAGGATGAAGTTGACCCCGATCTGGAACCAACGACTCGCCCCGGGGCCGAATCGGCGGCGTTTCCCCCGCAGCCGGGACAGGGACTCCATCGTCTCCATCGCCGCCCGGAAGGCGCCGGGATGGCCGCGGGAGTGATCGTGGACCTTCTCCATGCCGTCCAGCGAGATCCGCAGGTGCAGTCCCGGCCAGGCGTGTTTCTCGGCAAAGCGGACCACGTCGTCGGTCATGGTCGCGTTGGTGACCAGCTGGACCACCAGGGGGTTGACCTCGCGGCGGATCACCTGGACCAGGTCCTCCAGATCCTCGCGGGCAAAGGGCTCGCCGCCGATGATCTTGACGATGTCCAGGGAGCGCAGCTGCGCAAAGGCCCGGCTCCACTCCGACGGGCTCAGCTCGGTGGAGGAGTCCCGCTTCCAGACGCCGCAGGTGCCGCACTGGAGGTTGCAGCGCCAGGTGATCACCAGGTGGGTCGCCCGGGGTAACGAGGGCCGGGTCTTGTCCATCCGGATCCGGGCCCGGGCCACGTGGGAATAGGCCCTCAGCCGTGGCGGGATCCGCGGCGACAGTGCGCTCACGGAATGGCGCCCTCCCCGTCGGGCCACATGCTGCGGAGCCGCTCGATCAGGGGCTGGATCGGCTGGTTGGTGCGGCGGAAGTACCCCTCGACGTGGTCCTCGCACTGGGACCGTTTGTCCAGGTAGAAGGCACGGACCTTGGCCGAGTCGTAGCTGTCGTGGACGTTGAACAGCACGTCCGGCAGGTGCTGCAGGCTGAGCAGACAGTAGCCCTGGTTGCCGAAGCTGTGCTTGTCCAGGAAACGCTTGCCGCGGAAGATCCCGGCGGCCTCGAGGGTCGCGCGCTCCTGGTCCTTGTCGATCACGTCATCGAGCAGGGGCGCCGAGTAGATGATGCCGTAGCGGCCACAGAACTCCTTCTGCAACTCGATGACCACTGGCATCGACATGACCGCGTACTGCCCCCCCACCGAGCTGCCCATCATGATGTGGGGGATCTTTCGCTCCAGGTTGTAGATCACCGCCTCGGTGATCATCGACATCGTGCAGGCCAGGCAGCAGCCGAACCACTGGCCGTAGCGACGCCGGTCCGCCAGCACGGTATCGATGCCCAGGGTCTTGTGGAGGGGGTGGGTGTTCGCGATCCGGTGGATCACGCGCTCCTCGCCGATGGCGCGCGCGAGCGTCCGCGATGTGCGCTTCGACCAGCGATTGAACAGGTAGCCGTAGCCGTGATCGAGGGTGAACAGATGGATGCGGCCCTGGTTCTGCTTCGCCGCCAGGTAGGCGACGGTGGTCGAGTCGAGGCCGCCGGAGTAGCAGACCGTCACGTCACCCACGACCTGCTGGCTGAATCGTTGGAGCGGTTTGGTCATGATCTCCAAGCTCGGAAGGCCGCCAACGCGTCGATGTCCACGTCGGCTCGCACTCCCTCGACACGCTAGTCTAATCACGGTGGAACGACAACGAAACCCCGCGCCGGTCGGGCGGGCGCGCCCCGCGCGCGAAGGTCACTCGTCGGTGATGGGCAGGCGGAAAAGGAACTCGGTGCCCTCGCCGAGGTGCGACTCGACCCAGATCTCACCGTCGTGCACCTCGACGATCTTCTTGCAGATCGCCAGCCCGATGCCGGTTCCTGGGTACTCGTCCCGGGTATGGAGGCGCTGGAAGATCTCGAAGATCCGGGCCTGGAAGCGAGGATCGATGCCGATGCCGTTGTCCCGGAGGGAGATCACCCACTGGTCGTCTACCCGGGACGCGGTGATGTGTATCTGGGGTGCCCGATCGCCGCGGAACTTGATCGCGTTGGCCAGCAGATTCTGGAACAGCTGGACCAGCTGGGCCTCGTCGCCGCCCACGATCGGCAGTTGATCGATGGTGATCTCGGCACCGCTCTCGCGGGTCGCCTCGCGCAGGTGGCCGGAGGCCACCGCGACCACCTTGTTGAGATCGGTGGGCTGGTGGTTGATGGTTCGGGTCTCGACCCGGGAGTAGTCCAGCAGCGCCAGGATCAGCCCCCTCATCCGCTGGGCGCCGTCGACGGCGAAGTGGATGAACTGATGGGCCTGCCCATCCAGCTCCGACTCGTAACGACGCTGGAGCAGGTCCAGGTAGCTGGTGATCATCCGCAGGGGCTCCTGCAGGTCATGGGATGCCACGTATGCAAACTGCTGCAGCTCGGCGTTGGAGCGCTGGAGCTCCTTGCGCTGGACCTCCAGTTGGTCGTACGCCTCGGACAGCTCCTGGGCCTTACCCCGGGCGGCGTAGGCCCGGGCGGCGTCCTCCAGGAGCTGGAGACGCTCGCGCATATCCCGGGCGACCAGCACCACCCCGATGACGTCGCCTCCGGCGTCGCGCATCGCCGATCCCGCCAGCGACATCGGGACGGTCCTGCCGTCCTTGAGCCGGAACTCCAGCTGCTCCTCGTCGATCCCACCTCGACCGGCCAGAGACACGAGCTCGCCGCTGCGATCCGTGGCCCCGGCAACCGGTTGGAGGACCACGTCCAGCGGCTTGCCGACCAGCTCGTCCCCGCTGTAACCGAGCAGGTCGCACAGGGCGTGGTTGACGATCCGGATCGCGCCGTCGGGCGACGTCACCAGCAGGGAATCGCGCATCGAGCCGAGGATGTTGTCCAGATCCCGCCGCTGTACGTCGATCTCGTGCAAGGTCGAGTAGCCCAGCCGCACCACCAGCCAGACGAACAGTCCGGCGAACAGAAAGACCACGCCCGTGGTGATCCCCAGCACCTGTTCGATGGGCCGCAGGACGATCACCAGCGCCACGAAGTAGCCGAAGAAGAAGAACGACATCAGCGAGCGCAGGACCCGCCAGTCGCGGCGCCGTTCGCGGCCGACCAGCGACATGACGCGCCGGGTACGGGCCACCGCGGCCAGCACGATCAGGCCGCCGCAGGCGATGAACGCCGCGCTGATGATCGACAGGATGGTCATCGACTCCCCACCGTAATCTTGCCAGACCCGGAGGAACACCGGGGCGATTCACCCCGACCTCGGTCCGCTCAGCCCTCGAGGAACAGTCGTCCCAGGTAGTTGAGCAACACCTCGTGGGTGCCGCCGCCGTAGAGCAGGAAGCGGGCGTCGCGGAAGTAACGCTCGGCGGGGTACTCGCGGGCGAAGGCGGCAGCGCCCAGCACCCGGGTCACCTCGTCCACCGCCTCGAGGCACATCTCGGTGGCCAGGTACTTGGCCGCCATCGCCTCCTTCTGACAGGCCTCGCCCTCGTCGATCATCCATGCCACCCGGTACAGCAGGGTCCGCGCGGCCTCGTGCTGGGCGTAGAACTTGCCGAACTTGGCGCGGATCAACTGGAAGGCGCCGATGGGCCGGCCGAAGGCCTCCCGCTCGCCGGCGTAGCGTCTGCCCTCCTCCATGGCCGTCTGGGCGATGGCGCAGGCGTTGAGCCCCGTCATCACCCGCACCACGTTGAGGATATCCGTGGTGTGGCGAACGCCGTTGCCAACCTGGTCGCCGAGGAAACACTCGCCGGGCACCCGCACCTGGTCGAACACCAGCTCGCCCGTGGCCGAACCCCGCGAGCCGAGCTTGGCGAAGCCGGGGCCGCGGGTCACCCCCGGTCGATCCGTCTCCACCAGGAAGAAGTCCAGCCCCTTGAGCCCCTTCTCCCGGTCGGTGGTCGCCAGCACCGTGCAAAAATCGCTGATCGGACCGTTGGTCACCCACTGCTTGGCCCCGTGGATGATCCAGTCGTCCCCGTCCCGCGTCGCCGTGGTCCGCGTGCCCCCCAGGTCCGATCCCGACTGGTTCTCGGTGAAGCAGACCGCGGCGATCTTCTCGCCCCGGATCGCGGGCTTCAGGCAGCGCTCGACCACACCGTCGGAGCCGAACCGCGCCAGGAAGTAGGTGCCCATCAGCATCTGGACGGTCACCGCCATCGAGAAGCCCACCGATCCCCGGGCCAGCTCCTCGAAGAAGATCATCGACGTGGTCGTATCCGCCCCCTGCCCTCCGAACTCCTCGGGGTGACCCAGGCCGAAATACCCCAGCGCCGCAAACTCGTCCCACAGCTCCCGGGGGAACTCGCCGCCGACGTCGATCTCCCCCGCCCGCGGCACGATCATTCCGTCCACCACCTCCCGGACCTGGCGGCGGAAGAACTCCTGCTCCTCGCTGAATCGAAACTCCATGGGCGACTCCCTGCTGCGATGGACCGGGATGCTAGCACCGAAAAGGCGTCAGGCGCCTTCCCCTTGTGTTCGTCCTTCCGAGTTCCGATGGTTTATGCTACCTGGCTTCCCACCGGCACTACCGCGGAGGATCACTGTGGAAAAACCGTTTCTCGAGGCCCTCGAACAGCAAGTGATGGTCTTCGACGGGGCCGTGGGCACGTTGCTGTACGACAGGGGCGTGTTCATCAACCAGTGCTTCGAGAACTTCAACCTGGTCGATCAGGACCTGGTGCGCTCGGTGCACCGGGACTACCTGAAGGCCGGCGCCCACGTGCTGGAGACCAACACCTTCGGCGGCAACCGCTTCAAGCTGGCCAAGCACCACCTGGACGATCGGCTGACGGAGATCAACCGGACCGCGGCCGAGCTGGCGCGGGACGTGGCGGGCGACGACGCCTACGTGGCCGGCGCCATCGGTCCGCTGGGCATCCGCATCGAGCCCTGGGGACCCACGGCGTTGCACGAGGCGCGGGATGCCTTCCGCGAGCAGGCAGTCGCGCTGCTGGAGGGCGGCGTCGACCTGTTCATGCTCGAGACGTTCACCGATCTGAGTGAGATGGGCCAGGCACTGCGGGCGATCCGCGAGGCCGCCCCGGACCTCCCGGTGGTGGCCCAGATGACCGTCGGCCGGGACGGCAACTCCCTGTACGGCACCGAGCCCGAGGTCTTCGCCCCGCGGATGGTCGAGTGGGGCGCCAACGTGGTCGGCGTCAACTGCTCGGTGGGTCCAGCCGCGATGCTGTACACGCTGGAGAAGCTCGCCGCGTGCACCGACGTCCCCCTGTCGGCGTTGCCCAACGGCGGACTGCCCAAGAACGTGGACGGGCGGCTGATCTACCTGTCGTCCCCGGACTACTTCGCCAAGTTCGCCCAGCGCTTCATCGAGGCCGGCGCCCGGGTCGTGGGCGGTTGCTGCGGCACCACCCCGGAGCACATTCGCGCCATCGCTGGTGCGGTGCGGATGGACCAGGGTGCGCCCCGCCTCACGGTCACCCGCGAACCCATCCGTGCCGACACCCTACCCGAGCCGATCCCGCTGGCCGAGAAGTGTGAATTCGGCGCCAAGCTAGCCGCTGGTGAGTTCGTCACGTCGGTGGAGCTGACGCCACCGCGGGGCTGGCGGCTCAAGCGAATCCTGGAGTCAGCCCGGGCCCTCAAGGAGCAGGGGTTCGATGCGGTCAACGTGCCCGACGGACCCCGGGCCTCGTCGCGGATGGGCCCGCTGGCGATGTCCGTGCGGCTGCAGGACGAGGTCGGGGTCGAGTCGATCCTGCACTACGTCTGTCGCGACCGGAACATCCTGGGCATGCAGTCGGACCTGCTGGGCGCCCACACCCTGGGTATCCGCAACCTGCTGCTGGTGACCGGCGATCCGCCCGTGATCGGGGACTACCCCAAGGCCACCGCGGTCTTCGACGTGGACTCCATCGGTCTGACCAACATCGTGTCGCGCCTCAACACCGGCTTCGACATCGGCCACCGCAGCATCGGCGAGCCCACCGGCTTCCTGATCGGCGTCGGCGCCAACCCGACCGCGGTCAACATGCAGCGTGAGCTCGACCGGTTCTACTGGAAGGTGGACGCGGGGGCCGAGTACGTGATCACCCAGCCGATGTTCGAGGTCGATCCCCTGTTCGACTTCCTCGACAAGGTGGCCCAGTACAAGATCCCGGTCATCGTCGGCATCTGGCCGCTGCAGTCCCTGCGCAACGCCGAGTTCCTGTCCAACGAGGTGCCCGGCGTCACGGTCCCCGAGGACACGATGAAGCGAATGCGGCGCGCCAAGACCCGCGAGGAGCAGTGGGAGGTCGGCCTCGACCTCTCCCGGGAGATCCTGACCCTGGTCCACGAGCGGGTGCAGGGCTTGCAGATATCGGCCCCCTTCAACCGGGCCGAGCCGGCCAAACGGCTGCTCTCCTACCTGCGGGACGAACTGAAGCGGTAACGTTCAGGCGTCGTCGAACGACGGCGTGTCCTCACCCACGATCAGGTTGTAGGACGTGATCCAGCCCTCTTCCTGCGCCCGGCGGGTGTTGCGGAAGTGCTCCAGGCAGCGACGGGCCTTGTCCGACTCCACCGGCCGCAAGCGGGCGAAGATCTTGAACGTGGTGTCGTCGAAGCGGTAGTGCTTGTCGCCCGTGCGGGAAATCACACCGAGGCGGACGAACCGCTTGAGCGGCGCGTCGATCCGCTCCAGGTCGGCCTGCCGGGCCGCGTCGACCACGTTGGGCTTGAAGATGTCGTCCTCCTTGCGGTAGGCCATCAACTTCAGCACCAGCTCCCGCTCCCACTTGCCCTGGATCGCCTCGAGGTACTGCTGCTCCAGGTTCTCGAGATTGCGGATGTTGGCGCGCATCCCGGCGACCAGGTCGACCTTGTCCACACTCCACCGGTCGCTTGCGGGTCGTGCGGGCGCGTTTGATGGCCGCGTTGAGGGAATAGCGGCCAAAGAAGTGCATGAAGAACGGCATCCCCCGGGACAGCCTCACGATCTCCCGGCGCACGCCTGGCCCGAACCGGAAGGCGCCCGCGCTGCGGTCCTCCTCGTTGCGCAGCAGGGAGAGGGCGACGTCGTCGCTCATCGGGCGCAGGCGGATCTGCCCCTCTGCCAGCTGGCGGGGCACCGAGCCGTGGTCCTGGATCAGCATGCGCACGTCCTGGGCCGTGCCGACCAGCACGAACTTGGCGCTCTCGAACTCCTTGAGCTGGATCGCGAAGCCGCCCTTGTCCCCCACCTGATCGTACTCGTCGAGGATCACCAGCAACGGCCGGCCCCCGAAGGCCCGCTGGATGGCGGCGCTGAGGTTGCGGAAGATGGTCTCGACCTTGCCCAGCGGCGCCTGGCCCCGGTCCACCAGCAGCAGATCCTCGAGCTGCCGTCGCAGGGGGGTGTTCTCCCGGCGGGCCAGCTCCGCCTGCACGGGCTCGCTGTAGATCACGCCGCTCATGGGGAACGGGGGCGTGCCGTCCTGGATCACCGACAGCAGGGTCCGGGCCAGATCCTTGTCGGTGCGCGAGCGGCAACAGTGGAAGACCACGGGCTGGCCGAAGCCCCCCCGGGGCACCAGGTGTCCCAGCTCCAGCTTGTCCACCAGTTCGTCTTGCTCGCCCGATGCGATCTTCCCCAGCTGGACAGCCAGCGAGGTCTTGCCCACCCCCGCCTCGCCGAAGATCGCGAGGGCGGCCCCCCGTGAGCCCAGGGCCATCAGCCCGCGCTCCAGCTCGTTCTCACGACCCACGAAGCGCTCGGGGTCATAGATCACCTGGGCCGGGGAGAACACGTCGAAGAAGTCGAAGGTCTGCTTGCCGTTGCGGGCCGGATCCCAGGTGCCCGACGAGCTGCTGACGTCCCGGGGCGGTATCGTGGTGCCCCGCCGCTCCTTCATAGGGAACGACGGCAGCGGCCAGACGCCGTCCAGGGAGGTCTTGTTGGCGATCACCTTGGGGATCCAGCCGTGGCCCAGGCGGTGTTCAGCCCACAGATCGCCACCCGCGCGCCGCCGATCTTGCGCTGCTGGCAGAACAGCAACCGGTCCGAGTCCTCGAGCAGATGGTCGTAGCCCGCCAGGCCCAGGAACGCCCGATAGTCCACCAGCCGCTCCATGTACCGCGACCACTGGACGCCTCGCGCCTGGACCATGGAACTGACGATCTCGGCGGGGGAATGGCCGTGCTCGTCGCTGGGGTCGTCCAGCCAGCGGGTCTGCCCGGGATCCACCCGGCCACGGTGGACGTCGTGATTCCCCGGCACGATGAACACGTGGTCCGCCGGGATCGGCGGGTCGTAGCAGGCGCGGATCGAGTCGAGGAAGGTTCGGAACTGCTCGAACTGCGCCGAGATCGGCTGGTCCTCGCGGTGGCCGAAGACCGCATCACCCGTGAACAGGATCAGTTCGGGCCGCAGGCCGTATCGCCCGTGGATCTCGCGCAGATCGGCCATGAGGGCCTCGAGCACCTCGGAGGCGTCCAGGGTGTGTTGCGCGGATGCCCCAGGTGGGCATCGGACAGGTGCAGCCAGGTGATGGTGTTGGCCATGGTGTCCCCGACCCGGAGTCTCAGTCCTTGATCGTCTGCTCCCAAGCCCCGATCCCGTCGGCTTCGAAGGGAGTACCGCGCAGAAGGTCGGCACAGGTGCCGCGGGGACAGACGAGCAGATCACCCTCGCCGTCGCGGATCAGATCCGCCAGGCCGAGGGAGTGCAGCAGCAGCGTGGCGCGCCTGATCACGTCCGGACCGCCGAGCCCCGCCTCCTCGGCGCGGGCCAGCGGAAGCGGTTGATGCAAGACCGGCAACATCCGCAGGGCCGCCTCCATCGCATCCTCGTCGGTGGGCGGGGGAGGCTCCAGCAGTTTTCGCAGCGAGGTCCCGACCATTCCCGGGATGTAGAACACCAACCGGGGCAGGCCGCGCAGACCGCGGCGGCGATCCACGGGCACCTCGCTGGAGTGGGGGAACTCGGCCCCCCGGTAGTACTCCAGCGGATCCCGCGACCGGAGGTGGTTGGCCAGGGCCACGAGGAAGGCGAAGAACACCGTGTAGCCGAGCCCGAACAGCAGCGGGTTCACCCGGTAGCCAAAGGCGAACATGTCCACCAGGTAGAGGGCCACACCCACGACGACGAAGACGCCGGCCGCCAGAATGGCCGCGACGATCTTGGCGAAGAAGTGCTGGTCGGCGACCTCTTCGACCTTGGATTCGATCGCCTTGCGCACGCGGGGCGATGGGATCGGCCAGACCAGCTTGGGCGGCTGTGTCTCGCCGTCACCGCTTGCGATACTCGGTTCCCCGGTCGACTCCGACTGGAACGGATCGGTGACTTCGTGTCGATCCGTCGGCTCGTCCATCGAGCGTCTCGTCCTCTCCTCCGCGTCCGACCGTCCTGGGCCTGTGGGGACGCGAAGCTGCAGCAGCTGTTTCCGGCTACCGGCGGTTCGACGGTTCTTTCATGATCGACCTTTGCGCACCCGGGGTCAAACGCGCGCGGGATCAGTAGGCGACGAACAGCAACTCCCGGGAGCGACGGTTGGTGGAGAGCGCGTAACGGTAGGTGCCCGCGTCGTGCACCGTCAGTTCACCGCGGATGGCACGCAGGTCGGCGGCCAACTCGTCGGGATCGGGGACGCCGTCAGAGCGATAGGACAGCACCAGTTTCGCGTGCGGGTGCCGCCGATACAGCGTCACCAACAGCTCTCGGATCCGGCGGGCGTCCCCCCACGGACTGCGGACGCCCCGCAGACGCCGGTTGCGGGTGGACAGGTCGACCCGGGCTGGCCAGCCCGCCAGATCGCACAGCCCCTCGAGGAAGTGGTAGTAGGCCCGGTAGTCCGGGCCCTCGCCGCGGGCCGGTACATACGGGGGATCCAGGTAGACCAGATCGTAGCTCCCGGGCGCCTGCAGGATGTCGCAGGCCAGCGCCCGGCAACGCCGCTGACCGGCGAACACGGCCGCCGCTGCCTCGGCGGCGAACCGCGGCAACAGCTCGGCAAACGGCCGCTCCCAGGTGGTCTTGTTGCCGAAGGAGCGCTCCACGTCCGCGGTCCGCAGCGACAGGTTGCGGCGGTGGAAGAGGTTGAAGGGCCGCTTGACCAGACAGGCCTGGAACAGGGCGAAGGACGCCAGCGCACGCTGCGGACCCGGCGGCATCGCGGCCAGGTTGCCGGCGATCACGTCGAGCTGCCCATTCTCGTCGGCCGGGTAGTAGATGCCCTCGAAGGTGTCGGCGATGAAGCTACCGTAGTCCCGATCCGCCCTGGGCCGAAGCAGCTCTTCCGCGCCCTCGGGCGCCAGCACCTGATCGTCGTTGGCCACCAGGGCTTCGGCCACGCGGCGGTTGGACTCCAGCTGATCGCAGGCCGTGACCGCCTTGCCCAACGCCTTGAGGCCATACGCCACCGCCCCCGTCCCGCTGAATGCGTCCAGGGCGGTGCTGAACGGAAGATCCGCCAGGCAATCCAGGATCCAGGGCAGCAGCTTGCGCTTGGATCCCTGGTAGCGGGTGGCCGGGAACAGGGCGACCTGGCTCTGCCAGCCGGCGGGATCAGCGGGGCGCGAAGACATCGGCGCAGGATAACGCATCCGGCATCACCCCTGCCCTCGCCCTTGCCCCTCCCCGATCCGATGTTATCTTGCCCCTGATGCTCCCCGTCCTCCTCCTGGCCCTGTTCGCCATCGCCCTCCCCGCCACCGCCGCCGAGACCGACCTGCCCGCGGCCGAGGTCGTGGTTGTCGTCGGCGCAGGGGAGACCGCCCTCGTCGGCGTCGGAGAGCCTCCGACGGACCAGGCGCTGACCGCGCTGGTTTACCTCGCGGGTGAGGACGGCGCGGACCGGTGGAACCGAGGGGCGATTCCCCGCGCGGTCCGCTCGCTCGCGGCGACGATGGGCGGCGCGCCGTTGGTGCGCGTTCTGGCGGGCGCCGACGGTGAGCCTTTCGACACCTCGGATCTGGAGCGCGGCCTGAAAAAGGCCGGATTCCCACCCGTGACGGTCCACGACGACACCGGCGCCCTCACCCGGCAGATGACGGCCGATGCCGGAGGATTTCACACCCGCGGGGAGCCCGGACGGCCGGCTCCCACCGCGGCCGAGGCGGTCGCTCGCTGGCGCCAGGTAGCCTCCTACGGCCACGGCCACACCGAGCCGATGTTCGAGCCCGACGGCGCGGGCGGCCAGACCCAGCTTCGGGTGCCCGGCTGGGACGAGGAGGTCGCGGCCTACGCCTGTCCCTTCCCCACCTTGCTCGCGACGCCTGCCCCGGCGGGCTACGCGGTCGAGATGGGCGTGGCCGGGGGTCGGACCGTCAGCGAGGAGGCGCTGGCGTCCTGGTGTGAGCGGGCTGCCCGCGAGCTGTTGCGGGAGTGCGGAAGCGACGAACTGACCGCGGCCTTCGCCGATGGCGACCACGCGGAAACAGCCTTCGGCGACCCGCCCGGCCCGGGGCTGTGGTGGCTCGCCCCGGCGCGGGTCCTGCCCCCCGGCGGAGTCGGCGGCGAACCCTGCGTGTCCCCGGCCCTCGACCGGCTGCGCGTGGCCGCCGATCACGCCGGCCTGATCCTCCACGTGGGCCTCACCGAGGACGACGTCGAGGCCGGCTGCCGCCGCCAGCGGCTGGAGAGCTGCCGAGAGTAGAGGGAATCTATCCGATCGCCGCCCGCCCCTCGGGGTCGAGGCTGAGATCGTGGGGGGTGTCGTCGCCGCGGAGGAAGTCCACCATCAACCGGCTGACCTCGCTGGAGACCACCAGCGCCTGGTGGGTCATCGGCGGGGGCGCGCCCAGGAGTTCGACGTTCTCGGCGCCGTCGAGGACGCAGGCCGGGGGGGGCGCCAGGCTGTCGCGGGTGGCGCAGATCGACAGGGCCTTGACCTGCTCCGGGAGGCCCTCGCGGTTCAGCGTCTCGATGAACGATGAGCCCGGGAGGAGTTGCCGCGCCGCCGGCGAGATCCGCCCCAGCAGCAGGGTGGCGGCCCGCGCCGCCCGGGATCCGCGGAACGGCGTCCCCACCGTCACGAAGCGCCGCACGCGCTGGGGGTCGTCGAAGCGCTGGAGGTACCGCAGCCCCAGCAGCCCGCCCAGGCTGACCCCCACCAGGTCACACTTGCCGTCGGGTGAGCGGCCGGTGATGCGGTCGACCTCGGACGCCAGCAGGCCGGCCATGGGCTCGACCTTGCCCAGCAGCAGAGGCGGCAGCTGAGCGATGTGGGCGTCGAATCCCTCCGCGGTCAGCCTGGACCGCATGGGGATCATCATCTCCTTGGCTGCAAGGTATCCGTGGACCACGATTACCGGTCGGCGAGGGGCGTCGTCGTGGGGCTCTGTCATCGTTTCCGCCATCGCTGTCCGGTTCAGCCGCGCTTCCAGCGGAGGGTCCGCGCACCGGACTCCGTGGATCCCCTCCATTGGCGGAGGATACCAGAACCTCCGGCAACTCCAACGGATCATTGAGGCTGCGCCATATTGGCGCATTTTTACCGGAAGCGGATCGGCGCCGGCATCACCAGCTCGTGGAAGCAGCGCAGGGCGAAGTCATCGGTCATCCCGGCCACGTAGTCCCCCACCATCCGCAGGCCGTTGGCCTCGCCGCGTTCGGTGTAGGCCGTGCCCATACGCCGCACGTAGCGGGCAAACCAGCGATCCAGGTCCGCGGGCAGGTCGTCCCGCTCGATCAGCTCCATGCCGTGTTGCTCGTACAGGGCCAGCAGGTGCTCGGTCAGCCGGCCCAGCAGCCGCCCACAGCGCTCCTGGTAGGCCTGGATCGGCTCGGCGGCGTAGATCCGGCGGTAGTTGAACTCCTTCATCGCCAGCACCGCTTCATTGACAGGCGCGCTGAAGCCGATCGCACCGTTGGCCGCGGAGTGGGCGATCACGTCGAGCACCAGGGTGTTGATCATCTCCCGGGTCGAGCGGCCCAGCCGCTCGGCGGCCAGCGGCGGGATCTCGTCGTAGCTCACCAGCCGGGCGGTGATCGCGTCCTCCACGTCCCGTCCCAGATAGGCGATCTTGTCGGAGATCCGCACCACACACCCCTCCCATGTGGACGGGTAGTGGTCCCGGGCGCGCAGCGCGGCGAGGTCCTTGATGGCGGGTGAGGGACGGATCTCCTGCTCCCACTTCTCGCCGCAGTGGCTGACGATCCCGTCCCGCACCGCGTAGGTCAGGTTCAGCCCCTGTCCGCCGCCCGCGATACGATCCACCACCCGCAGTCCATGCAGCTCGTGGATGAAGCCGCCGAGGTCCGTCAGCAGCTTGTCGAGGACCCGCTCACCCGCGTGGCCGAAGGGCGCGTGGCCGATGTCGTGGCCCATGCCGATCGCCTGGGCCAGCTCCACGTCCAGCTCCAGCCCCTTGGCGATGGTGGCCGCGATGGACGAGACGTGCAGCACGTGCTCGATGCGGGTGCAGACGTGATCGTTGTCCGGGTCGAAGAACACCTGGGTCTTGCGCTTGAGGCGGCGGAAGTCCAGGCAGTGCAGCAGGGCGGTCTGATCCCGGAAGTAGTCACCGCGGACGTCGGCCGGCCACGGCATCTCCCGGGCGACCAGCAGGGCGGGATCCTGGGGATTGGCGAGCATCGAACGCTCCGTTCTCACAGTGGTTCACTCTCCCTAGCGTGCCGGGCCGAGAAGTGCAAAGTCCCGTGGGAGCAGGCGGTGCCGGGGTCGCTGCGGTTGTCTTCCGCCCGACCGCGCGGTCAAATACGCGCAACCGACCCGGAGGCATCATGCGACGAGCCCCTGTCCTGGTCCTGGCGACCGCCGCCCTGCTGACCGCACTCCCCGCCGCCGCCGACACACTGGTGGTCGATCCCAGCGACCCCCTGGCCTACGCCACCATCGGCGAGGCGGTGACCGACGCGGTCTCCGGCGACGTGATCGAGGTGGCCGCCGGCACGTACGCCGAGTCGGTGGTCTTCGGCGGCAAGGACCTGGAGCTGATCGGGGTCGACGGCTTTGCGGCGACCTACATCGACGGACCCGCCGACGCGATCCACGTCGACGGTGCCGGCGCGTCGGTGGTCCGCGGGTTCAACGTGCGCAGCGCGGGCCGCGGCATCGTCGCGGTGAACGTGGGCAGCCTGTTGATCGAGGACATCGTCATGGATGGTTTCGGCCAGGCGTCGACCTCTTACGGTCTGCACATGCAGCAGGTGACCGACCTGGAGATCCGCGGCATCGCCATCACCACCTTCGACAGCGACGCGACGCCCATCGGGATCTTCAACCAGTGCGGCTTCGTGCTGGCCGACTCGAACTTCGGCTTCAATCAAGCCGCGGCCGGCGGTGCCCTGGTGCTGGCCGATTCGGACGGCGAGGTCAGCAACTGCACCTTCCTGGACAACGGCGGCGAGAACGGGGCGGCCATCGAGGCCAATTCCACCTCGGTCGTACAGGTCGCCAACAGCCGCTTCTACGACAACGCTGCCACCGGCCGAGGGGGCGCGATCTACGCCGACGCCTGCGAGGTCGAGGTAGCCTGGAGCCACTTCATCGGCAACAGCGCCGGGCGGGGCGGTGCCATCGCCCTGGACGAGGCACCCGCGGGCACCGCCGTGCACCACAACCGCATCATCGACAACGACGCCTCCGTCCAGGGTGGCGGACTGTTCGTCGACGGCGGCGAGGTGACGATCGAAAACAACGCGTTCGCGTCCAACACAGCGGTGGCCCAGGGCGGTGGGCTGCGGCTGTTCGAGGTCACCGCCGAGGCCATCAACAACACCTTCGCCAACAACGACGCCCCCATCGGCGGCGGCATCTCGACCTCCGGCGGCGCGGTGGAATTGACCAACGTGATCGTCACCGGGGCCCCCTCGGGCACGGGTGTGGAGGGGGACGAGTTCGTCACCGTTGGTTACTGCGACGTGTTCGGCAACGCGGGCGGCGAGTACGAGGGATCGATGACCGATCCCACGGGCAGCGACGGCAACATCTCCGCGGATCCGATGTACGTCGACACCCTGGCTCCGGATCCTGCCGCCTGGGACCTGCACCTGCAGATCAGCTCGCCGTGCATCGACACCGGCGACCCCGACCCCGCCCTGGACGATGCGGACGGCACCCAATCGGACATGGGGGCCTACGGTGGTCCGGAGCCGCTGGCGTCGGACGAGGACCTGGACGGCTGGTCGTTGGAGGACGGGGACTGTGACGACACCGATCCGGCGTCCTACCCCGGCGGCACCGAGGTCTGCGACGCGGCTGACAACAACTGCGACGGCGCGTTCGACGAGGGATTCGACGTGGACGCCGACGGCGTCACCACCTGCGGACCCGACGGAATCATGGGCTCGCCGGATGACGACTGCGACGACGCCGACCCGGTCAACTTCGGCGGCAACACCGAGATCTGCGACGGCGGCGACAACGACTGCGACGGCCAGCTGCTCGACGGCGAGGACGTGGACAACGACGGCGACGGCAGCTTCTCCTGCGCCGACTGCGACGACACCAACCCCAACCGCTACCCGGGCGCCGAGGAGATCTGCGACGGCATCGCGGACAACGACTGCGACGGGGTCGAGGACAGCGAGGACGTGGACGACGACGGCGACACCCAGTCCGAGTGCGAGGGGGACTGCGACGACACGGACACGACCCAGAACTCCCTGGACCAGGACAACGACGACTGGACCACCTGCGACGGGGACTGCAACGACGGCATCGCGTCGATGAACCCCGGCGAGGAGGAGGAGTGCGACGGCATCGACAACGACTGCGACGGCGTGTTGCCCGATGACGAGGAGGACGCCGACGTGGACGGCTTCATGAGCTGCGAGGGGGACTGCGCCGACGACGACGCCACGGTCTACCTGGGCGCGGCCGAGCTGTGTGACGGCAAGGACAACGACTGCGACGGCTACCTGTCAGCCGAGGAGGAGGACGACGACGGCGACGGGTTCAACGAGTGCGAGGACGGGGACTGCGACGACGGCGATCCCGACGTCTACCCCGGCGCGCCCGAGATCTGCGACGGCATCGATCAGAACTGCAACTCCGTGCCTGACGACAGCGACGAGTGTTACGAGCCGGACTACGGGGTCGCCGGGGGCGGCGGCTGCGACTGCGACGTGACCGGCCGCGGGGACCGGGCAGCGGGGACCTTCGGCCTGGCGCTGCTGCTGGCCGGAGGACTGGCGCTGGCCCGTCGGCGGCGTCTTCGACCCGGCGGGCGAACCCTCCGGGCCCTGTTGCCGCTGGCACTCTGCCTGCTGATCCCGGGGTTGGCCGGCGCTCAGCTGAAGCCGGAGGTCGAGCTCCACTCGCTGCGGGCCAACGCCGACGGCATGGGCCTGTTCAGCGTGGAGGGAGCCGAGACCCTGGGCATGCTCAAGCCCTCGTTCGGGCTGCACCTCAGCTACGCCAAGGACCCGCTGCTGCTCAACATCGTCGAGGACCCCTACTACCCCCAGGACCGCTACACCTACTCCCTGGTCGGGACCCTGCTGACCGCGGATCTGAAGGGTGCGATCGGGTTCGGTCCGGCGGACGTGGGCCTCAGCCTGCCGATCCACGTGCTGCGGATGGGCGAGGGCGCCTTCGAGTGGGACGAGATGACCGGCGCTGGCATCGGCGATCTGCGCATCACGCCCAAGGTCCAGGTGTTCAACCCGGCGCGGCGGATGTACGGCCTGGCCGTCACGCTGCCGCTGACGTTTCCGCTGTCCAACGCCACCTCCGGCGTGGGCGATCCGGCGATGCGAATCGAGCCGACGGTGGTCGGCGAGTTCCGCTGGGGTCCGATCCAGACCGCGCTCAATCTGGGGCCGCGGATCCGCACATCGGCGATGGCCATGAACGCCATCGACCTGAACGTCCGGCACGAGTTCGTGATCCGATACGGGCTGGGCGTGCAGCCCATCCCCCAGCTGCAGGTGGTGGGCGAGATCCTGGCGGCCGCCGGAGGCAGCGGCGACGGGACCAACCCGGCCGAGTTCTTCGCGGGTGCGCGGATCTTCCCGGGCAAGAACCTCCGCATCGAGATCGGCGGCGGCCGCGGACTCAACGACGGCTACGGCTCTCCGGATCTCCGCGTGATGGCCGGTGTGACCTGGATGCAGGCCCAGGAGTACGAACCCTTGCCCATGCGCGACAGCGACGGCGACGGGATCGCCGACGGCAAGGACGGTTGCGCCAAGGAGGCCGAGGACGTCGACGGGTTCGAGGACGCAGACGGCTGTCCCGACAAAGACAACGACCGGGACGGATTCCTGGACACCGAGGACCAGTGCCCGGACGAGGCGGAGAACTTCAACGCCAACCAGGACGACGACGGCTGCCCGGACGACGACCCGGACACCGACGGCGATGGCCTGACCGACCGGGACGACCCCTGCCCCGGCGATCCGGAGACCCTCAACGGCATCGACGACTTCGACGGCTGCCCCGAGGAGTCGCTGGCGCAGGTGACCGGGGACTGGACCCGGATCTCGGTGGACGAGCCCGTGGTGTTCAAGTCGGGCCGCGACACCATCGTCTCCGGCGTGCCGACCCTGGCCGCGGTGGCCAAGATCCTGCTGGTCTACCCGGAGATCCTGTCCCTGGAGATCCAGGTCCACACCGACGACGTGGGCAAGGAGAGCCGCAACCTGAGCGCCAGCCAGAAGCAGGCCGAGGCGGTGGTGGCCAAGCTCGGCGAGGCCAAGGTCAGCGCCGAGCGGCTGGTGGCCAGGGGCTACGGCGAGAGCCAGCCGATCCTGCCGGACACCAGCGACGCGGCGCGGGCGGTCAACCGGCGGGTGGAGTTCCACATCCTGGAGCTGAGCGTCAAACCCCAGCCGGTGGTGGGCATCCACGCGGAGGAGGAGGAGGAAGAGGGCCCGAAGGAGGGCGAGGGTGAGGAGCTGACCGAGGCGGAGATCGAGCAGCAGGAGAAGCTGATCAGGCGGACCCGGCGGAAGAAGCGGCAGACCGGGGAGGATGAGTCGGTGAAGGCGGAGTGGGAGGAGACCGAGGCCGAGACCGAGGCCGAGGCCGAGGCCGAGACCGAGGCCGAGACCGAGACCGAGGCCGAGACCGAGACCGAGACCGAGGCCGAGACCGAGGCCGAGACCGAGACCGAGACCGAGACCGAGACCGAGCCCCCCGCCGAGGAAAAGACCGACGAGCCCGATCCCTGGGGCGACTAGCGAAATGCCCGAGCGAATCACCATCGAGCGACGGGGCCACCTGGTCCTGCTGGGGCTGGATCGCGCAAACAAGCGCAACGCCTTCGACCTGCAGATGCTGCGGGAGCTGGGCGAGGCCTACGCGGCCTACGAGGCGAACCCCGAGCTGTGGTGCGCGGTCCTGTTCGCCCACGGCGAGCACTTCACCGCCGGGCTGGACCTGGCCGAGGTGGGGCCGGCGGTGGCCTCGGGGGCGTCCCTGTTCCCCGAGGGCTGCATCGATCCCCTGGACATGGCCGACCCGCGCCGGACCAAGCCCGTGGTCTGCGCGGTCCAGGGCTTCTGCCTGACCATCGGCGTCGAGCTGCTGCTGGCCTCGGATGTGCGGGTCGCGGCGGACGACACCCGCTTCGCACAGATGGAGGTGCAGCGGGGGATCATGGCCTTTGGCGGGGCGACCCTGCGCTTCCCCCAGATCGCCGGCTGGGGCAACGCCATGCGCTGGCTGCTCACCGGTGGGCGCTTCGACGCGGCCGAGGCGTTCCGGATCGGCCTGGTTCAGGAGGTGTGCGCCCCGGGCGAGCAACTCGGCCGGGCCGTGGCCATCGCCACCGAGATCGCCGAGCAGGCACCGCTGGCGGTACAAGCCACCCGGGCGTCAGCGCTGGCCGCGCTGCAAGACGGCCCCCGCGCCGCCGCCGATCGCCTGATGGACCAGGTCCGCCCGCTGATGGCCTCGGAGGACGCCGCCGAGGGGTTACGTTCGTTCGTCGAGCGACGCAAGGCGAACTACCGCGGACACTAGCCCGGTTCGTTCACGAATACAAAACGTCGAAGCCTGAAATCCTTTAGAATTCTGGTTGCTTAGGCCGAATTCAGAAGGAGGC
>CAYTBN010000084.1:0-25388 GCA_964436045.1 uncultured Rickettsiales bacterium | reverse complement strand
AGCCGAGGGGCTGAGGGGCAACTTCCCTCGTCGATCCGATCCATGCACCAACGCCCCTCTCAGCGGTCGAGCCGGACGCGCGGGCGCGCGCGGGCGCGCCTCTCCCGCTCGTCCAGTTCGCCTTCGGAACGAGCAGGGCGTGGGATCTCCTCGACGGGCTTCGGATCGATCTCCAGCGTCGCGGGGGCGGGCGGCAATTCCGCCAGCCAGGACGCAGGCGGGGCACAAGGGGGCGCCAGCGGGACCGGCCGGGGCTGCAGCGCGATGAAGGGTGTGTCCGGAGGCGGGAAGGACTCGTTGCAGGGCCGCTCCGCACCCGCGAACTCGGCGTGGTAGCGGTGGATCACGAAGCGGGGACAGCGGGTCGGGATGTGCACCCAGCCCTCGCGCTCCTCCGGCTCGCGGGTCACCCGCCAGATCCTCCAGTCCGTGGTCGGATCGCCCAGGGTGGCCAGGGGAAGCGGACAGTACAGGAAGGCGCGGAGATCGCCGCTGGCCAGGTCGCCGGGCTCCGCCAGCCGGCAGAGGTCGGTGCCCACATCCTCCAGATCACGCATCCCCTCGGCCTGGGACCGGATCTCCGTGCTCACTCCGGGCCACGCCAGGTGGGAGGCTGCCCAGACCACCAGGACGGCGAGCCCGGCGGCCCAGCGGGCGCGGACCGGAAACGCCGAGATCCCGGCGGCACAAACCGTCAGCGCCACCGGCAACGCCACGGCCACGTGCCGCGGGCCGGACCAGATCAGCAGCGCGGGCAGCACGGGGACCAGACCGACGAGGGGAGCGATCGCGAGAACGCGTCGGCGGCGACCGGCGAGCAGCGCCAGCAGCCCGGCGGCGAGGGCGAAGGTCCACTCGACCGGCGCCAGCCGGAGCGCTCGCTGGCCGTGATAGAGCGCGAGACGCACCCGCGCGCCGTCCCGGTAGTACCCCGCCACCCGTTCCCGCTCCGCCCCGCGCAGCATCCGGGCGTGCTCGGGCAGCTCCGCCGCCTCCAGCTCCTCTCCCACCAGGCTGACGCGGGCGAACCACGGCTGGGACCAGGGCGGGGCGAAGCCCTGGCCCAGCAGGGAGGGCGACACCAGCAGCAACAGCACGATCAGGGCCACACGGGCGCTGCGCCAGAGCGGTGTCCCGCGGATCACGATCGCCGCGCAGAGCGCGACCGCGGTCACCACGAGCCCGTGCTCCCGCCACAGGGGGGCGGTGCCCGCCACTGCGGCCAGCGCCAGCGAGCCCGCCGCACCTGGCCAGCGGTGGACCGCCAACACCGCCAGCGCCGCCGCCAGCAGCAGCGCCATCACGGCGGTGTCTGGCTGGGCCTGGACCGTCAGGGTCGAGGCGTGGGGCGTGGTCAGGGCCAGCGCCGCCCCCGCTGCGGCCAGCATGGGTCGAGCACCGAGCCAGCGGGCGAGCACGTAGGCCAGCGGTCCCACCAGCGTCGCCGCACCCCAGGCGGCGAGGGCCGCCGCGGGCACCGGCATCAGGCCGGTGCACAGGTGGATCAGATAGACCGCGGACGGGAAAGCCGGCGGCACCGCGCACGGCGTGCCAAGCGGGACGTTGAGGGCGTACAACCCCCACAGGTCCGGGTCGCTGCCTGCCGGGTGGCTCAACCCGAGCGCTGCGCGCAGGGCCAAGGGCAAGGCCGCCCCGAACAGCAGCAGGATCGCGCCCATCCAGGCGTCGCGCCTGCTCCAGCGCCCGCGGTCGCCGTCGAAGGTCAACTCCGGTCCTCCCGCCGGCATCGTAGCCCATGCGCCGAGCCCCGGCTGGTACCATCCCCCCAGAAGACGCGACGGAGGACCACATGGCCACGAGGATCGAGGCGCCCACGCGGGTCGAGGCAGCGGGCAACATCCCCAAGCTGATCGACGAGTACATCGGGCGGGTCAACAGCGGTGACGGGGGCCTGAGCATCGCCCGCATGCGATCACCGGGCGGCTGGTCGGAGCCGGGCCAGACCCCGGATTTCGACGAGTACACCGTGGTCCTGCGGGGGACCCTCCGGGTAGAGACCCGCACCCAGACACTCGAGGTCGGCGCCGGTCAGGCCATTCACTCACCCCGGGGGGAGTGGGTCCGCTACTCATCGCCTGGGGACGACGGCGCCGAGTACCTGGCGGTCTGCCTGCCGGCCTTCTCGCCCGACACGGTACATCGGGACGACCTTTGAGGAGGCGGCGGATGGCGGAGCGGTGGGCGGCGCTCGGCGGTGGCGCCCCGTTCCTGGCGACGGCGATCCTTGCCCTGACTATGGGATGCACTGGCGCGGGATTCACCCCCTCGGCCTGCCGCACGGTCAGCCGGACCCCGGACGGGGATCTCGCCTCGGACGTGATCGGTACCTGGGAGGGCTTCGGGATCGACAGCCGGCTGGTCTACGTGTTCGAGGAGGGCGGCGACTTCCGCTTCGTCGAGCCGCCCAACCGCTACGCCCCCAGCGGGCTGGAGGACGAGGGCAGCTGGAGCGTGCTGGCCGCGGACGAGCTGTCCGTCACCTGGTCGGGGGGGGGCGCCACGACCTGGATCGCCGAGGTGACCGAGGCCCACCTGCTGCTCACCAACGCATCGGCCTTCGACGACGGCTCCGAGCCCTGGACGGACACCTGGTCGCGGGTGTGCTGCACAGGTTCGCCGAAGCCGTGTTTCTAGGCGAAGGTCGCGGCGAACAGGTCGCGGATCGCCTTGCGGCCGGCGTCGGTGAGCTCCTGGGTGCCGGTCCCGGCAAATCGACGGGCGCTGATGGTCAACATCTCGACCCGCTGCCAGCTGCCGTCGCGCCAGGAGAACCAGGCGCCAGTGCCCTGGTCGAACACGTGCACGTCCTTGCGCCAGCGGCGGGCTAGCTCCACGGCCCAGCCGGTCCCTCCGGCCACGGTGCCGTCCCCGAGGATCGTGCCGACCACGAACAGCTGGCCGGCCCCCACCACCTGGTGCCAGATGGTCTGGATCACACGCCGGAAGGCGGGATCTTCGCGGTACGTGCGCGGAAGATGACGCCTGAGGTACCCGTCGCTGACGTCGCCGAGGGTCAGCTCCGCTTCGCTCAGCTCCACCAGCCCGCGGTGCCTCGCGACGGCGCGCCCCGGGAACGAGAAGGTCACCTCGACCACGCCCCAGCGTTCCGCCGCGTCGCCGAACTCGGCCTCCGCGCCCGGCGCTCCGCCCGACAGCAGGGTGAACTCGCCTGCGGTCAGAGCCGGCTCGTCCAGGCTGATCCGCTCGGCGTCGATCACCGTCACGGTCCGGTCGAGCACCAGGTACACATCCCCCTCGTGCGGCCCGGCCGCGTCGTGCAGCAGGCGGACGGTGGTCTGGCGGCCACGGGGCTCGAGGAAGATGGCCAGATCGATCAGGTCGTCGAAATCCTCCACCGCGGGCGGCAGGCTGGTGGGATGGGCGCCGGTCATGGCACGGCGGGTGACCACCGTGACCCACAACGATGCGCCGGCATCGGCGGCCACAGCCCTGATCTCCTTGACGATCCGGCGGACCCGGGGCAGCGGACCAGCCCAGCGGTGGCCGTCGATCAGGATCGCCAGCGGGGCGCCCGCCGCGATGGCGCGGGCATCGGCCACCATCTTCCGCAACTCCTCGGGCTCGACGCTGGCACCCTCCACGGCGCGGAGGGTGAAGCGCCGTCCGATCAGCTCCATCCGCGCCCGCTTCTCGGCGGTGGTGTCCAGAGGGAACAGGTCGCCGATCTGGGAACGGTAACGGGTCTTGACCTGGGCCGCGGTCTCGCCGATGCCCACGTGCAACAACGCCGAACCGCGCATGAGGTAGTCCAGCCCCATGCGGACCATGCAGCCGCTCTTGCCCTCCCCGGCCCGCGCCATGACCACGCCCAGTTGCCCGGAGCGAAGATCTCCCTCGTGGGTCTGTTCGAGGATCCGCAGCGGGCCCGAAGGTCGCTGGCGATCGGCGGACGGCTCCTCCACCGACTCCTCGTCGTCACCGGAGGGTGGGGGCGGAGCATCCAGGGCGTCCAGGCTTGGCATGCTGGGCTCGCTGGGCGCCAGGTCTACCTTTGCTCTCGCCCGCACGCGCGGGGGCGCGGGAAGGTAGTTGACGATGGCGTCCAACAGGGGCTGGACACCCCTGCTCTTGAACGCGGAGCCCAGGAGCACCGGGGTCGCCTTCAGGTCGACCGTGGCATCCCGGATCGCGCGATGGATCAACGCCGGGGTGACCTCGCCACGATCGAGTTCGCGGCCCAGCTCGTCGGAGTACATCGCCAGGGTGTCCAGCATCAACGTGCGGGCGGATTCGGCCGCGGCCCTCAGGTCGTCCGGGATCTGGACCACGATCGGGTGCTCGCCGTTTTTGCCCGCGAACCGCAGCGCCTGCATGGCCACCAGATCCAAGACGCCCACGAACCGCTCCTCGCGGCCGAAGGGCAGCTGCAGCAGCACCGGGTTGATCACCAGCCGCTCGCGGAGCTGGCGGCACAGGCGTTCCGGGTCCGCGCCGGCCCGGTCGCATTTGTTGATGAACGCGAGCCGTGGGAGGCGGTAGCGGCGGATGCGCCGATCGGCCGTGTAGGTCTGGCGCTGCACGCCCGCGACCGCGTCCAGGACCAGGACCGCGCCGCTGAGGGGTGGCACCGCGCCGCGGCCGTCGCGGGTGAACCGCAGCGGGCCGACCGTGCCCACCAGCTCCACAGGGTGCCGCGCCCACGTGCCGCGGAACGTCCCCGCGCGCTCCAGGGTTCCGTCCTGGCGCCCGGACCGGCCCACGCCCCCCGCGGAGCGGGACAGGAACTGGGCCATCCGGCGGCCAAGCGTGGAACTGCCGGCGTCGATGTTCCCGGCCAGGGCGATGGCCCGCAGGCTCTCTGAGGACTCGGACACCACGGTTCTCCGTACCCCCCGCAGGGCGCGCGACCCACTACGCCATATTCTGACCGCGGTCAAGATCTCGCGCCCCGAGCCGATTCCTGTTGCAAGACCCCTCATTACCTGTTAGACGCCTCTAACAGGAAGGACGACATGAACTCGCAAGCAGCGCAGGTCGCACTCACCGGGGCCCTCGAGGACTACCTCGAGACCATCTATCAACTGCTCCAGCAGCAGCCATTCGCCCGGGTGCGCGACATCGCACAGGCGCGGGACGTCAAGGCTGGATCGGTATCACCCGCGCTGAAGCGACTGGCCGACATGGGCATGGTCCGCTACGTCCAGCGGGAGTACGTGACCCTGACCGACGAGGGCGAACGCGAGGCGCGAAGGGTCTACGCACGCCACCGGTTGTTGATCCGGTTCTTCACCGAGATATTGCGGATGCCGGTGGAGGCTGCCGAAAAGGACGCCTGCCACATCGAGCACACCCTGTCCGACGAGGCGATGGACCGGATGGTGCGGTTCTTCGAGTACCTGTCGGCCTGCCCAAACAGCCCGCCGGACTTCCTCGAGCGTTTCCACGGCTGCTCGATCGTCCACGCCGACGTGACACCGTGTCCCCACGAATGCACCGCCGAGGCGAGGCAGAGCCTGGCTGGAGGACCGCCGATGAGCGTGTTCGATCTGAAACCCGGAGAGTCCGGTCGTGTGACCCAGGTCAACGCGGCGGGCGCCATCCGCCAGCGGCTGCTCGACATGGGCATCCTGCCCGACGTCCGGGTGGACCTGGAGCGCGTGGCGCCCGCGGGAGAGCCGGTGTGGATCCGGCTCGACGGATCCCAGCTCGCGCTGCGGCGCCAGGAGGCCCAGGCAGTGATGGTCAACCGGACCTGACCATCGTCGGTTGTTTTTCTTTTTCTAGAGGCCACTAACAAATGCTGCGATCACTCCGAAAAGCCCCGCCCGAAGGCGAGCCAGCAGTCACCCGGGTGGCCCTTGCGGGCAATCCCAACTCGGGCAAGACCTCGCTGTTCAACTCGTTGACCGGCGCGCGCCAGCACGTGGGCAACTATCCCGGTGTCACCGTCGAGAAACGCGCCGGGCGGTTCAACCACGCCGGGCGTACGTTCGAGCTGTCAGACCTGCCGGGCACCTACTCGCTGACCTCGTTCTCTCCGGAAGAACGAATCGCACAGGACGAGTTGCTCGAGGGCAAGTTCGATGTGGTCGTGGTGGTGGTCGACTCGACGGCCCTGCGCCGAAGCCTGGTGTTGCTGGCCCAGGTGATGCAGGCCGGTGCCAACCCCGTGCTGTGCCTCAACATGGCCGACGAGGCACGGGCCTCGGGGCAGCAGGTCGACCTGCCTCAGATGAGGGCGCTGCTGGGGTTCCCGGTGGTCGAGACCGTGGCCCACCGGGGCGGCGGGCGCGATCGACTGCTGGACGCCATCGAGCAGGCCACGGCCACGCCCCACGAGCAGCATCGGCTCGTGCTCGGCGAACGACTCGAGCGCGCCATCGGCCCGGTCCGCGAAGCCCTCGCCGACACCGAGGTCGCGCCGGCCCAGCGGGACTGGATCGCCACCAAGCTGCTCCTGGGCGAGGAGCAGTTCATCGAGCGCATGCAGGAGTCTGGAGACGCAGGCAGCCGAGCGCTGGCGGTGGCCGAACGGGGGCGCAAGGAGCTGGAGGCCGCGTCCCGCGAGGACGTCGCGCTGTTCGTCACCGAGCGCTACTTCGGCTTCGCCAATGGCCTGGTGAAGGAGACCTTGCGCGCGCCGCCGCGGACCGATGCCCGCGCGATGTCGGACGCGTTGGATAAGGTGCTGGTCCACCGCCTGTTCGGCCTGCCGATGTTCGCGGCTGCGATGTACGCCATCTTCTGGATCACGTTCACGGTCGGCGAATGGCCGATGGGATGGATCGAGTCCGGCTTCGGGGCCCTGGCCGGCCTCGTCGCAGGCCTGTGGCCCGCGGGCAGCGAGTCCCCGCTGCAGTCGTTGCTGGTGGACGGCGTGATCGGTGGCGTGGGTGGGGTCGTGGTGTTCCTGCCCAACATCGTGCTGCTGTTCCTGGGCCTGGCGCTGCTCGAGGACACGGGCTACATGGCCCGCGTCGCGTTCCTGATGGACCGGGTGATGCACCGCTTCGGCCTGCACGGCAAGAGCTTCGTGCCGATGATGACCGGGTTCGGCTGTTCCATCCCCGGCATCATGGCCACCCGCACCCTGGAGAACGAGCGCGACCGGCTGACCACGATGCTGGTGCTGCCGCTGATGTCCTGCGGAGCGCGCCTGCCGATCTGGATGCTGCTGATCCCGGCGTTCTTCGCGCCCGTGTGGCGCGCGCCGATGCTGTTCCTGATCTACGGGATCGGCATCCTGCTGGCGTTGGTGCTGGCGCTGGTGCTCCGTCGCTCGGTGCTGCAGGGCGAGGACGCTCCCTTCGTGATGGAGTTACCCCCGTACCGGCTGCCGACGCTGCGGGCAGTGTTCCAGAAGATGGGCGAGCGCGCCTGGATCTACCTGCGCAAGGCCGGGACGGTGATCCTGGGTATCTCGATCCTGATGTGGTTCATCACCGCCTATCCGAAGAAGAGCGCGTACGACGTGGACGCTCAGGTGGCGGCCGGCGAGGTGGCCCTCTCCGAGGCGGCGCTCGAGAACGCCCGCTCCGCCGAGGACCTGAAGCACTCGGTCGCGGGTCGGATCGGCACCGCCGTCGAGCCGCTGATCCGGCCACTGGGCTTCGACTACAAGATGGGCACGGCGATGATCGGCGCCTTCGCGGCCAAGGAGGTGTTCGTCGCCCAGATGGGGATCGTCTACTCGATGGGGGAGACCGACGAGGAGTCCGAGGGGCTGCGGGAGACCCTGGCCCGGGACTACACGCCCCTCACCGGCCTGTCGCTGATGTTGTTCCTGCTGATCGCCGCCCCCTGCATGGCGACCATCGCGGTGACCCGGCGTGAGTCGGGGAGCTGGAAGTGGGCGCTGCTGCAGCTAGGCGGTCTGACGGGGATCGCCTACTTGATCTCGCTGGTCGTCTATCAGGTCGGCCGGCTGGTGGTGTGAGGGCGACATGGGAGTCGAGACACTGGTGGTCGGAGCGGTCGTCGGGGCAACCGCGCTCTGGGCCGGGCGACGGGCGTGGCGCGCCCTGCACCCGCCTCCGCCGGCCCCCGGAGACCGGCCCTGCGAAGGCTGTACCGAGTGCCCCGTCGCGACGAGCGACGAGCCCTTGACAGCATGCGAAACGAACGTAGATTTTGATTAGCCAAAACAAGTGGTGTCAACCATGACCGGACTACATTTGATTCGTGGCGCGCCCCTGATCCTCGCCGCGGCGTGGGCGCCCGTTGCCCTCGCGGCCGACACGACCGAGCCCTTCGACCTGGGCGCCACCGACGTCGAGTTCTACATGGGCTTCGACGGGATCGGCCCCGCGGGGGGTGAGCGGGCGCTCTATGGCGACATCTTGCTCGGCTACGGGCTGCTGTCACGGCTGTCGGGCTACGTGGGCACCACCCTGTCGGCCAACGAACACTTCGCCGACGGCAACGCCGACGTCTATCTGGGGCTCTACGGCACGCCGCTGGACACGGACCATTTCGACGTGGACCTGTTCCTTGATTTTGCGGCCGGCGGGGACGGCTTCGACGAGTTTGCGCTGACCCCGATGACCGAGATCAACTTCGACCTGGATCCCGACCAGGGAAGCTGGGGACTGTATACCCGCGTGGCCTTGCCGCTGTACGGCCAGCCCAGGGGCGACGATTCCGCCGAGCACGAGCGTGCCTTCGACGTGGTGATCAACCCGGGCACCTACTTCTCGGTCGGCGAGCGGCACCAGATCCTGATCGAGGCCGAGATGTCCTTCCATCCCAGCGCGGCCGAGGACGAGCACACCACGGACATCGGCGGTGTGGCCCTGGGCTACAACGTCTCGCTGACCCGGGACGGCTCCTTCGAGATGGCCAATCAGGTCTTCGTGGACATCCCGCGCGAGGGTGAACAGACCGCCGTCGGGGTGAGCACCGGCTTCATCGTGACGCTGCCGAGCGCCCGCCGCGATTCCGTGGCCCAGGTGGCCAGCCTCCGCCGATAGCGGCTAGTTCCCGTCCAGGTACGCTTCCAGGTTCTCGGCGTGGACCTCCATGCCCAGCGCGACCATGTACAGCGTGCCGTCCTCGCCCAGCAGGGACTGATCGGCGACCAGCCAGGTGGACTGCTGCCGGTAGTGGCCGCCGGACCGCGGCACGAAGGCGTTGAGGTAGTACTGATCGTAGACCTCGAGCAGGGGTGAGTTGTCCTCGGGCTGCTCCACCAACCACGAACGCTGCACCAGCGCCCAGTCGCCATCGATCAGCACCCACAGGTACTGGTTGTAGGTCTCGTTGGTGCTCTTGATGCCCATCGCCAGGTTGACCTCCATCATCTCGAGGGTCTCGAGGCGGAGGCACTCCCGGGCCATGAAACAGTCCAGATCCGTCAGGAAGGTGCGATCGAAGGTCTCGTACCAGTCGGGCTCGACCTCCTGCTGGTCGACCTCCAGCAGCGCCGAGGCCGCGGCGTCGACCGCATGCTCGCTGCGGGTCGCCACGGCCACGCCGAGGATCTCCTCGACGCTGCGGTCCACACCGTCCAGGCTGTCGACGGTCTCGTCACTCAGGCCGTCGACCACGAAGCCGTCCGCGGTCTCCTCCCAGTGACCGTCGAGCCACGCGCCGAGGTTGACCAGCCCGGCCGCCATCTCCATGTCCTCCACATCCGGGTGGTGGACGAACAGGTAGCCGCACAGGTCGTCCAGCTCCGTCGGAGCGTCCGGCGGGCGGGGACAGCCGGTCGCGAGTGTGAGCAAGACGGCCAGGGTCAGGGCCCGGTGCATGGTCATTCCTCCCACCACCGCGACCGCGTCCGGAGGGCCGCCAGTGCGGCCAGCAACAGCGGGATGACCGCCGCCGTGTCGGGCCCTGGGGCCTGCCGGCAGGACTCGGCGCAGCAGCCGTCGGGCGGTGACTCCGAGGAGTCGTCGTCCCCGGTGGAATCATCGTCAGCGGGCGTGGAGTCGTCGTCGTCGTCCGTCGGCGTGGTGTCGTCGTCGTCCGTCGGCGGGGTGAGATCGACGCACCAGTCGGCGCTCTCGTAGATCTCGCCGGGGGCGTTCTCCAGCTCGTGACGGATCACCTCGATGGCGTCCACCTCGACCGCGCCGCCGCCCAGCACCTCGATACGGATCAGGTGGTGATCGTCCTCGGCGAAGGCGTGCTCGAAGACCACCCCGGTCTCGCCCGGCGTATCGTCGTACAGGTCCACATCCGCGATGGGCTCGCCGTCGATGCTGACGCTGGCCGGGCCGCGGTTCGGACCCCGGGCCGCCAGCCAGCGTACTCCACGCCCATGGAACTCCACTTCGAAGCCGTCGCCCGGGGTCGACGACACGCTGGCGACGGTCCCGGTCCACTCGCCCTGCTCGTACTCCCAGCCATCGCCGCGGTGGCGAGCACTGCAGGCGTAGTTCTCGTGCCGCAGCAGCCGGTCGAGCAAGTGCCAGTTCTCGCCCTCGTCGCAGGTATAGAAGGCGCCGTAGTGGGTGGCGGCCACCAGCAGGGGATCGCCAGGCACGCTGGGCGGCGCGGCCAGCGCCAGCACGGTTCCCTGGAATGGGGTGGGCAGGATCTCCCACGACGCGCCCGCGTCCAGGGAGCGGGCGATCCCCGGCGGCTCCAGGGACAGGTACAGCGCCGAGCCCGGATCCCCCACCGGATCGGTCAGCTGCTGTCCGACCTGCAGCGCCTTGTGCACCTCGGCTCCCACCGGGGACTGCTCGAGCCACTCGCCGTCGCCCAACCGTCGCCACACCCGGCCGCCGTCGGTCACCAGAACCTGGATGTCCTGCCCACCGGATTCGACCGCGAACACCGCCCGGAACGCCAGGCCGTCGGGAATGTCGAACAGCACATCCCAGCTGGCGGCCCCGTCTTCCGAGCGCATCACCGCCTCCTGGCGGCTGCGGCCTGCGTAGATCACCCCGTCCATGGTGGGCGAGAAGGTGAAGAAGTTGATCTGCGGACCGTCCTCGACGGGATCCAGGTAGACCTGCGACCAGGACTGGCCGCCGTCCACGGAGCGGGCGATCAGCCACCGTACCTCGGCGTCCGTGCCCAGGGCGTAGGCCACGCCGCTGGACAGGAAGTCCGGGGCGAGATGGATCTGTGCCAGGTGGTCCTCGATGGGCGTCTCGACGTCGTCCCAGGTCTCTCCGCCGTCGCCGGACCGCTTCATCTCCCGGCTGAGGACGGCGAACAGTCGCGGATCCTCGGGGTGATCCGGGGCGATCGCCATCCACTCGGTGAACAGGTGCTGCTGGCCGTCGGCCAGGATCCGGAAGCTCTCGGCGCCGTCGGGGGTGACCATGATCCCCGACCCGTAGGTCCCCAGGAAGATCGAGGCATCTTCGTAGGGGTAGCCCGCGGACACGTGCATGGCGCGCACGTAGGTCGGCAGGACCGTACAGCGCTCCTCCCAGGTCAGCCCCTGGTCCAGACTCAGGTAAATGCCCTCGTAGGCCGAGTAGGCCACCGGGTCCAGCTCGTCTCCGGAGGCCCGCAGCATGCTGTAGTGGCCCCACAGCTTGGAGGACTGGCTCACCAGCGGGGCGACGCCGTCGTTGCACTGGTTCCAGGTGGTGCCGCCGTCGTTGGAACAGAGGACTGCGTGGTCGGTGGACACGCCGAGCAGGTGGATCGCCGAGAGCGCGACGAGATCGTTGATCGGCTCCTCGAGGGGCGCCTGCGCGATCACGGGGCTCACCTGCTGCCAGGCGTCCCCCCGATCCTCGCTCAGCAGTATCGAGCCACCTTCGGTCCCGATCCAGATCCGGTCGTAGCCGAAGTCCGGGGCGATGGCGATCACCAGCGGCTGGATCAGAGGCTGGGTCTCGACCACCAGCTCCCAGCTGCCCCCGCCGTCCATGGAGCGGTAGACGTTGCCCACGCCGGCGATGGCGTAGAGGTAGGGATCGACGGGGAACCCCGGAGCCAGGGTGATCGCGTGCAGCTCGGGCACTGGAAAGGAGTCGACCTCCGCCCAGCTGGCGCCACCATCGTCGCTGCGATAGAGCCCGTTGGCCGTGCCGGCGAACACCGTCGGCTCGGTGGCGTAGGCCGGCGAGACGGCGAAGCTCGAGAGCACCGCACCGTCCGGCGAGGCGGTCGGCTGCCAGTTCCAGCCGCCATCGTCGCTGCGAAACATGTGCGAGGTGAACTCGTCGGCGGCGAAGAGCACGTCGGGGGTGGCGAACCGCAGGTCGAGAAACTCGTGGTCCAGGCCCGGCGGAGCAAGGTAACTCCAGGACCGGCCCGCATCCTCGCTGACCATGACGATCGGACGTCCCGGATAGAGATACTGGGCGACGATTCGTGTGCTGTCCGCCGTCGGCGCCAGGGCGATGGCCGCCATCGGATCGTGGGGCAGGTGGGCCATGGCCAGGGTCGACCAACCCAGGCTGAGCGTCACGGCAACTGGCAACCAACGTCTCGTTCGCATCTCCCTACACCGAGAAAGGTAGATCGAGCGGGTCCGCGCCCGCACGTGGACGGCGATCATTGTAGATGCGCGTTTCTGGTTTTCCAGTGATACCGAGATCCCCCTTGCACGAGAGGCGCGCTCGGGGTCGAATGGCAGCCCACCGGCGACCCTGCGGGAGGAACAATGGCCCCGACTCGCTATTTGTTGCTGCTCGCCGCGCTGGCGGCGTGGAGCCTGGCCCTGGGCTGTCCGTCAGACGACGACGTGCTCGACGACGACACCATCGACGACGATGACGACGACAGCGCCAGCGATGACGACGACGCCGTCGCGGGGATCGCCATGCGGGAGGACGGGTGGCTGCGTGGCGACCTGCACCTGCACACCAGCTACGACGGCGGCTACAACGACGTGGCGACCGTCGTCGCCCTGGCAGAATACTTCGAGGACGAGGTGTTCCAGGCCTATCACCCGGAGTACGCCGACAACCACCTGGACTTCATCTCCATCACCGACCACCGCACGACTGTCCAGAACCAGGACCCCGGCTTCACCAGCGACCGGCTGATCCTGCTGCCGGGCGAGGAGTTCGGCAGCGACGGCCATGCCGGCTGCTGGGGGGTGTCGGACACGGTACATCATGATCCCGACGGGGACGGCACCAGTGCCGACGACATCGCCGCGGCCGTCGCGGAAACCCACGCCCAGGGGGCGCTGTTCTCGCCCAACCACCCGGTCCTGGACACCCACCTGTTCCGCTGGGACGTGCGGGATCACGACGCCATCGAGATCTGGAACTTCGGCTGGGCGCTGGCCTCACCCGCCGGTCTGGAGGAGGACATCGCCAGCTGGGAGATGACCCATGGGCCGGCCAGCCCGTTCATCAAGCGGGCGGTCCGCGAGCAGGGGGTGCTGGCCGACACCCAGGGGCTGACCCTGTGGGAGGCGATGCTGGCCCGTGGGATCCACGTGGCGCTGGTGGGCGGCAGCGACCGGCACGCGCTCGTGCTCCCCGCCACCCCCGCCACCTACGTGCGGGCCGAGGGCGCCGACGTGGACGCGGTTCTCGACGGCATCCGCGCCCGCCACACCTTCGTCTCCCGCAACCCGGCGGCGGCGCAGCTGTTGATGGAGGTCGAGCTGGACGGCGCGACCCACGAGCTGGGGGACTCGGTCCCGGTGGCGGCCAGCGGGACGACCGCGACGGTCCGCGTGCGGGTCGCCCGCGCCAGCGGCGGACTGCTCCGGATCGTGGCCGGTTCGGCCGTGGCGAGCGACGAGGCACTGGAAGACGCGGAGCTGGGCCAAGTCGTCCACGAGCAATCTGTGGACGGCGACGACGTGACCGTCGAGGTCGAGCTGGCGGTGGTGCCCGGCGACTGGGTTTACCCGATGGTGCTCGAACCCCTGGTTCCCGCTGGAGCCACCGCCGCCCAGGTCGATCTGGTCCACGAGTTGGCCGAGACCTTCCGCGCCGGGGGCGCCGAGCCTTCCGAGATCGCCACCACGCTCGCCCCGCTGCTGACCAATCTGGACGCCCTCGGCGACCCCTCCCTGTGCGATCCAGCCAGCTGGGAGCCTGACGGCCTGCAGTGCGTCCCGGTCGAGGGCGAGGGTATGGGCTCCGTGTTCATCCCAGACCTGCTGGACCGGGCCCTCCACGCCCACGTGGAGTCCGACCAGGTCACCGACTGGTGCATGGGCGCCCTGGGCACGGCGGTGCTCTTCACGGAGGACGAGTAATTGGCGATCGCGAGGTACACGCCCCTGCTGTGGGTCCTGCTGACGGGCTGTCCGGTGGACGAGACGCCGGCCGTGGCGCCGCGGGTCGCTGCGGGCGGGTTCCACAGCTGCGCGGTGGCCGCGTCCGGCAGCGTGTCGTGCTGGGGCCACAACGACCAGGGGCAGCTGGGAGACGGGACCACCGATCCCGCGGTGGCGCCCGTGGCGGTGGCGGACCTGAACGACGCGGTCGAGGTGGCCGCCGGAGAGACCCACAGCTGCGCCATCCGCTCCAGCGGACTGGCCGTGTGCTGGGGACAGGGCTACGAATCCGTACCGAAGGCGGTCAAGGGGTTCAAGGACGCCGCCCAGATCGACGGTGGTGGCGCGTTCCGCTGCGCCGTGCGGGAGGACGGCGAGGCGGTCTGCTGGGGCGACAACGCCATGGGCCAGCTGGGAGATGGGAGCGTGGCCGACGCCTCCGGCCCCGTGGAGGTGCTGGAGCTGTCCGACGCCCTGTCGGTGACCGCGGGAGCCGATCACGCGTGTGGGCTGCGGGCGACCGGCGAGGTCGAGTGCTGGGGCCGCAACGATCACGGGCAGCTGGGGGACGGGGTCGAGGTCCACGAGACCTGCGAACACGGCTCGCTGGGTTCCCTCGACTGCAGCTCGCTGCCCGTGCCCGTGACCGGACTGGATGACGTGGTGGCGCTCGCGGCCGGCGGTCACCACACCTGCGCGGCGCGGGGAGACGGCCAGATACTCTGCTGGGGCCTCAACGACCAGGGACAGCTGGGGGACGGCGCGCTCGCGGATTCGTGGGTGCCGCTGGCGGTGGCCGAGCTGGATCCCGCCGATCAGGTGGCCTGCGGTGGGGGTCACAGCTGCGCCTCGCTGGTCACGGGGCAGCTGATGTGTTGGGGCGCCAACGACGCCCGCCAGCTGGCGGACGGCACCAAGGACGACCGTCTCGCCCCCGTCTCCTCGGGGGGGATCCGGGACGCGGTGCAGGTGGCCGCGGGCCAGGCCCACAACTGCGCACTGATGGACTCGGGTCAGCTGGTCTGCTGGGGATGGAACGAGTACGGGCAGATCGGGGATGGATCCACCGGCCCGAGCACCCCGCCCCGGAACGTGACCGACCTCTCCACCCTCTGACTTCCCGCGACCCCCGTCGTCTGACGTAATATATCGAGCGACCGGGGCGCGCTGCGCCGCGGGGAGCGGGGCCCGACGTGAGCGACAGCACCGAAAAACGCGACTCGTTGCTCGACTCGACCTTGTCCGCGGGGGCGGAGGCCGACGACCTCTCCAGCGAGGAACTCGACGGCCTGCCCGACGAGCGGGAGGCGCTGCTGGAGTCGACGGTCTCGGCGGGCGCGCGGCTGGATCCGCCGCTGGAGGAGGAGCCGCGGGGCGTGGACCCGGACTCCGGCCCAGTCAAGCTCTCCCGGGTGGCGCCTGCCCGGACCCTGCTGGTGCGATTGCCAATGGACGACGGCGACGGGGTGGCTGCGCCCCTGGCCGAGGACGAGGTCCGGGAGCGGCTGGGCCGCACGGCTGTCCAGGTCGCGTTGCTGTTCCTGATCGTGTTCGGCGTCTACGTGATCACCTACACCCCCGAGTACCTGGCCGAGGTCCGGCGGGACGTGGACGTCGTGCGGCTGGCTCCGGTGCCGGTGGAACAGGCGGCGGCGGTGTTCACCATCGTGCTGTCCCTGTCGGTCTTCCTGCTGGTGCGGTCGCGGCGGCTGCCATCGCGGGTGGCCGTCGACGTGGGCCTGGTCTATTACGTGCTGGTGGCCGCCGGGATCTCGCTGTTCGAGCACTGGGAGCCGTGGCCGACGGAGTACGTGCCGATTCACATCTCCTGGGTCTGCCTCTGGATCGCCCTGTACCCGATGATGGTCCCCACCGGCCGCGGCAAGCTGGCGCTGGCCGCGTTGACGGCGGCCGCGGCCGGCCCGATGGCCCTGCTGGCATCGGTGGCAATCCGGGGGACTCCGTTGCCGGAGGTCGAGTCCCTGACCTGGGTGATAGTGCCACCCTTCCTGGCGGTCGCGCTGGCGGTCTATCCCGGCACGACTCTCCATCGGCAGGCGCGGAGCACGGGCAAGATCCGCGAGCTGGGCGCCTACCAGCTGCGGGATCTGCTGTCCAAGGGGGGGATGGGCGAGGTCTGGCGCGGCGAACACCGGCTGCTGGCGAGGCCGGCGGCGATCAAGTTGATCCGGCCTCGCAAGTTCGCCAACGCAACGCCGCTCAAACGCCGACACACGGTCCAGCGCTTCGAGCGCGAGGCCCGGATCACCGCCTCGCTGCGATCACCCCACACGGTGGAGCTCTACGACTTCGGGGTGACCGACGACGGGTCGTTCTACAACGTGATGGAGCTGCTCGACGGCCTCGACCTGAAGACCCTGGTCCGCAAGCACGGACCGCTGCCGCCCGAGCGGGCGATGCACTTCCTGGCCCAGGCCTGTGACTCGCTGGCCGAAGCCCACGCGCGCAGCCTGGTCCACCGGGACATCAAGCCCGCCAACCTGTTCGCCTGCCGCTACGGCCTGGAGGTGGACTTCCTCAAGGTGCTGGACTTCGGCCTGGCCCGCACCGCGCAGCCCTTCGACGACCGCGAGGACCGGATCACCGCCGAGGGGATGACCGCCGGAACTCCAGCCTACATCGCTCCCGAGCTGGCCAGCGGCGCCCCGGACTACGACCACCGGGTCGATCTCTACGGCCTGGGGTGCGTCGGCTACTGGCTGCTGTCCGGACGGCCGGTGTTCCACGCCCCCAACGTGATGGCGATGCTTCACAAGCACATCGAGCAGGCGCCGACTCCCCTCTCGCGGCTGGGCGTCGCGCTGCCACCGGCCCTCGAGCAGCTGGTGTTGGCGTGCCTGGAGAAGGACCCGCGCAACCGCCCCACGGACGCCGGATCCCTGCGCGATCTGCTCGAAGCCATCGAGGTCGACGACCCGTGGTCCCGGGAGCGGGCCCGGAGCTGGTGGGCGGATCTCGCCACCCATTCCAGCGGGGGATGATCCCGGTCACTCCTCCGTGCGCAACCGGGAGACCAGGGCGGCGTGCTCGGCGCGGGTCATCGGCGGCCAGCGCCAGGCGGCCACCGCGGCCAACAGCAGGATCACCCCCGGTACCGGGCCGAGGAGCACCAGGATCGCGACCCGGGCCGAATCGGGCTGCACCGCCGCCTCGCCGGCCACCGACTCCACATACCCCGCCAGCTGGAGCACGACACCCATCACCCACAGCGCCACGGCGGTGGTGCACTTCTCCGCGAAGGTCATCACCCCGTAGAACGCCCCGGCCCGATCCCTCCCGGTGGACACCTTGTCGGCCTCGATCACGTCCGGGAGCATCGACCAGGGCAGCACGTGGGCCGCGGCGACCCCGAAGCCGGCCAGCACGGCCACGATCAACACGGGCCAGCCCGTACCCTCCGGCACCGCAGACAGTCCGAGCAGGACCAGCGACCAGCTGCCGAGGCCCACCGCGTAGGCGATGTGTTTCTCGACCCGCCCGGCCAGCCAGACCACCAGCGGTACGGCGACCAACGCCGCGAACTGGATGGCCGCGAACACCGCGTCCAGCAGACCCGGGTGGTGAAGGTGGTGCTCGACGTAGTACGGCACCGCCGCGCTGAGGGTGGCGATGATCGACCAGGCGGCCAGGAACAGGCCGGCTGTGCGCCGGAACGCCCGGTTTCGCAGTACGCTCCAGGTGCTCCCGCTGCCGCCAGTGGCGGCCACCTGGCGATCGAGGCCACGAGTGGCCCACAGCATGATCAGCAGGCCGGGTAGCGCGACCCCCGCCATCACCACCCCGGCCAGCCGCCACGACCCCCAGTCCGAATGGGCGATCAGCGGGAATCCGATGCCGGCGATGATGCCGCCGATCATCGACCAGGCCATCCGCGCGCCGTTGAGCCGGGTGCGCTCGTCGTAGTCCTCGGTCAGCACGGGAGTCAGCGCGCCGTAGGGCACGACCACCGCCGTGTAGCAGGTGCTGTACAGGATCAGCAGCACGCCGTACCCGACCGCCGTCAGCGCCGTGGGAAATGGCAGTCCCCACCAGACCGCCGCGTAGAACAGCAGGAACGGCAACGAGCCGCCCGCGATCCATGCCCGCCGCTGGCCCATCCGCGAGCGGGTCCGATCGCTGAGGCGCCCCACGAGGGGATCGGTGATCGCGTCCCAGAACTTGCCGACCAGCAACACGTTCCCGGCCACGAAGGGGGCGATCCCAGCCTCGTCGGTGAGGAACTTGAACAGGAAGAACATCATCGCCGCGTTGCCGATTGCCAGCGACACGGCGGCCACGCCATACCCATGGCGCACGCCGAAGGACAGCCTGGACCCGCTCCCGGACATCCCCACCGACCCTCCGGGGGTTCAACCCCGGGGCCCAGCGTACAGGGGCGGACAGCCGTCGTCGACACGCCCACGCCCGGGGACCGCGTTGACGACCCTCGGAGCGCGTGGGATGCTGCGCCCATGGCCGCGGACGGGGACGCCACACGGGAGACCATCGAGTACGAGGCGGCCGCCACCGACGGCTCGCTGCGCACCGACTTGATGCCCAGCCTCGCCACCCGCCGCCAGGTGGCAATCCAGCTCCAGGCCACCAGCACCCCCGACGCCGGATTGCCGCCAACCGAGGCCCGCGAGCGGCTGAGCTGGGCCGCCCTGCAGCTGGCCATCGCCTACCTGGTGGTCTACGGCCTGTACATCGCAACCTACACGCCGGCCTACCTGACGAGCGCCCGGCCCGGGTTGGAAATCGCGCGGGACGGCGCCTTCCCGATGGAGCACGCCTGCTCCGTGGTGACCATCGGCATGTCGCTGGTGGTGTTCCTGCTGGCCCGCGGGCGGCGAATGCCGGCCCACATGGCCCAGGACCTGGGGTTGATCTTCTACGTGGGGGGCGCCGCGGGCATCTCGATGTTCGAGCACTGGGAGCCGCGGCCGGAGGCCTACACGCCGATCTCGATCACCTGGGTCTGCCTGTGGATCACCCTGTACCCGATGATGGTCCCCGCCACCCGCGGCAAGCTGTTCGTCGCGGCGCTGGCGGCGGCCTGCACTGGCCCGATGGCGTTGATCCTGTCGGTGGCGCTGCGGGGGAGCGACCTGCCCGCGGCCCAGGTGCTGGCCTGGGTGCTGGTGCCGCCGTTCCTGGCGTTCGCGCTGGCGGTCTACCCGACGCCCCACATCCACCGCCTGGAGTCGGCGCTGGAGAAGGTGCGGGAGCTGGGCTCGTACAAGCTGACCGAGCTGCTCTCACGCGGGGGGATGGGGGAGGTCTGGAAGGCCAAGCATCGGTTGCTGGCGCGGCCGGCGGCGATCAAGCTGATCCGCCCCGACGTGCTGGCCGGGACCCACAGCGGCGGACGGACGCAGGCCCTGCGTCGCTTCGAACGCGAGGCCCGCATCATCTCGTCGCTGTGCTCCCCCAACACCGTGCAGGTCTACGACTTCGGTGTGACCGAGGACGGTTCGTTCTACACCGTGATGGAGCTGCTGGACGGAATGGACCTGGAGACCCTGGTCCGCCGCCACGGCCCGGTGCCGCCGGAACGGGCGGTGTTCTTCCTGATCCAGGCCTGCGAGTCCCTGGCCGAGGCCCACGCCCGGCAGTTGATCCACCGTGACGTGAAGCCGGCGAACCTGATCGCGTGCCGTTACGGGATGGACGTGGACTTCATCAAGGTCCTGGACTTCGGTCTTGTGCGCGCCAACCGGGCGAACGAGCCCGGGGACACCCAGTTGACCGCCGGCGGACTCGCCGCTGGAACGCCGGCCTACATCTCGCCCGATCTGGCCCGCGGCGACAACCACTACGACCACCGCGTCGATCTCTACGGCCTCGGCTGCGTCGCCCACTGGCTGCTGACGGGGAAGACCGTCTTTCAGGCCGCCAATCCGATGGCGATGTTGCTCAAACACGTGCAGGAGGATGCGCGTGCGCCCTCCAGCCTGGGCGTCGATGTCCCCGCAGCGCTCGACCAGCTCGTGCTGGACTGCCTGGCTAAGGACCCGGCGGACCGGCCCCGGGATGCCGGTGCCATGCGATCGCGGCTGGAGTCGATCGCGCTGGAGGAGGACTGGACCGTACAGCGTGCGCGGGCGTGGTGGGCCGAGCATCACGTCGAGCTGGCGGGCGAGCGTCCATGCTGAGTCCGGGCGGCGATCGCCCCCGGAGGTCGAATCGTCTCGTGCACGGACGGGCGCGGATGCGTACAATCGGCCGATCGATCGCAAGGGAGGTTCCCCGACGATGGAGCGCAACCACCTGGTAGACAAAGTCGCGATGGTCACCCGGGCCGCGGGGGGTGTCGGTCGCGCCGTGGCCTTGCGCCTCGCCCGGGACGGCGCTGACCTCGTTCTCCACCACGAGTCGGACGAGGACGGCGCGCGCGCCGTCGCCGCCGAGGTCGAGGCGCTGGGTCGCAAAGCCACCGTGGCCCAGGCCAGCCTGAACGACGCAGACTCGATCCGTGCGATGACCGCCGCGATCTCGGCGGACTTCCCCGAACTGCACGTGCTGGTCCATAGCGCGGGTCACGGGGCCTCTGGCCCCCTCACCACAGTGGACTTCGACGACTGGCGTGAGACGCTGGACATCAACGCGTCGGCGATGCTGTTGCTGGTCCAGGGGGTCCTCCCGGCGCTGAAGGCGGCCGGCGGGGCGGACGTGATCGCGATATCCAACGAGGGCAGCCGGAGCTGTTTCTCGGACTACGGCGCCAGCGGCACCGCCAAGGCGGCCCTGGAAGCCCTCTGCCGCAACCTGGCCTTCGAGCTGGTCCACGACGGCATCCGCGTCAACATCCTGATCGCCGGCCCCACCGAGACCCCGGGCAACGCCCGGCTGGGCTACCCCCCGGCCGTGTACGCCTTCGGTGAGAAGAAGTCGCCCCAGGGACGGCTCGGACGCCCCGACGACCTGGCGGGCACCGTCTCCTTCCTCTGTTCGGCGGACGCCGCCTGGATCCTCGGTCAGACCGTGGTCGTGGACGGCGGGCTGACCCTGGGCGTGGACTTCCGCGACTGGCTGGACTAGCCCGGAAACGCGTGCGTCTGCACGCTCACCTGTGAAGACCAGCGTTCCTCGACGCGGGCCAGTGCGCTCGCGAGCGCAGCTCCGTGTTCGGGCTGCGCCACCGGGAAGAACACCACCCGCGAGGTGGCCAGAGAAGAGACCTGGGAGCCAGGGCAACGGTCGGCGAACGATGCGGCCCGCAGCAGCCCATACTTGCGATAGTCGTTGATGTCGCCGAAGTACTGGTCCTTCATAGCGGCGGTATCCTACCGCCGTTCCGGACTACCCTCACGAGGGTGGTGGCGGTTCGTAGCTGCCATCGGGGATGCCGTCGGCGAATCCCCACTGCGGGTCGGTCAGCAGCGCGTGGGCCTCGGGCGCAAATTCGGCCACCAGCTCCCCGGTGTAGAGGGACCACTCGTCGGCGATCTCCTCCGGGCGCCCTTCGAAGCTCTGGCCGCCCAGGATCGAGGTCAGCGCCCAGTAGTGGAACTCGCTGACCTGGTGCGCGTAGGGCATGTCCGGCTCGTGGAACAGCGGGTCGTAGTAGCCCCCGGCGATGCAGTCGTCCATGGCGACGGCCAGCGCCGTGCCGGGCTCCTCGCCGAAGTAGGTGGGGAACACCTGGGCGTACCCACCGCTGGTGATCAGGTGGAGGACCTCCTCCAGGGTCGCGTCGAACTCGCCGACGGCGGCACCGCCAGGGTGGATCTCGTCCCCGTACAGGTCCTGGATCGCACGGTCCGCCGGGAAACCCGCGTCGAAGAACTCGTCGGCCAGGGGATCGTCCTCGGTGGCGAAGAGCACCATCGCGGCCGAGCGACGCCACAGCTCGTCGAACACCGCCTGGCTATCCATCTCCCCGTCCTCGTCGGAATCGAGGTACCCCGCCAGCACGTGGATGGCGTGGAGCATCGCCTCGTCGGAGACGCCGTCCGTGCCGTAGACCGCGAGCCCCTGGAAGCCCACGAACCGGTCGAAGACATCGAACGCCGGGTCTTCGCCGCCGCCGTAGGGGTAGACCTCCAGGTCCACCATCGTGTTGCCCGAGGAACAACCCGTGGTCGCGGCGGCCAGGACCGCCAGCATCGCCGCGAGCTGCCCGCGCTCACCCATCCGGATCATGTGGTCTCCCTCGCTTCGAGCTGGGATCTTAGCCGCTGCCGCAGCGACAGTCCCCACCCTTGCGGGTCGGAGGGCCTGTCGTGGGGTGACGGCCGAGTCCGCACCGGCTTTTTGTGGATCGACCGCTTCTCCCCGGTCATAGTGGATTCGACCAGTCTGGAATAGGCTGGCCACCGAGGGTGGGACATGAGGCCGATCATCGCCGATACGGATCTGATCGCCTTTTGCGGTCTGTACTGCGGCGCTTGTAAGAAACACCTGCGCGAGACCTGCTCAGGTTGCGCGAGCAACGACAAGGCTAGCTGGTGCAAGGTCCGCAGCTGCTGCCTCGAGCACGGCTACCGGAGCTGCGCGGACTGTACCGAGGTCGACGACGTGGTCGACTGCAGGTTGCTCAACGGGTTCATGGCCAAGGTCTTTGCGGTGTTCTTCCGCTCCGATCGCCCCGCCTGCGTGGCGCGGATCCGCGAGGGGGGCTACCAGGCCTACGCCGACCACATGGCCGAGCGCGGCATCCAGAGCGTCCGCCGCTGATCAGGTCACCCCGCTGACCTCCCGAAGGCGGCTGGATCAGGCCGCACGCCGGACGCGGCGGCCCACCGGGACCCGTGCGACGATCCCCTCCAGCAGCTGGACGCCCCGGGCGAAGGCCACCGAGGCAAATCCGTGGGCCAGCACGGCCTCGACGGGGGGGATCTGGCGGTTCCAGTACGTCCAGCAATGGCGGCTGGTGCCCCAGTACTCCAGGACGATCCCGGCGGTGGCCCCGGTCAGGAACAGGACGATGTCGCGGCGCGGCCGGGCGCCGATGAAGACCACCACCAGCATCAACAGCAGGATCGCAACGGTCCACGGGTGGGTGATCGCGGGGCGCATCAGCCGGGTGAAGAGCATCACGAAGGCGGGGAGCACGAACCAGTAGGCCGGGGCGGCCCGGGGTAACCAGGGGGCCAGCCGGAGCACGCCGCGGGCGAATCGATCGATGCACAGGGCTGCCACCGGCCACGCGGGGAGGATCCACAGCGGGGGTCGCTCGGCAGTCCAGTAGACCCACAACTGGGTGTTGGTGCCCCAGCCCTCGATCACCAGGCCGCCACCGAGGCCGATCACGACCAGCTTGATGTCCCGGGACGGTCGGGGGTCCCAGGCCAGGGCGGCGGTCATCACCACCCAGATCGTGCCCAGCAGGTAGTCCCACTCCGCCGACGGGTCGATCATCCAGGGATTCAACAGCGCGACCAGCGCGTAGACCGCGCCCGTGCCGCCCAGGAACACCAGGCTGCGTTTTCCGTAGCCGCGGCGCAGGGCGCGCCAGGTGCCGGGGATTGTGCCCTCTGGGGTCATCGCGCTCTTCACTTGCGTGGCCGAGCGTCAAACGAAAACGCCGCCCGGCGGGAAACCCGACGGGCGGCGCTCGGATACCTTGTCTACCTAGTCACAGGCAGCGAGGCCGGTGCATTCCACCCAGTCGGAGGAGTCGTAGATCCCCAGGTCGTCGTCGCACGAGCCCTTGTCGGTCAGACAGTTGAAGTAGTCGGCGACGTCACAGGGATAGCTATCGGCGGAGTAGATCTCGCAGTCGATCATTTCACTGAAGTCCTGGTCACCGCACTCCGTCGACGCCAGCCACGCTTCACAAGCTGCGACGTTGTCGAACGACGGGCAAGCGGAAAGGGCCAGGCCCAGGACCGCCAGCGCGCAAGCTGCCACGAAACCCTTCTTCATCTCTATCCTCCCTGTTTCGGACGTGAACCGTCAGCTAGCTGATTTCTGACGCGCGCTATGCTGGCACCGTTGCCCGCTGCCAGTCAAGTCGGGTTGCTGAAGGGGTCTGCCACCCCTGCAAGGCGCGCGACGCCCGCGGCAGATTTTCTCCACGGATCCCGATTGGTTGGCCCTACATCGCCTCGCTGGCCGCGCAAATCGTGGAGGGATCGGGGCTGAGGGTGCCGCTGACCGTCGCGGCGTTCAGGTAGCGCAACAGCAGGTATCCGGCCGCGCCGCCGCCGCCCCCCGACGCGATGCCTCCACCGCCGCCCTCGGGCGCGGTGCCCGCACCCGCGTAGCCGCCGGTCTGGCCCCCGGGCTGCCAGCTCAGGTTGCCGTGTCCGCCGCGGCCGCCCTCGCCGTAGATCGCGCCCGACAGGTCGATGTCGACCGCCTCGAGCAGGATCGCGCCGCCGCTGCCACCGCCGCCGCCACCGCCCCAGGCGTCGCCGCCCCGGCCGCCGGAGGAGTCGATGGATCCAGCCAGGTTCAGGGTGCCCTGGACCGATATCTGGATCGCGCCGCCGCCAGCCCCGCCACCGGCTCCCGCGCCGTTGGGGTTGGTGTCGGTGTCCGACACGCCGCCCGCGCCACCGGAGCCGGCGACGAGCGGAACCAGGCGTGCCAGTCCGTAGGGATCGCCACCGTCTCCGCCCCAGCCGCCGTCGCCACCGTTGTAGCCGCCAGCGCCACCTGCGAGCTCGGTCCCCGGGGAGCCCGCGATGCCGGGCCGGTCGCCCATCCCGCCGCCGCCTCCCCAGCAGTAGCCCGCGCCGCCGCCGCCGTTGCCGTAGTGGATTCCCTCGTGGCCGATGAGGCCGGCGCCCGTGCCCGATCCGTCCGTGTCCCCGCTGTACACGTTGTTGGAGCCGTCGCCACCGCCATATCCGGCGGCGATCGCCACACCACCGGCGTTGGGCCCGCTCGCCCCGAGGGCGTCGGCGCCGTCTCCACCGGTCGCGTCGAACGAGCCGTCGATGACCACGTCAGCGGACGAGACAAGCACCAGGGCGTTGTCGCCGGTGACGGTCACGGCGCTGTTCTCGGCCACCTCGATCCCGGTAGCCGAGAACACGCCCAGGTCCGGGCCGTCGACCTGGGTCAGGACGTCGAACCAGATGCCCGAGACCAGCCCTGTTCCGGCAGCGCGGATGCCGGTGATCTCCCCGGTTCCGGTGTCCAGCGAGACCGCCCCGTCGATGATCAGCGGGTCGGTTCCCTCCCACAGGGTGCTCTCCGGCACGTTGGAGATATCGATACACGCGCCCCCGTCTGCGTCGCCATCGCAGTCGTTGTCGGCGCCGTCGCAGGCCTCGGCGTTGCCCGGATAGTTGGCCGG
>CAYTBN010000083.1:0-26006 GCA_964436045.1 uncultured Rickettsiales bacterium | reverse complement strand
CCCATCGCAGTCGTTGTCCAGCCCGTCGCAGATCTCCAGGTTGCCCGGGAAGTTGAAGGGATCGGCGTCGTCGCAGTCCCCGCCGCATCCCGAGACCCCGTCGCCATCGCCGTCGGTCTCGTCCGCCGGGACCACGCCGTCGCAGTCGTTGTCGATCCCGTCGCACAGCTCGGCGGCGCCCGGGTGGACCAGCGCGTCGGTCTCGTCGCAGTCGCCGCTGCAGGAGTCCACCCCGTCCCCGTCCAGGTCCAGCAGGTTCAGGGCCGAGTCGCCGTCGTCACAGTCCCCCTCGCAGGCCGACGCCCCGTCCCCGTCTCCGTCGGTCTCGTCGTCGAGCGCCCCGTCGCAGTCGTTGTCGATCCCGTCGCAGATCTCCTCGGCCCCGGGGAGGATCGCGGGATCGCCGTCGTCGCAGTCGCCGCTGCAGGAATCCACCCCGTCGCCGTCCATGTCGATCAGGTTCAGCGTGGCGTCCCCGTCGTCGCAGTCTCCGTCGCAGCTGCTCTGGCCGTCGCCATCGGCGTCGTCGGGCGTCAGCAGCGCGTCCCCGTCGTCGCAGTCGCCGTCGCAGGCCATCCAGCCGTCGCCGTCCCCGTCCTCCTCGTCCGTCGGCAGCTCGTCGTCGCAGTTGTTGTCCAGCCCGTCGCAGGCCTCTTCCGCGTCCGGGTGGGCGGCGGAGTCGCCGTCGTCGCAGTCCCCACACTCGGCGGCCAGCCCATCACCATCCGCGTCCCCCTGTCCAGTGCCGTCCAGGTCGATGGTGCGGCCCTCGTCGGGATCCGGGTCGTTGAGGGGTTCGACGCTGATCGCCCCGGTGGCCGAGCCCGCGTGGCGGGGCAGGAACACCACCTCGAAGGTCAGCGAGCCAGTGGGAGACAGGGAGTGATCGCCCGCGCCCGCGTCACCCGCGAAGAAGAACGCGTCGTCGACGCTGTTGATCGCGCCGACGGTGAACAGCAGCTCCGCGTCCCCCGGGTTGCTCACCGTGAACGCCAGTGGCTCGGTCTCGCAGCCCACCGGGTGGGACCCGAACGACCGATCCGACGTGTCGAGCATGAAGTCGGGCTCGACGTCGGTGATCCCCTGGTCGCTGCACCCTGCGGACAGCAGCAAGGCGGCGCAGCCCAGGGACCGCAGGATGGAACGGAGGGCAGTGGACCTCGGCATGGACACCTCCGAAGGCCACGGTATCACGACCCACACGGGCCGCCCGCCTCACGGCACCAGCCCCGCGATCCCGCCCTCGTCGAAGCGCATCGTGATCCACTCCCCCATCGGCTTCGCGCCCAGCGAGCGGTAGAAGTCGATGGCCGGCTGGTTCCAGTCCAGCACCTGCAGCACCAGATGGGGTCAAGATATCTCCGTCGCGGAGGGGGCGCCACCGACCCGTTCCTGCGGCCAGGAATTCCAGAAATATGTTGTCAACCTGAACCTCGTTCACTAGTTTGAACAGGTGTCTGGAACCGGGTTTTGGCCCGAGGGGATTCTGGCGCATCCGGCTTCGACAGGGACGGAAAACGAATTGGTGGCGAACGTACCCGTGCGCCCTGGGACGCCCGCGTCCCGCTGGCGTGCCCACGCGCAGAACTGGCAGCACCTGGACGCAGTCAACCTGTGTCTGGGTGGGCGCTCGGCGCTGGATCTGTACCGGCTGCGTTTCACCGAGATCGCCCAGATCCAACGCTTCTTCCGCGCCTCGCTGGCCGACGCCGACGATCCCTTCGACCGGGCGCGGCTGGTCCACCTGCACGGTCAGGCGGTGGGCTACCTGCGCCGCCAGTTCAACCACCGGATGCCCGACGACATCGCCTCGCCGGAGCGGATCGAGGATCTGTTCCTGGTCGCCAGCGAGGAGAGCTCGTTCCCCCGACGGCGGATGATGGCCTGCGCGCTGCTCAAGGTGATGCACCTGGTGGATCACCTGGAGGCGCGGGCCCTGGACCGCGAGCTGTCCGTCAGCGATGCGGAACTCGCCGAACCGGTGCTGAGGCGGCTGACCGAGGGGGTCGCATGGGCCCGGGACGCGGGCGCCCCGGTCGTCTCGGTCGAGGGCGGGCGCAAGTCCCGGGACGCCGAGCTGACCAAGCTGTTGCTGCGCCAGGATTCGGCGTCGCCGATCCTCGACCGCGTGCGGATCCGGCTGGTCACCGAGACACCGGACGACATCGTTCCCGTGCTGGCCTGGATGTTGCGCGACCTCGTGCCGTTCAACCAGATCCTGGCCCGGGAGTCGGTGAACAACCTCGCCAGCTTGCGCGAGTGGCTGGACGGCCACGCGGGTCCCCGGGACCTGGTCGCCAGTCTCCAGCTTCCGCCCGCGGACGACGACGTCGCCGCCCGTGTCATCAACGGCTTCAGCTCCCCGGGTTTCCAGATCGTCAACTTCGTGATCCAGGCGCCGGTACGTGTCGACCGGCTGCCGAGCCAGGCTGGCCGGACCTTCGATCCCGACCTGGGCCGCATCCTCTACGTACCCGTCGAGCTACAGCTGGTGGACCACGTCACCCATTCGCGCAACAGCGAAGGTGAGTGCGCCCACGACCGATACAAGGACCGCCAGCGGGAGCGTGCCGACCGCCGGCTGCGCTGGGGTGCGGTCGACTTTCCCCGCCGGGTCTCCCTCGACAGCGAGGACTGAGCTGGTGTAGTGGGGTCCCGTGAGGTGACCCCGTGCGCCTGCGCGACATCGCCGAGACATCCCTGCCGGAGCTGATCGAACGTCACGACGTCCTGTTGCTGGACGCGTACGGCGTGTTGATGGAGACCGCTGGTGCCCAGCCCGGGGCGGCGGCTGCGCTGGCGGCGATCCGGGCTGCGGGACGCGAGCTCGTGGTGCTGACCAACGACGCGTCCCGGCTGCCGGAGACCACGTCGGGGCGGTTCGCCGAGATGGGGCTCGACGTGCCGGCGGACCGTATCGTGACCTCGGGATCGATCCTGGCGCGGTACTTCGAGGAGCAACGGCTCGTCGGCGCCCGGTGCGCGGTACTGGGCCCGGAGGACTCCTTCGAGTACGTGGCGCGGGCGGGTGGCCGGCCGGTGCCCCTGTCCTGGGAGCCCGACGTGATCGCCCTGTGCGACGAGGACGGCTACGACATGCTGGCCACCCTCGACGAGCTGATCAGCGTGCTGTACCAGCGCATCGACGCGGGCCGCCCGCCCGCCCTGGTGCTGCCCAATCCGGACCTGATCTATCCCAAGGGCAAGGGCGAGTACGGGCTGACGGCGGGGGCGCTGGCGGAGCTGGTCGAGACGGCGCTGCGGCAGCGATACCCGGATCGGCAGGACCTGGCTTTCGCCCGCCTGGGCAAACCCCACCGGCCCATCTTCGACGAGGTGCTCGACGGCATCGGCGACGGTCGCGCCGTGATGATCGGCGACCAGCTCGGCACCGACATCCGCGGCGCCCGCGACGCCGGCCTGGACTCGGTACTTGTGGGCACGGGGCTGACCCCCTGGCGCGACGATCTGGAGCTGGGCGACGTCGTGCCGACCTACCGGATGGCGGCCTTCCGGCCCTAGGGCTGCCTGTCCTCGATCCACGCCGCGATCCGGGGGTAGACCTCCTCGCGGGCGCGTACTCCGAACACCAGGTCGATGTGGCCGTAGTCGGCGGAGAAGCCGTTGTCGCGCCCCACGATCAACAGCTGCTTGTCCGGCGACGCGATGGCGTCGTACACCCGGCGCAGGTCCTCCAGCGGCGAGAGACGGTCGTCCGCGCCAGCCACGATCAGCGTCGGCGCCGTGATTCGGGCCATGTGGGCGTGGTAGTCCAGCAGCCCGTCGGTACGGGCGAAGCCCTCGCCCGCGTACCAGTCCGCGAACTGGTCCAGGATCTCGGCGGGCAGGTCGTACAGGCCGACCCGCACCAGCCGCGCCAGGTGTCGTCGGTCCATGTTGTCCGGATTGGCGGCCAGGTTGCCCACCAGCCAGTGCAGGAACCAGGGGTTCAGGGACGCCCACTGTCCGAGCCGTCGGTAGGGCAACCAGCGGACCGCGCCCAGCAGGGGGCGCCCGCGGTACATGAAGTCGACCCAGGGGTGGCGCATGGCGGTGAACGCCGGTGAACCGATGGTGGTCACCGAGGCGAACAGCCGCGCGTCGTAGTGCTCCATGGCCGCGTAGGCGAGCATCCCACCCATGCTGTGCCCGACCCAGTGCAGGCCCGAAGCCCCGGTGGCGTCCAGCACGTGGCGCAGGATGGCCGGCACGTCGCGGTGGACGTGGTCGTCGAAGTCCCAGGGTCGCCGCCCGCGCAGCGGCCAGCGCGGCGGCCGCGAACGACCCGCGCCCCGCAGCTCGCAGACCCAGACGTCGTGCCCCCTGCCGTGCAGGTAGCGCGCGACGCTGATCTCCTCGTCGGGGGCGTCCAGGTCGCAGCGGTTGATCCCCAGTCCGTGACAGAGCAGGACCGGTGCGCCTTCGCCACTCTCCGAGGGATAGCGGTAGGCGGCCAGGCGCCAGCCGTCGCGGGTGCGGATGGAGCTGCGCTGGGGTCGTCGACGACGGGCCACGGGGAGATGGTAGCAGAGCGGGGGGCGGGGACGGGTCTCAGTTGACGTGCATCTTGACGACCACCATGTAGAAACAGGGACCGGCGTCCAGGTACCAGCGCATCACGTCGTTGGAGGCCCCGTGGGCGGCGTTGTAGATGAAGCCGGGGACCGATTCCTTGTAGAGCATGTGACCGACGGCGTTGAAGTCGGGGTTCTCCAGCTCGGGCTGGTCGGCCGGGATCCAGTCGCGACCGGCGGCGTAGTCGCCCCAGTAGTACATGGCGCCGCCCTCCCAGGGAGCGAGGAAGCCGTAGATCGCGTCGTAGCTGGCGTCGGGGACGTCACCCTGGGACGCCTCGATGGTGTACTGGTCGCACATCACGTTGCCGAAGCTGCAGTCGCCACTGTGGCGGATCTGGTGCGGCTCGAACTCGATGATGTCGCCGGTGGACGAGCTCTCGAACACGAAGCGCTCGGGCTCGGGGCCCCAGGCCAGGCAGAAAGGACCCTCGTGGATCTCCGGGATCAGGATCCCGTCGAAGGCCCCCGCGGCGGTGGCCAGGCTCAGGGTCAGCAGGATCGCGATGGTCGTGGTGATGGCACGCATTGTTCTTCTCCTCATGGTTGCCGTCCCGAAATGGCCCTTTTCCGCGACCTCGGCGTTGGCATTCACGTTTCCTTGTGCGACGTACACGAGTACGTCTCCGCGGAAACTCTCGACCGCCTTGATCTCGCGAAAAATGACTCATTTCGGCCCCGGGAACTCCGCAGCCTCCATCCCGCATCTCGGGATGGAGGCTAGTTGGTTGCCGCGTCGCGCCGCCTCACCCTCGAGCCGTCCTCACGCCGCGGTCTGGTGGGGACTACACGGCCGGCCCGCCGGACCTGACATCCGAGGGCGTTTTCTTGCGGGCGGTTCCGGATCCACGTGAGTTGCTCCCTACGGTGTCCTGCCGTGGAGGAGGCCCCTCTCCCCGGCCACGAACACGTGTTCGCGATGAGGGGAAGGCTGCCCGCCCGAGGTCGAGTCATCCCACCTGGATCCGGAAGAGCCCCTTTTTTCGGGACTGCTAGAATCGGCGGGCCCCCGGAGGGGGGCGGGGGTGCCGATGCCGCTGCTGGTTCTGCTGTCGCCCTGGTTCCTGCTGCTGATGCTGGCCGCCTTCGTGCGCCGGCCGGCCGCGCAGGAGGCCCTGGGTGACGCCCTCACCGGCGATCCGGCCGCCATCCGGCATCTCATCGAGGAGCTTGGACCCGTGATCCGCGCCCGTGTGCGGCGTGTGCTGTCCCGCAATCCCGCCCGGGTGCCCTGCTTGAACCAGGACGTGGACGAGCTGATCCAGGAGACCTTCCTGGTGCTGTTCGCAGACGACTCGGCCCTGCTGCGCCGCTGGGATCCGGAGCGCGGGATGTCCCTGCCCAACTGGGTGGGACAGGTCGCCGAGCGCGAGGCCGGGCGCTACCTGCGCGCGCGGTCGGCCGCCAAACGCCGGGGCGAGGAGCTGACCGCCCCGGACGACCTGACCATGCAGCACGCCGCCGACGGCGGCGAGGGCGCCGACGAGCAGCTGGAGCGTGACCAGCGCCGCCGGGATCTGCTGGGCCGGATCCGGGCCGCGTTGACCCCCGAGACCTTCCTGGTGTTCGACCTGCTCTACGTCCGCCTGCTGTCCGCCCCCGAGGTGGCCCAGATGCTGGGCTGCGAGGTCCAGGCGGTGTACACTCGGCGCTCCCGGATCCGGACCACCCTCGGCAAGGTGGTCGCGGAGCTGGAGGCGGACGAGGCGGCGGCCAGGGCGTGAGACCGGCGGTCCTCCTCTCCATCTCGCTGGCGCTGGCGGCCGGCGTCGGCTGCGGGCGCTCCGCCGGTCCACCTCCCGCTGTGGAACTCGATCTCCAGGGCCATCGCGGCCTCGAGCAGCGGGACGGCGGCTGGACGCGGGTGTTCCGCAGCGGAGAGGCGCCGGTTCTGCTCGTGAGGCCCGGCGCTGACGAAAGCGGGAGCCTCCGGCTGACGGGGTGGATCGCGACGACCGGTGGCGACGCGGCCTGGAGCCTGGGGGATCCCGCCCCGCCGACGGACCACGGCTTCGACGAGATCGATGGCGTCCTGCGCGCGGTCATCCCGGCGGACGAGCTGGGGCTGGCCGATGATCTGGATGCCACCCTGGTGCTGGTGGCGCTGCGCGGGGCGCGGACGTGGTCAACATGAGCCTGGGCACGCCCGCAGGGATGCCCACCTTCTTCGAAGTCGCGCTGGCCGAGGCCATCGAGTGCTTCGACGTGGTGGTCGTGGCGGCGGCGGGGCGCTCGTGCGACATGGGCGCAGGCTGCAGCGAGGTGTTCTCTCCGGCTCGTCATCCCGACGTGCTGGCGGTGGGCGCGGTGGATCACCAGGGTGTGCCGGAGCGCCGGACCACCGGAGGGGAAGCGCTGGACCTGCTGGCTCCCGGGGTCCACGTCTGTTCCAGCTGGCCGACCTACGCCAACGACGCGGGTCCGATGGACTACCGCCGCTGGAGCGGCAGCTCGGTGAGCACGGCTCACGCGGCCGCGGTCGCCGGTCTGGTGCGCGCCGGGTTCCCGACCCTCGACCAGTGGGATGTGCGCAACCATCTGATCCAGACCGCGGTCTCCCCGGTGGCCGCCGATGCCTGCACCGGCGAGGCGGGCTGGCTGAACGCCTGCGCCGCCCTGGGCTGGGGCGACTGCGCCGAGCGCGGGGATCTGCTGGGCCACCCCGTGGGCCAGACCTGCGAGGGCGATGAGGACAGGCCGCGGACCGTGGACGCGGTGTTCGTGGCAGCCTCGGCCGTTCCCGCGGCGACCCACGGCTGTCAGGGAGTGGCGGACGTGATCTCCACCACCCCGGCCGCCGGAAGCCCGCCAGCCTACTATTGCCCCGACGAGAAGCCCGTCGCGCCGCTGACCTGCAGCGCCCGACTGCGCAGTCAGCCCCCCAAGACCAGCTGCCCGGATTGCGACGTGGAGATCCAGCTGGCCAACCTCGTCGAGCTGAACCTGCGCTTCAAGCACCCGGAGCTGAGCGGATTCACGTCGTTCCTGCTGCGGCTGCGCACCGACCAGGGCGACGTGTTCGTCTACCCGTTGGCCGTTGGCCCCTTCCCCCAGGGAACGACCCGCGCCAAGGTGCGCACGCAGGTGCAGACCAGGCTCGGCGCGCCGGACCTGTATGATGTCGTGGCTGCCGAGCTGGTCTCGCTGTACGAGGGACCGCTGGGCAAGAAGGCGTGGGTCGCGGATCCGCTGTGGATCCGGACCCCTTGACCGTCGGGACTCGCTGACCGGGGTGCGCCGCCCTGGGGCGTCGGCCCGGGAGAGGCAACCAGGTGGCCGACGAGCGTCCCTCGACGACGCCCGGCGTCGACGACCTGGATCGCCAGCTGGCCGAACTCGGGTCCGCGACCGAAGACGCCACCCCCGATCCCTCCCTCCTCGACGAGATCGCCCTGCAGCGGCTGCGGCGCGGCAAGCTCGGGGACGAGGAGCGCGGGGCCCTGCTGTCCAGACTGGTCGACGAACCCGCAGCCCGCGCGGCGTGGGTCGAGCGGGCTAGCGAGCAGCTGCCGCTGGACGATGCGCAGGTGGATCGTGTCGCCGCCGCCGTGGTCGGACAGCGTCGCGAGGCGGGCTTGCCGCTGGGGCGGCGCCGTCCGCGGATCGCCCTGGTCGCGCCGTGGCTGGCGCTGGCCGCGGCGGTGGTCGCCGTGGCTTTGATCCTGCCGCGGGTCTGGGTCCGGCCCGGCCCCCTGCCGGCCCCGTACCAGCTCGAGCTGTCCGGTCAGCTCAAGGAGGTCCGTGGGGACGAGGTGCCTCCGGGCGTGCCCACCTACAGCGCCGACTCGACCCTGACCATCACGCTGCGCCCCCCCGCCGGGACCCCGGCGCTGGCCAGCCTCCAGGTGATTCCGATTGCCGTCGATCCGGCGGGACTACCACTGGTGCTCGAGGACGCCGAGGCCTTCACGCTCCAGGAACGCGAGGGGGTGATCGTGATCACCGGATTGGCCCGGGCCGTCGCTGGCGACCAGGCCGGTACCTGGAGGCTGATCTGCGTGCTCTCCAGCCGGGAGCGCGCGCCCGCCCTCGGTCCCCTCGAACGCCGCGCCGCCGAGGTCGTGGCCGCTGGGGTCGAGGACGGCTCCCACGAGTGGCCCGGCGGGCTGCGGGCGGTGGTCGGGACCTTCGTGTACCTGCCTTGAAGTCCCCGAACCGGTAACATGCCGGACGCGTGCCCCACCCCATGGCGGGGGCCGCGGGGGAACGATGGTCGACGGCGACGGAGCCCGCTTCGGTAAGTACCGCCTGCTGCGCAAGCTGGGGGAGGGCGGGTTCGGGACCGTCTACGAGGCGCTGCTGCCCGGTCCGATGGGCTTCACCAAGCGCGTGGCGATCAAGAAGCTGCGTGGCCACCTGCTCGGCGAGGACGACCGGGTCGTCCAGGCGCTGATCAACGAGGCCCGCATCGGCGGGCTGCTGCACCACGACAACGTGGTCGACATCCTCGAGTTCGGCCAGGTCGGGCCCCACTACTACATGGCCATGGAGCACGTGGCCGGCGCGACCCTGACCGACATCCTGCGGCTGTGTGCGAAGCGAGGGGTGCGCTTGCCCCCGTTCGCGGTGGTCGAGTGGGGGCGCCAGATGGCCCGCGGACTGGCCCACGCCCACGATCTGCGAGATGTGGACGGCAACCCGGTTGGATTGGTCCACAGGGATCTCAAGCCCTCCAACGTGATCGTCGACCGGTCGGGCGTGGCCAAGGTCGCCGACTTCGGCATCGCCAAGGCCGCCAGCAACCTGTACCGCACCACCACCGAGGGGGCGGCCAAGGGCACCCCGCGCTACATGTCCCCCGAGCAGATCCGGGCCGACGGCGAGCTGACCGCGCCCAGCGACCTCTACTCGCTGGGCCTGCTGCTCTACGAGCTGGCCACCGGTCATCCGCTCCACGACGAGACCAGCGTACCGGCGCTGGTCCACCGGATCCTGACCGCCGAGTTGGGGGGTGAGATCCAGGCCGCCGACGAGGCCATCGCCGGCCTGGGCCCGATCCTCGAGCGCTGCCTGCGTAGGGATCCCCAGGATCGCTACGGCAGCGCCGTCGCGCTGGGCCGCGATCTGGCCGAGCTGGCGCGGTCGCACCCCGCCGAGGCGGAGATGGCGGACGTGGCCGCCCGGATCCTGCCCGCCATCGACGAGGCGCCGGTCGCACCCCTGCTGACCACGGGCGATCTGGACCTGGCATCCGCCGACGAACCCCTGGTCAACACCCTCCCGGACATGGCCACCGCCACCGCCACCGCCCGCAACCGCCTGGCGCCGACGCGGTGGTCGGAGTTCTCCAGGGCGTTCGACGGGGGGTTGGCGGGGTTGGAGCGGCGGGCGCGGAGGCGCAGGTGGTGGGTGGTGGGGGTGGCCGGGATGGTCGGGCTGCTGCTGTTCGTGGGGATAGTCTGGGTCTTGAGGCTCGGCGGCGACCGGGGAACGACGCCGTGGTGGCCACACAACCGGGTTGGTCTGGTCGAGCCCGAGTCCGAGTCCGATTCCGAGTCCGCGACCGCGACCGAGCCCGAGCCCGAGCCCGAGGCCGAGCCCGAGACCGAGCCCGAGCCCGAGACCGAGCCCGAGACCGAGCCCGAGCCCGAGACCGAGCCCGAGCCCACCTCGCAGCCGGGTGCCACGGCGGATGGCCGCCCCGTCGGCTTGCCCGGCCGTGCTGCCCCGCAGCCCCGCTCCGGCACCCTCTCCCTCAACTGGAAACCCTGGGCCCTGGTCTCCATCGACGGCCAGCGCGTCGACCGCCCCGTCCTCGCCGCCCACCCCCTGGACGGCGGCCGCCACACCATCGAGCTGGTCTGCCCATCCCTCGGCGACCTCCACAAGGAGATCACGATCGACATCGACGGCCAGCACGAGCGTCTGGGATGCTGGAGCTTCCGGGAGGATCGTTTCGGATGCGACTGACGGAGGCCGAGCGGCTGAGCAGCCGGCTGGTGGAGGTCGACGGGACCGAGGCCGTCGAGTTCTTCCGCTCCCTGAGCGTGGGCCGCGATCCCCGCAACGACCTGGTGCTGCGTCACCCGGAGGTCAGCGGTCGCCACGCGGTGCTCCAGTGGCGGGAAGGGCGCTGGCGGCTCCAGGACCTGCGTTCCCGCAACGGCACGACCCTCAACGGCAGGCGGGTGGGTGACTGGCAGAAGGTCTCGGCCGGCGACGTGATCCGGTTCGCCGGTGTTGGCGCCTGGAAGGCGGTGGCCCTGGTGCAGCCGGCGGACGTGGCGGCCGCGGTGGCCTTCGTCGAGGATCTCTCGTCCCGGCGCTGGGTTCCGGTCACCGCCGACCGCTTCCTGATCGGGGTCGGCGATCCCTGCGATCTGGTGGTGCCGGAGTGGCGGGGGGAGGGGTCGCCGCCGATCCGCGTCGTTCTTTACGAGGAGACCGGCGATATCTGGCTGGCGGCGCCCTCCAGCGACGGGATCGAGCTGGACGGGGCACCCTTCCCGGAGGAGCCAGTGCGCCTCGATCGCACCCGCAAGCTGACCCTGGGCGGTCACCCGCTGGCCGTGTTCCCCGCCTCGGAGAGCGAGCTGGTGGCGCCGACGGCCTCGGCCATGCGCCGCACCAAGAACTACGATCTGCGGCTCCACCTGCGCTTCGTCGGCCCCGGCGACGGGGTGGTCCGGGCCGACCATCCGGACGGCAGCGCCACGGTCCACGGCGAGCAACGTTTTGTGCTGCTCTACCTGCTGGCCCGGCAGGCCAACGAGTGGATCGCCGACGACGAGCTGGGCAGTGGCCTGTGGGGACGGGATGCCGCCGACCGGGACCCGTCGGCCCTGCGCAAGATCATCCACGACGTGCGCAAGGCCTTCACCGCCCAGGGGGTGGATGGCTGGTTCATCGAGAAGACCCGGGGGCGCACACGGATCCGCCTGGCCCCGGAGCACGTGATCATCGAGCGGCGTTGACTCCCCGTGTGCTGGCGACCGCCGTCCGCCTGCGCGACAATGCCACGATGCCGCGAGGGGGAATCCCACGACGATCGATCCTGCTGGCCGGCCTGGCGTTGGCCTGGCTCGCCCCCGGCCCCGCCGGAGCGGCCGACGGCGCGGTGGCCGTGTACACCGGGATCGAACCCTCGGCCCTGGCCTCTGCCGAGGTCGCCTCCCTGCTGGCGCGGCTGGATCCGCCGGTGAGCCTGGGGGCCCCGCCGGTCCACCTGACGGACCTGTTGCCGGCGGGTCAGGTGCGTGTCGTCGGGCCCGCGCGGGCGGTGTACTGTGAGGGCGAGTCGGTCGAGGTCTCCCAGCTCACCGACCGGGCAGACGAACTGCTCCACGCGATGGACGAGCTGGAGTTCCAGACCGCCGACTTCTGGCTGCAGCAGCTGGCCGAGTTCCACCCCTGCTATGCCACTCCGCCAGACGGCACGGAGCTGGCGCGGGAGTCCTTCTTGGCCGGTATCCTCGCGTTCTACCGGGGGGACAGCGATGGCGTCGGTTTCCACTTCCGCGAGGCGTTGGCGCGTCACCCCGACCTGCCCTGGGACGAAGACTACCCGCCGTCCGCTCAATAGGGTTTCGCCGACGCCCTGCTGAGTGTCTTGCGGGCCGAGCCGGCGACCCTCGCCGTCCAGATCGCGCCGGGGATGGAGCTGTGGATCGACGGCTTCGAGCAGGCCGGCATGGCTGCGCCACTGCCGCTGCGGCCGGGGCGTCACCTGATTCATGTGGGGGATCCTGCGTCCGGGTACGCTGCCGTGGAGGTGGATCTCGAACCGGGAGCAGAGGCCGTTCTGGTCACGGGGCAGGTGCTGACACAGCCCGACATCCTGGCGCGCCACGAGCAGCTGGTCTTCGAGCTGGTCGCGGTCGAGGTCGCCGCGCGCGAGCTGTCCGAGGCCTACGTGATCCAGCTGCCCGATCGGATCTGGCGGGTGGATCCCTACGAGGGGACGCTGGTGCCGGTGGAGGCGCCGGCCGGTGTCGTGGTGGGCCGCGACCGCGCCCCGGATCGCGCGCGGGTCCACCCGATTGGGCCCGTGCTGACCGCCATCGGCGCCGCCCTGGCCGTGGGTGGCGGTGTGCTGGCGGGGGTGGAGCGCAAGCAGGCGCTGGCACTCCACGGGGAACTCGAGGCCTGGACCGCCGCCGCCGGTCCGTATCAGGCCACCCTGGATTCGTTCGAAAGCCACCGGTCCGCGTCCTACGCTGGCTGGGGCCTGCTCGCGGGGGGCGGCGCCTGCATCGCCGTCGGGATTCCTCTGACCCTGAAGCTCCGGCGCCCGGTCGAGGTCACCGCCGCGATCTCCACCTCCCGGGGGCCGGATGGCCATGGATGGGGCTTCCAGCTGATCTTCCAGCCGGCCCGGATGGCGCGATGATCCGCCCGGCCTATTCCACGATCCAGCCACCCATACCGGGTGCCACGGCCGGGCAAGCCGACCGTGGCACCCGGAGCTGGATCACCGCAGCGCTGGTGGCAGTCCTCCTCGCGGGCTTTCCCGGCTGTATCCCCGATCCCGTGATCCCCGATCTGGACGACGACACGACCGGGGACGACGACACGACCGGGGACGACGACGACGACCTCTTCGATCTGGACTCCACCGGCCTGGTCCGGGTGCGGACGCTGACCGGCGAGGACGAGTTCGAGGCCGCGGGCTGGTCGGTGGCCATCGGCGACCTGACCGGCGAGGGGATCGCCGACCTGGTGGTGGGCGCTCCCCGCCACGAGGCCAGCGGCCAGACCGATGCGGGCCGTTTCTACTGGCTGCGTGGCGAGGCCGGCGGGTTGAGCCAGGCCAGCCAGCTGTCGATGGCCAATCTGGTCGTCGACGGCGACCACGCCGACCAGTGGCTGGGCACGGCGATGTCGATCCCCGGCGATATCGACAACGACGGCATCGACGACCTCTGCGTGATCTGCCTCGGGGACGGGGAACTGTGGATCTTCGCCGGCTCCCAGGGCTTCAGCGAGTTGACCGGACCCACCGCCCGGCTGACAGGCCTGGCGCTGGACGACGAGATCGGCAGCTACCTGGACGCCAGCGACGTGGTCGGCCCCGCCGGGGACCTGGACGGCGACGGTTCCATGGAGCTGCTCGTCGGCGAGCCCGCCGCCGGCCGGGTCTGGCTGCTGCCCGGGCGCTTCTACTCCGGCGAGGAGGTGCTGGCCGCCGAGGCGCGGGCGTCCTTCGAGGGCGTTGAGTTCGGGTATGCGGTCCTGGGCGGACTGGACGTGGGCGGCGGCAGTGGCACCGACATCGTGATCGGCGGCGCGCCCATGTACGACGTGGCGATCTTCCTCGACGACCTGTGGGGTGTCGGGATCCCCCAGGGGACGTTCACCGCCGAGAGCACCCTGCTCGACGCGCCCGACGTGGACTTCGGCCGCTCGCTCACCGCCCTCGGCGATCTGACCGGCGACGGCCTCGACGACTTCGCCGTCGGCGCCCACGGCGACCCGCCGGACCACCAGCGGGCTTACATCTACGCCGGCCGCGCCTCCTGGGCAGGCGACGACTGGGACAGCCATCTGGCCACCTTCGACGGCCCGACCGAGGGCTGGGTCGGCAAGGTCGTCCTGGGCAGTATCGACATGGACGCCGACGGCAGCCCCGAGCTCGCCCTCGGCGATCCCCACGCCGGAAGCGGCGCCACCCTCGGCGGCGCCTTCTACCTGGTCGAGGCCGACGACGTGGACTGGGACAGCAGCCCGGCGCTGGACCACCAGCACCCTGCCGTCCACAGCGATACGGGTACAGTCCCCGACGACCTGCTCGGCTGGTCCCTGGCTGCGGGCGACCTGGACGGCGACGGCGCCGACGAGCTGGTCGTCGGCGCCCCCGCCACCTACGCCGGCGATCCCGGCGCGGTCCGCATCTACTCCCTGGGCAGCTGGTAATCCCGGCCTGGTCCCGGCCTCCGTTGGGTCCGGATGGCGGACGCCAGCGCGGCGGTGACACCCACATCCGGGTGGACGTTCGTGGACTCCCACTGGACGCTGGCCGCCGCGCCGCCGCGCCTCCGGGCCCGGTCGCGGATGGCGGGATGATCCGCCAGGTTGCCGGGGCGGAAGGGGGGGATGTCGGCGACCAGGCTCGAACGGTCCCGGGCGGGGCCGGCGAAGCGCATCAACAGCCGGTTGATGCCCGATCGGTTGTCGGCGACGGTGGCGTCGATGGAGTACGCGCTGTGGCTGGTGTCATGGTCGCGGGCGTGGCGTAACCAGGCGTAGGACAGCAGCTCGTGGGCCAGCACGTCCTCGCTGGCGAGCACCAGCCCCTGGTCAGGGCGGGCGATGGCGCCGATGTCGGGGCCAATGGTCGACAGCACCTCGCGGCCCGACGACACCACCAGCCGCAGCCGGCTGGCGATGGGTGCCAGCTCGTTGACCTGGGAGTACATCGAGCAGAAGTGGGCGCCGCCCTTGTGGAACACGAAACGGCTGTCGTTCCTGAGCCAGCCCACGGACAGCTTCAGACCCAGGGTCGCATCGGCCAGAAGGTGGGCGGAGGTCCGGGCCAGGTAGACGATGTGGTCCACCTGCTCGACGAAGGCCGGGATCACGGCGGGCTCGGGCCAGTGGTGGTCCCCGTCCGGCAGCACGGCGAGGAAATCGTCGTAGCCGTGCTCGTCGAAGAACACCGGCTCGGCGCCGGTCTCGGTGATGGCCGACAGCAGCCCCGTCCGGTCGGCGCAGGACCGGGACGAGCCGTGGCGGTGGTCCGGGCCCACGTACACGCTGCCCATCCCGCTCTGGTCGCCGGCGTACACCGTGCCCGCGCCCTTCTCCTTCAGCAGCTTCACCAGCGCCTGCAGCGCCCAGGGATCGGTGGTGGCGGGGAACGGATTGCCCGTGTTGAGCGCGACCTTGATCAGCACCCGGTCGCCGCGGGAGAGCCAGGAGAAGTCGGTGGCCGCCTCGACCGCGGCGCGGAAGGCTGTCTCGTCCAGGCTGCCGCGGGGCATCCACGAGGACGCCACGTGGGGTCGGTAGCTGGCGTCCACGGGGATCGCCGGCCCCGGATCGGCCGCCGCCGCCCGGGTCGACAGGTGGGCACAGCCCGGCACCATCGCCGCCCCCGCCACCCCCGCTCCGAGTTGCAGGAACTGGCGTCGGTGCATGATCTCTTCCTCGGGCTGACGGTTCCCCGGACTCCCTAGTCTCGCATAAGGCCCGCAGAGCCGCGTAGGAGGCGAATCGGGTCCTCGCGAGGAGGGGAGGTCGGGTCAGATCGATCGGCTGTCGTGCCGGAGGAACTGCATGCGGGCGAGCTGGAAGCCGCCGAGCAGGATCCGCTTGAACTCCGCCGGGGTGCGCAGGGCGGCGAAGGTCTTCACCAGGGTGCGGGGGTGGAAGTAGAACTTGTGGTGCAAGGCCTTGAACAGCTCCAGCTGCTGCTCCTTGCCCATGAACTCTTCCCAGCAGGTGGGCAGGTCGTACTCCTCGGTGGGGTCGACCATCCACTTTTCCCAGCAGTCCCGGGGGAACAGCTCCTTGTCGGCGCCCTTCTGGAAGATGCCGGTGTCCGGGTAGGGCGTGAACAGCGAGTAGACCACGTAGGCCGGGTTGAGCCGGTGCATCACGTTGGCCACCTCGAGGATCTCCTCGGGGGTCTCCTCGTGGGGGCAGCCGATGATCATGTAGGCGATGGCCTTGACCCCCTCGGACTGGGTCATGTTGAAGATCTCGAAGACCTCCTCCACCGACGACTTCTTCTTCAGTGCCTTGAGGCCCTTGTCCGTCAGCGCCTCGACCCCGTAGTGCATCTTGTAACAACCGGCCCGCTTGGCCAGCCGCACCATCTCGCGGGTGGTGTTGCGGATCGACGCCTTGTAGCCCCAGAAGATCTTCAGATCCCGCTGGAGGATCAGCTCGCTGATCGCCATCACCCGCTCGGGGGTGATGTTGAAGATGTCGTCGATGAAGTGGATGTCCTGGATGCCGTAGCGGCGAACGCACTCCTCGATCTCGTCCACCACCCGCTCCGGGCTGCGGTCCCGGTAGCTGTGGGGCACGTTGCAGAAGATGCACTGGTTGGGGCAGCCCCGGGACGAGTACATCGTGGTGGCGCGGCCGCCCTTCATGCCGGGGGTGAAGTACTTGGACGGCGGGAACGCCTCCCGGTCGGGGAAGGGCAGCTCGTCCAGGTCGTGGATCGGGTCCGACATCTCCGAGCGGTGGATCGAGCCGTCTTCCTGCTCGATCAGGATGCTGGGCACGTCCTTGATGTCGCCCCCGGAGTCCAGGATGTCCAGCAAGGCCTTCATCGGCCGCTCGCCGTCCCCGGTGATGGCCGCGTCGATCCCGGGCAGCCGGGCGGTGGCCTCGGGGAAGGAGTTGACGTGGGGTCCGCCGACCACGATGAAGGTCTCTGGATGGCCGCGGCGGGCGGCGCGCACGGTCTCGGCCACGTTGTACAGCCCGTGGGTCGAGGTGGCGGACACGCCGATGACGTCGGGCTTCCACTCCCGGATCTGGCGCTCGATCTCGGGGTAGTCCAGGCCATCGACCACGCTGTCCATGCCGCGGATCTCGTGGTCGGTGTGCTTCTTGAGATAGGACGACAGTCCCATCACCGCCAGGGGCGGGAAGAGGTAGGCGTACTTGTCGTTGAAGATGTCCGGCACGCCTGCCCAGACCTGGTGGCTCTTGGGGGTATGAACCAGTAGGACTTTCACGTGCGCTTCCTTTGCGGGTGGTCGACCCGCTCACAGTCGAGGAGATCCAGCCGCCACACTAGCATCGGTTTTCCATAGAAGCGAAAGGCCCCGACGCGCTCGAAGCCCCAGGATGTCAACTGACGGACCGCGCCCTCGTTGTCGTCCTCGGTCGTGATCTTGACGTGGCGATGGCCCCGGCGGGCCAGTTCGTCGAACAGCACCTTGTTGATCAGCCCGGAGATCTTCTTGCCCCGCAGGTTGGGCTCGAACGAGCAGAACATCGATTCAGCCCGTGTGTCGTCCCCGGGCCCGGAGCTCTCCTGGAAGTAGCGGAAGGTCTCCATCAGGGGCTTGACCGCCCGCGGCTTGCGGACGAGCCCGCGCACCGTGGCCAGGGCCAGCCGGCCGGCGCGTCGTCGCCGTACCTCGGACAGCATCCGGGGACCGTCCGAGCTGCCCGCGATGAATCCCCGCACCCGCCCGTCCTCCTGGTAGACGAAGGCCAGGAAGTCCGGATGGTCCAGAAGCCCCTTGTAGACCTCACCCAGGAAGCTGTCCCCCAGCTTCGCCCACAGGGAGTTGCCCATCGCCGCCCGGTGCAGCCGCACCACGTCGGCCACGTCCCGGTCCTCCATCGGCCGGATACGGGCCATCGTCTCCGGATCGACCGGCAGAGGCTTGAGCTTGGTCATCCTCGGATCAGGCGACGCCGTGGGCCTTGCGCACGCGCCGCAGGAAGGGTTCGGTCTGGATCGCCCGGTGCTGGGCCGCCAGGAACGAGCCGATGAACTCCTCGTAGGGCATCTCGAACGATTCGTCGAACAGGCGTCGGCACAGCTCGATGGCCACCGGATTGATCTCGCCGAACTCCTCGATCGCCTCGGCCACCGCGATATCCAGACCGCTGTCCGGGCACAGGTGGTCCACCAGGCCGATGCGCTGGGCCTCCTCGGCCCTCAGCCGCCGGCCGGTCAGCGCCAGCCGGCGGGCGCGACCGAGGCCGATGAACTTGGACAGCCGGAAGGTGCCCATGCCCGGCAGGAAGCCTTCCCGCACCTCGTGCAGGTGGAATACGGCCCGTTCGGTGGCCACCCGCACGTCGCAGGTCAGCGCCAGCTGGAATCCGCCGCCTGCGCACTCGCCGTCCACCGCCGCGACGGTGACCTTGGGCAGCCGCTCGATGGTCCGGCAGGCGCTCTCCCATTTGCCAAAGCCGTAGACGTTGGGCTTGTCGTCCACCGGGAAGTCGGTCAGGTCGATGCCGGAACAGAATTGCCCGCCCGCCCCGCGGATCACCACCACCTTCTCGTCGACCTCGTCCTCGATGTACTCGCAGACGGTCTTGAGGTCGGCGACCAGCTCGGCGCTGATCGCGTTGCCCTGCGCCGGGCGGTCCAGGGTGATGGTGGCCACGCCGTCGGCGCGTTCGAACTGGATCGTGGTCAGCTCCATGATGCCTTTGCTCTCCGGTTCACCAGCGGATCAGGCCGGTCTCGATGGAAATTCCGGGACCCATGGCGATGGTCACGCCCCAGTCCCCCTCCTCGGCGGTGCCCTCGCGGGTCAGCTCTTGCAAAGAGAACAGGAAGGCCCCGGACGACAGGTTGCCGAAGTCCCGCAGGATCGTGCGGGTGTGGCGCACGTCGTGCTCGGTGATGCCCAGGTTGTACTTGATGGCGTCGATCACCTTCTTGCCGCCCGAGTGGATCAGCCAGTGCTTGATGTCGCGCCGCTTGAGTCCGAAGCGGCCCAGCAGGGCGTTGATCGGTTTTTCGATGTTGTCGCCGATCATGTAGGGGATGTCCCGGCCCAGGTAGAAGCTGAACAGCCCGTCGACGAAGTCGAAGCGCATCTCCTCGAGCGCCTGGGGCACGATCAGCGACTCGAAGCCCATGATCTGGGGGCCGTCCTTGGCGGTCAGCTCCTCGCTGGCCAGCAGCACGATCGCCGCCGAGCCGTCGCCGAACAGGGAGTTGACCACCCCGGTGCGGACCGTCATGTCGAACACGTAGGCCGCCGAGCAGATCTCGGAGCTGACCATCATCGCCGGGTTGCCCGGGTTGTTCGCCGCGTACTGCGACGTCTGCAGCAACCCGTTCATGCCCGCGTTGCAGCCCATACCGACCACGTCGACCCGGTGCACGTTGTCCCGCAGGCCGCCGTCGCGGGTGAAGTAGGCCGACAGGCCCGGGGCCAGGAACCCGGTGGTGGTCACGGCGCAGATGTAGGCGATCTCCTCGGCGGTTATCGCGCTGTTGGCCAGGCACTTGCCCATGGACTCGGTGCCGATCGACAGCGAGGTCTTGAGGTGCTTGTCGATGAGCGCCGCGCCGTCCTCGAACGGCATCGCACCCTCTTCGTCGGGCTCGGGAAGAACCAGGTGGCGCTTGTTGATGTGGCTGTTGGTGAAGAACCGGCGGATGAGCTTGTTCTCGCACTGGAACAGCTCGAGCAGGTCCGCCTGGGTGTATGTCGTCGTCGGATTTGCCGTCCCCACCGATATCAGGCGGGGCTTGAGTTCGGTGTCCATCACACTGACCACGGCTCGGTCTCCTCGCTGCCCGGTTTCAGGCCGGGTCCTCCGTGTCGTCGCGCCGGTCGCGCCCGCGCAGCCGCTCGTACAGAACCCCCTGCGCGCAGCGGGCGAACTCGCGGCCACCACAGTCGGCGACCGACAGGGCCATCGCCCGTTTGGCCAGCCGCGTCGCCAGGGGATCCCGGCGGGCGGCGGACGCACACCACCCCGCCACGCACTCTCCTAGATCATGCGGCTGAACGAGCTCGTTGACCAGTCCGCAGGCCGCCGCGCCCCCGCCGTCCAGCTCGCCACCGAACAGGATCAGCTCCCGGGCCACGCCCGGGCCGACCAGGGCCGGTAGCCGGAAAGTGGCCCCGGCCGCGGGCAACACGCCGAATCCGGTCTCCGGCAGGGCGAAGCGCGCCCGCGGGGTGGCGATCCGCAGATCGCAGGCCAGCGCCAGCTCCAGCCCGCCGCCGAAGGCCGGGCCGTCGATGGCGGCCAGGGTCGGCACGGGGGCCTCGGCGATCCCGTCGAACACCGCCAGCGCCCGCAGCTCCAGGGCGTCCTCGATGCCGCGGTCGTGGATCTCGTCCAGGTCCGCGCCCGCACAGAAGCGTCCGGGGGTGGCGCTGCCCACCACGATCACCCGCACTCCGTCGTCGGCCACGTGGCGCTGCACGCCGGCCTCGATGGCGTCCAACATCGCCGTGGTGTAGGCGTTGGCGCGCTGCGGCCGGTCGATCTCGACGAACCCCACCGCACCGTCGACACGCGCCTGGATCGAATCGCTCATGACACCTCGCTCAGCCCACGGATCATAGCCCGCGCGGCTCGCGCCCGCGAAAGCCAGTTGGTAGATTCGTCGCGCCGCCGCGGCGGCCTACCGAAAGAGGTCCGGACCATGGCCATCTCGCGCTTCCGACCCAACCTGACCCTCGCCGAGGCGGGCAGCTTCCTGCGGGCCCAGCTGCCCGTCGGCGGCGTCACGCCCGAGCAGTTCGAGCGGCGCTTCGGCGACCAGGTGCTCGGCGGCCGCCGGGTGGTGCTGGCCCCCTCGGGGCGCATCGCCCTGTACTGGATCCTGGCCGGCATGGAGCTGGAGCCCGGCAGCGAGGTGATCACCCAGTCGTTCAACTTCCCGGCGGTGCCCGCGGCGATCCTGGCCACGGGCGCGGTCCCACGCTTCGTCGACCTGAAGCGGGACAGCTTCGAGCTGGATCCCGACGGGGTGGCGGCGGCCATCGGTCCGAAGACCAAGGCCGTGCTGGTCACCCACCTGTACGGCAACGCCGCCGACCTGGACCCGATCCGCGAGATCTGCGCGGACAAGGGCGTCACCCTGCTGGAGGACTGCGGCCAGGCCGTGGGCGCCTCCTACAAGGGCCAGACCCTGGGCACCATCGGCTACGCGACCCTGTTCACCTTCGGCGCGACCAAGAACTTCACCATCCTCGGCGGCGGCGCGGTGGCCTGCGGCGATCCGGCCCACGGCGAGCGGGTGGCGGCCCTGGCCAGCCGCAACCCCCGGGTGGGCCGGCGCAAGACGCTCAAGCTGGCGGCGTCGGCGGCGGGTATGTCGATGGTCACCAGCCCGATCCCGTTCAACCTGGGGGTCTTCCCGGTCATCCGGGTGATGAGCCTCTTCGGCGGCGACCCCATCGCCGGCGCCCTGGAGGAGAAGGTCGAGCCGTTGACCGGCGTCGAGCGGGCGGCGGTGCCGTCCGCCCAGATGGTCTCGGTGGGAATGACCCAGCTGGACCGCCTCGACCAGATGAACCAGGCCCGCGAGCGCAACGGCTGGTACCTGCGCGCCCGGCTGCAGGACTGCCCCGGCCTGACCCTGCCACCGACCCAGGAGGGCTCGGTCTTCCTCAGCTTCCCGGTCTTCCACCCCGACCGCGACGCCCTGTCGGCTGCCCTGCAGCGCCGCGGCGTCGACTCCACCACCGGCTTCATGATGGACTGCTCGACCCTGGACCTGTTCGCCCACCAGGGCGGCCCCTGCCCCGAGACCCAGCGAGCGCTCCGCGAGATCCTCCACATCCCGGTCCACCCCTTCCTGCGCCGCAAGCACCTGGACCAGATTGCCGACGCCACCGAGGCGGCGCTGCGGGAGGTCTGACAGGAGGCCACGCCACCGCTCCGCCGAGGCGTTCGTCCACGGTCTCGGTCACGACCTCGATCCCGGATCCCGCATGGAGATCGTGGCCTTCAGCTCTCCGACGCATCCGGCCTGGCACTGCGGGAGGCGGTGGACCGGTTCGATCGCGCGCACATCAGCATGGTATTGCGGCTATGCAAGGGCAACCGAGAGCGGGCGGCGCGGGAGCTCGACATCTCCCATACCCCCCTGATTCTCATTATTGAGAATTCTGCTTCGACCGGCGCGGTCTCTCGCGGACGCCCCGTTGCCCCGCAGCACCTCGATCCCCCTCCGACCTGAGCCCACAGGCTGGCATTGGCATGGTCGTCTGTGATAGACCGCTGCGCGGAAGAAGAAACCACGTCCGCAGCCGAATCGAGGGTGTTCGAAGTGCAGGCCGACATCGACAAGCGCACCGAACCGGTGTCGAAGAGCTACGAGGGACCGATCCCGGTATTCCAGTGGGATATCTCTCCCGACCACCCGGAGTTCGAGGACGGAGAAGTCCACGTCGAGCTGGGGGATTGGGAGTTTCGCATCTGGTGGCAGGAACACCCCGCCGGGCTCGTGTACGTCTCGATCCAAGCCCTGGACGAGGATGACGTGGATACCGGCCAGGAGCGGCCACACCCCATGGGCCGCAACGTGGTCGTGAACCTGGTCTACGACCACCGTCGCCGAGGCATCACGGCGATCTACGGCACAGCCATCGATTTCCGGCCGTTCGTCGAAGCCTTCCGCGCGGGGTATGGCCCGGCGAACGTGGAACACGGGGCGGGGCTCTCCGATTCGGGAGACGAAAGCCAACGATAGGGTGAATGGAGCTATCTCGATGAGCAACGGAAACGGTTCACGCTGGTTTCGTGTGGCCGACGAGCCAAGGGACTGGGAAGACTTCTACCGGGAGCGCTGGTCGCACGACAAGACGGTGCGTACCAGTCACAGCGTCAACTGCTCCGGGTCTTGCTCCTGGGAGGTTTTCGTCAAGGACGGACTGATCTGCTGGGAGCTCCAGAAGACCGATTGGCCCCAGATCAACGGCGACACCCCGAACTACGAGCCCCGGGGCTGCCAGAGGGGGATCTCCGCCTCCTGGTATCCGTACAGCCCCGTGCGCCCCAAGTTCCCCTACGTGCGCCGGGTGTTGTTCGACTTCTACCAGGAGGAGCTGGCCGCGGGGAAGGACCCGGTGGACGCCTGGGCGGCCATCGTCGAGGATCCGGCCCGAACCAAGGAGTACCGCTCGGCACGGGGGAAGGCGGGATGGTATCGGGCGACCTGGGATCAGGTCACCGAGATCATCTCCGCCGCGCTGATCTACACGATCAAGAAGTACGGACCCGATCACCTGGCCTCGTTCTCGCCGATCCCCGCGATGAGCATGGTCAGCTTCATCTCCGGTCACCGGCTCAACAACCTCCTCGGCGGTACCATGCTGAGTTTCTACGAGTGGTACCACGATCTCCCTCACATCATGCCGATGATGTGGGGGGACCAGACCGACGTTCACGAATCGGCCGACTGGTACCAGGGCACCTACTGGATCGTCATGGGCTCGAACCTGCCGATGACGCGGACCCCCGACTGTCACTTCGCATCGGAGCACAGGTACAACGGCGGCAAGATCACGAACCTGTCGCCGAACTACTCCGACGTGACCAAGTTCTCCGACCTGTGGGTTCCGGTCCGCCCCGGTACCGATGCCGCCTTCTTGTTGGCCTGCATCCACGTCATCCTCAAGGAGTACTACGTCGACCGGCAGGCCCCCTACTTCCACGACTACGTCAAGAAGTACACGAACCTCCCCTTCGCCGTGACCCTGGAGGAGGACGGGAAAGGGGACTACCTTGCAGGTCGTTTCCTGCGGGCCAGCGATATCTCCAGGTATGCGGACGAAGAGCTTGCCGACTGGAAGCTGCTGATGGTCGACAGCCGCAGCGGCCAGCTGCGCATGCCCGGTGGCTCCGTGGGTTTTCGGTGGGAAGAGGGACAGACAGGTCGCTGGAACCTCAAACCGGAGGACGCAACCACCGGAGAAGCCTTCGATCCCCTACTGTCCTGCATCGAAGGGAACTACGAAGAGGTCCAGGTCAGCTTCGCCGACTTCACCGATACCTTCGACACCACCTTGGGAGCCACCGAAGGCAAAGGGCGCACGGCCCGCAACATGCTCCGGGGTGTCCCCACCCGCACGGTGACCACCAAGGACGGCAGCACGCTCCGGGTGACCACCGCTTTCGACCTCCTCATCGCCCAGCTGGGTGTCTCCCGGGGGCTTTCGGGAGACTACCCCAAGGACTACGACGATCCACGGCCCTACACACCCGCGTGGCAAGAACAGGAGACCGGCGTCGACCGAAAGCTGGCGATCCGCGTGGGTCAGGAGTGGGCGGACAACGCAGAGAAGACCAAGGGCAAGAGCCTGTTCATCACCGGATCGGGGGTCCTCCACTGGTACCACGGCGGCTCGCTGGCCTACCGCGCCGAGGCGGTGATGGGGATCCTCTGTGGGTGTCAGGGAGTCAACGGCGGAGGCTTCGCCCACTACGTGGGAACGGAGAAGATCCGCAGCTACGCCGCCATCGGTTGTCTTGGTGGGGCCGGGGACTGGTACGGGCCGCCCCGCATGCAGAACAGCACGTCCTACTTCTATTTCCATACGGATCAGTGGCGCCACGATGGGATGGTCCTCGATCCGATCTGGGCGCCCTGGGCCGAACAGTTCCCGAACAAGGGGCGGCACTCGGCGGACCAGAACGTCCTGGCTGTCCGCATGGGGTGGTTGCCGTTCTACCCGCAGCTGGACGGGGTGAACCCCATCGAGCTGCTCAAGCAGGCGAGGGCGGCTGGCGCCGAAACGGAAGAGCAGGTGGGCCGGTACGTGGCCAAGGAGTTCAAGGAGGGCCGGCAGCGGTTCGCCCTCGAGGACGTGGATGCCCCTGCGAACCACCCCAAGGTGATGTGGATCTACCGGGGCAACCTCTTCGGTACCAGCATGCGTGGCCACGAGTACGGGCTGAAGCATCTGCTGGGCACCCACAACAACGTCCTGGGCGACACCACGGCGGACGGACTGGTCGAGGGCGTGGAGTGGCACGACCAGGCCCCCATCGGCAAGCTGGACCTGGTGATCAACGCCAATCTGCGGATGGATTCATCGGCCAACTACTCCGATATCGTCTTGCCCACGGCCCACTGGTACGAGAAGTACGACCTCACCTGCACGGACCTGCACTCCTTCTTCCACCCCTTCACTCCGGCCCACGATCCACCTTGGGAGACCCGTGACGACTGGAATATCTTCAAGTCCATCGCGGCCACCTTCAGCAAGATGGCCGAGAAGCACCTCCCAGAGCCGGTCGACGACCTGGTGATGACGCCGATGATCACCGACTGCCGCGACGAGTTGGCCCAGCCGATGGGCGAGCTGCGGGACTGGAAGACCGGCGATGTGGAACCGGTGGCCGGAAAGAGCTTCCCCAAGGTCAAGATCGTCCGTCGCGACTACACCAAGATCCTGGAGCGCTACGAGACCTTCGGACCGAAGGTGACCCAGCCCAATGGATACGGCGCCAAGGGCATCCAGACAGACCTCAAGGAGGAGTACGAGGAGCTCAAGGAGAACCACCTCGTCGGTGAGAAGCACGGCCGCCCCTCCCTGGAGGATGCCAAGCAAGTCTCCGAGGTCATCTTGCGCATCTCTCCCGAGAGCGACGGGGAGCTCTCCCACAAGATCTTCTCGTCCCTGGAGAAGCATTGTGGCGTGCCGCTTGCGCACCTGGTGGAAGGGGACCGGGAGATCCGTCACAGGTACACGGACCTGATCTCCCAGCCCCGCCGGAGCCTCACCTCACCGCACTGGTCCGCCGTGGAGAGCGCAGGGCGGACCTACTGTCCATGGACCCTCAACATCGAGACCCTCAAGCCCTGGCACACCCTGTCGGGCCGGCAGGAGATCTACTTCGACCACCGGGGCTACCGGGAGCTGGGGGAGCACCTCCCCACCTACAAGCCACCGGTCGACATGGTGGTGGTGGGTGACTGTGTCCCGAGCCAGGCTGAAGCCAAATCCAAGGTCTTTCGCTTCATCACCCCCCATGGCAAGTGGCAGATCCACAGCATGTTCTGGGACACGTGGCACATGCTCAACATGT
>CAYTBN010000082.1:0-26568 GCA_964436045.1 uncultured Rickettsiales bacterium | reverse complement strand
GATGGGGACGAGGCACTCTTCGTGGTTGATGGAGGACGGGACGATGGAGAATGGCCCGTGGCCTACTACGGACATGCAGATCCACGGATCGAGATTGTCTGCGAATCTTTTGGTGCGTGGCTCGAGAAGGTCTTGGTGTGGAGAAGCCGATGAACCCGCGTACCGTGCCTTCAGAACGCACGGCCACAGCGGAGCCGTAGAACGGCGACTCGGCGAGCTGAAGCGACGCGCTGTCCCCCTCGGGCACATCGGTCGTCGCTAGGTCCACCCTGACACATTGTGCGTCTGCCTGAGAGTGTTGCCCTCCTGAGACAACGCATCCGATCTGCGCAACCACGAGCGCGAGCGCGAACAGGAATGGAGGACGAGAGATCGGCATCGGCCCAGACTCCAACCAGGGTGTTCCCTAGGAGCTTAGCACCGGGTTCCTCACACTCCAGACTGAGTTTTGAGTGCGAAGTCCTCACGGGTTCGAGCGGTGTCACCAGTCGTTAAAGAGGACTGTTTCACCTGCGCATTGCTGACTGATGATGGTGAGGTCGTTCAGCCAGAGTGCTGACGACGAACGGCCCCCGCGCAAGGACGCCACGCTGGAGCTCCAGAGCACTTCCCTGGAGCAGTAGCAGCAGCGGGTCTTCTCCATGGTAGAACCATAGTCCCGTCCGAGTACCGCTTGATTCCGAGGTGGTTGCCTTTGGGGGGCGAGAGGGTTCTGGGTCTTAGTCCACGCTGCGATTTCTTCCCCTTCTTCCCCTCCTGTGGATGCAGGGCTGCCAGGACAAACCCGCTGGGCACACCGACTCAGCCTCTGGGGAGAGTCGGCTGGACACGGAGGGAGATACCCACGCTGATACCGAAATGGAGGAGTCCAGGGGCACCGCGCCATCGGCTTCCGGGGCGAAGACGGCGAGGGCGCCGCCGGCACCACCGTCGCGGCGCCCGGGGACATCGACGCCGACGGCATCGACGACTTCGTCATCGGCGCCCCAGAGCAGGGCGAGGACCGCCCCGGCGCCGTCTACCCCGTGCACGGGCGCGAGGACCTCGAGGGCATCTTCCTGGCCGACGCCGACGCGATCTTGCGCGGCCAGTACAGCCTGGACCGGGCCGGACTCTCGCTGGACGGCGGCGACCTCGACGACGACGGCTACGACGAGGTCGTCGTGGGCGCGCCCCGCTTCGGCTCAGAGGACATGGGCCGGGCCTATGTCGTCAACGGGCCGGTCTACGGAGAGAAGAACCTCGGCGATGCCTACGCGCGGGTCGGCGGCGTGATGCCGGAGGGCCACCTCGGGACCTCTGTCGATGTCCTCGGCGACCTCGACGGAGATGGCCGCACCGAGCTCGCCGTGGGCGCCCCGGAGCACGACCAGACCGGCGAGGACTCAGGCACCGTCTACGTGCTCTACGGTCCGCTCATCGGCGAGGTCGACCCCACCGAGATGGCCCAGATCCTCGGCGAGACGGCGGGAGACGCCCTCGGGGCCCGCCTGCTCGCCCCCGGCGACCTCGACGGAGACGGGCTCCCGGAGCTCTTCATGAGCGCCCCGGAGGCAGGGGATGTGTGGCTCTACTACGGGGGCTACATCGAGTAGGGCAGAATCAGTCCAAGTGGCTGAAAACACATACCCCCAGGAACATGGTTACCGGCCCAAACCGGCCTGTGACCGCCCGAAGCGGTAACGGTTACCGCCTCCGAATTGGACGCCGCGCCGCGCCTTCGGTGACGCCATGAGGCCGTGTTTCGACTGGGCTCCTTACCGGGCACTCCCAGTGAACGAGGTCGCCCGGATGGTCGGCCTCCAGGTCGGCCGTCGTGTCGGGCCCTGTCCTGCCTGCAACGCAACGCGCCGCGGGAGGGCAGACCCCCGACCTCCTATCGGCCTTCGACCCGACCAGCGCGGCTGGCGCTGCCATGCCTGCGGCGCTCAGGGCGACGGGCTGGACCTGGCCGCCTGGGTGGTCCATGGAGGACGAGGAGCGCTGGCCTTTGTGCGAGGCGCTGCTGGCCGACATCGCGCCCCATCTGGAGAACGGCAAGATCAAGAAGCTGCCGGACGACGATGAGATCGAGCTGAGGGCCCGCATCGGAGGAACGCCGCTGAAGATCAACTTCGAGGTGGACATGGGCTGGGTCCGCCCGGAGATGAAGATCACCAACCGGACCGGTGACCTCGATCTGGAGCGCGACCACGAGAAGATCCCCCAGGACCGGGACCCGGACGACGACTGGGCGGACGAGGACGAGCTGCGGGTGTTCGTGGCCAAGGGCATCTTCGTCGAGGGTGACGAGCCCGACGTGAACGGTACCCTGGGCACCCTGGCTGCGCTGCCGTCGGAGCTGTCGCAGAGATTGCTGGCCGAGATGGAGCGGCTGCGGATGTCCCGGCTGTACGCGTTTTCCGACAGCCTGAGCGTCGGGTTCCAGCCCAACAACTACGAGATGGCCGACCCGGTCCAGCACATCCTCGACGGTCTGCGGCTGATGAAGGAGCTGGCCGACGCGCTGGCAAAGGGCGATCGGGACATGGCGTCGGAGCCCAACGTCATCATCCGCGGACACGTGGAGATCGACGGCCAGCGGGTCGAGCCGACCCAGGGTATCCCGCAGGCGGCCGCCATCGGCCGGGTCAAGTGCGCCTACTGCTCGACCCTGTTCGTCTCCGCCGCCGAACCCAGGTGCCCCAACTGCGGCGCTCCGCTGACGGGATGAGGGCGGGGGCCAGGACCGCCTGCTGCTTCGTCAGGCCGCGGACGGCGGTTAGCGGTCCTCACCCCGCGGGGGTCTGACCAGCCTACCGATCCCTGGCAGGAACCGGCCCGCTTCGCTGGCGTACCGCCCGTACACGGGGCCGTGTAGAGCCAGCAGATGCTGTTCTTCCAGCCGGGCCTGTAGCATGATCAGCAGGGTCGAGCCTGCCAATCCCATCACCGTCCAGGGGGACGGCGATATCAGCGCCGCCCCAGCCAGGGTCGCCACCAAGCCGGTGAAGATGGGGTTGCGCACCGCGCGGAACACGCCGCGGACCACCAGCGCCGTCTCCCGGTCGTCGATACCCATACGCCACGACGCGCCCATCGTGAACTGCCCCACCAGCGTCAACAGCGCGCCGACGGCGAACAGGACCCATCCGGCGGTGGTCGCGGCGCCCGGGATCTCCCAGATCCCCATGCGCGGAGCCCCCAGGATCGGGACGAGCACCGCGTACACGACCCATCCCACCAGCAGCGCGCCAAACGCGATCCCCATCAGGCGCTGGAAGGGATTCGCATCCCGCTGGAACGCGACGGGCCAGTGCCCGTGGACGAGCATGGCAATACCCACTGGCAATGCCACCAACACACCCAAGTAGCCAAGAATCGCGATCAGGAGGGGTTCCATGACGACTCCGTTCCCCACGACAGAGGCTCCCTCTTTCGGTACTTCCCCAGCAGCTGGAGCGCTTCCTGTCCGGAATGCAGGGCTCGCGGGTGATGCCCTGGGTCGGGGGTGAAGTACTGCGTTGGCCGGAAGAACGCCCCGTCGATGGGCGCGGGACCCAGATTGACGTGCAGATTCGCCAGATCCGGATAGATCTGCTGGCGAACCTCGCCGAACAGCTCCGTCAGCTCGTCCCGACCCCCCGGCGCCTCGGCCACGGTCAGGATCTGCTCGCAGAAGGAGAGTTCCGCCTCGGGCTGACAGGAGGCGAGTGCCGACACCGCTACCGTCCAGGTGACCGCGAGGGCCGCGTTGGATGGGGCTCCGAAGAGCGTTTTGCCGAGGATTTTTTCCATCGATTTGGCCAAAATCACCCTACCCGTTCGGAGGGAATCGTGCGGTCAAGCGAGGTCTTCGATTGACGTCGGCCGAACTCGGCGTATGGTGTGTCGACTTCCTCGCCGTGCTTCCGGACTCTCCGGTCGCCGTCGTGGCGGCCGCAAAATGCGGGCAATTGGTTCATGCGAGCGGCCGGCCGTCGGGGCCCGTTCGTCCGTGTAGGTGGTGATGCGGGGCAGAATCCAGACCGAGGGTGAACGAACGCCAAGCCGGCGGTCCGACGAGGCTAGCGAAGAGGTCACGGGCGACGATCAGCCGTTGACCACGGAGCAGCTCGGGGACGTGATGCTCCTGTTCGCCGAACGGGACGTCGCGGTGGCCGATGGCGCGGCCAAGGCCGGCAAAGCAGCGACCCGGCGCCTCGCCCGCCAGACCGATCGGTTGTTCGATCCGCGGGTGGCCGACCGAGCGTCGGCCCGGGGAAGGGACAGCGACCCGGTACGCACCTATCTGCGCGGCATGGCCACCGTGTCCCTGCTCAGCCGCGACGGAGAGATCGCCCTGGCCAGCGATCTCGAGGAGGCTGTGCTCGACGCGCGCCTGACCGCCCTGGCGGCCTGGCCGGGCATCGACGCGCTGCTGCGGCTGGATCCGGAGTCCGGTGCCCACCGGGCCGATCTCGTCATGGATAGCCTGGACGAAAAGCGGTGTGGCGAGCTGGCCGACCTCTGCAGCGAACTCGCGTCCCTGGCAGCCCTGCGGAGCCAGCGGGAGCGCGAGCTGGAAGAGACCACGGGCCCCGCGGAACTCGATGAAGCCCGCGCGCGACTCGACGAGGTCCGGGAGAAGCTGTTCCTGACCAACCGCGAGCTGCGCCTGGGCGTGGGCCAGTTCCTGCGTATCGCCCAGGCGGTCCACGGGCTGGCCGCAGAGGCAGAGGATGCTCTCCGGCGACTCGAGCGGCACGCCAAGGCGGCCGGGATCGGGGTGCCCGAGCTGCTGACCAGCCTCCGGCGCCTGCGGGAAGCCGGCCGGACCGGTCGCCGGGGTGGTCAGGCCCTCGCCGCCGAGTACCAGGAGCTGGAGCGCAGGACCGCGGCGACCGTGTCGACGCTGGTCGGGATCGAGCGCGCGAGCCAGCTGCCCATCGACGAGCTGATCCGGGTGGACCGGGAGATCCAGCGCGCCGAGTCCGCCGCCGCCGCTTCCCGCAGCGCGCTGGTCCAGGCCAACCTGCGGCTGGTCGTCAGCATCGCCAAGAAGTACCTCAACCGCGGCCTGCCGTTCCTGGACCTGATCCAGGAGGGCAACATGGGGCTCATGAGGGCCGTGGACAAGTTCGAGTACCGCCGCGGGTACAAGTTCTCGACCTATGCGCACTGGTGGATTCGCCAGGCGATCACCCGGGCGATCGCCGACCAATCCCGGACGATCCGCGTGCCCGTGCACATGACCGAGAACATCAATCGGCTCAACCGGACCAGCCGCTATCTGGTCCAGAAGCTGGGCCGTGAGCCGACCCTGGAGGAGATCGCGAGCGAACTCGAGCTGCCCGTGTCCAAGGTGCGCCTGACCCTGCGGTCGGCCAAGCAGCCGATCAGCCTGGAGACGCCGCTGGGAGCCGAGGACGACTTCCGTCTCGGGGACATCATCGAGGACCAGACCAACATCTCCCAGACCGATGCCGTCGAGGTGCGGGATCTCCGCCGCCACACCCACATGGTGCTGGCCACCCTGACACCGCGCGAGGAGTGCATCCTCCGCATGCGCTTCGGCATCGGTGAGCAGGGGACGGCCACCCTCGAGGAGGTGGGGCAGAAGTTCCATGTCACCCGCGAGCGGATCCGTCAGATCGAGGCCAAGGCCCTGGCCAAGCTCCGCCACCCCGCCCTGTCTAACCGCCTGGCTGCGTTCTGGGAAGATTGAGGCCCCGGGAGCCGTCGCCCGAGCCGTTCCGCGATCCCCGTCATTGCTCCACTCCCACCTCCTACCTACCATGGAACGCGCTGGGGGGATGAAACCCGAGGCGATGACCCACGATCTGCTGACCGCATCCGCCACCGAGCTGGGGCGTCGTATCCGCCACGGCGAGGTGTCCTCGGCCGACGTCGTCGACGCACACATCCGCCGTATCGAGCAGGTGAATCCTCAGCTCAACGCGCTGGTGGTGCCCACGCTGGACCGGGCCCGTGAGCAGGCGCGCGCCGTCGATGGCCGGGTGGCGTCGTCTCCCTCCCCGGAGGCGCTGCCACCCCTGCTCGGTGTGCCCTTCACGGTCAAGGAGCTGATCGAGGTCGAGGGGCTGCCGTGCACCGCGGGCGTGGTCGCTCGCCGGGATGTGATCGCGGACGAGGACGCCCCGCTGGTCCGCCGGATGCGGGATGCGGGCGGTATCTTGCTGGGCCTGACCAACGTGTCGGAAGCAGGCGTCTGGCTCGAGAGTCACAACCGGATCTACGGCCGGACCACCAACGCCTACTCACCGCGCCGGATCAGCGGCGGCTCCAGCGGCGGCGAGGGCGCCTTGATCGGAGCAGGGGGCAGTCCAATCGGTATCGGCGCCGACATCGGCGGTTCGATCCGCAACCCGAGCTTCTTCAACGGCATCTGCGGCCACAAACCCAGCGGCGGCCTGCTGCCCAGCGCCGGCCACTGGCCCCCCGCCGTGGGCGAGCGGGCACGGTACTGTGTGCTCGGCCCGATGGCGCGGAGGGTGGAGGACCTGGTCACGGCGATGGAGGTGTTCTCGCCCGGCGACGACCCCTACCGGGACGCCGATCGACCGGCGTTCGAGCCCCTGGAAGAACCGCGGTTCGATCCCCGCCGCCACCGGATCTTCTGGTACGACAGCGACGGCCTGCTCCCGGTCAGCCGTCACGTGAAGCGCGCCATGCGCCGTGCCCTGTCCGGGCTCGAGGCGCTGGGCTACCGCGCCGAGCGCTGGCGGCCGGCGGGAACCCGGCGCGCTCCGCTGTTGTGGATGCCGCTGGTCTCGTCGTCGGACGAGGTCGCGATCAAGGAGCTGCTGGGGGACGGCGATGCCATCGATCTCCGGCAGCAGTGGTCGGCCTTCTTCCGCCGCCGCGCCAATCACCCGCTGTACTCCCTGGTCATGTCCACCTTCGACGGTGTGGTCGAGCCGGACGCGGAGAAGCTCGCCGCCCTCGCCGGCCAGCGGGACGAGATGCGTGACCAGATCGAGGCCCAGCTCGGCGAGGACGGCGTCCTGATCTGCCCGCCCTACCCGCGCCCTGCGCCCCACCACCACCGACCCCTGCTGCTGCCGACCGCGTTCGCCTATTGCGGCCTGTACAACGTGCTCGAGCTACCGGCCACGGCGGTGCCCACCGGGTTTTCTCGTCACGGATTGCCCGTGGGTGTCCAGGTCGTCGGCCGCCGGTTTGGCGATGCACTGACGTTGCGGGTCGCCGCCGACGTGGAGCGGGTATGCGGGGGATGGAGGATGCCGAGATGAACCGCACTCTGATCCTGCTGGTCGCGCTGGCGTGCGGAAGCACGGCTGCGGCCAAGACGGTCTACGTGGACGGGACCGCGGGGCGCCGAGGGCAACAGCGGGTTGGCCGCGGACGAACCGCTGCTGACCATCACCGAGGGCGCGGCGTTGCTCGAACCAGGTGACGAACTGGTCATAGGCCCCGGGATCTACTACGAGCAGCCCGAGTTCTACGTCCCCGCCGCCAACGAGGACGACGCAGCCGACGACGACTCGGACGATCCAGCAGGGGAACCGGACGGCGGCTGTGGGTGCGACGACGGCACGACCGCGACCACGGCGGGGCCCCTCGCAGTCGGGCCGCTCTTTGCGGGCGTGTTCCTGCTGCGGAGACGCCGGGAGCCGTCGCAGTGACCACCAGGAGGGGATCGTGACGCTCGGACGGTTGTTCACCGTGGCCTCGGTTCTGAGAGCGAGCATCAGGTGTTGGTAGTCGGGGGTGGGATCAGCGGGATGAGTTTTGCGGCCCGCGCCGCCGCGGCCGGCCGGAGCGTGCAGGTGATCGAGGCGCAGCCGCGGCTGGGCGGATGCCTGCACTCCGAGCGCCTCGAGTCGGGTTACTGGTTCGAGATGGGGGCGCACACCTGCTACAACTCCTACGGGGGACTGCTGCGGATCGTCGAGGAGGTCGGGCTCGCCGGAGAGATACTGGCGCGTCACAAGGTCCCGTTCCGGCTGCTCCGGGACGGCGAATTGCTGTCCATCCCGGGGGCGCTGAGCTTCTGGGAGCTCTTCGTCAACTCGCCGCGGATGTTCACCGCCAACAAGGCCGAGCAGACGGTGGCCGAGTACTACTCGCGGCTGGTGGGGAAGGGGAACTACCGCGACGTCCTGGGGCCGATGCTCTCGGCAGTGCCGTCCCAGGACGCGGATGGCTTCCCGGCGACGATGCTGTTCAAGAAGCGCCCGCGCCGCAAGGACATCGTGCGCAGCTTCACGATGACCGGTGGCCTGCAGAGTATTCCCGACGCCGTCGCGGCGCTCGACAACGTCGAGGTCTCGACCGGGGACGCGGTCCAGAACGTCGAGCGCATCGACGGTGGCTTCGCGGTCGTCACCGAGGCGGGTGAGCGCCACGAGGCCCCGGCGCTGGCCCTGGCCACGCCTCCAGACGTCGCCGCCCGCCTCGTCGACGGGATTCTCCCCGAACTCGCCGCCTCCCTGGGCCGCATCGGGATGGCCCGCGTGGAGACCGTGGGCGTGGTGGCCCCGAGCGCGGCGGTCCCGGTCGAACCGGTGGCGGGCATCATCCCCACCGAGGATCTGTTCCGCTCGGTGGTCACCCGCGACACGGTTCCCGATCCCGAGCACAGGGGTTTTGCGTTCCACTTCCGGCCCGACCAGCCCGAGGATCAGCGCCTGCAGCGTATCTCGGAGGTTCTCTCGATCCCCCGCGGAGACCTCGACGTGGTGGCGCACAAGGACATGACCTTGCCGTCTCCCGCCATGGGGCACGAGCAGATCGTCGCCGAGCTCGACGAACGTCTCGCCGGCACCGGGATCTACCTGACCGGCAACTACTTCGACGGCCTGGCCATCGAGGAGTGTGTCGCCCGCTCCGAGGCGGAGTTCGCGCGGTTCGAGCAGGCCTCGGGGTAGATCAGCAGGCTAGGGAGCGGCCGCTGGCTTCAGGCGCCGGATCATCAGCTGTTCGAAGACGACGATCCGGAGCCCCCGGCGGTGTTGCCACCCCCGCGCCGCCGCCTGCGCCTCCGACGACGCTTGCGGGGGGGGGTCTGGCCCTCACCCGCGGGGGCGGCACCAGGGGCCGGCCGGGGCGGGGGGCGAGAGGCGGTCGGCTGGGCCGCGGGCTGGGAGCGCTGCGCCTGGGCCGTGGTCTGGGGGCGCTGCGCCTCGCCGGGCCCGGCTGGCTTCTTCCGTCGCCGCCGCCGCCGCCGCTTCTTGGGAGCGTCGCTGGGGGCGGGCTTCTCCTCGGCGGGCTCCTGGACGGGCGTTGGGCGTCGGGCTCGTCGGGGTGGCGGCAGCCCCAGGGCCTCGCGCCGTTCCCGCGCTTCCCGCTCCATCTCGAGGATCTCATCGAGCATCGAGCCGACGTCGGCCTTCTTCTGGCGCGACTTGAACTTCCCTGTCAGCTCCGTGTCGGGTTGCAGCTCGCTGCGCTCGTACAGGTCCCACATCTCCGGGCCGTAGCGGGTGTGCCGCAGCCTGGGAGCGAAGCGGCCCAGGAAGCTGGTGAGGTTCTTCAGGTCCCGCAGAAGCAGCGTTCGCGCGTTCTGGTTGTGGGCGGGATCCACGGCCTGGGGAAAGTCGATGAGCACCGGGCCGTCGGTTCCCATCAGGATGTTGAAGTCGGACAGGTCGGCGTGGACGATGCCAGCGCAGAGCATCTTGACGACTTCCCGCAGCACCACGTGGAAGACCTCGGTCGCCTCCTCGGCGCTGAAGCGGCGGTCGACCAGGCGGGGAGCCGGTTCCCCGTGCTCGTCCTTGACCAGCTCCATCACCAGGACGCCCTCGATGAACTCGTAGGGCTCGGGCACGCGCACACCGGCTGCGTGGAGCTGGAAGATCGCGTCCGCCTCCGCAGAGCGCCAGGCCTCCTCGGTCTTGGCCCGGCCGTGCCGCGACCCCTTGTCCATCGCCCGCTGCTCGCGGGTGTTGCGCACGCGGCGGCCCTCGATGTATTCGGCCCGGTGCTGGAAGCTGCGGAACTGGGCGTCCTTGTAGACCTTGGCGACGCACTCCTCGCCGTAGGAAGCCACCAGGTAGACCTCGGCCTCCTTGCCGCTCATCAGCGGGCGCAGGACCTCGTCGATGACTCCCAGGTCGAGTAGCGGTTCAAGGCGGCCAGGGACCCGCATCCAGTCGATTCTCTCCGACCACCGTGAGTAGTGGGTTGCCGGGTTCTAGCAGGATTTCGCCGCTGACGTCGTGATATCGAGTCGGCCCGCCGCTGACCCGGCGTCTCAGGCGCTGATCGGAATGGCGGCCTCGATCGCCTTCACCGAATCGAACAGCCCCAGCTCCCCGGCCGTCTTGAGGGCTTGCTCGGGTGACCACGCAGCCCGGCGGTTGACCCGCACCGTGCAATGGCCACAATCCATGCACAGGTAGCGGAGAATCTCGTGGAGAACGGCGACGGCACGATGGGCGCGGGTGGAGATGGGGAGGCGCGGCCCTATTGCTACCGCTGTGACAAGCCCGCGAGCATGTGCCTGTGCAGTCGGCTGACGCCCATCGACAACGGGGTCGGCATCCACGTGCTGCAGCACCCCCAGGAGCGTCGTCACGCGGTCGGCACGGCTCGGCTGTTGCGCATCGGCCTGGCCGACGTCCGGATTCATGTGCTCGGCCTGTCGGGCAAGAGCGCGGCGGTTGCACCCGTGGACCTGCCCGGCGGTGCGGGCCTGCTGTACCCGTCGGCGGACGCCCGCGATCTCGCCACGCTGCCAGCGGGCGAGCAGCCCTCGAACCTCGTCGTGATCGACGGCACCTGGACCCAGGCGCACCGTCTGTTCCGGGACAATCCCTGGATCTCGGCCCTACCCCGATACTGCCTGCCCGCTGGCGAAGGCAGTCGCTATCGCATCCGCGCGGAACCTCGCCTGGAGTGTCTGTCGACCGTGGAGTCCGTGGTCGCGGCGTTGCGTATCCTGCAGCCCGACCTGCGGGGCACCGAGACGCTCGTCTCGGCCTTCGATGCCATGATCGACGCCCAGATCGAGGCGTCCGCGCGAGGTTCGACGAGCACACAACGAAGACGTATCCGCCGGAAGCCACCCAGGCCGATTCCGGACGCGCTCCTGGCGCCCGATGCCCGGATCGTCGTCGTGTACACCGAGGCCGCGCCCCGTGGGGCCGAGGAACCCAGGGCCCGGCCCCCCCTTCGAATCTCCGCCGTCTCCCTCGACGGTACCCGTGTGTTCGATCGGGTGATCACGCCCACGACGGCGCCGGATGCCTACCTGGCGGGACGGATGGGCCTCGAGTTGGCTGCCATCGATGCCGGCAGGCCGTGTCCGGAGGTCTTGAACGCGTTTCAGGAATTCTGTGGAGGCGACAGCCCGACCCCCGCAGCGCCCCCGGTCCTCCTATCGTGGAACGTCAAGACCTTCCGCTGGTTCGAGGCGAGCATGGCCAACGTTCGCTGCATTGCGCTCAAGGGGGTCTGGGCCAACCTCAGCCAGGTCCGGGTGCCCGAGCTCGGTGTCCTCGTGAACGCCCTGGGCCTGGCGCCCGCGGACTTGCCCGTGATCGGCAGAGCCGGCCTCCGCCTCACGAACGCCCACGCCATGGCCCAGCACATCGTCAACGGCGCGGCCGATGCACCCTGACGTCTCGGTGGAACGTATCGAGCGAGATGGGATCCTGGCTTTCCGCGGGCGAGTGCTGGGTGGTAGCGCGACGGGAAGCAGAGCCTTCTCGAAGGATCTGGCGACCACGACGCGACACTGGGCCGCCGTTGCGGACGGCGTCATCGTGGGATGTGCCAGCGTGATGCAGCTGCGTGGCTACGCACTCCGCGGGATGGCGGTCGCCGCAGAGCATCGGCGCCAGGGAATCGGCACCTGGATGTTGCGTGCCGTGTGCGAAGAAGTCGATGCACCCATGTGGTGCAATGCGCGGATCCAGGCGGTGCCCTTCTATCTGCACAGGGGGTGGGTCGAGGTCGGCCCGCGGTTCGACCTGCGGGACAGGGGCGTGCACCAGCGGTTGGCCTGGAGGTAGGGCGCGCGCGCGGGTCTATACACCGGCTGGCCGGCGAACCGCGGGCGACTCGGATGCCGTATCCTGGGCGGGGACAGCGGAGTTCGGGAATGCAGCGGCTGCTGGGATGGCTATCGCGGACGATTGCCCGGCACCCGTGGCGGGTGGTGGCGTTCACCGCTGGCCCCTGCCTGCTGATGAGCCTGGCGGTCGCCTGGGTACCCCTCGACCTGGCCTTCCTCAGCATCATGAACCCCGACGATCCCCTCGTCGAGCGGTACTTCGAGGTCAACGACCAGCTCAAGCTGGCCAGTCAGCTACCGCTGCTGCTGGAGGGGCCGGCCGAGGAGCTCGAGAGGGCGGTCGACGCGGTGGTGCCCGTGTTGCGAGCCCTGCCCCAGGTGGAACGGGTGGTGGCCGAGGTCCCCACCGATTGGCTCGAGGCCCGGGCTCCATGGTTGGTGGACCGGGAGCTGTTCGACGCCTGGGTGAGGTTGGCCACCCACCCCGGTGACGCCGCGAGCGCCGAGCGACTCGGGGATGGTCTGGCCGCCGTCGAGGCCGAGTACACCCGCCATCAGCACCCCGGCCTCCGCCTGGTTCTGGTGCAGATGGCCCGGGATCCCAATAAAGAACCGGTGGGCCGCAACGGCGTCACCGAGATCGAGGTCGCCACCCGGCAGGCACTCGAAGGCCTCGGTGTCGAGGGATCGTTCGCCGGCCTGGGTGCCATCTCCGAGCAGGATCAGGCGCAGGTGTTGCGGCGGGTGCGGATCCTGACGCCCTTGAGCCTGGCGGCCGTGTTGTTGGTGCTGCTGTTCGTCGAGCGCCGACCGATCCGGCTGTTGACTGTGGCCGCCCCCATGCTGTTGGCCCTCGGTGGCACCCTGGGGCTGGTGGGGCTGATCGCCGGCAAGATCACGATCATCGAGGCGTTTTTCGGGATGCTGGTCTTCGGACTGGGGGTGGATTTCGCCTTGCACCTGATCGTGCGGCTGCGGGAGGAACAGGCTGGGGGGCATACCTTCGATGAAGCGTTGCCGCGCACCATCGCCGGGACGGGGACCGGGATCGTGGTGGGCGCCTTGACCACCGCGGGCGCGTTCTTCGTGGCCGCGGTGGCGCCGGATCCGGTGGCCTTCCACCTGGGTCTGTCCGGTGGCATCGGGCTGCTCCTCTGTCTGCTGTTGATGCTCACCTTGCTGCCCGCGCTGTGGACCTTGCTGGACCGCCGGACCCCTGCCGCACCCCCCAGCGCCATGGTCCTACCCCTGCTGCGCCCGCTGACGCGCCTGGCCAGCCGCCACCCGTGGGTGGTGCTCGCGGTGGCGGCGGCCGTGGTCGCGGGCGCGCTGGCGGGCAGCGGGCGGTTCCACTACCAGGACAATCTCGCCAAGGTGTTCAGCCGCAACGTGCCCGCGCTGGAAACCCAGGATCGGATCCAGGAGCTGTTCGGGCTCAACTCCTACCCGTGGGTTTCCACCGCCGAAACCCTCGAAGAGGCGCGGCGGCTGGTTCGAGCCTACGAGGCGGATCCCACCTTCCCGCGGGTGGAGAGCGCGGCGAGTCTGTTGCCCGCGGATCTCCCGGAGCGGGCCGCCGTGCTGGCCGCGGCCGCGCCCGCGATCGAATCCCGGCGACAGCTGCTCGAGGCCATGCAGTCGATGCCGATGGGGTTCAACGCGGGCGCCGCCCGGGCGGGCCTGGAGCTGCTCGCCACCCTGGAACAGGCCGCGGCCGCTGGGCCGCCGGGGGTGGACGATCTGCCCGAGGTCATCCGCGCACAGTTCCTGTCGCCAGACGGCGAGATCCTCGTCTATGCGTAAGCGGATCAACCCACCCTCAGCGCCTCGGAAGCCAGGAAGCAGCGGATGGCCGCGTGGGCCATCGATCCGGGTGCCGCCAGCTCGCTGATGGCCGCCGAGGCCATGCTGGCGGGCGAACGGCCCTGGATCCGCTGGGTGCTGACGGGCATTCTGCTTTTCGTGACGACGGTGCTGGCCGCGGACCTGCGCAGCCTGCGGTGGGTCGCCGTGGCGCTGGCGCCCGTGCTGTTCGGCACGTCGGTGACCTTTGGCCTGCTGTGCTGGTTCGGCATGGACTTCAACGTGATGGGCGCCGTGGTCGTGCCGCTGATCATCGGCCTCGGCGTCGACGACGGGATCCACGTCGTCCACCGAATCCGCGAACACGCCGGTCCGGCCCACGAGGCCGCGGTCTCCGTGGGGCGAGCCATCGTGATGACGACGGCGACCACCTGTATCGGCACGGCCGCCTTCCTGTTCACGGATCACCCCGGCCTGGAGTCGATGGCGCTGGTCCTCCTCCTCGGCCTCCCCCTGTGCCTGCTGGCCTCCGTGGCCCTGGTCCCGGCGATGGTCCGCGTACTGGGGCTGTCGGAGTCCTCGAAGGGGGAGGGAGTGTGAGCGGGTGATACCGTAGGGTCGCGGTCCGAAGGCCGCACGGCGATCGAGGAGGATGTCATGCGAATCCATGGGGTGAAGGTTCTCGGGCTGGGGCTGGGGCTGATGCTCGCCGCGGGCTGTCCGCAGGGAGATGACGACGACGACAGCACCGAACCCTACGAGCCGCCGACCTGGGATGCGGAGGCGGACGAGATCGACTGTGCCGACGACTCCGTGGATGCGCCGCTGCTGGACGCGGCGATGGAGGACGCGGACCTGGATTTTGTCGGGTACAGCGAGGAGGACTGGAGCCACGGCTCGTACGCCGCGTTCCTCGACGATCCCTTCTTGCTGGACTGGTTCTACGACTACCAGTGGGAGCCGCTGCGCTACCCCTGTTTGGGCGGCCAGGCCGCGGCCGATCTGGACCACGCGGGCGCCGCCGGCCACCCCGTGGCCACGGCGCTGGGCGAGGCGATGGCGCTGCTGGACGCGCCGCGGGACGCCGTCCCCATCGACCCCGCGGAGGCCTCCCAGGATCTCGCCGATCTCTCCGGACTCCCCGACGACCTGGCGACCGCGCTGATCCCCGTGTTGCAGGCGATGGAGGCCGTGGCCGAGGCCCGTGAGTCGCTGGTGGACGACGCGCCCGGCAGCCTCGACGAGCTGGTCGACTACGGCCACGGGGGAGTGATCATCGACTACTCGTCCGCCCCGGACCTCACCGACGACGACGTCCAGGCCTGGGTCCTCGGCGAGGACGGACCGCGCTCGCTGTACGACCCGGCGCGGGTCCTGGCGTTTGCCGTGGAGCAAGCCGACCTGGCTCGCTTCGCCGGCCAGGACGCCAGCCTGGACGAGGACACCGATCTCGGACGGATCGTGGTCGCCGGTCCGGACGACGACGAGCCCGGCGACATCGGCGCGGTCGCGCTGTACCTCGACCTGGGCGGTGACGACACCTACATCCATCCCTGCGGCGCCACGTCAGCCGACGTGCCGGTCGCCGTGCACGTCGACCTCGGTGGGGACGACCGCTACGGGTACGAGGAGGTCGGCTCCGGGACCGACGCGCTGTTGCCCGCGGACGCCGACGGCCGCTACCTCGGTGACACCAACTACGGCCAGTTCTCGCTCTCGACCACCGGGCGACAGGGGTCGGGCCGCGTCGGCGTCGGGTTGTTGTTCGACCTGGGCGGCGGGGCGGACCGCTACCAGTCGCTGCGGGTCAGCCAGGGCTGGGGCCACATCGGCGTGGGTGTGCTGTACGACGACAACGGTGACGACACCTACCTGGGCGAGGCGGGGGTCCAGGGCGGTGCCAGCATGGGCATCGGCCTGCTGCTCGACGGCGGCGGTTCCGACGTCCACGAGAGCTTCGCCCAGAGCCAGGGGTTCGGCTATGTGCAGGCCGTCGGCGCGGTCTGGGACGGGGACGGGGACGATACCTGGTACGTCAATCCGGGCAAGGAAGAGGACGGGGGCACCACGGTCTACTACTCGCCCCAGCTGCCGGGGAACGGCAACTCCAGCTTCTCCCAGGGGGTCGGCTTCGGCATGCGGGGCGATCCCTCGATGACCTTCCTGTCCGGCGGCGTGGGCGTGCTGCGTGACGCGGCGGGCGACGACACCTACACCGCCTCGACCTTCGCCCAGGGCTCGGGCTACTGGCAGGGCGTCGGCCTGCTGCTGGACGGCGACGGCGCGGACCAGTACGACGCGTACTACTACGTCCAGGGCGGCGCCGCCCACTACGCCGCGGGCGTGCTGCTGGACGACGGCGACGGCGACGACCGCTTCAACTCCCCCCCATGATCCTCGAGGCCCTGGGCGTCGAGTCCATGGACACCACCCTGGCCGACGAGGACTTCGTGATCGTGCAAGGCCAGGACAACGTGTTCACCTGGACCCCGGGCCCGGATCCCGGCGCCCGCGTGGAGATCGTGATCAACGCCACCAACGTCGCCCACGGCGCCCCCCTGTCCGACATCATCCACTGCACCGGACCCGATGATGGCGAGCTGACCATCCCCCAGAACCTCGTGGACGCCTTCCCCCTGGACGAGATCCCCAGCTCCTGCACCCACTTCGACTGCCCCCCCTCGGAGCTGACCCGCTACACCACCTCAGCCACGGACGTGGACGGCCAGACGATCCTGCTGATCGTGCGATCCACGGTGCACTTCATGGGGGGGCAGCAGATCGGGTAGTGGAAGCGCGGTGATTCCTTACCGGCGCCTACCGCGTGTCCACGACGTGCCCGGAGCGGCCACTGCAGGGGTGGCCGTCCCGGTCTTTGTGAGGTCTGATCCGCGTGCTGTTGGACTTGAGGCCGAACATCCGATCTGGCTTCGATCCGAGGAGCCAGAACGGCGTTCCGGCAAGCTCGAGTCGTCGGTTGCGGGGTGGCTTCGCGCTGAAGACGACTACAGGGCGCCGGCTCCCCGTCCGATCTCCGGCAAGTCCGCGTCGTTCGCTATGACAACGGTTCGCTCGTGTTGGTCGGGGATGCTTCGTGACCGGGTTCGATGCCCTTCAGGAACTCGATGCGCTCAATCGCCAGCGGCCCTTCAGCAAGCGCCACACGGTGTACCGGCTGATGCGTTCGATCTGGTAGGGGCACGAGAACGGCGACGGATTCCTGGCATGCGCGGAGGGAACGGACAGCGCCGATTGCGACGACGGGAACGCCGACGTGCATCCGGAGGCGGACGAGACCTGCGATGGTCTGGACAATGACTGTGATGGCTCCACGGATGATGTGGACGGGGATGGGGACGGCCAGCTGGCCACCGAGTGCGGTGGAGATGACTGCGACGACGAGGACGCGAGCGTGTATACCGGTGCGGACGAAATCTGCGACGACGGCCGGGACAACGACTGCGACGGCGAGGCGGACGAGAGCGACGAATGTGGTGAAGGCGACGACGATTCGGACGACGACACCGGCGATGACGATGAACCCGGAGATGACGATGAACCCGGAGATGGCCCGCCAGAGTCCGAGGGCGGGGGATGTAACTGCCGCACGGCTTCTGATGGCTCCGGGCCAGGAGTTGGTGCGGTCCTGATGCTCACCACCGTACTTTCCCTGCTCAGCCTGCGCCGTAATGGCTGTCGGATGGCGGCCATCAAGACGGCTCGCCTGGTTCGCCGATGAACGGATCATTCAGGACACCCGCTTCTCGGGACTGTCTCCCGAGGGCCGTCCTGACGTGGCTCCGGGTGTGTACCGTCTTCGCAGCCTGTTGTTCGGCCAGCTCGTGCGCATATGCCATGGACGCGAGCGCCCTGGTCAGCCCGCTCACCGAAAGCTCGGAGCTACCAGGCGGTTTCCGCATCGTGCAGCTCAGTGAGAGCACCGACGACGCGCTCGTGGTGCGCATCGAGGGGACCGGGGGCGTCATCGACGTGGTGTTCACACCGCGGCGGAGCGGCCAACCGGCGTACGCGCAGACGGAGCGTTGCAACGTCTCGTATTCGGCACCGGCGAGCACGCCGACCTCTCCCGATCTCTCGGCTGCTCTCGACGAGCTGGTGCGCGTGGCGGGGCCCAATGACCGGGCGTGCCTCGCGTCCGCTCGAGCGCGGACGGTGACTACGGTTGTGGGCTCCATCGTTCTGGCGCTGCTGGCGGTCGGTATCCTGGTCGCTTGCCGGCGCCGATGGTCAGCGCGACAGAGTGATCTGGCGCTGGTCGCTGGTGTCCTGGTGCTCATGGTGGTCGCTGCATGGCTGCGTTCGCGCGGGATCGGCGGGCCTTTCTGCGAGAGCGCCTCGACCCAGCGGATCCAGACCGGAGCTTCCTCGCTCTGGCAGCTGATCAGCTTTCAAGTCTCCGACTATCGCCATCCACCCGTGACGTCGCTGATGCTCCACGTGTCGTTGTGGTTCGGCCACGGCGAGGCGTGGCTCCGGGCACCCTTCGTCGCTTGCGCGGTGGCCGCGGTCCCCGCGCTCGCGCTGCTGGTGCGAACCACCAGCGGACCCGCACCGGCCCTGCTGGCGGCGGCCCTGTACACGCTGGCGGGGCCGATGGTCGAGTTCGGCAACGACATTGGGTCGCACGCCGTCTTCTTCCTGGTCGTTCCCCTCGTGTTCTGGCTCTGCCTCCGCTTGCTGCAGCGACCATCGACTGGTCGCGCCGCAGCGCTCGGTCTGGGCTGTGCGGTCGCCCTGTGGACGCACTACCTCGCGCCGCTGGTCCTCGTGGCCGTGTTCGTGCCGATGGCCTGGGGCCTGGCGCGAGATCGCTGCGAGCCGGGACGGGCACGCCGCGCTGGCCTGCTCGCCGCTGGGATCGCACTGGTCGCTGGCGCTCCGGTGCTGCTCGGTTTCGTCCGTAGCCTCGTCAAGGACGCCGGACTACGGGCCGTGTCGACCGAGGCGCCAGAGGCGGTCTGGGGATCGGCCACCATCACCGATATCGCTGCCGCCGGGGTGAGCGCCCTCGGCGGTCTACCGGCCGTCCTCGTGCTCGTCGCCGCTGCCGTGGGCACTTTCATGGCGCTGCTCGAACGCCGGGCGGAGCGGTCCGACCCGATCCGGCTCGGCCTCATCGCGGTCACCGTCGCGGCGTGGATCGTCCCGCTCGCGGTCCTCGCGACCACGCCGTGGCTCCGCATGCGCGGTGTCTACACCACGCTCGCCCTCCCCGCGCTGTTCGCGGTGGCAGCCCATGGCGTGTGGTGTCTGCCCCGCGCGGTCGTCTCCAGGAGCGCTCGAGACAACCACGACCAATCCGGCTGGCCTGCGCTCCTGTCCGCTCTCATGGCCGTGCTGCTGGTCGGCGCGATGATCCCTGGCGTCGGACGGCGACTCGCCGTCGACCACCGCGCGGCCGATCGCTGCCCGGCGAGGGTTCTGGCGAGCACGATTGCGTCGTCCGACCTCACCGACGTCGTCGTGATCCACGGCCACACGACGAGCCTTCTCGGCTACTACCTGGCCGGCACCGCGACCGCCCACCGAGACGCCGAGCAGACCCTCCGGAGTAGCTACTACGGAGACTTCACCGTGTACTCGCTGGTCCCGAGCACGGAGGTCGCGGCTGGATGGCGCCCACAAGCCGAGGAGCGCCTCGCTGCCCTCGTCGAGGAGACCGGCCCGCTGTACCTCGTGGACTGGACCCACGTGGAACCGGCGTGGCCGGAGCTGGAACGGGCCGGTGGCTGCTCTCTGGAGCTGGAGACCGCGGCTGCGCGGTTGCTGCGGTGTGCGTTACTGCCCGTCAGATGATCCCTTGACCACCTGGGACTCCCTGGGCGAAGGAGCCATCGCCGGGCTCGTCGCGAGTCCGGCGATGCCAGATCGTGAACGGATGTCCCCGCCCCATTCGCTCTATTTCGCCGCACCCTCGTCTACGGCCGAGCGTTGGGCGAACTGGTTCCGATGCTGTGCTGGTGCAACCACTTCCGGATCCACGCGGAGTGCCTGATCGACGGCCAGGCCGCGACGCTCACCCTGCAGTCCGGTGATCCCATCTTCCCGAGCCGGGAGCCCCGCCCGTTCGACAGCAAGCTCGAGCAGCGGTTCGCCCGCGAGTTCGCCAGGCACGCCGCGGACTGGGTCCTGGCCCGCGAGCCCGAACCCGTCGAGGCGGACGGCACGTTGATCTTCCCGGATTTCGCCTGCGGCGCGCAGGCGAGATTTCCCGGCTGCTGAGGGAGTTGGAGATCCCGCACGTGCTGATCGGCGGGCTCGCCGTTGGACTGCACGGCTACCCCCGCGCGACTGCGGATGTGGCCTTCCTGGTAGGCCAGGCTGCGTTTTCCAGTACCGTTCCGATCCAGGTCTTCAGGGAAGAACTCAGGGACCTTGCGCGCGTTGGCGAGACCGACATCATGAGCGTGCCCGACGAATACCCCGGCCTCGTGGACGAGCTCCGACTGGAAGACGACCTTCCCGTCATCTCGCTCCGAGGCCTCGTCCTGCTCAAGCTCGACGCCAACCGCGCTCGGGATCGCGATGACATCAGGGCTCTGCTCGAGCGCTCGCCCGAGCAGGTCCGGGCTGTCCGCGACTACCTGCTAGAACAGGCTCCCGAACTGATCAGTCGCCTGGCGGAAGTTCTGGCCAGGCGGTGACGAGAAGCCGGGCGCCGCGGGTTCGCCGAGGTCGCACACGCGGACGACCAGGGCCATCAGGACCCGCCGCGAGGCATTCGTCCCTCTCCCCGAGTTTCAAGAACGAGCCGTCGGTCCGACTGGAGGCTTCCTGCCGGATTGGCAGTTGGTGGCGGAGACGTTCCGGTCTCATCGATCTGAAAGTCTCGTGATATCGAGAGGTTGCGATTGTGTTGGTGGAGACGCAGGGAGGCGATGGCGGGGATGACCAGGAGTGAACGATATCGCGTAGTTGGCCGATCTTGTTGAGGAATCGCTGAGCGATGATGGTGCTCCGTGGGGGATGGTGAGGGAGGGTGGGGGATCCTGGTGTGGCCGGGGTGTGGCCCAGAGGAGCATGTCCCTGGCGGCTCTCCGTATTTGCGGAAACTATAGCGAAAACGATATAGTTACCACAAGGCCGTCTTGGAGCCGCACCTTGCCAGCAGGACTACTCACCGTCGGAGAAGCCGCACGCCGCCTGGGCGTGAATCCATCTCGCGTACGAGCGATGATCAGCGTGGGGCTGCTCGATGCCTCGAAGGTGGGTGGTCGATGGTTGATCGATCCGGCAAGCGTCGATCGGCGCCTGGCTGGCGACGTGCCCTCGGGACGTCCTCTGAACTCGACCAATGCGTGGGGTCTGCTCTGGGTTGCCGCAGGTCAGACGCCCGCCTGGCTATCGCCGTGGGCCCTGTCCCGGGTGCGCCGCCGTCTTCGCGAACAGGGCATCGTTGTGCTCGTGCCGTTGCTGCGGAACAGGGCATCGGAACAACGCTTCCGTGCCCACCCGTCCGATGTCGAGCGCATTGCGGTCGAGGATCGCGTGGTCAGGACCGGGATCAGCGCTGCTCCGGAGTACGACCTCGGCCTCATCGCTCCGGGCCAGGTCGAGGTGTACGTGAGGAATGGGGAACTCCAGGATCTTGCCCGATCGTACTTCCTGGAATCCGATCCGGCGCGGCCCAACGTCGTGCTCCGGACGGTCCCTGAACTCTGGCCGTTCGGAGACGACTGCGCAGCGGCGCCGGTGTCGGTCGTGGGCGTGGATCTGATGGCGTCGGAAGACGGTCGCGCGCGTCGTGAGGGGCGGCAACTCCTGAAAAAGCTGGAGGCCCGATGGTCGATCTGACCGAGTTGGATCCGGTTTCCGGTGCCGTGTGGGACGCACTTCTGGACCTGTCCGCCAGGCAGCCGAAGGGCTGGACCCTCGTCGGCGCGCAGATGGTGATCCTCCACGGCCACGAGAACGGACGTGTCCTCCCCCGAGCAACGTCGGACGCCGATCTGCTCGTCGACGTCCGGCTGGTTCGTGACGGGACAGCCCGGCTGTCCAGCTTGCTGGTGGACCTCGGCTTCGAGTTGGAGGGTGTGGATGCCTTCGGTGTCGGACATCGGTTCGGCGACGGCGTGGCCAGGTTCGATGTACTGGCGCCCGACGGGCTACCGAAGAGCAATAAGCGCCTCACCACGACCATCCCACCAGCCCACACGGTGTCGGTGCCCGGGGGTACGCAAGCCCTCCGACGGACACGCATGATGGACGTCCAGCGGGGACGGCGAGTGGGACAGGTGCCGTCCCCGGACCTCCTGGGAGCGATCCTCGTGAAGGCTCGCGCCGTCGAGGTGGACGATCTGCCTGGGGCCCAACTCTCGGACCTGGCCTTCCTGTTCGGACTGGTCGAGGATCCCAGGCGCCTCGCAGCCGAACTCCAGGGCAAGGAGCGGAGTTGGCTGCATCGCCGAGCGGAGTTGCTGGATCGCGACCATCCTGCCTGGCGCTTCGTTCCCGAGGACGCCGTGAGCGACGCGTACATCGCGATGAGGATCCTGAATGGCCTTTGAGGTCCAGGTCTCGAACTCAGAATGGGGAGACGGATGGGAACTTCCTCGCCATACCAACCCGGAGCGCCCCCGCGAGCGCGAGGTCATGGCCCTACGCGAGCAGGTGTGGCTAAAACCGTGGCGGAGACGCATGGTCAGGCAGAAAATCGAGTGATAACGGCCATATACGTAGATGCTGGCGGAGACGCATGGGGACGAAGGTGGGGATGGCGAGGAGTAGTGATATCGTGAAGTTGGCTGATTTTGCCGGGGAATCGCTGGGGGACGGTGAGGCGTGCTGGGAGATGATGAGGGATGTTGGGGGATCCTGGTGTGGCCGTGGTGTGGACGCGGAGGGGTACGTCGATGCCGGATTCCGATGGCCCTGTGAATCGCTCTTCAGTTCGCAGAGCACGCGGCCCAGAAGTCTGCCCTTTCAAGTCGATCGACTCGACCTCCGCCGACCGTCACCCGGCGCATTCTTCGACCGCAGTACCTGATCCGTGGTCGTATGGGAAGCGCGCCCGAGGCGGACCGTGCGCACTTCGTTGGGGGGGCAGCCAATCCCTCCCGTCACGAGTCCTTTGGATTCCAGCTAAGATCGATCTTCGCTGGTCTCGCCGAGTGGTGGGGTGCAGGAGGTCGTTCCATCGATGAACCCGTCCGTCCGCCCCGACCCGCGCAAGACCCTCGTCTCCCGATTCCTCTCGGTGATCGAGCGGATCGGCAATGCCCTCCCGCACCCCGCCGCCCTGTTCGCGATCTTCGCCCTGGCGCTCGTGGCGCTGTCCTGGTTGTCGAGCAGGCTGGGGATCGCGGCGGTGGACCCCAGGGACGGCTCCGCGGTGGTGCCCATCAACCTGATCTCGAGGGACGGCTTGCACTGGATCCTCGAGAACACCATCGTCAACTTCACTGGCTTCGCACCGCTGGGGACCGTCCTCGTGGCGATGCTGGGCATCGGGGTGGCGGAAAAGAGCGGTCTGATCAGCACGGGCATCCGCCTGCTGGTCCACTCCGCTCCGCGTCGGCTCCTGACCTTCGTGATCGTCTTCGCGGGTGTGATGTCGAACATGGCCAGCGACGTGGGCTACGTGCTGCTCGTGCCCATGGGCGCCATCATCTACCTGTCGGTGGGACGGCATCCCATCGCCGGGCTGGCGGCGGCGTTCGCCGGCGTGTCCGGCGGCTTCAGCGCCAACCTACTGCTCGGAACGATCGATCCTCTCCTGGCCGGGATCAGTCAGGAGGCAGCCCGGATCATCGATCCGGAGTACACCGTCTCCCCGGCCTGCAACTACTACTTCATGGTGGTGTCGACCTTCGTGGTGGCGGCGATCGGCACCTGGGTCTCCGTGAAGGTGGTCGAGCCGCGGCTCGGACCGTACGAGGGCGCGGAGGTGGCCGAAGGCGACGAGCTGCGGCCCCTGACCACCAGGGAGAAGCGAGGCCTCTGGTGGGCGTTGGCCGTGAGCCTGCTCCTGGCGCTGCTGGTCGTGATCGGGCTCGTTCCCGAGCAAGGGTTCCTTCGCGATTCGGAGACCGGCAGCGTCCTGTACTCCCCGTTCATGCACGGTATCGTCGCCTTCATCTTCCTCGGTGGGTTCCTGGCCGGGCTGGCATACGGCATCGCCGCGGGCACCTTCCGCAGCGACACCGACGTCGTCAAGGGCATGAAGGAGTCCATGGAGACCCTGGGACTGTTCATGGTCCTGGTCTTCTTCGCCGCCCAGTTCGTGGCGTACTTCAAGTACAGCAACCTGGGGATGATACTGGCCATCAGGGGCGCGGAGCTGCTGCAAGCGTCAGGCCTCGGCCCGATTCCGCTGATGCTCTCGTTCATCATCCTCGCGGCGATCATCAACCTCTGCATGGGCAGCGCCTCGGCCAAGTGGGCGTTCATGGCGCCAGTGTTCATCCCGATGTTCATGCTGCTGGGGTATTCGCCGGAGCTGGTCCAGGTGGCCTATCGGATCGGCGACAGCTCGACCAACCTCATCTCTCCGATGATGTCGTTCTTCGCCCTGATCGTGGCCTTCGTGCAACGCTACGACCCGAAGGCCGGCATCGGTACGGTGATCGCTACCATGCTCCCCTACTCGATCGCGTTGCTGGTGGTCTGGATGGCCTTGGTGTCGCTCTGGCTGCTGCTGGGACTGCCCCTCGGACCCGGAGCCGACCTCTACCTGTCGGACTGAGAACCGGAGCGCGGGGTCACCCCACCCCCGGCAGCGCCTCGTCAGTACCGATGAAGGCGTCCAGCCCTCACCGTCCGGATGAAACCTGGGATGGTGATCTGGCGGAGACGCATGGGAGCAGCCGGGCCTCCAATGAAAACAAGCACTTACGGGCCATCTGGGCGGCATTCCAGCGTTTCTTAGGGGGCTGATGGCATAGGACCACATGGAGGAACATGGGGATTCGTACTGGATGTGGTCCCGATGTGGTCCCGATGTGGTCCCAGCGGGGTGACTTGGCCCGCAGGGAGAACCGAGGGGTGGCGTTGCGCGGTTTGAACCGATGGCATCCCTGCTCCCAAGCTGCGGGCCGTAGCTCATGACCTCGGGGGGTTGGCGAGGGGGTGGTGACCACAGAGGACTGAGGAGGACTGTGGGTGACCGGGGATTTCACCACGAACCGCTACCACCCGCCCTCGCGCACCTGGTCCTTTCCAAGTCCCTTCCGCAGTTGCACCAGCTCGTCGGGGGTGGCGGACTCGTTCTCCGGAAGCGGGACATCGCCCTTCTCCTGGCCCAGCTGATGCACGCTCTTGAGGCCGCCCAGGGTGCTCGAACCCTCGAGGGCGCTGGCACCTTCGGCGTAATACTCGAACCATGGCAGTCCGTGATCCGTGTACTCCCTGGCCGTGGGCGGGGTGGTAGGCGGCTGCTCGCCGGTGATGGCGCGCCACACCAACGAGTTGGCGATGTGGACGAAACAGCGGCTCCGGTGGTCCGTGTCCCAGTCCGCCAGTTTGTAGGGGTCCTCGTAGATCTCCTGCTTCATCCGCCCCCCGGGGGCGAGGCCCATCTCACCGGGTGCATAAGCATCGCAACACACCATTGACGAGTCGGAGTCAGACCGTCGGGCCCGGCGGTCGCGAACGACCTTCGGAAAACGACGCTCGAAGACCTTCCGCCGCATGGGGTAGGCGATGATCTGCAGGCCTCCGTGCTCGGCCTTGCCGGTGACCTGCTCCTCGGCGGTGTAGCCCGCCCCCAGGGGCATGGCCACGAACTGCCGGATGAGGCCTTTCTCCACGCAGTAGCCGTCGAGCCAGGGCTGCTCGGGTGCCACCATGTAGTCCTGGGGACGCCGGTGGAGGCCGTTGGACCAGTCCTGCCCGGAGACCGCGTCGATCTTTCCGGTGGCGACCTTGATCGCGAAGGGGTAGTCCGTCTCGTGCTCGTCCAGGTATTCACACTGGAAGCTCAGCCACAGAGCCTCGGACTGGTACATGGGCAGCAGGATGCCCCCGTGGGCGAGCCACACCGGTGGGACCCGCTCGCCAAAGTCGTCCACGTGGCGCAGGGGGAACTCGCCCAGTCCGGGCGGCAAGGGATAGGCCCGGTCATCGTCCGGGATGCGCAGAGTGCGCTGGAACTCCACGGTCAGCTTCGCCCGGGGGTGGACCTCCGGGAACGCGAACACCAGGGAATCCTCGTGTAGCTCGATCACTGCTCACCTCGCCTTCCGGCCGGCCCCCGGGGCGGCGGCCTGTGTGGATGGTTACCAGTCGCCGTCCCGCACCTCGCGGACGATCCGCAGGACCGCGTGGTCCGGCAGGTCCTTCAACTCGCGCAGCAGCTCGGCGAACAACCTGGGTCGCTGCCGGATCACCTGCTGCAGCTCGCCCGACACCTTCCCTGCCAGGGCCAGGAGCACGTCCGGGTCCTCGCCGAGCTCCCTCGCCAGGGCCAGGATCTTCTCCTCCGACGGAGGCGCCACCTCCCCCCGCTCCACCTTGCTCAGGTAGGACGGCTGCACCCCGATTCGGGCGGCCACCTGACGTACGGAGAACCGCTTGTCCCCGGCGCGCAGATCTTCACGTCGTTCGCGGACGACCTCGCCAAATCCGTTCCAGGCAACCATGTACTGTATACTACATGGTACACAGACCAATGCAAGCCTGGGCTCCGCCGAACCCTTCCTGGCCGGTGGCCCCCTCGCGGACGAAGGCCCCATTTTCGTCGGCAAGTGCCTCAAGTCCGCCCTGCGTCGAGTCTGCCACCATCTCCTGTAGCGCCCAGTTAATTTGTCACCGATTTCCGCTCGCTATCGGTTGACACGTTC
>CAYTBN010000081.1:3263-27744 GCA_964436045.1 uncultured Rickettsiales bacterium | reverse complement strand
TCTGGTTCACCGAGGCGCGGCGGCTTCTGCGACGAATCACGGCGGGGCCGGCGGTAGCGTAGTTTATGGGAACACATTCTGAGAGGCTGTGATTCTATCCCACGCCCGTCGCAGAAGCGCCGCTCTCGACCCAGCTGCTGCGTTGCAACTCCTCGACAATACACGAGGATTGCGGAACCCTGCTGCGCTTCTACCCCGCATATCCCTGAAACGACGTCTCGTGTACCAGCTACGCCCTGCCCTTCGTCTGTGAGTCGGGCTGAACCGGCCCGGGGCGTGCTACCCTCCCTGGGTCCGTCGACCCGATCGACGGCTCCACACCCCGTTGCGAGAGTGCTCGACGACATGAAATCTCCAACCCAGCCAGCCCTCGTTTCGCTGCTCACCCTCGTCCTCATCGGCTGCCTGAGCGGCGGTTGCTCCGTGCGCAAGATGGCGGCCAACGCGCTGGCGGACAGCCTGTCGTCGTCGGCCGGCGGCGCCATCGGCCAGGACGAGGACCTGGAGTTCGTCGGTGACGCCGTGCCGTTCGCGCTCAAGCTGATGGAGATCCTGGCCGAGCAGGCGCCGGACCACGTCGGAGTGCGGGTGGCCCTGGCGTCGGGGTTCACCCAGTACGCGGTGGTCTTCATCCAGTTCCCTGCGGATCAGGCCAAGTACGACGACTACCCGGCCCACCGGGCGGGAAACGAGCGGGCAAGAAAGATGTTCCTGCGCGCGAACCGCTACGCGTTCGACGGTATGGAGCTGGTGCACCCCGGGTTCGGCGCGGCGATCCGCGACGACACGGACGCCGCGTTGAATGGCACCAAGATCGACGACGTCCCTCTGCTGTACTGGCTGGGAGCGTCATGGCTGGCCGCGATATCGAATGCCCGCGAGGATCCGGAGCTGATAGGCGAGCTGCCGCTGGCGGCGGCCTGCCTGCAGCGGGCGCTGGAACTCGACGAGGACTGGGATCGCGGCGCGATCCACGACGTGATGATCAGCCTCGAGCCTTCGCTGCCGATGCCCGGGGGTGTCCAGCGGGCCGAGGAGCACTTCGACCGTGCCGTGGAGCTGTCGGGCGGGGTCAAGGCCTCGCCTTACGTCTCGCTGGCCACCTCGATCTGCATCAAGGCCCAGGACCGGGGGCGCTTCGAGTCCCTGCTGGGCCAGGCGCTGGCGGTCGACCCGGACGCGAGCCCCGACGATCGGATGGCCAACACCTATGCCCAGCGCAAGGCGACCTTCCTGCTGGAACACGTGGACGACCTCTTCCTGGAGTGACCGACTGATGTGCGTCTCCGACAAAAGAACCCCGTCGCGAACCCTGCTCACCCTGCCGCTGCTGGCGCTGCTCGCGCTCGCCTGGGGCGCACCGGCCCACGCCGGCGACACCCTCGTCGTCAAGCTGGCCACCCTCGCCCCGGAGGGGACCACCTGGTACAAGGGGCTGCGCCAGATGGGGGGCCGCTGGGGGGAGATCTCCGGCGGCAAGGTCCAGCTCAAGATCTACGCCGGCGGAGTGGCCGGTAACGAGGGCACGATGGTGCGCAAGATGCGCATCGGCCAGCTCCACGCGGGCGCCCTGTCCAACCTGGGGCTGCTCGACATCGACCCCGCGCCCCAGATCACCAACACGCCGCTGCTGATCGAGAACTACGACGAGCTCGACTACGTGATGAAGCACATGTCGCCGGTGTTCGAGGAGCGGTTGGCTGCCGAGGGTTACGTGGTGCTCAACTGGGGCGATGCGGGGTGGGCCCACTTCTTCACCAAGGAGCCGATGCGGACCCCCGAGGATGCGGCCAAGATCAAGGTCTTCTGCTGGGAGGGTGACGATGCCGCGGTCGAGGGATTCCGCCAGGCGGGGTTCAAGCCGGTCGTCATCCAGTCCACCGACATCATGCCCTCGCTCCAGAGCGGGCTGATCGACGGCTTCCCCAACACCCCGCTGTACGCCCTGTCGACCCAGTGGTTCGCCCTGGCTCCCAACATGCTCGACATGGGCTGGGCGCCGCTGGTGGGCGCGACGGTCATCAGCAAGGACGTCTGGGAGAGCATCCCGGCGGAGTATCACGAGCCCTTCATGGCGGCGGCCCGGGAGATCGGCGAGGAGCTCAAGGGGGAGATCCGGCGCCAGGATCGAAAGGCCATCGAGGTGATGCAGAAGTACGACCTCAACGTGGTCACCATCGACGAGGCCACCAAGGACGCGTGGCGGCGCCAGCTGGAGACGCTGTACCCGACGATCCGCGACGAGATGGTGCCTCCCGGCATCTTCGACCAGGCCCAGGGGCTCGTGCGCGACTACCGCGCCGGCGCCCGCTGACCCACCTCCCGCAGCCGAACCGGCACAACTCCGGTATCCTGGATCGTCCCCGGCCACGCCGTACCGAACCGGTCCGCCCGGGAAGATGGGAACCGACCCGTGGACTTGAGCCCCGTCGAGCCTTCCCGAAATCCCGTGGTCCGCGCGTTGACCCGCGTCGAGGATGGCTTTGCCATCGCCGTGCTGGCGCTGATGGTCGTGCTGCCCATCGTCCGCGTCCTGGTGCGCTGGAGCACCGGCCTGGACCTGGCCGAGCTGACCATCACCGTCCAGAGCCTCTGCCTGTGGCTCGCCATCGCGGGCGCCGCGCTGGCTGCCCGCTCGGGGAGCCACCTGGCCCTGTCCACGGGCGCGCTGCTGGAGCTGTCCGAGCGGGTCCGATCGCGCATCACGCTGTTCACCGCGGCGGTGAGCACCGCGGTCGCCGCGCTGCTGGCCTACGCCAGCTTCGATTTTGTGCGGAACATGAGCGCGTCCCGGGAGACGGTGGTCGCCGGCATCCCCGTGTGGGTCGTCCAGCTGGTCATGCCGATCGGATTTGGTCTGATCGCGCTGCGCTTCGGGCTCTTCGGCCGCCAGACCTGGGGCGGCCGGGTCCTGGCGCTGGCCGCGGTGGGCGCCGCCGCGGCGCTGGCGCTGACCACCGAAGGTGAACGCGGGATCGTGCTGTGGGCCGGCTCGGCGGCCCTGCTGGCCGCGGTGGCCCTCGGCGCGCCGATCTTCACGGTCATCGGCGGGCTGGCGATGTTGTTCTTCTTCGCCAAACCCTTGCCGGTGCCCATCGCGGCGGTCCCCCTGGAGACCTACGACATCACCCGGGACTCGAACCTGGTGGCCATCCCCCTGTTCACCCTGGCCGGCTATCTGCTGGCCGAGGGCGGCGCGTCCGGGCGGCTCGTGCGGCTGTTCCGCGCCTGCGTCGGCTGGCTGCCCGGCGGCACCGCTGCGGCCGCGATCCTCGTGTGCGCGTTCTTCACGACCTTCACCGGGGCGTCCGGGGTGACCATCCTGGCGCTCGGTGGCCTCCTGCTCCCGATCCTGCTCAAGGCTGGATACCCCGAGCGATTCTCCATCGGCCTGCTGGCAGCCTCCGGGTCCATCGGGCTGCTGTTCCCTCCCAGCCTGCCCGTGATCCTCTACGGCGCCACAGCCCACATCCCCATCGACGACCTCTACCTGGCGGGGCTGATCCCGGGCTCGCTGCTGATCGTGTTGCTGGTGGGCTACGGGCTGCTGGTCGGTGTCCGCCACGGGACGGGGCGGGAACCGCTGGACGTCGCGGATGCGCTGGCCGCCTTGAGGGCTGCCAAGTGGGAGGTGCTGCTGCCGATCCTGGTGCTGATCGGCATCTTCGGCGGCATGATGAGCATCTTCGAGGCGGCGGCGTTCACGGCCGCCTACGCGTTCTTGATCGAGGTGGTGATCCATCGGGACCTCGGATTCCGCCGTGACGTGCCCCGGGTCTTCGTCAAGTGCGTCACCCTGCTGGGCGGTGTGCTGATCATCCTGGGTGTGGCCAAGGGACTGACCAACTACCTCGTCGACGCCGAGGTACCGATGGTGGCCGCCGCCTGGGTCGGCGACCACGTGGCCTCCAAGTTCCTGTTCATCCTGCTGCTGAACGTGTTCCTGCTGATCGTCGGCTGCCTGATGGACATCTTCTCGGCGATCGTGGTGGTGGTCCCGCTGATCATCCCGATGGGGCTCGCCTTCGGCATCGACCCGTTCCACCTCGGGATACTCTTCCTGGCCAACCTGGAGCTGGGCTACCTGACCCCCCCGGTGGGTATGAACCTGTTCCTGGCCTCCTACCGGTTCGAGCGACCCCTGACCGCAGTCTACCGGATGGCACTGCCCTTCCTGGGATTGCTGGCGTTCGGCGTGCTGCTGATAGCCTACGCGCCGGGATTGACGACCTGGACCCACGACGAGAGCGAGGACGGGCCGTCGGTGGCCGAACTCTTCGAGGAGGCCGGGGCTGGCGGCGAGGTCGAAGGCGCCGAGAATCCCCTGGCCCAGTTCGAGGGTATCGACCTGATGGCCGAGCTGATGGGCGGCGACGACGACGACGACTCGGCGGACGACGACGACTCGGCGGACGACGACGACTCGGCGGACGACGACGACTCCGCGGGCGGCGACGAGACGGAGGGCGGAAGCCATGATGCTCCGTGAGCCGTACGCGGTGGGGTGGTACCCGGATGATCCACGCAGGTGCGCGGGCACCATCGAGGGCTACCTGCGGGGCGTCGCGGCGCCGACCTTGCCGCTGCCCCTGCTGGGTGGTCTCGTCCCCCACGCGGGCTGGCCCTACTCCGGCGCGGTGGCGGCCCGGACCCTCGGGGCGCTGGCCCGCTGCGCGGCTCCCCCCGAGGCGGTGGTGATGCTGGGCGCGGTCCACAACCTGCGGGTGCCGCGTCCGACCACCTGCGATTTTGCCGCCTGGCGTACCCCGGTGGGTGAGTTGCAGGTGGACCGGTCGCTACGGGACGCGCTGCTCGGCGAGGGAGTGGTCGAGGTCAACGACGTGGCCCACGCCAACGAGCACTCGATCGAGGTCCAGACCCCCCTCCTGCGATACCTGCTGCCCGACGCTCCGTTCCTGCCGATCGCGGTCCCCGCCGACGCCTTCTCCCTGTCGCTGGGTGCGGCGCTGGCCGGGGTCATCGAACGCGACGGGCGGCGGGTGGTGGTGCTGGCCAGCTCGGACCTGACCCACTACGGCACCGACTACGGCGAGACCCCGGCTGGAACCGGCGAGGAGGGGATGGCCCACGCCCGGGCCAACGACGAGGAGCTGCTGGACAACGTGGTCAACCTGGACCCGGAGGGGGTGCTGGAGCACGCGCTGAGCGAAGGCTCCGCCTGCGGAGGTGGCGCCCTCGCGGCCGCCATCGTCGCCGCGCGCGGGCTCGGCGCCCAGGGCTGCAAGGTGCTGGAACACACCTCCAGCCACGCCCAGGAGCCGTCGTCGGAGAGCTGGGTCGGATACGCCGCAGCCCTCTTTCACAGATAACCGAGGGCGCGCAGCCGCTCGATCTGATCCGGACTCAGCCGAGGTTCGATCTCCCCGCGATCGTCACCGCCGTGGGCCACCCGCTGGCCCCAGCTGTCCAGCAACTCGCCCATGGCCGCGGCCACCGCCGGCTGCTGGGCGCTCACATCGGTCCGCTCGGTCGGATCCTGGCCCAGATCGAAGAGCGCGGTCCTGGCCGTCTCCCGATGTTTGATCAGCTTCCACGGGTAGCGGATCAGCGCCTCCTGGCGCCCTCCCTTCCCGGTCTCGGCGAACAGGGCGACCGCGCCGGGCTGCCGCCAGGTGGGGGTCGGCGGCGGCAGCTGGAGCGAGGGCTCCAGGCCCACTTCGGCGGCCACGGTCGCGTGGAGCCGGGCCAGGCCGACCGGGGTATCCACCACCGCGGCCGCGCGCTGGCCGGGCCACTTGACCACCAGCGGCACCCGGATCAGCTCCTGGAACAGGGTTCGTGAGTGGCCGATCCAGGGATCCCCTCGTTCCGCGAATGCCTCGCCGTGGTCCGCCGTCACCACCACCAGGGTATCTTCGAACAGCTCCCGCACGCGCAGCCCGGCCAGCAGGAGCCCGAGCTGCTCGTCGTTGTGGCGGATCTCCGAATCGTAGAGGCCGATCAGGTACTCCCGATCGGCCGGGTCCAGGGTCGCGGCCAGCTCCCGCAGCTCGAAGATCCGCTGCCCGCTACGCACCTGCCCCTCGTAGCCTTCGACGAACGCGAACTCCGAGTGCAGCACGTAGTCGTAGTGGGGGTCGAAATAATGGACGAAGAGCAAGAACGGCTCGTCGCCGTGGCGATCGAGGAAGGCCAGCGCGCGATCCGTCGCCACGGGGGATGTGGTGGCGTCCACCCCGCCGATGGCGCCTTCGTCGTACCACTCGAATCCCTGATCGAAGCCCAGGTCGGCCGACAGCAGCAGGTGGGACACCACCCCCCCCGTGCGGTACCCCTCCTGGCGCATGCGTTCGGCCAACGTCGGCGCCCGGGGGTCGAGCGCCACCGCCCGGTCGTCGAAGCCCAGCTCCGACGGCGATCGGCCGGTGAACATCGACGCCACCGACGGCGCGGTCCACGGCGCGGTCGAGTGGGCCGACGTGAATCGGGTGGCCTTGCCCGCGAAGGCGTCCATGTGGGGCGTCGTGGGCCGCGGGTACCCGTAACAACCCACGTGATCGGCCCGCAGCGAGTCGATCACGATCACCACCGCGCTGGGCCCCGGCGGCGCGTGGCGCGCCCGGTCGACGAGGATCCAGCCGTGCAGCCCGCCGAGGGTCAGCGCGCAGACGACCAGCGCCACCAGCCCCCCCCACGCCCAGCCCGCCAGCGCGAGCTGCGCCGCCCGCCCCGGCTCGGCAATCCGGCCCGGCAGCCGTCCGATCACCACGGCCAGCAACCCCGCCGCGACCGCGCCGCCCACCACCTGGACCGCGAGCCCGTCGACGGCCTCGAGGACCGGGAGCCGGAACCATCCCAGGCGGGGGAATCCCTGGGAGACCGCATCGCGCACCCCGTCGGCGGCCGAGGCGAGCAGCACCAGCAGCGCCCCCCAGCCCCCGGCGGTCAGGACGGCTCGGCGGATCACAGGTACCCCAGATCGCGGAGCCGCCGTTCGAGGTCGGCACGCGTGTCGGGGGACACGTCCTCGGACTCGGTCTCGGTCTCGGACTCGGACTCGGTCTCGGACTCGGACTCGGTCTCGGTCTCGGTCTCGGACTCGGTCTCGGAAAGCCAGGAGGCCAGCCGGCGGCCGCGGAACTCCGCGGTCGGTGGAATCCCGAGCATCCCCACCAGCGTCGGCGCCACGTCCAGCAGCGACGGGGTCTCCTCGACCCTCCCCCGCCGCCGGAACCCCGGCCCGGCCGCCACCAGCACCCCGTCCCGCCGATGCGCCCCGGGGAGCCGCCTCAGATCGGCCGCGGGCACCTCGTCGACCACCGATCCCTCGTCCGCGCGGTTGCCCCAGCACCAGCCGGGGGGCAGCTCGACGAACAGCTCGGGTAGCTCGCCGAGGCGGGCCCCGCCAAAGATCGATTCGCGCCGATGCACGATCGCCCGCAGCTCACCGCCGCCGCCGGGCACCCGCAGCACCTCGCGGCTCAGGGAGTCGGCCAGCTCCTCTGCCAGGGCGACGCGCCGGTCGGCGTCCTCGTCCAGCAGCTGGATCGCGGCGAGTTCGGGTGAGATGACCACACCCCACGCGCGGGTGAATCCCGGCTCGATGCGGTCGATCCCCTCCGCTGCCTCGAAGAGCTGGTCCCGCAGCGCCGCGGGCACAGCGTCGCGCAACGTCCGCCAGCGATCCTCGGGCACCCACGCGCGCAGGGCGCTCGACGTCCGTCCCAGCACCGAGGACCCCGAGTCCTCGCGGAGCCGCAGATGGCCGTGCAGCCAGAGCCAGCGGTTGAGATGGAAGCGGGCGCGGGGTGCCGGGCCGAAGCCGTGATCGGAGAGCACGACCACGTCGGCGTCCGGGCCGGCCGCGTCCACGAGCCGCCCGATCAGCCGATCGGCCTGCACCAGCAACGATCGAACCGCCGGACCGCCGTGACGGCCTTCCCAGAGCCGATGGGCGACGTGGTCGGGACCGGACAGCACGCAGATCGTCAGCCGGTCGTCCCGCTGCCGGAGCAGTGAGATGGCGACCTCCGCGTGGTAACGATCCCACAGGCCGCAGACCTCCACCGCCCGGCTCACGGGCGCCGCGTCCCCGGGTTCGGCCGTTGGCCAGGGGGGCAGGCGCCGCACCCACGCCGCGGGGACCAGCGGTGCCCGGGTCAGCCGTGGCCGCGGGAATCCCGACAGCAGGACCCCGGGGACGGCGAGGGGGGGATGGGTCAGCGGCAGGCCGACGCAGGCGAGGGAGTCCGGCGGCAGCCACTCGAGCCAGGTGTGGCCACGAAGATCCCGGCTGTCCATCAGCCGCGGGTGGTAGGCGCCGGGGCGCGAGAAGTCCAGCGCGCGGAAGTTGAAGATCCCGGTGCCGCCCGGGTCCATACCGGTGGCGAACGCAGCCCACGCGGCCGCCGTCACCGAGGGCAGCACGGAGCGCAGCCGGGCCGACGAACCCCGATCACACAGGGCGCGCAGGTAGGGCAGCTCGCCCGCATCCAGGAGCGGATCGAGGGAGCGCCAGTCGGCGCCGTCGAGCCCGATCACCAGCAGTCTTCGGTCCACGGGAGCCCTCTCGGCCGGAACGACGCTGAATGCTAGCAGCATTTGGACCCGATGGACCCGCACGGATACCCTGGACTGCGGCCCTACAGCGGCCATCGAGGTCTAGAACGTGCGTCGAAACTACCCGTGGATCTTGCTCGCCGCACTCGGCCTGCTGTCGGGCTGCCGGGAGACACCCGCTCCCCCGGCGGCGCCCACGACCGCCGCTGCGCCCGCACCCGCGGTCGTGCTGGTGGTGATCGACACCCTGCGGGCCGACCACCTGGGTTGTTACGGGTACCCGCGCCCCACATCGCCCCGCCTCGACGCCTTCGCCGCCGGGGCCACCCTCCACACCCACGCGTTTGCCTCCTCGCCGTGGACCTTGCCGTCCCACGCGTCGCTGTTCACCGGGCTGGACCCCTATCAGCACGGAGCCCACACGGTGCTGGTGGACGGCGCCGCCCGGGAGCGCCCGCTGGCCGACGACAGCCTGACCCTGGCCGAGGCCCTGCAGGCCGAGGGCTACGCAACCGCAGCCTTCGCCGCCAACGCCGCGCTGCTGCGCCCGAGCCTGAACCTGGACCAGGGATTCGACCGCTACTACGTCGAGGCGACCACCGCCGACCGGCTGGTGCCCCGTGCCATCGACTGGCTCCACGAACACCGCTCGGAGCAGGTCTTCCTGTTCCTCAACCTGATGGACACCCACAAGCCCTACAACGCCAGTCCACGGCCGGGGTTGATCGATCCCCCGCCCGCCGACGACGGCGGCGCGTTGCTGGACAGCCTCTATCCCCGGATCTTGCCAGCGAACGGGCCGCTGCCTTCCACCGACATCGCCCGGCTGATCGACCAGTTCGATACGGCCATCGCCCACGCCGACGAGGCGATCGGCACCCTGCTGGATGCCCTGGCCGACGATGGCCGACTCGACGGGTCCCTGGTCGTCGTGACCTCGGACCACGGCGAGTACTTCGGCGAGCACCACCTGATCGAGCACTCCAAGGACGTCTATCAGCCCGCCCTCCACGTCCCCCTCCTGATCAAAGCGCCCGGCCAGGCCGAGGGCCGGGTGGTCGAGGCAGCCACCAGCTCCGCGGACACCCTGCGCCTGCTGCTGGCCCAGCTCCCGGGCGACCTGTCCGAGCGCGTCCCCGGGCGTTTCCCCCCCCATCAGCTCGACGGCGCCCTGCTCTCCGAGAACCGCTACAGCCGCGACAAGGACCTGAACCACCCCGACTGGGGCCACCGATTCCGCCGCGAGCGAACCGCCTACATCGCCTGGCCCCTCAAGTACGTCCGCTCCAGCGACGGCCACCACGAGCTGTACAACCTGGTCCTCGATCCGGAGGAGAGCACCAACCTGGTCCCCACCCAGCCCGACCTCGCCGCCGACCTCGCCCGCGCCCTGGACGCGCACCTCCGGGACCGCCCCGCTCCCGACCACACCACCACCGCCCTGCCGAAGCTCACCTTCGAGGAGCTGCAGGCGTTACGGGCGCTGGGCTACATCAGGTAAGGCGTGGTGTCGGCCGGCTTTCGTCATTCTGGCCCGGCAGCGTGAAGCGGAAGCAGGCCCCACCGGTGGACGATTCCTCCACCCAGATGCGGCCGCCATGCTGCTCCACGATCTTGGCGCACAGGGCCAGGCCGACCCCGGTGCCCTCGTATTCTCGTCGGTGAACGCCGCGGGCGAACGGCTCGAAGATCCGCTCCCGCTGCTCGTCGGGCACCCCGATCCCGCTATCACAGACCGAGAACTGCCAGCCGTCGGGGTCCGGCGCGCAGCGAACGCGGATCCCCGGTGGCTGGTCACCGACGAACTTCAGCGCGTTGCCCAGCAGGTTGCGCAGCAGTTGCTCGAGGTGGGGGCTCCGCCCGTGGACCACCGGCAACGGATCGAACTCGATGCGCGCGCCGGTCTCCTCGATCCGCGGCTGCAGCTCCTCCAGGAGCGCCTTCAGCAGCTGCTGGCAGTCCACGTCGGTCACGCTGTCGCGGACGGCGCCGATGCGCGACAGCTCGAGCAGGTCCTCGATCAGCTGGTTCATGCGATCCACGGCGGCGACGATACGTTCCAGCATCTGCCGGGATTCCGGGTCCGTCTTGGCGTAGCGAATCGCCAGCAGCTCGGTGTAGCCGGCGATGGCGTGGAGCGGCTGGCGCAGGTCGTGCGACACCGCGCGGGCGAACTGCTCGAGCTCGGTGTTGGAGCGCTGCAGTTCGCCCGTCCGCTCCGCGAGCGCCTCGAGGGTCGCGGCGTGGCGGAGGGCGTAGCGCACGGTCCGCTCCAGCAGCGCGGCGTCCGTGTGGTTCTTGGACAGATAGTCGGCGGCGCCGACCTCGGTCGCCTGCTCGTCGATCTCCTGGCCGCCCGTGCCGGTCATCAGGATGAAAGGGGCGCGGCAGCCGGCGGCGCACGCCTCGCGGATCAGGTCCAGGCCGCTGCCCGGCTGGAGGCGGAAGTCCACCAGGGCGATGTCGTGGCGGCAGCGCACGGCCGCCTCGAGACCCTCCTCGTAGCTGTCCACCCAGTCCACGCGGTACCGCCGACCCGTGGCCTCGGTGGCGTCGCCGAACAGCTCGCGGGTGAGGAAGGCGTCCCCCTCGTCGTCGTCGATCAGCAGGACCCGGACGATATCGTCGGTCATCCGCCCCCTCCTTCGGTCTCCGGGAGACTGACGATCCCGGACCAGTACTGGCCAAGGACGGTGACCATCTCCATCAGCGAGTGGAAGCCCGCCGGCTTGGAGATGAACGACGCGGCCCCCAGGTCGTAGGAGCGCAGGACGTCCTCCTCCGCTCGCGAGGTGGTCAGCACCACCACCGGGATCTGGCGCAGCGCGGGATCGGCCTTGATCTCCCGCAGCGCCGTGCGGCCGTCCTTCCGCGGCATGTTGAGGTCCAGCAGGATCAGGCCGGGCCGTGGGGCCGCGCCCGGCTTGGCGAACAGCCCCTCCCGGCGCAGGTACTGCAGTAGCTCGACGCCGTCCTCGACGAAGCGCAGGTCGTTGATCAGCCTGGCCTCCTCCATCGCCTCGCGGGTCAGCAGGCGGTCGTCCTCGTCGTCGTCGGCCATCAGGATGGTGATCGGCTGCACGGGGGGGGGATTGTTCATCAGCTCGCTCCGACGGGGGGGTGGGTGGGCAACAGGATCTCGAACACGCAGCCTTCGTCTGGCTGGCCCGAGGCGCTCAGGGTGCCGCCGTGGCGCTGAACGATCTTCATGCAGATCGACAGCCCGATTGCGTAATCCGACGCATGGTGAACACTGAATCCGAACGATGGTGAACACCGAATCCGATTGATCGTGAACACCGAATCCGAGCGAAGGTGAACACCGAATCCGACGGATGATGAACACCTCGGACGGGATGTCCGGGGAGGCCGCGGAGAGCGACAGCGACGCTGGATAGCCGGGGGTGCTACGCCTCCTCCCGACCCGAAAGGGAAAGGAGGACACGGTGCCCGCGAAGAGGCTGTCCATGCGGAAGATACGAGAGATACTTCGACTGCGGTGGGACCGGGGTCTGAGCGTTCGCCAGGTGGCGCGGAGCGTGTCGGCGGCGCCGGGAACGATCAGCAACTGCCTCAGCCGGGCGGAGCTGGCGGGCCTGGCGTGGCCGCTGGCCGAGGACCTGGATGACGGGGCGCTCGAGGCCCTGCTGTACCCGCCGCCCCCGCACTCCACCCAGGCCCGGTCTACGCCGGACTGGCCGACGATCCACCGGGAGCTGCGGCGCAAGCACGTGACGCTGCGTCTGTTGTGGGAGGAGTACAAGCAGGATCACCCGGCCGACGGGTACGAGTACAGCCAGTACTGCAACCTGTATCGGGACTACCGGGGCAAGCTCGATGTGGTCATGCGCCAGCAGCACGTGGCTGGCGAGAAGGTCTTCGTCGACTACTCCGGCGACGGGATCGACATCGTCGACCGGCGTACGGGCGAGGTCCGAGAAGCCCAGCTCTTCCTCGCGGTCCTTGGAGCCAGCAGCTACACCTTCGCTGAGGCCACGGAGTCCCAGGATCTCCCCTGCTGGATCGACGCCCACATCCACGCTTTCGAGTGCTTCGGCGGGGTGACCGAGATCACGGTCCCGGACAACACGCGGACGGCGGTGACCCGGGCTTGCAACTACGAGCCGGATCTCAATCCGACCTACGAGGAGATGGCCCGGTACTACGACACGGCCGTGATCCCGGCGCGCAAGCGCAAGCCCAAGGACAAGGCCAAGGTGGAGACGGGCGTGCTGGTCGCCCAGCGCTGGATCCTCGCGGCGCTGCGCAACCACACCTTCTTCAGTCTGGAGCAGGCCAACCGAGCGATCGCCGGCAAGCTCGAAGAACTCAACAATCGGCGCGTCCAGAAGCTGGACACGACTCGTCGCCAGCTCTTCGAGACCCTGGATCGTCCGGCGCTGAAGCCGCAGCCGTCGACTCGTTACGAGATCTCCGAGTGGTCCCGGCCCAAGGTCAACATCGACTACCACGTCGAGATCGAACGGCACTACTACAGCGTCCCGTACTCGCTGATCCACAAGCGGATGGACGCCCGCCGGACCTCCAACACGGTCGAGATCTGCTTCAAGGGCCGGCGGATCGCCGCGCACCGGCGTAGCCACGTCGCCGGGGGCTACACCACCGTCGTGGAGCACATGCCCAGGGCCCACCAGAAGCACCTGGAGTAGACTCCCTCGCGGATCATCCGGTGGGCCGAGAAGACCGGGCCTCGGACGGCGCTGCTGATCCAGACGCTCATCGAGTCCAAGCCCCATCCCGAGCAGGGCTATCGCGCCAGTCTGGGCATCCTGCGCCTGGAGAAGAGGTACACCGCCGAGCGCCTGGAGGCCGCCTGCGGTCGAGCCCTGGCCATCGACTCGATCTCCTATCGGGCCGTCCAATCGATCCTCAAGACCGGCATGGATCGGCTGCCGGATCCGTCCGACTCCGAACCGCAACTCGACCTGCCCATGGACCACGTCAACGTGCGTGGCCCGGACTACTACCACTGACCCGGAGGAACGCATGCTGCACGAACAGACGTACCGCCAACTCACCGAGATGAAGATGTGGGGCCTCGCCGCCGGCTTCCAGGAGTACCTGGACGGCGATCACGAGGGCGACCAGCTGTCCTTTGCCGACCGCTTCGGCCTGATGGTCGACCGGGAGTGGACCGAACGCCAGGATCGCCGGCTGAAGCGGCGCCTGAGCCTCGCCGAGCTCCGTGAGGCGGCCTGCGTCGAGGACATCGACTACCGCCATCCTCGTGGCCTGGATCGCTCGATGGTCGACCGCCTCGTCACCGGCCGCTGGATCGAGCACCACGAGAACCTGGTCATCACCGGCCCCACCGGGATCGGCAAGACCTGGCTCTCCTGCGCCTTCGCGCACCAGGCGTGCCGCCAGGGGTACTCCGTGCTGTACAAGCGCATCCCTCGTTTGATGCACGATCTCCACATGGCTCGGGGCGAGGGCACCTACGGCAAGGAACTCGCCAAGCTCGCCCGGACCCAGCTGCTGATCATCGACGACTGGGGCCTCGCCCCGCTCGTCGACCGCGAACGGCGGGACATGCTCGAGATCCTGGAGGACCGCCACGGCCGGCACTCCACCGTCCTGGCAAGCCAGCTGCCGATCAAGCTGTGGCACGACAACGTCGGTGACCCGACCATCGCCGACGCCCTGCTGGATCGCCTGGTGCACAACGCGCACAAGCTGGAACTGGACGGTGAGTCCATCCGCAAGACACGCGGCAAACGCCGCGACGGCGAGGACTGAGGGAGGGCGCTGTGGAGCGTGATGCCCACACGACCCACAGCACGACGACTACGAATGACAGATGGAGATTTGATCCGGAGAGGAAGAACTGGCATCAAGAAACAACCAGCGTCGCTGCGCTCCGAGAGGTGTCCACCATCAATCGGATTTGGCGTTCACGATGCTTCGGAATCGGTGATCACGATGAATCGGAATCGGTGATCACCATCATCGGAATACGCACCTGGGGGTCTTGCAGTGATCTTTCCTCTTGCTAATTGATACTTCGCGGGTATCATATGCCGTCATGCAGCTGGTCAACAGAGACACAGACTACGCGTTCCGGGCGTTGCAGTACCTCGCCGGTACTGACGATTCCGTGGTCTCGGTCACCGAACTCTCCGAGGCCCTGAGGATTCCCCACCCCTTCCTCCGGCGGGTCCTGCAGAAGATGGCCCGGCGGGGATATCTGCGCTCCTCCCGCGGTCGTGGAGGCGGTTTTCAGCTGGCCTCCGCCCCCGAGAACATCTCGTTGCGGGACCTGATCGCCGTGTTCCAGAAGCCCATCGACCTGGGGCACTGCTACATCCGGGGCGAGGTGTGCGCCGACGTCCGGACCTGCCAGCTGCACCGCAAGCTCAAGTCCCTCGAACGGACCATGAACGACGAGTTGGAGTCGACGACCGTGGCGTCGCTGATGAGCGAGCAGAAGCCAGACGCCGCCAACGGAGGTACCTGATGCAGGCCTACCTGGACCGGAGCATCAAGGACCTGATCACCGAGTTTCCCGTGGTCCAGACCATCCTCGACGAGTACGACATCGGCTGTGCACCCTGCACGGTGGCCAGCTGTCAGCTGCGGGACGTCGTCGACATCCACGACCTCCGCGCCGAGCGCGAAGTGGAGATGATGAATCGCCTGATCCGGACCATCGATCCGGACTCGCACGAGACCTACGTCGCGCCGAAACGGGACAAGGGCGCAGGGGATGGGATGATCCGCTACTCGCCACCGCTCCAGCAGCTGGTGGACGAGCACACGCTGATCAAGCGCTGGGTGGCGCTGATCCCCCGGGTCGTGGATTCGATGGACCTGGAGCGTGCCGAGGACCGGACACTGATCCGGGACGGCCTCGACTTCATCCGTTCCTTCGCCGACCGCTATCACCACGCCAAAGAGGAGGACATCCTCTTTGGCTTCTTCGACGCCGACCTCGACATCCTGGCCGTGATGCACGCCGACCACGAGTGTGGCCGGGGCCACGTGAGATCTGCCGTGGCCGCCCTCGCCGAGGGGGACCAGGGCGCCCTGAAGGAGGGCATGCTTGCCTATCGTGAGCTTCTTGAAGAGCACATTACCAAGGAGAACGAGATCCTCTATCCGTGGATGGATCGAAACCTTTCGACCTCCCAGGTCGGGCAGCTCTACTCCCGATTCGCCGAAGTGGACTCCGGTTTCGGAGATTCCGCTAAACAATACGAGCGCTTCGTCGTCGAGGCCGAGCGCCGATTCCAGCAAGGAGAATGAACCCATGGATCACAGCCAGCATGGATGTCCCGGATCCGCGATGCAGTCCTTCCCCGAGGAGAGCGACACCGACGACGCGCAGGCGCCCAAGGTCGCCTCGCAGCTGAGGCAGTGGCCGATCCAGATGCACCTGATCTCGCCGATGGCGCCCTACTTCCAGGGGGCGGACGTCCTGCTCGCCGCGGACTGCGTCGCCTTTGCCATGGGCGGCTTCCACGGCGACTACCTGAAGGGACACTCCATCGGCATCGCCTGCCCCAAGCTGGACGAGGGTCAGGACATCTATGCCCAGAAGATCCAGTCCTGGTTCGAGGACGCCGAGATCAACACGCTGACGGTCCTGATCATGCAGGTCCCGTGCTGCATGGGCCTGGTCAGCACGGCGCGCCAGGCGCTGGCCGCCTCGAGCCGCAAGGTGCCGATGAAGGTGGTCGTCGTGGGTCTGCAGGGTGAAGTACTCAGCGAGGAGTGGGCCACCGCCTGACGCCCGACGGTCCCCCCGCCGCGCCGCGCCCGCTCAGGGCGGCGACGCCTGGCCCTTGTTGTCGCGCCCCCAGCACACTACGTGGCCGTCGTCCCGCAGGCCGCAGGTGTGGTCGAATCCTGCGGAGATCTGGGTGAAGACGCCGTCGGGCTCCGCGCACTGACCCCAGTCCCGAACCACGTAGGGGTACCCCTCGGGTACCTTGCAGCCCCAGCAGGTAGCGGTCCCGTCGTCGCGGATCCCGCAGGCGTGATATTTCCCCGCGGATACCGCCAGGTAGTTACCCTCAGGCACGTCGAGCTGGCCACAGTCGTACCACAGCCCCCCCCCCCCGCACTCGATGTGGGCATCGGCATCCAGGGCGCAGGCGTACTCCCACCTCAGGTCGACCTGGCGATAGGAACCGGGAAACATGCCCTCATCGATGGGCATCTTCTCGTCCCCCCAACAGGCCAGGCCACCCTCCGGATCCAGCGCCCAAGCGTACACACCCGCCGACACGACCTGGTCCACCATGCCCGTGGGCACGTCGTTGACGCTCGTCTCGGCCGAACCCCAGCAGACCAGATCGCCACCCTCCAAAATGCCGCACGAGTTGTGGTACCCGGCGGACACCTGGATCAGCGGATCGTCCGGCGGATCCGTCCGGTCGTCCCCGTATTCGGAGCCCCAGCAGAGAACGGAGCCGTCTGCGTCCAGCACACACGCCGTGCCAAACCCGACGTCGAGCGCGTCGAAGGTCCCGGCGGGCGGATCGGCGGCGTCCGAACCGGGCCGCCCCCAGCACGCGATCTCGCCAGCTTCGTTCAGCGCGCAGCTGTATTCGTTGCCGGCTCCCACATGCACCCAGTCCGCGGACGAGGATACCTCCACGCAGCCCATCACCGCCACACTCACGGCCAGACCCACCAGCGTCGCTCCCAGCCGAGCCGCTTCGCGGACTGGCCCGGCGGAACGCCCGGCGCGGACGCGGGCGCGAGGGACGCCACTCTGATTCGGCGGATGCTCAGGACTCATCGATGCCTCCCCTCGGGCCATGGGGCCCGAGGGCGAGCTACGAACCCACCTCACCCAGCCGGATCTGCAGGCCCACGAAGAGGTAGCCCCCGATGTCGGTGGTGGTCTGTTGCACGAACATCTCGTCCCCCGGATTGGTGGCCGTCAACTCGGCGAAGGTCGCTGCATCGTAGGTACGCACGTTGATCGTCGGCGCCAGCTCGAAGGAAAACGCGATCGGGCCCTCGCCGGGGATGCTCATCCCGAATCCCGGCCTGAGGTTGATCGACGTGTAGCGGCTCTTGACCCGATAGAACTCCTGCCACTCCTCTTCGAACGCCTCGTTGACCTCGTCGGGCATCCGCCCTCCCACCGAGACGGCGAACCGCGGTCCCAGCCGGATCGGCGGGGCCGGCACGCCGTCCAGCGCCCAGCCCACCTCGACGGCCAGGTGGTCCTGGCCCGTCGTGTCGGGTATCAGCCCCGCGTCCCCGAGGCTCGTCAACGTCCTGCGACTGATGCGGCTCAGCGAGAACCGCGGACCCGCCGTCAGCCGCATCTCCCCCTGCGCGAGACCCAACCCGAGCCCCGCGGCCACCCGGAACTCGCCGTTGGAATCGGTCCAGGGCAAGGTCCCGGGGTCCTCGTCGACCATGAAGTGCAGCACCTCCGAATCGGAGTCGTACCAGATCCCCCCCATCACCTCTGCCTCGATGAGTAGCGGACGCACGGGGCGGACCTGGAGCCCGAACGCTCCGAGCAGGAGGCCCTGGCAACTCTGACCGGAGTGTTCATCACCCCCGGCCGCTACAAAGCGGCTGCACATCGGCGGAGTGAAGGCCAAGCCCGGTTGGAGGGTCAGCGCCTCCCAGGCCTGCCCCCCGGACGCCCCAGCCGAGGAGGGCGGAGTGACGACGGCGGCGACACAACACAGGACGGCGGGCAGGAGGAAGGGGGTGGACGAGGGCGGTTCGGTCGCGCGCTCCATGGAGACCATCCTGTCATCGGCGCGGCGTGGATTCAGGACCGGTCAGGGAGGGGAACAGCTCTATGGAGATCGGGCCCCCATCGGCAGTTTGGTCACTCGGAATCCCCACTTGGACACAAGAGTACGACGGGGCGGCGTGGACCGCAAACCCCGGGCCTCGATGGTATCGTCCCCCCGAGGCGAATCGATGACTCGACGCAAACGGCTGCTCGCGCTCGCATTCGCCGGGATGGTGCTGCTGTTCCTCGAGGGGCTGGCGCGGCTGGTGCCGGAGCCGGTGCCGGAGGCGCGGGGAATCGTGCTGGTGCCCCACCCCGCCCGGGGCTGGACGCTGGCGCCACCCGCCGGCGGGCAAGACGCCCGCGGTCCCTATCGGCTGGACGACGACGGCATGCGGCTGCCGGCCCGCCCCGGTCCGGCGAACGCGCCGCGGGTGCTGACCACGGGCGATTCGAGCATCTTCGGGGACGGGCTGGCCGACGGCGAGGCGCTGCACGACGTGCTGGCCCGGGATCTCGACCGCGGCGGCATCGAGGCGGACGTGGCCACCGTGGCCGTGCCCGGGTATTCCACCTTGCAGACGGCGGCGGTGCTCGACGAGCTGGGGTGGGCGCGGGAGCCGGCCCTGCTGGTGCTCGGCAACCTGTGGAGCGACGGCAACCTGGACGTGTTTCGCGACGCCGATCTGCTCGCCGCCCTGTCGAGCCCCTCGGCGACGGTGGAGCGGACCCTGGGCCGCAGCGCGCTGTTCCGCCAGCTCAGGCGGCTGCTCAACCTCGCCTTCGGCCGCTCCGCTTTCACCCGGGTCACCTGGCCGCGGCCGGGAATGGAGGGCGTACGCCGGGTGCCGCTGGCGGACTACGCCGCGGCCCTGGACGCGTTGCTGGCCGGCGCCCGGGATCGGGGGGTCGGGGCGCTGGTCCTCGGGCTCGCGGACCGGGAGATGATCGAACGCGGACTGCCGGACGACCATCTGTTCGCGCCCTACGTGGCGGTCCAGCGCGCCATCGCCGAGAGCCGCGCAGTGCCCTGGGTCGACGGCGGCGCCGCCTACCGCGCCAGCGGGCGCCCCTGGGACGAGCTGCTGCGCGGCGACGGACTGCACCCCACCCGCGCAGGCATCGGCGAGCTGTCCCGGGCGGTGGCCGATCGGTTGGCCGCCTTGGGCTGGCCCGGAACCCGGCTGGTCCCCGGCGAGGCGGCCCCTGTGATCCTGCCCGACGATCCCCGGGCGACGGGCCGCAACCCGGTGCAGCACTCCGTACAGCTGGACATCCTGGGCGGCGGGGAGCGCCCGGCCCCCCGATGACCGCCGATCCCCAGCCCACGGTCCGCTGGCGCGGAAGATCGCTCGAGTTCCTGGCCGCGGCCGGAGCCGGGCTGGGGATGGCCGCGGTCCATCTCGCACCCCTGCGGGATGCGGTGGCGCGCTGGGGCGGCGGCTGGACGGGCGCCTTTCTGGGGAACGATCCCACCAAACCCGTGCTGGGTGACGGCGTCGATCTGTGGGGCAACCTGTGGAACATGGACTACACGGCCCGCCTGCTGACCGGCGAGGTGGGGCGCATCGACCCCGATATCTTCGCCCCCGTGGGCCAGGATCTGGCCCGGACCACGGGCCTGGCGCTGCTGGACGCGGTGCTGGCGTTCCCCCTGGTGGCCGGGCTGGGTGCGGTCGGGGGGTACAACCTCTACCTGCTGTTGCTGCTGGTCGCGAACACCATCGCGCTGCACCTGCTGTTCCGGGTACTGCGGGCGCCGCCGCCGCTGGCGCTGGCGCTGGCGGTGGCGGTTATGCTGCACCCCTTCGTGGCGATCGAGATCCTGCAGGGACGGCCCAACCAGGTGCACCTGCTGTTCCCCGCCCTGTTCCTGGCCTTGCTGTACCGGATGACCCGCGACGGAGCCCGGACGCGCTGGCTCGGTCCGGCGGCGGGCCTCGCGCTGGCCGCGAGCTGCCTGATCTACCCCTTCTCGGCGATGGCGCTCGGCCTGTTCGCGGGGGTGGTGGCCGTCGTCCACCTGCTGCTGAATCCGGGCCGCCGCCTCCAGTTCGCCGGCGGCTTCGCCCTGCTGACGGCCGTGGCCTGCGCCGCGGTCACCGTCACCCTGATCCCGGTGCTGGACGCCGTGCTGGAGACCAGCCAGCAATCCTGGGAGGCCGCCCGGACCACCCAGCCGTTTTCCCGCCACCAGATCGACTCCGCCGCTGGGTTGCTGACCTCGCTCCGGGAGGCCGGACTCCTGCCGTACATCCTGGCGCTGGGGTTCTTGCCCACGCTGGCCTGGCCAGCGCGTAGACGCGTGCTGCCGTGGGCGATCCCCGCCTGGATCGCGGTGACGCTACCGCTGGGAGCGGTGGTGGCGTTCGGTACCGTGCGGCTGCCCACGGCCTTTGCGCTGAGCCAGTGGCTGGTGCCACCGATGACCCGCTGCCACAACCCCGAACGCCTGCTGCCCGTACCGCTGTTGGGGCTTCTGTGCGCGGTGGCGATCGCCGCTGGCTGGGCGCTCGGCCGGCTGACGGGACGGACCCGGCGCCTCGCGGTCGCTGGCGCGGTGGTCGCGGTGCTGACCGCCGCCCTGCTCTCCCGTCCCGACACCCCCGCCTCGGCGAGCCGTCCGCTGGAGCGGGCGACGTTCTACGAGCGGGCCGTCCAGGCGCGCCCCGGCGGCATCATCGACGTCCCGTTGTGGGCATCCAACCACGAGTTCCACTACCAGCTGCTGCACCGCCAGCCGCTGCTGGGGGGACCGGGGATCGCCGGACCCAGCACCCGCCCCGAGGGACACGCGGACTACGTCCAGGACAACTCGATGCTGCGGGGCCTCGAGTACCTGGCCCTCGAAGCCGACGCGCCACTGCCGGGCTTCAGCCGCGCCGCCCATCGCGCGCTGTGGGACGACGGTTTCCGGCTGGTGGTCGTGCACCTCGACCGCACGGAGACGGACCCGGAGCGATTCGTCGAGATGCTGGGCGCCCGGCACCCGATCCGCCGCGGGCCCCGGGTGGCGATCACCATCCCGGACCCGACCGGCCGCGGGACGAGCCGGTTCGCCCCCTACAGCCGTTTGCCCGCGCCGGAGCTTCCGCCGGACCGCGTCGAGTTCTCCATCGAGCTCTACGACCAGCCGCCGACGTACACGGAGGAGCCGCCCCGGGCCGACGGGCGGCGCTGACGGACGGACGGGATCAGGGCAGCTACTCCCCGGTCGCCCGGGGATTCGATTCTGGCCTCGCCCGGCCGAGGGCGGTCGCGCCCAGGGGGGCGCACAACACGATCGCCAGGACCGCGGCGGCCAGGATCAGCTCGCCCCCCGCCAGTCCCCGGTCCAGGGCCAGGCCGCCGAACGCCGCCTGGATCGTCGCCTTGGGCACGTAGGCGGCCACGGCCAGCTTGCGGTCGCGCAGGGCCATTCCCACGCGGCTCGTGGCCAGCCAGCTGCCGACGAACCTGCCCAGCTGGCCCAGCGCGATGGCCGCGACCAGCGCCGGACCCACGTCGCGCAGCGGCCCCAGGTCGACCGCCAGCCCCACCAGCGCGAACAGGACGAGCTGAACGCCGTTCCACAGCCTGGTGAGCCCGATCCCCAGCGTGTCGGGTCCGCTCTGGAGGCTCGCGGCCAGCACCATCCCCGCGGCGATCACGGCCAGGACGCTGGAGACGCCCAGCCCCTCCGCCAGCCCCACGAGCCCGGCGGCGACGGCCCACGCGATCCAGCCGGTCAGGCGCCGCTGCAGCCCCAGCACGCGCGCGGCCACCCAGCCGCCCAGAGCCCCGAGGACGAGACCGCCAGCGATGTCGATGGCCAGCCCGCCCAGCGCGGACAACACGCCGGAGGTCTCCCCCAGGGCCAGGTCCAGGCTCAGGCCCAGCAGGACCACGGCAGCGAGGTTGTCCAGGGGCACTCCGGCCAGCAGCGCGGTCACGGTCCGGTGGCGATCTCCCTCGCAGCGCTCACGCAGCCGCAGCAGGCCCGGGATCACGATCGCGGGCGAGATCGCCGCCACGGTGAAGCCCATCACCAGCGCGACCGGAAAGGACAGGGAGAGCAGGAGGTGCGCACCGAGAGTGACAGCCGCCGCGTCGGCAGCCATCGGCAGCAAGCCGAGGCGCAGGGCCAACGAACCCGTGCCGCGCAGGTCCATCCACGAGAGTCCCAGCCCCGCGCGAAGCAGGACCAGCGCCAGCGCGGCCAGGCGGGCCGGCCGGGCCAGCTGCTCGGTGGCCAGGCCAAACGACGGTAGACCCGCTCCTTCCAACCAGGGACCTACCCCCGCACCCACCAGCGCACCCCCGGCGAGCATGCCGACCACCGCCGGCAGGCCAGCCGCTCGCGCCAGCCGGCCCAGGAGCCAGGCGGCGAACAGGGCGGCGGCGAGGGTCAGGATCGCGGACATCAGGCGGAATTCCGGCGGCGTGGGTCAACGAGCCGGAGGGGAGCCCCGGAGCCGCCCCCGGGCGAGCGGCGCCCGACGAGCCGATGGTATGCAGGCGAGGCAGGTGGAACGATGGAGCCCCAGCGCTAGCCGACGGTCTGGCCTACAGGGCCGACCACTTGCCCAGGATGTCCGTGCAGCCCTTCTCGGCCGTGGCGGCATCGTAGGACAGGGAACCGGTGCTGTAGTACAGGGTGACCGAACCGATCTGGTCGTCACAGCGGCCCAGGGCGTTCTCGGTCGGGCAGGAGCCGGTGGTCCACGTGCCGTCGGTCAGCTCGCAGATGCTCTTGTAGAAGTCCTCGCCGAGGAACTCGAAGGCCTTGGAGGTGTGCTCGCTGCAGCTGCTGAGGCTATCGATGGCCTTGCACTGCTTCAGCTCGCCGCTGCCCGCGCTGGCGGTCTCGGTGGTCGTGGTGGCCGCGGCCTCCTCGAGCGCCGACTCCAGATCGCTCCAGTCGCTGGCATTGCCGCCGCCGCAGCAACAACCGATCAGGGTGATCGCCGCAACCGCCGCGACGGAGGTGAACAACAGGGCCTTGATGTGGGAGTTCGTTCCAGGCATCACGTTCCTCTTTTTTTCACGCGAGCAGGGGGCGATTCCCCTGATCGAAAGTCCTCGGTCGGTGTTCCCCGAACCCGCATTGCGCGGATACGGCGCGCACAATACCAGTTAGGGGACCTCCGGGGTACAGCGAATTCGAACGAATTCCGGGTAGGATGGCTGCTGACGCAGCTCCCCCGGACCGCAGGAGGCACGCGATGTTCCGAATCTCCCAGTGGACCGCCCTGATGATCGCCATGCTTTTCAGCCTGTCGCAGGCCCATCGGGCCACAGCCCAGGCCGCCGACGAGGTGCTGGTGTTCTACGACAACGTGGTGCCGGCGGACCTGACCACCCTGGAGGCGACCCTGCTGGCGGTGGGGGCGACGGCGTTCACCGAGACAGACACCTGGCCCGCCGACCTGACGCCCTACCGGCTGGTCGTGATCGCCCTGCCGAACCAAGATCTGTCGCCGGCCCAGGTGGCCGACGTGGACGACTTCGTGGACGCGGGCGGGCTGCTGGTCCTGGCTGCGGACATCAACCTGTTCGTGGCCCCGATCCAGAGGCTGAACGACCTCCTCGCACATCTGGGCGTCGACAGCAGCTTCGCCGGAGCACAGCTCGACTCGGGTTGCGGTCACACGGCGACCGTCACACCCGGCAACCCCCTGGTCCTGGGGGTATCCGCGCCGAGCTACGCCTGGAGCTCGGAAGTGATCGTGGCGGGGGACGGAGAGGTCCTGGTGACCGGCGAATCGGCACAGGCGCTGGTGGCCTACGAGGACCACGTGTTGCTGGTGGCGGACACCAACATGTTCACGGACGAGTGCAGCCTGGCGGTGGACAACGAGATCTTCATGGCCAACCTGTTCGACGCCTGGTGCGACATGGACCTGGATGGTGAGCCCCGGCTGATCTGCGGCGGGGGCGACTGCGACGACGAAGACGCCGCGATCCACCCCGGCGCTGCCGAGGACTGTGTCGACGGGATCGACAACGACTGTGACGGCGACGTCGACGAGCTGGACGACGAGTGTGGTCAGGGCGACGACGACGACGATGCCACGGGAGACGACGACACCACCGGGGACGACGACGCCACGGGCGACGACGATGCCACGGGGGACGACGACGATGCCACGGGGGACGACGACACCACCGGGGACGACGACGCCACGGGCGATGACGACGATGCCACGGGGGACGACGACGATGCCACGGGGGACGACGACACCACCG
>CAYTBN010000081.1:0-3163 GCA_964436045.1 uncultured Rickettsiales bacterium | reverse complement strand
GGGACGACGACGCCACGGGCGATGACGACTCGACCGGCGACGACGACACCACGGGCGATGACGACACGACCGGCGATGACGATGCCACGGGCGATGACGACTCGACCGGCGATGACGATGCCACGGGCGATGACGACTCGACCGGCGACGACGACACCACGGGCGACGACGACGCCACGGGCGATGACGACTCGACCGGGGACGACGACTCCACGGGTGACGACGACACCACGGGCGATGACGACTCCACCGGAGACGACGACTCCACCGGAGACGACGACTCCACCGGAGACGACGACACCACCGGAGACGATGACGCCACGGACGATGACGACGACAACAGCGACGGCGACGACGACATCGGCGACGACGACACGGACTCCAGCGATGACTGCGCGTGCCGGCAGGCTCCTTCCAGGGCGCCGCGACCGGGCAGCGCGCCGCTGTTCGTGGGTCTGCTCCTGTTCGCTGTGCTGCGTCGATGGACCCGCTGAACCCGGGCGACCCGTGGGGCGCTGACTGGGCGACACACCTGGCCGCGACCGGGGCGCCGCTGGTGGGCGAGCTGGCGCCGTGGGTCGACCCCGCCGATCCAGACCACCGTGTGTCCGACCGGAGCCGGTTGTTGTGCGCCGGTCTGGCCCAGCTGGCGCTGGCCTGCTACCAGGCCCTGGGCGGCTCGCGACAGCCGAGGGAGGTGGCCGCGGCGGCGGCTCTGCTCTCCCTGTTGACCAAGATCGATGACCAGGTGATCGATTGAGCCCGCGTCAGCGCGGCGTGTCCTCGACGGTGGCGTCGAGGACGATCTCCAGCGGCCCGGCGGACCCGCCGATCTCGAACAGGAACGATGGGCATGCCGAGCTATACAACTCGCCGCCCGCGGTCACGTGGGTCTGGCAGTCGATGGCGTCCTCGACAAAAAACCCGCCCAGGACGTAGGTCGACCCGTCGGTCAGCGCGCCGTTGGGCACCGAGAACCCGAAGGGCGCGGTCGCGCCATCCGCGAGCAGATCGATGCCGTCGATCTGCTCGCCATAGAGCGGGACCTCCCCCAGGTCGCAGGCCACGAGCACACCGAGACACAGGGTGCCGATACCGTCCCCACCCGGGTCCAGATCCGCCGTGCGGCTGACCTGGCCGGAGACGCCGAACCAGACCGGCCCGGTGTCGTCATCGCCGGTGGTGTCGTCGTCGCCCGCGCTGTCATCGTCGCCCGTGGTGTCGTCGTCGCCGGTGGCGTCGTCGTCGCCGGTGGCGTCGTCGTCCCCGGTGTCGTCGTCGCCGCCCGCGCTGTCGTCGTCGTCCGCGGCCTGGCACCCTGGCACGAGCGCGAGGGCCGTCCCGAGCACGATCCGCCACAGGAGCTGTCGCCCTGTCGTCTTCATCTGTCCTCCTCCTCGTGGGAATCCCGGCGGCGAGACTACACCCACCGTCGCCGACTGTCAGCTGGCGGTGACGAACCCCGCGAGAATTGCGGCCACGCCGCCAACCGCGACCGTGGCGCCGATCAGCACCCGGGCATTCACCGCCCGGCGGCGCGGGCGTCGATCCGCCGTGTGACGGCGCCGAAGATGATCAGCGAGATTGCCGAGGCCAGCGCGATCCCCACGAAGACGAACCAGATGTAGTGGGCGTCCGCCTTCGCCGCCGCCCAGGCCGCGTCGCTCTGGCCCTCGAGCTGCGCGGGACAGAACCGGTCCAGCAGGAACCCCGAGAGGCTGAAACCGAGGATCGACGACAGGAAGGAGTGCAGGTGGCTGAAGCCCAGATAGAGCCCCTCCTCCCCCTTGGGGGCCTGCAAGGAGAAGTACTCGAGGAACCTCGGGGAGATGAAGCTCTCGGCCAGCCCCTGGAAGGCGATGCCGACGATCATCATGAAGGCCACGGGGTGCAGTCCGGCGATGGGTTCGCCCGACATCATGTTGCCGGCAGCCATACAGAATGCCGACAGAGGCATGATGAGCATGCCCACCATCATCGAGGTCAGCGCCGTGCGCTTGCGCATCAGGTAGGTGACCAGGGCCACGGTCAGGACCACCACCGCCGGGTTCACGTTGGCGTACCACGAAGGTGATGAGCCCTCGCCCGCCATCCGGAGCACGTACTTGGGCATGGTGGCGTAGAGCTGGTGCTGGACCATCCAGAACCCGGTGACGATCACGATCAGCAGGACGAGCCGGACGCGCGAGCACACGGCGATCAGGGCGCGCCAGATCTCGCCGATGGTCTTGCGCTCACCCGTGCGTGGGCGTGCCTTGTAGAAAAGCAGGACCAGGATCATCGCCAGCAGGGTCATGCCCGCGGCGAACAGGTTGAGGACGATCAGACCCTCGTTGCCCAGACCATCCCTCAGGGGCTTGACGATGGTCTTGCCCGAGAACGCGCCCACGTTGACCATCGCGTAGAAGATCGAATACCCGCGGGCCCTGTTGATCGCGGTGGTCTCGGTGGCCACGGTTCCGGTGATCACCGACTTGATGAACGAACCGCCCACCATCACCACGGCCATGACCGGCACGAACATCCATTTGTAGCCGCTCTGCTCGAGGCCGGTGAACTTCACCTCCCGGCCGTACTCGACCAGGTCCGCGGCCTCCAGCAGGGTTGGCAGCAACCACATGCTGCCGTAGCCGACGGTCAGCAGGCCGAAGGCCAGCAACAGGGCGTTGCGGAAACCGATGCGGTCCGCATACGCGCCGCTGAAGGTCGGCAACAGGTACAGCCCCGCTGACAGCACACCCGAGAGCACACCCGCCTGGATGTCGGAGAAGCCCAGGACCCTGGACAGGTAGAGCGTGATGACGACGAACACGCCGAACCACGCCGCACGCTCGAGCAGCTCCACGCCGTTCGCAGTCCAGAAGGCCCGCGAGAAGCGCCAGCTACCTCCCTCGCTGTCGGTCATCGCCCATCCTGCCAACGCAGCATCTCACCGCGCCCCGTACGCGGGTCTCGAACCACGTCGCGGCAGGGTAGCAGCTGGGGTGGAAAAGGGGAGCGATCGACGTGGCCCGCCCCAGGCGACTCGAAGAGCGCGCTGGATCCGTCGAAAACCGAGAAAATGGCTGCGAATCGCTTGCTACCCCTTGCCGTGGCTGGATTTCGCCGTAGTTCCCATCCCAAAATGGCCCTTTTCCGCGATCTCGGCGTCGGGCCGCGGGGT
>CAYTBN010000080.1:0-27948 GCA_964436045.1 uncultured Rickettsiales bacterium | reverse complement strand
TGGTGGAAAACCTGCATCGCCTGGACAAGATGCTGGCGGCGTGATTCCTGTTCGGCGCTCTAGCCCGGTTCGTTCACGAATACAAAACGGCGAAGCCTGAAATCCTTTAGAATTCTGGTTGCTTAGGCCGAATTCAGAAGGAGGCTCCGCCGTGCCAGATCGTACCTCTATTCAGCTGCCGATTCCAGGTCTCGGCCGACGGGTCGTCGAGGCCGCTTTCACCGGCGGACATGTGACCAGTGATGGGGGAGCTGCGCTGCTCCGTCTCGCTGACATCCGCGCCGATCTCCTTCGGCGTGTCGCCCGTGCCATCGGCGACCCGAGGTAGCGTTCCAAGGTCCAACACTCGCTGCTGAGCATGCTGCGCCAGCGCGTCTACGGTCTCGCGCTGGGCTACGAGGATCTCAACGACCACGAGACGCTACGCGGCGATCCGGGGTACCAGACGGTCGTGGGCCGAGATGTCGAGCTGGCGAGCAGCCCCACCCTGTGCCGCCTGGAGAATCGCGCAGACCAGGCGACGACGTGGGCGATCCTCTCGATTCTGGTGAAGGCGTTTCGCCAGCGCTGGCCCGATGTCCGCATCGTCTTCAGAGGCGACTCCGGCTTCTGCCGCCACCGCATGATGACCTGGTGCGAGCGGCACGACGTCCACTACATCATCGGCATCGCCAAGAACCCCCGGCTGACGGTCATGGCCGAGCCCTACCTCGCCGAGGCGGAACGGCGGTACGAGGAACAGCAGAGCAAGCAGAGGCTCTTCACCAACCTGAAGTACGGCGCCAAGACCTGGTCGAGGGAACGCCGCGTGATCAGCAAATCCGAGGTGACCGCCAAGGGGCGCAATCCGCGCTTCGTGGTCACCAACCTGCCCGGGGACGCCCAGGCGCTGTACGACGACGTCTACTGTGCCCGCGGGGACATGGAGAACCGCATCAAGGATCAGCAACTTGGACTCATTGCGGACCGGACGAGCTGCCATCGCTGGTGGCCCAACCAACTCCGGCTGCTGCTCTCCAGCCTGGCCTAGGTCCTGCTCGAGAACATCCGGCGACGCGCCCTTTTCCGCATTCCGCTGGGAGACCCCGCCTGTGAGCGCCGAGACCATGGTTCGCGCCTTCGAGTACGTGCTGGTGGACAGTCCCTGGCTCGCAACGCCACCGGACCGATCCGTTTTCGAGGAGTATTTCTCAGCATCCGACCTCGTTGTCACGTTCTCCAACCTGGGCCGGGATGCCATCCTGATCGCGCCCTGCCCTCCCGCGATCTCGGCAGACTACGGTCATCTGGCTGCCTTCCTCCGAGAGGTCCCCGATCCTCAGCGCCACGAGCTCTGGCGCAAGGTAGGACTGGCGATGCGATCGCGGATCGGCTCCGATCCCGTTTGGCTCAGCACGGCGGGCGGCGGGGTGGACTGGCTGCACGTCCGCCTGGACGACCGGGCGAAATACTACAGCTACGAGCCCTATCGACGTCCACCTGCGCGGTGAGAGGCGTCGATCCCACCCTGGTGCGCTGGACACCCCCTGTAGCCGCTCCCGGCGATCCTCACACTCCTCGATTTTCCCTCCACGTGGGCTGCTGCAAAACCACGCCGTTTCGGGGGCACGTCCCGGTCCTTAGGCTGGGGCAACAAGTTGGTTTCTGGGGTACGTCCCGTTGTCTCCGCAGTCCGGCAGTCTCCCACGGTCGATCAGGTAGCGGAGCCTGGAGTAGTTGATCCCCAGGATCTTGGCCACATCCCCCGACGTGTACCTGCCCTTGCGGGGTAGCCCCCAGCGGAACTCGGGTTCCGGGGAGCCGAACAGGGACTTCTCGATGACCTCGACCTCGGCCGCCGTCCCCAGACCGTGCTCAGAACCCGTTCAGGAGCATGTTGCTTAGCTCACGCTGACAGCGTGTGGCGGCTCGGGCGCTTACCGATAGACGACGATGACGAAGAAAGGACTCCCGGTCTCGTCGTTCGACTCCATAGCCCGGACCTTGTAGTCGTGATTCTTGACGGGCTCAGGCGGGAAGGCTCCGCCAGTCCTCCCGTGACAGGCTTCGATTCCCACTTGAACCACGTCGCCCAGCACGCCGGAAGCGCCGCGGGCCGCGGCCCGGAAAAGGGATCGCGTCCGGCCGTGCTCGCATGGGTGCAGGGGACCCTGCTTGAGGACCTTGTTAATCCAGGTACCAGCCGTGGCCTCGATGGTTCCGACGGCCACCTTTGACGCGGCTACCGCAACTGCCTCCCCTTCCGGTGCCAGGACGATCACACCGAGAAGCTCGCTGAGCGGCTTCCCTGAGGCGTATCTCGGATTGCGAGGTTCGTATGGTCTGTCATCAACGGCGAGGCGCACTTCCAAGGGTTGGCGGTGGAATTCGCTGTTCTTCTCGTGCTTCTCCTTCGGCGGCGGTTGAAGAACCCGTTGCCCAGGCAGAGCAAGGTCAACCCGCCGTAGAACGTGGTCAGGCTGCGCACCCCGAGCAGGAAGAGCCCGGCTGCCATCAGGATCCCGCCGATCAGCACCGCCTTGCGATAGCCGATGAAGCGGTCGGCGATCATACCCCCGAGGAAGGGCGTGAAGTAGACGAACGCCAGGTAGGTGCCGTAGACCTCGGCGGCCTGCCCCATCGGCAGCCCCAGCCCGCCGCGCTCGGTGTCGATGGCGTAGAGGAAGAGGATGCCGACCATCAGGTAGAAGGCCAGGCGCTCCCACATCTCGGTGAAGAACAGGGGGTACAGACCCTTGGGATGACCGCCGTTATTACTCATGCGCGCGGTCATACACGATGGGGGCGCGCGGGGGCGAGGGGTGGAAGGGCCGGGGCTCGGGGGGGGAAGGAGGAGGGAGACGGAACAGCCTCGGACTCGGTCTCGGACTACCGGTCAGCCAGCGCCGCCTGGGCCGCGGCGAGGCGCGCGACCGGGACCCGGTAGGGGGAGCAGGACACGTAGTTCAGTCCGACCCGGTGGCAGAAGCCCACGGAGTTCGGCTCGCCGCCGTGCTCGCCACAGATGCCGACCTTGAGGTTGGGCCGGGTTTCGCGGCCCTTGCGGGTGCCCATCTCGACCAGCTGGCCCACGCCGTCCTGATCCAGCACCTCGAAGGGATCCACCGGCAGGATCTGCTCGACCATCATCGCCGGCCACTTACGGGGGTTGTTCTCGGTGTAGATCCCGAGGAACTTGCCCGCGTCGTCCCGGCTGTAGCCGAAGGTCATCTGGGTCATGTCGTTGGTGCCGAAGGAGAAGAACTCGGCCTCCTCGGCGATGGCGTCGGCGACCAGCGCGGCGCGCGGGACCTCGATCATGGTGCCGATCAGGTGGTCCACCTCGACGCCCTGCTCCTCGAACACCTTGGCCGCCGTGGCCGCGATGATCCGCTTCTGGTTGACCATCTCGGTCTTGGTCCCGACCAGGGGGATCATCACCTCCGGCAGCACCTTGACGCCGCGCTTGCTCAGGATGCAGGCGGCCTCGAAGATGGCGCGGGCCTGCATCACGGTGATCTCGGGCATCGAGACCCCCAGGCGGCAGCCGCGGTGGCCCAACATCGGGTTGAACTCGTGCAGCTCGTCGACCTTGCGGGCGATCTCGGCCGCGCTGACGCCCATCTGCTCGGCCATCTCGGCCTGGTTGTCCTGCTCGTGGGGCAGGAACTCGTGCAGCGGGGGGTCGAGCAGGCGAATGGTGACCGGCAGGTCGTGCATCGCCTCGAGGATCCCGATGAAGTCCTCGCGCTGGTACTCCAGCAGCTGGTCCAACGCCTTCTGCCGCGCAGCGACGTCGTCGCCGGCGAGGATCATCTCGCGGACGTAGTTGATCCGGTCGCCGCCAAAGAACATGTGCTCGGTGCGGGTGAGGCCGATGCCCTCGGCGCCGAACTGGCGGGCGATCTGGGCATCAGCCGGCTGATCGGCGTTGGTCCGAACGCCCATGGTGCGGAACTCGTCGGCCCAGGCCATCACCTTTTCGTAGCGCTGGAACAGGTCCGAACCAGCTGCGTCGAGCTCACCGGCCAGCACCTGCAGGATCTCCGAGGGCTGGACGTCGACCTCGTCGGCGTAGACCTCGCCATCGAAGCCGTCGATGGCCACGAAGTCGCCCTCCTTCAACACCCGGTCGCCGACGGTCATCGTGCCCGCGGCGTAGTCGATCCGCAGCACCCCACAGCCGGACACGCAGGGCACGCCCATACCGCGGGCGACCACCGCCGCGTGGCTGGTCATTCCGCCGCGGGCGGTCAGGATACCCTCGGCCACGGCCATGCCGCCGATGTCTTCAGGGCTGGTCTCGACTCGGGTCAGCACGACCTTCTTGCCGCTCGCGACCCACTCCTCGGCCGTGTCCGGGTCGAAGACGATCTGGCCGCAGGCGCCGCCGGGGGAGGCGTTGTTCCCGGTGGCCAGCAGGCGGCCGGCCTCGACCGCGTCGGCCTTGGCCTGGCCCTTCAAGATCGGCGAGAACAGCTTGGGAAGCTCGCTGGCCTCGATGCGCTGCAGCGCCACAGCAGGCTCCAGCAGCCCCTCTTCGACCATGTCGGTGGCGATTTTGATCGCCGAGAAGATCGTCCGCTTGCCGTTGCGGGTCTGCAGCATCCACAGCTTGCCGTGCTCGATGGTGAACTCGATGTCCTGCATGTCCCGGTAGTGCCGCTCGAGGCGAGTGCGGATGTCGTCCAGCTGGTTGTAGACGGCAGGCATGATGCCCTGGAGCGTCTCGAGCTCGGGATCGCCGCCCCGGGATCGGTTGATCGGCTGCGGGGTCCGGATCCCCGCGACCACGTCCTCGCCCTGGGCGTTGCACAGGAACTCGCCGTAGAAGATGTTCTCGCCATCGGCGGGGTCGCGTGTGAAGGCCACGCCGGTCGCGCAATCGTCACCCAGGTTGCCGAAGACCATCGCCTGGACGTTGACGGCCGTTCCCCAATCCTCGGGGATGTTGTTCTCGGATCGGTAGCGCACCGCCCGCGGGATCTGCCACGACTCGAACACGGCGTTGATCGCGCCCTCGAGCTGGACCCACGGATCCTCGGGGAAGGGCTTCTTGGTATCTGCCAGCACCCATTCCTTGAACTGGCCGGTCAGCACCTTCCAGTCCTCGGCGTCCAGCTCGGTGTCTTCGCTGACACCCCGCAATTCCTTGCGAGCCTCGATCAACGCCTCGGTCTTCTCGCGCTTGGCGCCCATCACCACGTCGCCGTACATCTGGACCAGGCGGCGGTAGCTGTCCCAGGCGAAGCGTTCGTCGCCGGACGCGGCCACCAGACCTTCGATGGTCTGGTCGTTGAGCCCGATGTTGAGCACCGTGTCCATCATCCCGGGCATCGAGACGCGGGCGCCCGAGCGCACGGACAGCAGAAGCGGGTTCTTCGGATCGCCGAAGGCGTGCTCCATCAGACCCTCGACCCGGCCCAGGTGCATCCGGATCTCGTCCAGCGTCCCGTCCGGTAGCCGCCCGCCGAGCGCGTTGAACTCGGTGCAGACCGAGGTCGTGATGGTGAAGCCGGGGGGCACGGTGATGCCGATGTTGGTCATCTCGGCCAGGTTGGCGCCCTTGCCGCCCAGCAGGTTCTTCATCTCGGTCCGGCCTTCGGCCTTCTCGCCACCGAAATAATAGACACGCTTGCTGCTCACGACGTCCTCCCTCGAGGGGTTTTGGAATGCCTGTTGCCCGCGGGTGAGGGCCGAAAGCTAACCATTCCGGGCCCAGCGCGCAACCGAGAATCGTGGTTAGAATGCGGCGCGCGGGCCGTCGCCCGCGGCGGAGTCGTCTGTCGGATCGGTGGGCGAAAAATCCGCGTGCGAAGAGCTTCGGAAGGACGGCAACATGAGCGGAATCGAGGGCAAGGTGGCGCTGGTGACCGGCGCCAGTCGCGGTATCGGCGAGGGTATCGCCCACAAGCTGGCGGCCGAGGGCGCAAGGCTGGCGATCAGCGCCCGTAAACCCGACGCGCTGTCGGCGACCGCCGACGCAATGCGGGCGGAGGGTCACACCGTATTCGCCCACCCGGCCCACAACGGCAAGCTGGACCAGGTCGACGCGCTACTCGAGGCGGTCGAGGCCAATCTGGGTCCCGTCGAGATCCTGGTCAACAACGTGGGCACCAACATCTTCGCCCCCCTGTTCGACGTGAACGAGCGGCTGTGGGATTCGATGTTCGCGACCAACGTGAAAGGCCACTTCTTCCTGAGTCAGAAGGTGGGCAAGTCGATGGTCGACCGCAGATCCGGCGGCGTGATCGTCAACGTGTCGTCGGTGTCGGCCCTCAAACCCAAGATGGGCATGGCCCTGTACTCGGTGACCAAGGCTGCCATGAACGCCATGACCCGCGCGATGGCGGCCGAGTGGGGTGGCGCAGGCGTGCGGGTCAACGCCGTCGGTCCCGGTGTGATCGACACCAAGTTCAGCACCCTGCTGATCAACACCCCGGCCATCGTGGACGGCATCCTGGCCGAAACCCCCCTCAACCGCATCGGCGAGGTCGACGACGTCGCCGAGGCAGTGACCTTCCTCTGCCGCGACGAAGCCCGCCACATCACCGGCCACTTCCTGACGGTCGACGGCGGGATGAGCCTCTACTAGCCCTTCTGTCGGCTGGCGCCGGGCTCCGGCCGCCCTCCGAGGTGGAGCTCCTATGCTAGGCGTCGATCAGAGAGGCGAACCAGGCCTCGAAGGCTTCGTTGGTCGCCAGGGCGCGGACGCGGGGGGCGAGGTCGGCGGTGGCCCAGTCGCGGATGGGCTCGAGGATGTTCCCCCGCTCCAGGTAGTCGCCCAGGGTCTCGGCGAGGGAGACCTCGTCGGCCACCGCCTGTCGGATCCAGCGCTCGGTGAGGGGATCGTCAGGGAGTGATCGCAGGTAGGCGGCGATGACGTCAACGAGCTGTTCGCGGTCGAGCTTGCGCAGGATCGCGGCGCCGTCCGCGGTGGGCGTGTCCAGCAGGATCCGGGATCCCGCGACCCGCATCTGCCCGAAGGACTCCAGGTTGGCCGGTTCGGCCATGTACTCGGCGATACGCCGCAGCACGCTGCCGACGGCGCCGTCGACAAAATCGCCCACCTTCCGCTCCATCTGGCGCTCGACTTCCCCGCCGACCTTCCCGACCACCCCTTCCCCCAGCCCGCTGAGCCGCTCCTTGGGGCGCGCGGCCAGCTTGCGGGCGCGGCGGCCGATTCCCTTGAGCACCCGGCTCTCGGGGACCGACGGCCGCATACGCTTGGCGAAGCTGGTCAGGGTCTCGCGCAGCACCCGCCGCACCAGTCCCCGCATCGCCTCGTGGTCCAGGGCCTTGAGCGTATGCTCCGGGTCCATCGCGTAGGGCTCGGCCAGCAGGGTCTCGAGGGCGGCCCGGGCCTCGGCGGACAGCCCGTCTCCGACCTTGCCCCCCTCGTCAGCCAGGTGACCCACGACAAACTCGATCCGCTCCCTCACCAGCTCCTCGAGGTTGTCGGCCATCGCCAGGCCCGCCAGCACCCGAACGGTCCTCGCCCCGACCTCGTCCGCCGGAACCAGCTCGACCATCGGCGTCGCCAGCAGGTCGTTCACCGCGATGGAGGCGAGCTTGTCGGCCGCCGAGCCCCTCCCCTTTCGCTTCAGCTTGCGCAGGGCCTTGGCAGCCACCGTCTGGTTCTTTGTCGCCATCGTCGTCACTCCCCGAGGGTCTCGCCGAAGCGGGCGGCGAGGGCGGCGGGCAATCGGCGGTAGATGCCACCGAACGCCCCGTTGCTCATCAACAACACCACGTCCCCCGGCTCGCACTCGCGAACCAGCGTGTCGACGATGTCGTCCACACCGCCCATCGCACGCGCCGCCCCGCCGATATCCGTCGCCAGCCGGGCCACGTCCATCCGTTCGCCCTCCGGGACCTTCTGCGGATCGTCGACTGGAGCCAGCAACACGCGGTCGGCGGCGGTAAAGGCCTCGCCGTAGTCGCGCTGGAAGATGTTGCGGCGAGTGGTGTTGGTCCGGGGCTCGAACACCGCCCACAACCGCCGTTCGCCGAACCGCAGCCGGGTCGCGGCCAGCGTCTCGCGGACGGCCGTCGGGTGGTGTGCGAAATCGTCCAGCAACGCGATCCCGCCGACGGTGGCGAACAGCTCCTGGCGGCGCCGAATGCCCTCGAAGCTGGACAGCCCGGCATCGATCTCGGCGGGTGAGAGGCCCAGGTGGAGCAGCACCGCACAGACGGCCACCAGGTTCTCCAGGTTGTGGTCCCCGATCAGCAGGCAGCGGGTCCGCAGCAGCTCCCGTTCGCCGTCCAGCACCCGGAAGTGCATGCCGTCTTCGCCCACAGCCAGGATCTCACCCTGCCAGCGGCCGCGGGGCCCGTACTCGATGGTCGGACAGGGCGGCGGCGAGGCGCGAAGCACGCGGTCGACCGCCTCGCCGTCGGTCCGCACCACCAGCAGGCCGTCGGCCGGAAGCAGGGCGACGAAGTCGGCGAACGCCCGCTCGATGACCTCCAGGCTGTCGTAGATGTCGGCGTGGTCGAACTCCACGCTGGTGAGGATCGCCGTGCGCGGACCGTAGTGCAGGAACTTGGGCGTCTTCTCGAAGAACGCCGTGTCGTACTCGTCGCCCTCGATCACGAACGGGGTGCCCTCTGCACCACCACGGAAGCTCGACCCCAGATTGCACATCACTCCGCCCACCAGGAATCCCGGTTCCCGGCCCGCGTGGAGCAGGCACCAGGCCAGCAGGGCCGTCGTGGTGGTCTTGCCGTGGGTGCCGGTGACGACCACCGGGTGTCGCTGGCTCAGGTACAGGGAGTGCAGGGCCTCGGGGAACGATGTGTAGGCCAGGTCCGAGGCCAGCAGCGCCTGGGCCTCCGGATTGACCCTCGTGATCGCGTTGCCGACCACCACCAGATCGGGGCGGTGGTCCAGGTTCTCGGCGCGGTACCCATCCATCACCGAGATCCCGAGCGCGGCCAGCTGGTTGCTCATCGGCGGGTAGACCCCCGAATCCGAACCGGTCACCTGCAGGCCCTGGCGCTGGAGCAGCCCGGCGAAGGAGCCCATCCCGGTTCCGCAGATCGCCATCAGGTGCACCGTGCGGATGGTGTCGACCGTGGGCAACGTTCGTGGCACGTTCATCTCCTGTCTTCGTCGGAGTCGGCCAGCGGCTGGGAGTGGACCGCGGCAAACGCGCCTGAACGGAGGGGCGGTTCCGCGAACAACCGGCGCAGCTCGCGCAGCTTGGCCGGGGTATCGCCCACCTCGTCCAACAACACCTGGCGGTCCAGGGTGAACACCAGACTCCCCTCCGTGGCACGGGCGTTGATCGACGCCGGCCCACCGTCGACCACCGCGGGGTCCGGGACGTACTGGCCCGGTAGCAACGAGTCGATGAAGATCTTCTCCCCGGTCTCGTCGCGCTCGTAGACCTCCAGCCGACCGTCCCCCAGCAGGACCACGTGGCCCGCGGTCTCGCCCTGACGAACCACCAGTTCGCCCGCGAGCACGTGGTGGCTGCCCATGCCGCCCGCCAACAGCGCTCGCTGCTCGGAGGTGAGCCCGGCCATCACGCTGGAACGGGAGAGGACATTCTCCTTCTGGCGGCGCCGGATCGAGGCGCCGATCCATCGACGGAACCGCTCGCTGCACTCCGTCAACGCTTCGAAGAGGCCCCGGTCGATCTCCAGCAACTCGACCCGGGAGACCGCCTCGACCAGCGCCGTCCGCAGCGGACAGCCGATCAGCGAAAACTCCCCAAAAAAATCGCCCTCGCCCAGAACCGTCAGCGGCGCCCGCACACCCCGGTCGTCCACCACCGTGACCCGGGCTTCGCCGCGGAGGATCAGGAACATGCCCTCGGAGACCTCGCCCTCACGGAAGATCACCTCGCCCCGGCGAACCACGACGGAGCGGAGCTGATCCGCGATGTAGGAATGGTCGACGAGGTTCAGATCCGCGAGCAGGGGCAACGACGCCAGGGCGTCGGCCCGGGTGGTGGCGAGGGGGAAGCGCTCCCGCTCGGCCAGGGGGGGCGCCGTGGGCCCATCGAGGACCCCCGCCAGCGCAGTGGTGTCCGTCCGATCCCGCCGCTGTTGCTTGCCGTCGCTCTCCCGGCGGGCGTACAGCGCTGCGACGTAGCGCTGGGTCTCCTTGTCCGCCGGATCCACGTGGAGCAGCGCGCGGGCCAGCGCGAACGCCGACAGCCAGTTCGCGCGCACGGCGTGCGCACGCGCCGCGCGCCGATATGCATCCGCCGCCTGGTCCATCCGTCCCGCGCGTCGCAGCAGTCCGGCCAGCCGCACCCGGTGCCTGATCGTGTCCGGATGTCCATCGGCGGCCGCCACGGCCTCCCGGATCTCCTGCTCGGTGGGGGTCTGGATGCTCACGGCGACGATGATAGGCCCGAACCGGGGTGGGCGTCTAACGCGCGCGTGCGGCCCCACGCGCGCAGGCGGCTTGACACGCCCGTGTCACGCGCTAGGTTGTGCGAGCAGACGTCCAGTGCAGGGAGACCCGATGGCCGGACGACCTACGATGATCGCCCTCTCCGTGGTGTTACTGGCGTGGTTCGCCGCCCCGGTGACCGCGGCCCCGCCGGTCAACGAGGACCAGCCGTTCAAGGCCGTCGGCGCGCTGTCCGACGACTCCATCGCACCCGGGGAAACCACCGAGATCCGGGTCACGATCCACGTTCTCGCCGAGCACTACATCTACCTCAAGGACACCAGCGTCGAGGTCACCGACGGCGGTGGCCTGGAGGTGGCGGCCGCCCGGATGCCGGCGGCCAAGAGCAAGTTCGACAAGTGGGAGAACGGCGACGTCGAGATCTATGACAAGACCGTGGTGGTGCCGTTGACGGTCACCGCCCCCGCCGACGCCGCGCCCGGCACCCACAGGGTCCGCGCAGATGTGCGGTACCGGGGGTGTAATGCGCGGATGTGCTTCTTCCCGACGACCGACAGCCTGGAGCTGGCGGTGCGGGTGGAGGGCGCCGCGGCGGCGACCGAGGCCGAGACCGAGGCCGAGACCGAGACCGAGGCGGAGACCGCGGCCGAGACCGTTGCGGCGGCCGGCGCCGTGACCGAGGCCGGGGGCGCCGAGATCGCCGCCACCGGTGCCGCAGGCCTCTCTCAGAAGCTCTCTGGCTTCCTCGAGCGCGCCGCGGCCCGCAACTTCGCCCTGGTCCTGCTGCTGGCATTCCTCGGCGGAATGCTGGCCAGCCTGACCCCCTGCGTGCTGCCGATGGTCCCGATCACCGTCGCGGTCATCGGCGCTCGCGGCGCGGGCAGCAAACTCAAGGCGTTCAGCCTCTCGCTGGTCTACGTGCTGGGCATCGCCACCCTCTACTCGGCACTCGGGGTGGGCGCCGCCGCAACCGGCACGGTCCTCGGTGGCGTGTTCAACAACCCCTGGGTCCTGCTGGGGCTGGTCGCGCTGTTCGTGGTGCTGGCGCTGGGGATGTTCGGCGTCTACAACTTCGCGCTGCCTTCGTCCATGAACACCAAGCTCAGCCAGGTGGGCGGGCAAGGGTACGTGGGGGTCTTCATCATCGGACTCGCGGCCGGGGTGGTCGCGTCGCCCTGCACCGGACCGGTGGTCGGTTCAGCGGTGCTGCTGATCGCGGGTGGACAGTTCAGCCTGCTGCAGGGCTTCGCCGTGATGTTCTCGTTCTCGATGGGGCTGGGACTGCTGTTCCTCGTCATCGGGACGTTCTCGGCGATGATGTTGCAGCCGGGCGCCTGGATGGCACACGTCAAGAACTCGTTCGGCTTCATCATGCTGCTCGCGGCGTTGTTCTTCTTCAACAGCACCGGGTTCCTGCCCGAGTCCGTGGTCGGCTTCGTCGCCGCCGTGCTGCTGGTGGCGTGGGGGATCACCCTGGGCGCATTCACGCCGATGGAGTCCGGCTCGGGCTGGGGTGCGATCGCGCTGCGGACGCTGGCCATCGTGCTGCTGATGACCGGATTCCTCAACCTGGGTTGGAGCTGTTACGGCGAGCGGCTGGAAGGCCACGCGGCGGCCGGCGCGGCGGCGGTGGAGAGCATCGCGTGGCAGGGTGATCTGGACGCGGCCTTCGCGCAAGCCAAGGCAGACGGGACGCCAGTGATGCTGGACTTCACCGCCGACAACTGCGCCCAGTGCCGGGAGCTCGAGCACAAGACCTTCCCCGACAGTGGTGTGATCCGGCGGAGTCGGTCGTTCGTGTCGTTGACCGTGGACTGCACCCAGATCGACGGCTCCGAACAGGAGCTGATCAGTCGCTACGGTGTCCCAGGGATGCCGCGGATCGTGTTCACACGACCTGACGGCGGCGAAATCCCGGGTACGGCGATCCAGGGATTCGTCCCCCCCGCCGCGTTCTCAGCGGCAATGGACCGCGCCCTCGCGGAGCAGTAGCGGCGGCCGCTGGCGCGGGTCTGCGGAAGGGCATACAATGCAGCACCGATCCAAGGTATGGCTGTGAGCAGCGACGACAAACCCAAGCGCGGAACTCCCGAAGACATTTCGATCTCGGACCCGGATCTCCCGGGCCTGAGCAGTGTGTTCTCGACGACCCGTTCCGGCTTGAAGCCCCTGCGCCGCCGGACACGCAACACCGGCGAGATGGCAACCGTCGAACCTGCGGACAAGGGTGATGATGGCCAGAAGGATTCGCAGGACACGAGCCCGGACGAGACGGCAGCCGACCAGGCGCCGCCTGAGACCGACAGCTTCGAGAAGATCGCGGACGGACCCTCGGTTCCCCCCGACTCCAAAGCTCTCGATGTCCCCGAACCAGGCGTGAGCCCGCCGGTCGACGGCATCCAGCTGCGGGCAGGGCTGTCGCTGGTGGACACGGCCGAGATGCCGGTTCACCGGCCGCCGGAAGAACCCGCGGCGCTGGGCGATCCGGACAAACCCAAGGCGACGGCCGGAAGCCCGCCGGCTCCGGCAACGCCGGCCGCCCGCACGTCCACTCCCCCCGTACCCCCCAGCCGGCCGCGCACTACCCAGTCGGCCCGGCCGCCCGCAGCCCTGATGGACGACTCATCCGCCCGACGAGCGGTTGGACCGGCGCCCAGTTCCTCGAGCAACTGGCTGCTCTACATGATCGTGCTGGCGGTCGCCCTGGGACTGATCGGCGTCCTGCTGGTCACCTTCCTCGAACTCTGACTCGACTTTCTCCACTTGCCAACGGAGGATCGCGCGGCGCAACCTACGGACTGATCTTCTCGAAGTGGAAGGCACCGGTGGTGTAGTCGAACGAGCAGATGTGCATCTGGCCGCCGTGGAACACCAGGTTGTTCGAGTAACCCACGGCACCGTCGCTGACCAGCGTGGACAGGCTCCAGGTACCGTCGCCGTTCTCGATGGCCTGCTTGACGTCGTTGTTGTAGCCGTCGAAGTAGTGGACGCGCAGGGTGCCACCGACATCGGCCATGACCGAGTCCGCGCCCACGTAGCTGCCGTCGTCGACGACCTGGGTGACCAGCGCGCCGGTCTCGTAGCGGCCCACCAGCAGGTCCTGGTTGGTCACGTCGTGGAGCGCCACCCGGAAGACACCCGCGGTTGCCGTCGGGTGGAGCTGAGGCCACGCGCCGACGTCGCCAGTGCCGTCGCCAGCCAGGGTCTCGATGGTCCAGCTGCCCGGCGTGCCGTGGGCCAGCTTGAAGTTGCCGTTGGCCACGTCGTAGTAGGCGATCCACCAGCTACCGTCCTGGAACACCAGGTGACTGTACGTACCCACGTCTGGCTCTTCGAGCTCCAGCTCGATGCCGTCGGCGAGTAGCTCGCCCTCGTCCACGATCTCGTCGGACCAGCTGCCATCCTTGAGGGCGAACTTCAGCGCCTTGCCCTTGATGTCGTAGTAGGCGATCGCCGGGTTGCCCGAGCCGTCCAGCGCGATGGATGTGAAGGTGCCCGCCTCGGCGGAACCGGTACCCGCATCGACCACCACCGAATCCCACGACTCTCCGTCGCGGGTGGCGTACATCAGCGCGGTCTCATCGCGGTCGAAGTACGAGAAGTGGGGTACGTCACTGCTGTCGAGGACCATGTCCAGGTACATACCGCGATCGCCCGGATTGACCGGCAAGCCGCTGTCCGTGGTGTAGGTGTAGCCATCCACCTGTTCGTGCGAGAACGAGACTCCGCCGTCGCCGCTCCGGGCCAGCCCCAGACCACCCTCGTCCACGTCGTAGAACCCGACCAACACCTCGCTCGAGGAGCTCACTTCCATCGAGGCCCACAGTCCGGCCAAGGTTCGCTCCTCCTCGGTGGTGTCGTCGTCGTCGGTGGCCGAATCGTCGTCGTCGCCCTCGGTGACGTCGTCGTCCGTTGGCTCGTCCTTGCAGCCCTCGCAGCCAGTCTGGGCAAAGGCAAACGACACGAGGGCGAAGCCGAGCAGGATGGACAGATAACGCATCACGCGGATTCCTCTTCCCGGGGTGGCACGACCGGGCGGCCCGCCCCAAGGGGGCGGTCCGATCCCTGTTGCATGCCTAGCACGGCGACCGGAGAGCGTCAAGGCTCGCACGAGGCCGTTTCTCCCGTCGTGACGCGAGGTTGCGTCCGTTGACAGGCCCCGGGCCACGCAGGTATAGAGTCCCCGGTTCGGGGCCCCGTAGCTCAGCTGGATAGAGCAGCCGCCTCCTAAGCGGCAGGTCGCAGGTTCGAATCCTGCCGGGGTCGCCACCCCCCCCCGCGGATCCTACTCCGCCCGGTCCAGGATCACGAACTGCACCCGCCGGTTGGCATCGCGAGCCTTCTCCGAGGCCCCCTCGACCAGGGGCTTGGTCTCCCCGTAGCCCTTGGCGGTCAGGCGTTCGCCGTCCACGCCCCGGTCGACCAGGTAGAGGCGGATGATCTGGGCCCGGGCGTCAGAGAAGCGCAGGTTGAAGTTCTCGTCGCCCTGGTCGTCGGTGTGGACCTGCACCTCGACGGTGAGCAGGTCGGCGCGGGCGACCATCACGGCCGCGACCGCGTCGAGGATCTCCTTGGCGTCGTCCTCCAGCACGGCCTTCTTGCTGAGGAATGCCAGGGGGCGGAGGAGTCGGATCGACCCAGCCTCCAGGTCGAGAAGCACTGGGCCCTCGTCGGGGCAGCCGTCGCCGTCGTCGACGCCGTTGAAGATCTCGAACTGGTCGGCGCAGGCGTCGGCTGTATCCGGCACCCCGTCGCCGTCGTCGTCCAGGTCCGGGCAGCCGTCCTCGTCTTCGAATCCGTCCCGGTCCTCGGCCTGATCGGGGCAACCGTCGGTGGCATTGGCAAGGCCGTCGCCGTCATTGTCCGGATTCACGTCCGGGCAGCCGTCCTCGTCCTCGAATCCGTTGGCGGTCTCGAGCTCATCGGCGCACTGGTCAGCCTCGTCGAGCACGCCGTCGCCGTCGTTGTCCGGGTCGGGGCAGCCGTCCTGATCCTCGAACCCGTCCCTGTCCTCGGGGGCGTCGGGACAGGCGTCGGCGTTGTCGGCGACCCGGTCCCGGTCGGTGTCCTTGGCCAGCGACGGCGTGAACGTCGCGCCGAACAGGAAGCGGAACGCGGGCGCGCCGATACCCGGGGACAGCCCGGCTCCGAGGGCCACGTTCAGGCTCAACCACTGGGTCGGGTGGATTCGCGATCCCAGGCGCCACTCCACCGGGTTGCGGGTGGCGTTGGTCTCGCCACCGAGGCCAAACCCCATCAACAGCTCGCCGCTGACGTCGACCATCTCGACGACCCGGTAGCCGGCATGCAGGCCCATCCGGAACTCCGGGCCGTTGCGGATGACCTCTTCGCCGTCGGGGTCCAGGTACCGCACGGTGGACGTCAGGTGCGGCCCGATGTTCAGGGCTGCGTGGAAACGCCCCTGCAGTGTCTCGACGAGGATCTGCGGGGTGAAGGTGGCCCCGTAGCTGCCGTTGTAGACCCAGGAATTACCGGTGGGCAGCGAAAGGGGCAGCAGGATACCCAGGCCGATCGGACCGGCGGTCGGGTCGAGGATCCGGCCCTTGACCGCGAAGCGGATGTCCCCGGCACCGGCGTAGGACTCGTCCAGGGTCGGGAATCCCGGGATCTCGTCGGTCTTGGACTTCATCGCCAGGGTGACCGGCACCATGATGCCGAAATCGGCGTAACGGAAGCCGATGGCCGCCTGGAGGTCCATGGCGAACATGTTCGCCACCAGCGCCCCGCCGAACTCCCGGCCCTCGGTGGTGCGGTCGTACCAGGCCAGGGGGCGGTTTGCGTAGTTGAACGTCAATCCGAAGGCCGGGTGCCACAGCTCGAGGGCCTGCGTCGACTCCACCTGGAATCCCCCGAGCGTGTCGAAGGTGGGGTGGTAGCGCTGGACATCCATGAACCAGCCGTGGGGCAGCTCCTCGCCATCCTGGGCCTGCGCCACCGGGCTCCAGCAGGTCGCCATCGCGATCAGGAGGGTGCAACTCAACATTCGCGCGGAATTCAGCATCCAGCTACTCCCATAAAATCTCGCAGCAATTCCCCGTATTCGAGGCCCTCAGGCCACTGAACAGGGTATCGGGTTTCGCAGATCGCTACAAGGAACCGGGGGGGCGTTCCCGGCTGCTCGTCGACCGCTGGATTCAATGTCCACGGACGCCGTCCGATGAAGGGAAGAGATGTTTCATGCTAACGTGCCAGTAGCAAGCGGGTCGAGCGGGACGATGAAGCCACGATACAGGAGCCGTACTGGGACCTCCGGACGGGCCGGGTTCACCCTGGTCGAGTTGATGATCGTGGTCGCAATCATGGGTTGTCTGGCTGCCATCGCAATCCCCAATTTCCAGGCACTGATGCGCCGCGCCAAGCGCGCGGAGATCACACCGCACGTCACCTCGATCAAGCTCAGCGAGCACGCGTACCAGGCGGAGTGGGACATGTTCACCGCGTGCCCCCTGACCCCCGAGGAGATCCCTGGGCGCGAACCCCAGGCGTTCCCCATTGGCCCGGGCGACGATCACGCGTTCGCCTACCTCGGCTGGGTCTTCGAGGGCAAGGGGTACGGCCAGTATCAGGTCGAGGTGGACGCGCAGGGATACGCCTTTACCGCCCGCGGCCAGGCAGATATCGACGGCGACGGCATCTACGCGGTCTGGGAAGCCACCGACAAGATCCAGGCGCGCATGGTCACCATGAACAACGTCTACTGACTCGACCGCAGGTCCCACGCGCACCCTCCGACCCCCCGCCGATCCATCCTTGCTATGCTTGCGCGGGAGCCCGCGATGAGAGCACTTCGTTCGTTGCCGCTGATCGTTGCCCTGGTAGCCATCGCCGGGTGCAGAACGCCGGAGCCCGAGTCCGCCAGGCCTACCCGGGAATTTGTCTATTACAACGGTCCCGAGCCCCGCACCATCGACCCGGGCCTGCTCACGGACTCGTATGGCGCGTTCCTGGCGCTCAACCTGTTCGAGGGGCTGACCGTCTGGGACGCGAGCGCACAGCAGGTCCGACCCGGTGTGGCCGCCTCGTGGGACGTGAGCGACGACCACCGACGTTACACGTTCAACCTGCGAGACAACGCCCGCTGGTCCGACGGCACGCCGGTCACGGCCGAGCAGTTCGTCACAGCCTGGCAGCGGGTCCTCAACCCGGACACCCAGGCGGCGTTTGCCACCCTTCTGTATCCCATCGATGGCGCCCGTGAGCTGCACACGGGACAGACGACCGACGCCAGCCACTTCGGCGCCCGGGCCGTGGGTCCCCACACGCTGGAGGTGAACCTGGACTCGCCGGTCCCCTACTTCCTGACGCTGACGGCGGACGCGGTCATGCTCCCGGTCAACCCCGGCTGCCTCAAGAAACATGGCTGGGCCTGGACCGATCCGGACAAGATCGTGAGCAACGGCCCGTACAAAATGACGTCGTGGACGGCGGGGGCGCGGGTCGATCTGGTCAAGAACACCCGCTACTGGGACGCCGACGCGGTGGACATCGAGAAGGTGGTCGCGCTGATGGCGCCACCTGAAGAAGGCCTGATCGACGCCTTCGAGGCCGGCGCGATCCACTGGACGGGGTTCGGCGGCGACTCGCTGGAACAATCCCGCTGGAGTGGACTCGCCAGCTCGTCTGCGCTCCGCTCCCACGAGACCTTGTTGACCGGCTACCTGGTGTTCAACACCGCCCGGGCCCCGTTCGACGACGACCGGGTCCGCCGGGCGCTGGCCTGCGCCCTCGACCGCGACGCGATCGCCGCCCACGGCGGACGGCTGGCCACCGACCACCTGGTCCCCGAGGGCCTTCCCGGGTACGACCCTGCCCCGGGTATGGGCCACGACCTGGAACGGGCCAGAGCACACCTCGCCGAGGCCGGCTACCCCGAGGGTGTGGGCCTGCCCCCCATCGAGATCGCCGTCGACACGGCCGAGGCGAACGTGGCCGCGATGGAAGAGGTGGCCCGGCAGTGGCGGGACAACCTGGGCCTGGACGTGTCGGTCTACCAGCGTGAGTGGCGGATCCACATCTCGCAGGTCTACGAAGGATCCTTCCAGGTCGCTCGCTACGCGTGGTCCGCGGACTACCCGGATGCCAGCAACTTCATGGAGATCTTCCTCTCCTCCAGCCCGCTGAACCCGGCGGCCTGGTCGGACGAGGCCTTCGAGGACTTCGTCAAGGAGTCCCAGCGCACCACCGACGCCAAGTCCTACAGCCGCCTACTCCAGTCCGCCGAGAAGCGCTTGCTCGAGCAGGCTCCCATCGTACCCCTGTACAACGCCACCTCCCGCTGCCTCCTCGACGCCACGATCCGCGGCTACGAGGACAACCTGCTGAACATGCACCTGATCAAGTACCTGTCGTTCGAATAGACCTAGGAACACCCCTCGGCCGTCAGCCAGTTTCCACCCCGGAACGCGGGATGGAGATCGGCTAGCCGACTACGATCCCGAGATACGGGAGTACCGGATGGAGGGTGTCGGGCTAGCCGCGCTTGAAGATCGCTGCGGCGCCCATGCCGCCGCCGATACACATGGACACGATGCCGTGGTCGACCTCGCGCTTGTGCATCTCGTGCAGCAGGGTGGCGGTCAGCTTGGCACCGGTGCAGCCCAGGGGATGTCCCAGGGCGATGGCGCCTCCGTTGACGTTGACCCGCTCGGGGTCGATGCCCAGCTCACGCACGCAATACAGCGCCTGACTGGCAAAGGCCTCGTTGAGCTCGAACAGTCCGATGTCGCCGATGGACAGACCCGCGGCCTCCAGCGCCTTCGGGATCGCCACAGACGGACCGATGCCCATCTCGTCCGGGTGACAGCCGGCCACCGCGAAGGTCACCAGCTCACCCAGCGGGGTCAGCCCCAGCTCTGCGGCCCTGGCCCGCTTCATGATCAGCTGCAGCGCTGCGCCGTCGGAGGTCTGGGACGAGTTGCCCGCGGTCGAGGAGCCATCGGCGCGGAACGCCGGACGTAGCTTGCCCAACCCCGCGAGGGTGCTCTTGCGGGGACCATCGTCGGTGTCGAAGGTGAGGGTCTTGCCACCGACCTGTACCTCGATGGGGATGATCTCGTCGCGGAACCGCCCGCTGGCGATGGCCGCGAGCGCCTTGTCGTTGGACGCCAGCGCGAACTCGTCCTGCATCGCCCGCGAGACGTCGTAGCGGGTGGCGACGTTTTCGCTGGTGATGCCCATCGACTCGTAGGACGACGGGAAGTTCTCGGACAGCCAGAGGTTGGGCGATGGCTTCTGGCCCCCGAGGGGCACCATCGACATGGACTCCACACCCCCGGTGAGACAGATGTCTGCCCAGCCGGCGACGATCTTGGACGCCCCGGTGGCCAGCGTCTGCACCCCGGAAGAGCAGAAGCGGTTCATCGTCATCGCCGGCACCTCCACCGGGATGCCCGCGCGCAGGGCAGCGTTGCGGGCCACGTTCAGCCCCTGCTCACCCTCCGGCATCGCGCAGCCGATGATGATGTCATCGATGGTCTTGGGATCCAGCTCCGGGATCCGTTCGAGGAACGCCTTCATCAACAACCCGAGCAGGTCGTCGGGCCGCGTGTGTCGCAGGGTTCCCTTGATTGCTTTGCCCACCGCGGTCCGGTAGGCGTGGGTGACGACGACTCCTGTGGTCATCAATCCATCTCCTTTCGCGGTGCCTGCTAATTCCGCAGGGGCTTGTTCTTCTCCAGCATGTGCTGGATCCTGGCCAGGGTCTTGGGCTCGCCACACAGACTGACGAAGGCCTCACGTTCGAGGTCGAGGAAGTCCTGCTCGGTGAGCTGGGTCCCCGGCGCCACGTTGCCGCCGCACAGCACGTGGGCCAGCTTCTTGCCCAGGTGCTGGTCGTACTCGCTGATGTAGTGGCCTTCCTTCATGGTGTAGACGCCGATGTTCAGCGCGCCGAGGCCGTTGAAGCCCGGCACCGGGACCGTGGTCGGCTCGGGCTTGCGATGGCCCATCTGGACCAGCGCCAGCACGTCGTCCTTGGCGTCCGCCAGCAGACTCTCGGGGTTGATGCTGATCTTGTCGGTGGCCCCGAGGAACCCCAGCTGGCGGCCCTCTTCGGCGCTGGTGGCGACCTTGGCCGTGCCGATGGTCATGAACAGGTCCTGCATCAGCGGGAACAGGTCCGCCTTGACCCCGTGGGGGATGCTGCCGTAGCGGCGGAAGGCCAGCTCCTTGCAGCCGCCACCCGCGGGGATGACGCCCACGCCCAGCTCGACCAGGCCGATGTAGGTCTCACCCAGGGCGCGGACGTGGGAGCCGTGCATGACACACTCGCAGCCGCCACCGAGGGCCATACCCCGCGGCGCGACCACAACGGGTCCGTAGCAGTGCTTCATGCCCATCCAGGCGTCCTGGATGCCAGCCACGGCTTCCTCGAGCTTGTCCCACTGCTTCATCGTCGACAGCATCAGCACCAGCATGATGTTGGCGCCCACGCTGAAGTTGGTGGCCTCGTTGCCCACCACCAGGCCGACCAGTTCCCCGCGGTTGACCCGCGCGGTGGCGTCGTTGGTCGCCGCGATGATGTCCGCGTCGATGGAGTTCATCTTGGTGTGGAACTCGAGGCAGCCGACCCCGTCACCCATGTCGTACAGGGTCGCCCCCGTGTTGCGGTGGATGACCTGGTTGCGCTCCTTGAGGCTCGGCAGGATGACCAACCGCTCGGCCATCGGTACCGGGACGTACTCCTCGTTGACCACGTCCCAGTAGTGCTGGATGCCGTCGCGCTTGACGTACCAGCTGCCCTCACTCTTCTCCAGCATGTTGGTGACGAGGGCGGGGACCTCCATCCCCTCCTCCAGCATCCGCGCCACCGAGCGGCCGACGCCCATGGCGTCCCAGGCCTCGAAGGGGCCGCCCTCGTAGGCGAAGCCCCAGCGCATGCCGCGGTCGATGTTGACGATGTCGTCGGCGATCTCCCCCAGCAGCTGGGCGGAGTAGATGCAGCTCTCGGCGGTGACCTTCCAGGCCAGCTCGCCACCCTGGTCCTTGAACCAGACCATCTCGCGAACCTTGCCAGCCAGGTCCGACTGACCGCGCGAGGCACCGATGCAGCCCATCTTGACCTTGGGCTGGGCCTCGTACTCCATGGTCTCGACGTTCAGCGCCAGGATCGCCCTCTTGCCGTCCGGGGTCTTGCTCTTCTTGTAGAACCCGCCCCCGGACTTCTGGCCCAGGAGCCCCTTGTCGACCATCGCCGTCAGGAACTCGGGGACCACAAAACGCTCGCGCCATGGATCGTCGGCGCAGCCGTCGTAGACGGTCTGGATCACGTGGGCCAGGGTATCGAGGCCCACCATGTCCGCGGTGCGGTACACCGCCGACTTGGGGCGGCCCATCGGGGGACCGAAGACCTTGTCGGTCTCGGTGATGCCGAGACCCAGCTCCCGGCTCCAGTGGAGCACGGACATGATCCCGAACACACCGATCCGGTTGGCGACGAAGTTGGGCGTGTCCTTGCCGTAGACGATGCCCTTGCCCAGCACGTTCTCGCCGAAGTCGGCCATCAGGGCCATGACCACGGGATCGGTGTCGGCGCAGGGCACGAGTTCCAGCAACCTCAGGTATCGCACCGGGTTGAAGAAGTGGGTCACCAGGAAGTGGCTGCGGAAGTCGTCGCTGCGGCCCTCGGCCATCGACGCGACCGACAATCCGGACGTGTTCGAAGACACGATGCTGCCGGGCTTGCGGTGTTCGTCCACCATGGAGAACACCTTGCGCTTGACGTCGATGCGCTCGAGCACGACCTCGACGATCCAGTCGCACTCGGAGAGCTTCTCCACGTCATCCGTGTAGTTGCACGGGGTGACGTACTTGGCCAGGTCCTTGCGGTACAACAACGCAGGACGCGATTTCAGCATCGTGGCGATGCCAGCGTCCGAGAAGCGGTTCCGCACGGCCCGGTCGTCCAGGGTCAGGCTCTTGGCCGTCTCCCCCTCGGTCAGCTCGTTGGGAGCGATGTCGAAGAGGTAGGAGGGGATCCCCGCGTTCGCGAGATGTGCGGCGATTCCCTGGCCCATGACCCCGGCACCCAGTACAGCGACACGCTTGATCGGGATGCCCATGGATCCTCCTTGGCTCGGTTTATGAATGAGCGCTCATTCATTACAGTACCCGATGGCAGCTGTCAAGCCACCGCAGCGGTTCGCTTGGGGGGCGATCCGGGCCAGCCGGAAGCTCATGTCTCGGAGGGAAGACCGTCCAACTCGTCGGGGCGGTCGAAGCGACCACCGCAGGTCTCACATTCGATGAAGGAGGGCTCACGCGAGGTGGGAAACAGGGGCAGCCAGTACAGGGTGAAGTACTTGACCGGCTGCTTCTCGACGAAGGCGCGGGTGTCGCCGCACTGAGGGCAGTGCAGGCGGCCGTGCCAGCCCCCCTCCACCGGCTTGAAGACGTACTTGTTGCCCCAGATGATGATGAACGCCTGGATCACATCGATCTCCGGTACCGTCCACCCACCTCGTACAGTGCCCGGCCGATCTGCCCGAGGCTGGCGACCCTTGCGGTGTCCATCATCTCGGCGAACACGTTTCCGCCCTCGAGGCACACCTGTTGCAGCCGATCCAGCGCGACCTCGGCCTCGTTCGCGTGTCGCTGCTGGAACGAACGCAGGTTGTCGATCTGGGCCTGCTTGTCCTCGGGCGAGCAGCGCGTCAACTCGGTGTCGCGCACCAGCGACTCCCCGGCGGCGGCACGGGGGTCGAGGAAGGTGTTGACCCCGACGATGGGGTACCGACCGCTGTGCTTGAGGTACTCGTACTGGGCGGACTCTTCCTGGATCTTGGAACGCTGGTACTGCAGCTCCATCGCGCCCAGGACGCCGCCACGCTCGCTGATGCGCTCGAACTCGCGCAGGACCGCCTCCTCGACCAGATCGGTCAGCTCTTCGAGGATGAAGGCCCCCTGGTTGGGGTTCTCGTTGCGGGCCAGGCCGAACTCCTTGCCGATGATCAACTGGATCGCCATCGCCCGGCGTACCGCCTCCTCGCTGGGGGTGGTCACCGCCTCGTCGTAGGCGTTGGTGTGCAGGCTGTTGCAGTTGTCGTAGTAGGCCAGCAGACCCTGCAGGGTGGTGCGGATGTCGTTGAAGTCCATGTCCTGCGCGTGGAGGGACCGCCCCGACGTCTGGATATGGTACTTGAGCATCTGGCTGCGGGTGCTGGCACCGTAGCGGTCGCGCATCGCCACCGACCAGATGCGTCGCGCCACCCGGCCGATCACCGAATACTCGGCCTCCATGCCGTTGGAGAAGAAGAAGCTCAGGTTGGGTCCGAACTGGTCGATGTCCATGCCCCGCGACAGGTAGTACTCGACGTAGGTGAATCCGTTGGCCAGGGTGAACGCCAGCTGGGTGATCGGGTTCGCCCCCGCCTCGGCGATGTGGTAGCCGCTGATGGACACCGAGTAGTAGTTCCGCACCCCGTGCTCGATGAAGTAGCTCTGGATGTCCCCCATCATCTTCAGCGCGAACTCGGTGGAGAAGATGCAGGTGTTCTGGGCCTGGTCCTCCTTGAGGATGTCTGCCTGCACCGTGCCCCGGACCACCTTGAGCGTGTGGGCGCGGAGCTCGGCCGCCTCGTCTTCGCCCGGCGCCCTCCCCTGCTCCTCTTCGAACCGCTGCAGCTGCTGATCGATGGCCGCGTTGAGGAACATCGCCAGCATCATCGGCGCGGGGCCGTTGATGGTCATCGAGACCGAGGTGGAGGGCGCACACAGGTCGAACCCGGCGTAGAGTTTCTTGACGTCGTCCAGGGTACAGATCGAGACCCCGGACTCGCCGATCTTGCCGTGGATGTCGGGCCGCTCGTCCGGATCGTTGCCGTACAGCGTCGCGCTGTCGAAGGCGGTCGACAGCCGGGCCACTCCGTCATCTGCGGTCAGGTAGTGGAAGCGGCGGTTGGTCTGCTCCGGCGGTCCCTCGCCGGCGAACTGCCGCTTGGGGTCCTCCTGGGTCCGCTTGAACGGGTAGATGCCGGCCGTGTAGGGGAAGTGTCCCGGCAGGTTCTCCAGCATTCGCCAGCGCAGCACTGCTCCGGGGTCCTCCAGCCGGGGTAGCGCGACCTTGGGGATGCGGCTCCCACTGAGGCTCTCGTTGGCCAGATCGACCGTGATGTCGCGACCCCGCACCTGGTAGGTGTAGGTGTCGCCGCAGTAGGCCGCGGTCAGCTCGTCCCAGTCGTCGAGCAAGGTCTGCGATTCCCGGGTGAGTTCGTCCTCCCAGTGGCGGATCCGCTTGCGCAGTGCCCGCTCGACGTCGTCGTTGCCGCCGAGGTCGGACTGGACCTCGCGGAGTTGCCATAGCTGGCGGGCCACCCGGGCCTGTTGCTCGGCCTGGCGCCGATGGTCGCGACAGCGGGTCGCGATCTCGGCCAGATATCGGATCCGGGCGGGGGGGATGATCGCGCCGCGATCGGACGAGACCTTGCCCACAGGCGCGTCGAGCGAGGTGGCCCAATCTCGACCGGTGTCCTGGACCAGCAACTGGCACAGGGCGTGATAGAAGGCGTTGACGCCGTCGTCGTTGAACCGGCTGGCGATGGTACCGAAGACCGGCAGCTCCTCGTCGCCCACCGACGGATCGAACATCAGCCGGCTGCGGCGTACCTGCTTGCGCACCGCCTTGAGGGCGTCCGCGCTGCCCCGGCGGTCGTACTTGTTGAGCACGACCAGATCGGCGGCGTCGATCATGTTGATCTTCTCGAGCTGGGTGTGGGCGCCGAATTCCTGGGTCATCACGTACACGGAGCGGTCGGACACGTCGACGATGCTGCGGTCCGACTGCCCGATGCCGCTGGTCTCGACCAGGATCAGGTCGAAGCCGGTCGCCTTGAGCGCCCCGATCACGTCCGCGGTGGCAGCAGACAGGGCTCCCTGGGCCCCCCGGGTCGCCAGCGAACGCATGGTCACCCGCGGACCGCCAATCGCGTTCATCCGGATCCGGTCGCCCAGCAGCGCGCCGCCGCCCTGCCACTTCGAGGGATCGATACTGACGATGGCCAGCTTGCGGTCGGGCTCGTCCCGGAGGAACCGGTGGACGATCTCGTCGACCAGCGAGGACTTGCCCGATCCGCCGGTACCCGTGAAGCCGATGACCGGGACGGCGGACGCCGCGCTCGCGTTACTGATCCGCTCGTGCAGGGCGTCGCGCAGGGAGGGCGGCAGCTCTTCCATCCGCTCGACCAGGGTCAGCACCCGGGCGAGGACGACGGGTTGGCTGGCGTCGATGTCGCCGGCTATCGTCCAGCGGCCGTTCTCCTGCTCCAGGGGTAACAAGCCGCCGTCTCCGCCGGTCTCCACCGCGACCGGGTCCACATCGGCCCGCTGCATCATGTCGTTGATCATGCCCTGCAGGCCCATGGTGCGGCCGTCCTCGGGGGAGTAGATGCGGGTGATCCCGTACGCGTGCAGCTGCTCGATCTCCTCGGGCACGATCACGCCGCCCCCGCCGCCGAAGACGCGGATGTGGGGCGCGCCCTTGGCGTCGAGCAGGTCCTTCATGTACTGGAAGTACTCGATGTGACCACCCTGGTAGCTGGAGACCGCGATCCCGTGGGCGTCTTCCTCGATGGCGGCGTCGACGACCTCCTCCGCCGGGCGATCGTGGCCCAGGTGGATCACCTCGCAGCCGCTGGACTGCAGGATCCGCCGCATGAGGTTGATGGCTGCGTCGTGCCCGTCGAACAGGCTGGTGGCGGTCACGAACCGCAGGCGGTTGGACGGCTGGTACACGTCGGATTGCTCGGCCATCGGCACACTCTCTCCCTGCCTGAGGCCTGACGCCTGACGCCTGACGCCTCCCCCTTCTCACGGGCGCCGCAGGATACCACACGCACCTGTCCGTCCCGGGTGTTGGGCCAGCCGGCGCGGGTCCGTCGAACGGTGGGGATCCGACCCCGGTCTACATCGGGTAGCAGTCGCCGCCAGGGAAGGTGCAGGTGGCGACGTAGGTGACCGTGTTGTCGCCGGAGATCGTCAGGGTCTCGGTGTATTCCATGTTGCCGTTGGTGTAGACGTTGACGGTCACCACGTTCCCGCCCTGGAAGTCCCCGCCCCAGCCGTTGGATCCCTCGTAGTCGTGGACGATGACGGTGAACGTCCCGGTCTCTGGCACGTCCACGTTGATATTCTCCGGGCCGGTCCCGGGGATGTCGTCGAGGTCCAGGGAGGGGTCGTCGTCGTAGAAGTTGGGCTGACCCCAGTCCAGGTAGTGGTACTGGTTGTTCTGCTGACAGTTGGCGTAGTAGCAGTCACCCTGGGACTGGTAGTTGCCACTCGGGCGCAACAGGTGCAGGTCCATGTCGTCCGACGGGGTGTTCCAGCTCAGCTCGACCCACAGGTTGTCGGCGGCCAGGGCGTCGAAGGCAGCCGTGCAGGGTGCGCTGCACTCCTCGAGGGGGTTACAGACCACCAGCTGGGCCGTGTAGGTGCCCACCATGTCCGGGGTCACGGTGCGGGTCGAGCCGTTGCCGGTGAACCCCACCGCCGAGCCCTGGGGCTTGCTGACCCAGGTCCAGTTGTAGACCAGCTCATTGGCGCCGTAGTTGGGATCGCCGCTCACGTTGCCAGCGCCGTCGTCCGGGTAGAACGTGGACGACTCGGAGATCGCGTAGACCTCCTCGGGCGAGGCGTGGCAGTAGGCGACCGGGACTCCCGAACCGGCGGACAGGGGGATGATCAGCGGGTTCTCGTCCGGATCGTTGCTCAGCACGTCGACCTGGCCGACAAATCCGCCCGAGACGCCACCGGCGTTGAAGTGCACGTCGAAGGAGGCGGACTGCCCCGACTCGAGCGAGGAGCCGACCGCGTCGCCGTTGGAGATGGTGAACTCGGGATCTCCGGACACCACCAGCTCGTCGACCTGCAGGAACCCCTGACCGACGTTGGTCAGCACGACCTGCTCGGTCAGTGTCTGGTTGGAGTTGACCTCGCCGAACTCGACGGAGGACGGGTCGGCCTGGATGTCGGGCTCGGCACCCGACGCCATCAGCAGCTCGACCACCTCGGGATCCTCGGCGGCGTCGTGGTAGACCAGCACCTGGTTGGTGGTGGACTCCATGTCATCGGTGGGCGAGTAGTAGACGGTGACCGGCTCGTTGCGCCCGTCCTCGAGGGAGAAGCCCTCGTCGAGAACGTGGTCCATGCCCAGGTAGGGGACCTCATCCGCCCACGCGAAGCCGAGGATCTCGACGCTCTTGTCGCCGACGTTCTTGATCCTGAACTGCTGGTCCGTGCTGGCACCGGTGGTGACGTAGCCGAAATCCAGCGAGTCGGGCTGGACGATGATCTCCGCCTCGGCCTCGGCCAGTTCGTATTCGTTGCACGCGAACAGGCAGGTCAACGCGAACAGGAAGACGGGGACAGCGCGAACGCGACGGAGCATAGCGACCTTTCCCTCGACCACGGGGCCCCGCGAGGGCCACCGTCAGCTCGATGTCCGAAAAACCCGAATCCAGAGTTGCCGCACCATACCACGGCAATCGATAGAGGCAAGCATCTTCCGTGCCGGGGGAGGGGGTGGGCGGCTACTCGGTCTCGGTCTCGGTCTCGGTCTCGGTCTCGGTCTCGGTCTCGGTCTCGGT
>CAYTBN010000079.1:0-28855 GCA_964436045.1 uncultured Rickettsiales bacterium | reverse complement strand
ACGACGACGACGACGACGACGACGACGACGACGACGACGACGACGACGACGATGACGACTCCATCGAGGAGCCCGATCCGACCCTGGAGGATTGCCCAGACGGCGTGACCTTCAGCTGGGAGGATCCGGACGGCGACGGTTACATCGCCGTTCAGACCTGGGACCCGCTGGAGGATTCGGCCACCATCACGGTGAACCTGACGGCCGAGTACCACATCTACGACACCTGGCTGGCCGAGAGCGGGGCGTCCCAGACCAACGAGTCGGGGTATGTCAGCGTCACCAACTCGCTGAACCCCGACGGCTACTCGCTGCTGGCCAACTGCGGCCAGTACTGGATCGTCGAGGACTCGGACAACGGCGGTCAGCCCCCACAGAACATGCAGTACGTGGGCACCTTCCCGCTGGTGGCCGGCGAGGACAACATCATCACCTTGCACCACTACTGCCCGCTCTACCGCGATGGCTGGTGCCAGCAGTTCCACATCGGCGATCCCGACGACGACAGCGGCTGCAACGACAACGGCCCCAACAGCATCCACATGGCCCTCGACGGCATCTGCCTCGTCCCCATCGAACCCCCCGTGCCCTAGGCCGAGCCCGAGCGGGAGGCCGCCCCGACCGAGCCCGAGACCGAGACCGAGACCGAGTCCGAGCCCCAGCTCTCGCGCGCCCGTTCCCAAAATCCCCCCGCTTCTAGTACCCTCACCCCTCCGCAACCCATCGCGAGGTCAACATGGGCTTCATCGTTCGTTACTTCTTCGCCCTCAAGTGCTTCTTCCGGATCTGGTTCAGCGGCGAGGTGGCCGATCGGGTCAGGGGGGCCCTCGACGGTGCGGCGTTGGCCGAGCCGGCGCAGCCGCGGACCGTGTCTGCGGAGGGGGAGCGCGGTGCCGCCCGGTTGCTGGCGGTGCTGCAGCGCGAGGGGCGGCTGGTGGACTTCCTGCGCGAGGACGTCGGGGCGTACGAGGATGCCCAGATCGGCGCGGCCGTCCGGGGCGTTCACGCCGGCTGCCGCAAGGTGCTCGACGAGTTCGTCGAGTTGAAGCCCGTGATGACCGGCAGCGAGGGGAGCAAGGTCGCGGTGGAGGCCGGCTTCGACGCCTCCGCAATCCGGCTGGTGGGCGATGTGCAGGGCGAACCGCCCTACCGGGGCACCCTGGCCCACCATGGCTGGAAGGCCGCCTCGCTCAAGCTGCCGGAACTGCCCGAGTCGATGGACCCGATGGTCGTCGCCCCGGCCGAGGTGGAGGTCTAGCCGATGAGCGACGCGCCACGCCGGGGTGTGGGCATCGACCTGGGGACCACCAACTGCGCCCTGGCCCACGTGGCCATGGGCGGTGACGGCTCGGTGGACGAGCAGCCGGTCCCCGGGTCCCTGGACATCCCCCAGGTGATCCAGCCGGGGGAGGTGACCCCGGCGCCCCTGCTGCCCTCGTTCCTCTACCTGGCCGGCGAACACGAGCTGCCGGCGGGTAGCCTGGACCTGCCCTGGTCCCCCGGCCGGGACCACGCCGTCGGGCGCTTCGCCCGGGAGCACGGGGCCAAGGTGCCGGGCCGGCTGGTGTCCTCGGCCAAGTCCTGGCTGTGCCACAGCGGCGTCAGCCGCCGCGACCCGATCCTCCCCTACAAGGCCCCCGACGAAGTGGCCAAGCTGTCGCCGGTCGAGGTCTCGTCCCGCTACCTCGAGCACCTGGCGGCGGCCTGGCGTAATGGCCAGGGCAGCGCGCTGGGTGACGAACAGACGGTGCTGACCGTGCCCGCGTCCTTCGACGCCGCGGCCCGGGATCTGACCGTGGAGGCGGCGGCGGCGGCCGGGATTCCCCGGCCCGTGCTGCTCGAGGAGCCCCAGGCCGCGCTCTACGCCTGGATCGCCGGCACCCGCGGCGCCTGGCGCAAGCAGGTCTCGGTGGGAGACGTGATCCTGGTGGTGGACGTGGGGGGCGGCACCACCGACCTGAGCCTGATCGCGGTGTCCGAGGAGGGGGGCGACCTGGCCCTGACCCGCGTCGCGGTCGGCGAACACATCCTGCTGGGCGGCGACAACATGGACCTGGCCCTGGCCCACCAGGCCCGGGTCGAGCTGGCGCAGGCCGGCACCCGCCTGGACGGCTGGCAGTTCCTGGAGCTGGGTCACGCCTGCCGGCTGGCCAAGGAGCGGCTGCTGGCCGATCCCGAGCTGGCCGAGGTGCCCGTCGCCATCGCCGGCCGGGGCAGCAGCCTGATCGGCGGCACCATCCGCACCGCCGTCGACCGGACCGCAGCCGAGCAGGTGCTGGTCCAGGGGTTCTTCCCCGAGGTGGACGTGGCCGCCCGCCCCGCCGTGGCCCGCGCCCTGGGCCTCTCCGAGTGGGGCCTGCAGTACGCCGCCGATGCCGCCGTCACCAAGCACCTCGCGGCCTTCCTCTCGCGCCACGCCGGCTCGCTGGCCGAGGTCGGTGGCCCGGGTGCCGAGGCCGCGGCCCGCACCGGGTTCGTCCAGCCCACGGCCGTGCTGTTCAACGGAGGCGTGTTCCGCTCCTCGCTGCTCCGCCAGCGGCTGCTGGGTATCCTCAACGGCTGGATCGTCGCGGCCGGGGGCGCACCCGCCCGCGAGCTGCAGGCCCACGACCTCGACCGGGCGGTGGCCCTGGGCGCGGCCGGCTACGCCTGGGTCCGGGGCTCCGGCGGCCTGCGGATCCGCGGCGGGCTGGGGCACGCCTACTACGTAGGAGTCGAGACGGCGATGCCCGCGGTGCCCGGCATGGCCACCCCGGTGGATGGGGTCTGCGTGGCGCCCATCGGCATGGAGGAGGGCACCGACACCGAGCTGGGCGGGCGCGAGTTCGGCCTCGTGGTCGGCCAGCCCACCGAGTTCCGCTTCTTCTCGTCGCCCGTTCGCCGGGACGACAGGGTCGGCCAGGTGGTCGAATCCTGGGACCTGGACGCCGAGCTGGTGGAGCTGCCGCCGTTGATGGCGGTGCTGGACGCCGAGGGCCGCGAAGGCTCGCTGGTGCCCGTCACGCTGAAGACCGCGGTCACCGAGGTCGGCACCCTGCAGCTGTGGTGCGTCGAGCGGGAGGGCCCCGGCCGCTGGAAGCTCGAGTTCGACGTGCGGATGCGGGAATCGTGAGCGAGGAGAGCCGCTTCACCGTCGGCATCGATCTCGGCACGACCCACTGCGTCCTGGCCAAGGGGGACCCCCGCGCGACGCTGGGCCAGCAGCCCGTCGAGATCCTCGAGGTACCCCAGCTCCAGGCGCCCGGCGAGGTGGTCGCCCGCGACCTGCTGCCGAGCTTTCTGTACCTGCCTGCCGCCCAGGAGCTGCCGGAAGGCAGCGCCGAGCTGCCCTGGGGCGAACCCGAGGAGGGGGTGGTCGGCGAGTACGCCCGCCGCAGGGGCGGCGAGGTGCCCGACCGGGTGGTGCACTCGGCCAAGTCCTGGCTCTGCCATGACGGGGTCGACCGGCGGGCGGCCTTCTTGCCCCGGAGCCCCGCCGATCTGGATCACCGGGTCTCGCCCGTGGAGGCGTCAGCGGCCTACCTGGCCCACCTGCGTCGCGCCTGGGACCACATCGTCGCCCGCGGCGACCCGGCGCTGGCGCTGGCCGAGCAGGATCTGGTGGTCACCGTGCCGGCCTCCTTCGGCGAGGTGGCCCGCCAGCTCAGCGTCGAGTCCGCCCGCGTCGCCGGCCTGGGCCATGTGCGGCTGGTGGAAGAACCCCAGGCCGCGTTCTACGCCTGGCTCGGCCGCCAGGGCGCGGACGTGGACGCCGCGCTGGAGGACCTCAACCTGATCCTGGTGGTGGACGTGGGGGGCGGCACCACCGACCTGACCCTGATCCGGGTGGTCCGCGGCGGCGAACGCCCGGAGCTGGAGCGGGTGGCCGTGGGCGAGCACCTGATGCTCGGCGGCGACAACATGGACCTGGCGCTGGCGGCCCTGGTGGAGTCCCGGCTGAGCGGCAGCGCCCGGCTCGACGGACGCCGCTGGCAGGCCCTGCGCCAGTCCTGCCGGATGGCCCGCGAGACCCTGCTGGGCGACGCGGGGCCCGACGCCGCCTCGGTGGTCGTCCCGGGTCGCGGCAGCGCCCTGGTGGGCGGCCAGCTGCGGCTGGAGCTGGGGCGCCAGGAGGTGATCGACGGTGTCCTCGACGGGTTCTTCCCCGAGGTCGGTCCGGACGCCCAGGTGACGCGCCGTTCGGGCCTCGGTCTGCGCGAGTGGGGCCTGCCCTACACCCACGACACCGCCGTCACCCGCCACGTGGCCGCCTTCCTGCGTCGCCACCGAGAGGAGAGCGGCGACGGGGCGCGACTCGACGGGGTGCTGCTCAACGGCGGCGTGCTCAACCCGCCCCGGGTGGCCCGGCGGCTGCTGGACGTCATTCACAGCTGGACCCCGGCCGGCCAGGAGCCACCGCGGCTGCTGGACGCGGTCTCCCTGGACCTGGCGGTGGCCCAGGGGGCGGCCTACTACGGCCTGGTCCGCAGGGGGCTGGGCATTCGCATCGTGTCGGGCCTGGCCCACTCGGTGTGGGTCGGCCTGGAGCTGCGACGCAAGAAGAAGAAGGGCCGCAAGCGCGTTCGTCAGGCGGCGCTGTGCCTGGCGCCCCAGGGCATGCAGGAGAACCAGACCGTCGAGCTGGCCGACCACGACCTGAACCTGTCGGTGGGCCGGGAGGCGCTGTTCCCCCTGTTCGCGGCCACCGATCCCCGCGGCCGCCCCGGCGACCTGCGGGAGGCCGGTGACGAGCGGCTGGAGTCCCTGCCCCCGATCCAGACCAAGCTCGAGGGCCGGGGCAACCGGCGGGTGCCCGTGCGCCTGTGCGCCCGCCTGTCCGAGGTCGGCACCCTCGATCTGGTGGCCGCCCGCACCGACACCGACGACGAGTACCGGCTGGAGTTCGATCTGCGCGCCCGGGAGGGCGGGGAAGGGGAGGGGGACGACCAGCCCCGCTTCCGGGAACTAGACGGGGATCGGATCAGCTCCGCTGGCGAGACCCTGGAGCGTTTTTTCGGCCCCGAGGGCGCCCCCGGCAAGAAGAAGCTGGTGCCGCGGCTGGAGAAGATCCTGCGCTGCAAGCGGGACGAGTGGCCCCTGCCCACCATCCGCGGGTTCTTCGAGGTGCTGCGCCCCGACAAGGCCCACCGGACGGGCCCGACCGAGCTGGAGGCCTCCTGGTACAACCTGACCGGCTTCTGCCTGCGTCCGGGCTACGGGTTCGCAGGCGACGCCGAGCGCATGGACCTGATGCTGCCAGTGCTCAAGGCCGGCTGCCGGTCCTGGGACAACCGGGTCCGGGCCGAGTGGTGGGTCATGTGGCGCCGCATCGCCGGCGGCCTGGATCGTAAGCTGCAGACCGGCCTGCTCAAGGCCCTGCTGCCGGAGATGGGGCTCGCCAGGCGCCGCAAGGACCTGCCGCGGCCCGCGAAAGCCGAGGCGTTGCAGATCTGGATGCTGGCCGCCAGCCTCGAGCGGGCGCCGGTCAAGACCAAGCGCGACATTGGCGAGGCGATCCTCGAGGGCCTCGAGGCCGGCCAGGACGTGCCCCAGGCCCTCTGGTGCCTGGGCCGCCTCGGCGCCCGGATGCCCGTCCACGGCGGCCTCGAGGGTGTGGTCCCCACCGATCGCGTCGAGGACTGGATCGACCGCACCCTGGCCCTGCCCGGCAAGAAGATGGAACACCGGGCCCTGGCCCTGGTCCTGATGTCCCGCCGCACCGACGACCGCTCCCGCGACATCGACGAGGACCTGCGCGACCGCCTCCTCGACCGCCTCCCCAGGGAGAAGGCCCGCGCCCCCTGGCTCCGCATGGTCCGCGAGACCGTCGCCGACGAACCCATCGACCGCCGGATGCTCGGCGAGTCCCTGCCGCCGGGGTTGCGATTGCTGGCGTGATGGATCTGGCGAGGGTTCGAGACCAGGTTCCAGAAATCACGCCACCGCCGGAGACGCCCACCCGGAAACCTGCAGAGAGACTTCTGCTCGGATCCGGAAGAGCCATCGTCAGTACCAGTCGACCACCTGCAGGGAAGGCACCCGGCCGAACTCGTCGAGGTTGTGGGTGACCAGAGTGGAGTTGCGGGCCAGGGCGGTGCCGGCGATGAGGGTGTCGAAGGGACCGATCGGCCACCCCTTCTCCTCGAGTTTCGCCCGGAGCGAGGCTGCGGCGCGGGCCTCGTCGCGGCCGAAGGGGAGGAGGGTCGTGACGGCGAGCAGCTGGTCGAGTTGTCGGCGGCGCCTGACCGGAGCCGTCGACTTGGCGATGCCGACCTCGAGCTCGAACACGACGACGGCGGGAATCGCGATGTCCCGAGGCGAAGTCGCGAGCAGGGTCTCGGAGACCTTGCCCATCCCCTTGAAGAAGTAGATCAGCGTGTTGGTGTCCAGCACGAACATCAGAGGGTCTCGCGGGGGACGTCCAACGGGAGGTCACCGCGGAGTTCTTCGGCCGTCGGGAGATCGCCCCAGGCGCCCGCGAGCTGTTCGACGGATCTCGGCCAGCGGTCGACCAGGCGGCTCCGGATCAGATCCAGGACCCAGCGACTGCGGGACAGGCCATCCTCCTTTGCAGCACGGTCGATCCGGCTCACGGTCTCCTCGTCCAGATAGAGCGTCACCTGGGCCATGGCGTCACCTCCAACTATACTTGGGATTATAATTGTTTCGTCGGGATCAGGCCAGCTTCGCAAGGAATCTCCGGGCGCTGATTCGGGTGCCACGGCCGGGCAAGCCGACCGTGGCACCCCTGTTGGTCGTCCGGTCCCCGACGATCGCCATCGGCCGTTTGCCCTGGCACGAGCGTGCCGCGTCCGCTAGGTTTCTGCCGACCTGAACCCGCTGGCCTCTGGCCAGCCCGGAGACCGATCGTGGACCGTTGGCCCTGGATTTCCGCACTCGCGCTGACTCTCTGCCTCTCCGGCTGCCCCGGCGACGACGACGACGATGACGACTCCGTCGAGCTGCCTCCCGAGATCTGCAACAGCCGCCCCGATCTGGGCGACGGGCCGTGGTTCACCGAGGTGACCGACGAGTTGGGGCTGGGGATCGACGGGCTGGACATCCAGGGGGCGGCGGTGGCCACCGCGGACATCGACGGCGACCGTTGGCCGGATCTGTACCTGAGCAAGTCGGTCAGCGGCAGCCGGGACGATCCGGACGAGCCGGCCTACCACCAGCGGCTGCTGCGCAACGAGGGCGGGACGTCGTTCGCGGACACCACGTTCTCCTCGGGGTTCACCGACACCCGCGACGGGGCGCAGGGGCGAAGTGCCCTGTGGTCGATCTTCGGCGACGTGGACAACGACGGCGACCAGGACGCGTTCTCGGCCACCTTCTTCGGCTACGACAGCGTCGAGATCGGCGACCGCAGCGAGGTGCTGCTCAACGACGGCGCGGGCAACTTCACCCTGGGGCCGGAGGGCGACTTCTCCGCCGACCCGACCTACGACGCGGTCAGCGCGGCGACGATGTTCGACCACGATCACGACGGCACCCTGGACCTGTTCGTGGGCCACTACTACGCCCGCTACGGCTACCTGGACACCGCCGGCCAGGACTCGCTGTACGAGGGGGACGGCGAGGGCGGCTTCGACGACGTGACCGCCGACGCGGGCATGGAGACCGAGTCGACGACCACCGTCTCGGCGATGAACGACGGCCTCAACCACCGCCCGTCGTGGGGGGCGTCGGCCTGCGACATCGACGGCGACGGCTGGACCGACATCCTGTCGGACGCGTACGGTCGCCAGTTCAACATGCTGTGGCACGCGGGCGGCGACGGCACGTACGAGGACATCGGCCGCGACGTGGGCTTCGCGTCGGACGACAACGAGGACTACAGCGACAACTACATGTACGAGACCGGCCAGTGGAACGACGGCTTCGACGACCAGCCCTTCCGCAACGGCGGCAACTCGGCGGCCAGCATCTGCGGCGACCTGGACAACGACGGTGACCTGGACCTGCTGCAGATCGAGCTGCGCCACGAGTGGGCCGGCCAGAGCTCGGATATGACCGAGCTGCTGTACAACGACGGGGTCGGCGACGGGGGTGAGTTCCAGCGCCCGGGGAACGAGGCCACCGGCTTGCAGCGGGACCACGACGTGCCCTGGAACGAGAGCTGGAACGAGGGGGACCTGGGCGGGACCCTGTTCGACTTCGACATGGACGGCCAGCTCGACGCCCTGATCACCTCGTCGGACTACCCGTACACCTGGAGCCTGCTGTGGCGCCAGAAGAACGACGGGACCTTCAAGGACGAGACGGACGACTCGGGTCTGCAGCTCGACCGGGCCCACGGCGTGGCGTTGGTGGACTACGACCGGGACGGGGACCACGACGTGCTGATGGGCACGTCGGCGATGCGCTGGTCGAGCGACGACGACCCGCCCTACCCGGGCGCGGTCTACGCCCACCTGTTCCGCAACGACATCGGCCAGGACGGCAACCGGCTGATGATCCACCTGGAAGGCGGCGGCGACGGCGGGGCCAACCGGGACGCCTTCGGCGCCCGCATCGTCGCGACCGCGGGGGACGACACCTACGTGCGCGAGGTGGTCGGCGGCCACGCCCTGACCGGACAGCAGAACGACCCGCTGCAGATCATCGGCACCGAGGACCACTGCACCGTCGACCGGCTGGAGATACGATGGCCCGACGGGAGCGGATCGGTCGAGGTCTTCGAACCGGTTCGCGCCAACTACGTATTGGTGATCCGCCAGGGTCAGGGGATCGAGTATCTTTCCCTGGACGAGTACGTGGGCGGCTGATCGAATCGATCGGTGTCGGAGACCGTCCATCGGATCGACACCTTGGAGGAGCCATGATCGGCGAGCTTCGTTCGTACTGCGCGTTGGCGGTGGCGATCCTGTGGACCTCGGCCGCGGGCGCCGATCCGACCTGGAGCCAGGTCCGCGCCGAGAGCTCGTGGACCGAGCACTCCACCAGGAACCACGACGACGCCGGTGAGGTGACCGTGCTCAAGGCGACGGTCGAGGGTGTCGAGTGCTGGCGTGCCGACGCCAAGGTCGACGTGGATTCGAAGTACATGATGGAAGTGGCGATGGACATCGAAGGCACCATCGCATGGGCCAGCACGGCCCACGTGTCCGAGGCCAAGGTCCTGGCCCGCCGCGGCTCGGCGCTGGAGTATTACCAGCTGATGGACGTGCCCGGTTGGACCCTGGCCAAGGACCGCTTCTGGTTCGTGCGCGGGCGGGTGATCAACGAGTCCGGAACCACCGCCTTCGCCTGGCAGAAGCTGGACGAGGGCGGCGACCACGGCACGGTCTACGCCGAGTTCGTGGCCGACCACGACGACGCCATCGAGCCGCCGGTCAACGTGGGCGGCTGGCACTTCACGCCGGTCAGCGACGGTACCGAGATCCGCTACCACATCTGCACCGACTCCGGCGGGCAGATTCCCAAGAAGATTCAGTCGATGGCCACCTCGTCGACCCTGCCCGATACGGTCGGCGACCTGGTGCGCGAGGCCCGGAAGCGGGCAAAATAGACGGTCACGGGGATCAGCCACATGCACATCGCCCAGCTCGGATATGGCCGCTTTGGCCGCGCGTTCGCGGATCTGGCCGTTCGCAACGGCCACACCATCCAGACCTACGACCCGGGCAACCCGGACGCCAGCGCCACGGACCTCGATACAACCGTGGCTGGCGCTGAGCTGGTGGTGCTCGCGGTCCCGGTCGGCGTGCTGCCCCGGGTGCTCGAGGAGCTTCGGCCACGGCTCACCCCGAACCAGCTCCTGATCGATGTGGCCAGCGTCAAGACGCGCCCCATCGAGGCCATGGAGCGCGTGCTCGGCCTGGACATCCCGTGGATCGGGACCCATCCGCTGTTCGGCCCGGCCTCGCTGGCCCGCGGCGAGCGCCCCCTGGAAGTGGTGGTCTGCCCCAATCCGTTGCACCCGGAGGCCGGTCCCCGGGTCACCGCGTTCCTGGAATCCATCGAGTGTCAGATCATCGAGGCCAACGCCGAGACCCACGACCGCCTGATGGCCCGCACCCACGCGATGGCCTTCTTCCTGGCCAAGGGACTGTTGGCGTTGGGGATCGACGGCGGCGTGCCCTTCTCACCGCCCTCGTTCCGGGCGATGACCCGCACGGTCGAGACCGTACGATCGGACGCCGGTCACCTGTTCGCGGCGATCCAGCTGGACAACCCCTACGCCGCCACGGTGCGCCAGCAGTTCATCGACGCCCTGCAGAACATCGACGACGAACTGGTGGCCGAGGAGCAGTCGCCGACCGAAGTCGAAGACGTGCTCACGACCCGGCGGTCGATGGCGATCCCCGGACTCGGGGAGGAGGCCCCGGACCTCCTGGAGACCCGGGAACTCATCGACGAGGTGGATCGGGCGTTGCTGGTGCTGATCGGGCGCCGTGTGCAGCTGGCGCGTCAGGCAGGGGCCGCCAAGGCCGCCAGCGGGCGACGGGTGCTGGACCCTGACCGGGAGCGCGAGCTGCTTGCAGTTCGCCGCTCGTGGGCAGGGCTCCACGAACTGGACCCGGGCGCGGTCACCGAGGTGTTCCAGACGCTGATGCGCCAGTCGCGGCGCGCCCAGCGGTCAGGGGAGGACGCCGACGGCTGATCGCGTCGCCGTTCAGGAATTCAGCAGCCGTATCGGCCCGGACATGATCGCCGTGACTCACGGCGGGTGACGGCGGGTGACGGCGGGTGACGGCGAGGGCCGTGGGCTGGCATGATCCGTCGGGAAGGGGAAGGGAGGCTGGGATGGCGCGACTGCACCTCTACCGGCACGGCAAGCGGGTCTCGACGCTGGAGGTCGCCTCGCGACCCTATCTGGTGGGCCGGGAGAAGAGCTGCGATCTGGTCCTCGAGGAACCGTCCTCGTCGCGGGAGCACTTCAGCATCGCTCCCCACGAGAAGGGCGGCTTCGCCCTCGAGGACATGGGATCGTGCCAACGGCACCTTCGTCAACGGCGTGCGTGAGTACCGCACCCGGCTGCTCGAGCGGGCGACGATCCAGGTGGGCAGCGATCTGTTGATCTTCGAGCCTGGCGAGGTCGACGAGGCTCCTGAGGTCATCGAGGAGCTGCCGGACTGGGCGCTGACCACCGCCGAGATGGAGGCCGCCGTCGAACAGGAGCGAGCCGCGGCGACCCGGCCGGTCGCCCCCGCGGTCCTGCGCAAGGTCCAGGCCGAGGCCCGGGACCGGACCCGTCCCCACCTCCTGCTGCGGGGCCGCGGCGGGCGCCGGGTGTTCCCGCTGGACACCGCGGTGACCACCAGCGGGCTCGGCCCCGTCCCCGTCCCCGTCGGGGAGTCGGAACGGGGCAAGGAAAAGGTGATGGCCGAGGTCCTCAAGGACGACTCGGGGACCTTCCGCGTGCGGGCCAAGGGTTGTTCGGCCGGATCGAGATCAACGGCAAGTCCAAGTCCAAGGCCTCGCTGTCGCCCGGCGACAAGCTGACCGTGGGCGGCCAGGAGTTCATCTTCCGCGAGGGGTTGGACGAGGGCGAGGAATAACCCCGCCGGGGGGATCGGACCCGCGACCCGTTCAGGGTGCCGCGCAGGCATGGTCCGGGGGCGGACTCTGCTCCACGGGTAGTCCGCCGGTCCATACCGCTGGGACCTGTTCCCAGATCTGCCGCAGCAGCTCACATCGATCGATGGTCATCGGCGTCAGCTCCCAACTCAGGTTGTCGCCCAGAGACGACACCGCGACGAGCTGTCCGCCGACCACCCGGAGGTGGACGACGGGGCCGTGCAGACGGGCCGAGTGGAGGAGCGATCCGTTGTCCACGCTCCAGAGACCCACGTGGCCGTTGGCGTAGCCGACCACCACCGTCCCGGGGGGGCCGGCGACCATCCGGACCACGGCGCTCGAGGCTGTGCCGCTGAAGGGGAGGGCGCTGCGCTGGCTGCTGTCGCCCGGACGGTGCCGCTCGACGTTGCCGTCCTCGAAACCCAGGATCAGCCATTCGCCGACCCTCGCGAGCGCCGTGGTCGCCGGTCCGATCTCGACACTCTCGCCGCCACCCCCTTGTGGGAGAAGGCGGTGAGGTTGGCGTCGGTCGCCACCAGGATCTGATCGCCATCGAGGGCGATCGCCCGCGCGTCGGCCGAGAGATGCCGGGTGGAGCCATCGAGGGCGTGGAGCTCGACCGAACTGCCGCTGCGGGTCACACAACCGGTGGACACCGCCGCCAGCTCGTCGACCGCGCCCACGTCCAGCCGGCCCAACAGGGCGTCGTCGTCGGTGTTCCACAGCTCCAGCTCGTCCGCCGTGGTCAGCAGGCACAGGGGTGTGCCGTGTTCGCCCCCCCGCGCCAGCACCGCCCGCTTCTCCAGCGCGCGGACCCAATCCGATCCCGGCGCTGGCGATCCCGGAGCCACCCCCCGGCTGAGTCCCGTCCACCCCCGGTGGTCCAGCAACCGTGGCGGATCCTCGAACAGCGCGATTCCCCGCCAGCGGGCCCGACCGCTACGGGCGTCCCACACCAGCAGGGTACCGTCGTCGCCCCCGGTGGCGACCCAGCGTCCGTCGTAGCTGAACTGGATGGCGTTGGACTCCCCCCTGTGGCCGCGCAGCTCCAGGTAGTCGCCGGTCGCCACCTCCCACAGGCGAGCGGTGCCATCGGCGCAAGAGGTGCCCAGTTGCTCGCCGTCCGGCGAGAACCCCAGCCAGTAGACCCGTCCTTCGTGCTCACCGAGGATTCGCGACGATCCATCGCGGAGATCCCAGATCCGGACGGTCCGGTCGAAGCTGCCGGTGGCGATCGAGTTGCCGTCGGGGCTGAACGCGACCCCGATCACCTCGGCATCGTGACCCTCGAGTCGGCGGCGGAGCCGGCCAGTCGCCACATCCCACACCAGGACGGTATCGTCCAGCCCCGCGGACGCCACCAGCCGGCCCGTGGGGTCGAAGGTCGCCGTCATCACCCCCGACGGATGACCTTCCAGTCGATGGACCTCCCGGCCCGAATCCAGCTCCCACAGGCGCACGGTCTTGTCGGTGCTCGCCGACGCCGCCAGCCTCCCATCCGAGCTCACGTCCACGTCCCACACCAGGGCGGTGTGACCGGTCATCACGGTCAGCTCGGTGCCGCTCGCCACGTCCCAGACACGGACCGTCCCGTCCAGGCTGCCGGACACCAACCGCTCGCCGTCCGGGGTCAACGCGAGCCCGCAGACCCCGTTGGTGTGGCCTCCGAAGGACGCCAGTGGCCGGCCGGTGTCCGCGTCCCAGATGCGCACGGTCTGATCGGCGCCCGACGTCACCAGATGGCGGCTGTCAGGCAGGAAGCTCGCGCCGTAGATCTGCTTCGAATGGCCCCGCAGCACCGCGATATCTGCGCCGCTGGCGGCGTTCCAGATCCGGATGGTGCCGTCGTTGCTCGCCGACACCAGCAGCGCACCGTCCGGGCTGAACTCCGCGTCGGTCACCCGGTCCTCGTGCCCCGCCAGCAGGATCGACGTGCTCGCCTCCACGTCCCACAGTCGAAGCTCCGCGTCCCACGATCCGGACGCGAGCCGGGCTCCGTCGGGTGCAAACGCGACCGTCGACACCTGATCGCTGTGGCCGCGAAGGACGCGCATCGTTTCTGTATGCGGGTCGACCAGGTAGACAGCGTGGTCCTGACAGGCAACGGCCAGCGAGCTGCCGTCCCAGGAGTAGGCCAGCTGGTAGACGAAGGCGCCCACGTCCCGGCTGGAGACCAGCGGCGCCTCACCGAGCTGCCACCACAGTGCCCTGGCGAGGGGGGAATCCTCGGTCTCCAGCGACATCCGCAGTTTTGCCTTGGCTTCCAGCATCTCGCCGCGCTCGAACGCCGCCTGTGCTCCCTCCCGCTGGGCCTCTGCCCGCTGACCCTCCGCCAGGTTCCGCTGCAGCTCGGCGGCGTCCTTTTGCCGCTGCATCTCCCGCTCCTCGTCGGCCATGAACCAGGCGAAGACCGTGGCCGACAGGGCGATGGCCCCCAGCAGGCTGATCCCCACCAGCGCCAGCATCCGTCGCCGTCGCTGCAGGCGGCGGTCCTTGCGCAGCGCGGCGCGCAGGAAGGCCTTGACCTGGGGCGGGACCCCGGCGGCGCCGCCCTCGAGCACCAGCTCGGCCTCATGCAGCGCCTCGCCGTGCCACAACTCCTCGTCCCGGCGGCCGCGCGCGTCCCAGAGGGCCGCGACCTGGCCCAGCTGATCCAGGATCGCCAGCTCCTCGCGGCTGCGGTCGATCCAGCGGGCCAGTCGGCCCCAGCTGCGGATCAGCGACTCGTGGACCAGCTCCAGCTCCGACTCCCCGTCCTGGACCGTGGTGCCCCGCCTCACGGTCACGAGCCGCGCGTCGACCAGCTGGCCGAGCACCTGGGTCGCCTGCCGGTCCGTACCCTCCAGTACCGTCGTGACCGGCTGCACTCGGCGGGTGCCATCGGTGTTCACCAGCCGCAGCAGGATAGTGCGCGCGACCCGCACGTCCGCAGGTGTCAGCCCCTCGAGCACCCCGTCGGCGTGGCGCGCCAGCGCCCCCGCCACCCCACCGAGCGCCTCGTACGTCGCCCGGCGGATCTTGCGCTGCTCCCGGTCACGGCGGTCCCAGAGCAGGCGCGCGGTGAACTGCAGCAGGGGAAGGCAGGCTGGCTCGTCACGGACCTCCTCGACCATCTCGGCGAAAAGCTCCGGGTCGTCCGGCTCGTAGTCCAGCGCCTTCAACGGCCGCCAGAGGACCTGCTCCATGGCTTCGCGGTCGGGGCGCTGCAGTACGGTCACCCCTCCGAGGACCGAGCGGATCCGTTCCCCCTGGTGGAGGCGGCCGAGGAAGTCGTCGCGGATCGCGAAGATCACCCGCACGGGCGACAGGGGATCGTCGGCCGCGGAACAGACCGCCTCGAGGAAGCGCCGCTGCAGGTCCGTGTCGTCCACCAGCGTGTACAGTTCCTCGAGTTGATCCACGAACAACAGGATCCGGGCGTCGGCCAGGTTCGCCAGCTCGTGGAGAACCACGTTGAGCCGGTGGGGAGAGGCGCGCAGCCGTGCCGCCAACCCCTCTTCGGGCCGGGCCTCGTTCGGCGCCTGCTCGGCCATCCGGTCCATGTCCTCCCGCGTGAGGTGCAGGGAGGCGGTGGATGGCTCCTCGTCCAGGGCGCCGGTCACCGTCGCTTCAGCCGCGTCCTGGTAGGCGGCCTCCAGATCGACGAAGGGACGCCGGCCCGGACGGACGCGGATCACGACCCAGCTACCCTGCTCTCGCAGCCGCGGGATCAGCCCGGCGCGCACGAAGGAACTCTTGCCGACTCCGGACGCCCCGACCAGCGGCACAACCGTCCGCTTCCGCAGCCGCTCCAGGAGGGCGTCGACCTCGGCCTCGCGCCCGTGGAACAGGTGGGCGTGGCGCTCCGAGAAGGGTCGCAGTCCGCGGAATGGAGCCTCCTCGCGGCTGCGTGAGGTGGTCCTCCCTGCGAGCAGGTCCCTGAGCCGGGTGGCCACCGCGACCGCGTCCGGCCGGGTCTGCGGATCCTTGCGCAGACAGTGCTGGATCAGGTCGGCGAACTCCCGTCGCACAGCCCGCTCCCGGTCGACCCGTCGCAGGGGTGCCGAGCGGACGATCAGCGAGCCGAGCTGGGAGATGTCGGCGTGGTCGTAGGGGCGCCGCCGGGCGATCAGTTCGTAGAGGATCACGCCCAGGGCCCAGATATCCGACGTCGCCCCGGGCTCCTCTCCCAGCCACCGCTCGGGTGCCATGTACTGGGGGGATCCGAAGGTGGTCTCGGCGCGGGGTCCGTCCGGTGCGGCCCCCCCGCCCTCCGTCTGGTCCTCGCCATCCGGATCGCTGGACACGCGGGCACCACCAGCCACCAGTCGCGCCAGGCCAAAATCGAGAACCCGGATGCGCCCATCGGTGGGGATCAGGATGTTGCGCGGTTTGAGGTCACCGTGGACCACACCGTGACGGTGGGACTCCCGGAGCGCCTCGGCCACGGCCAGCCCGACGCGAACGCACTCCCGCTCCCCCAGCGGCGCTCCGGCCAACCGGCGGCGCAGGGTCCGTCCCTCCAGGTACTCCAGCGCCATGTAGGGGATGTTGCGGTGGCGACCGACCCCGTAGATCAGCACGATGTGTGGGTGGCTGAAGCGCGCCGTCGCCCGCGCCTCGTGCAAGAACTTGCTGCCGTCCGGATCGGCCACCAGCAGGTGGGGGTGGATCACCTTCAACGCCACCCGCCGGCCGAGCTCCGTGTCCCGGGCCGGCACCACCTCGCCCATACCACCGCGACCCAGCACACGCAGGATCCGGTAGTGCTCGACCGTCGAACCGGGGGAGAACGGACCTCCCCGCGCAGTCAATCGGCTGGCCTCCCCCACGGGACCAGTCTAGCGGGTTCCGGTGGATCCGGTCCGGCGGCGTTCGTGCGCCGTTGCCGGGCGGTCGCCCGCGAAGAATTTGGTATGCTGCATGCGAAGGACAAGGCACGAGGCGCCTCCAGCCATCGATCTCGAGGGGGGAGCGAAAGCCATGCAGATCCGGGTGGGCACCGAATCACGTTGGGGAACACTCCCCACGGCGCTGTTCGCATTGCTGTTGTTGGCCGGCAACGGATGCCCCGAGCCGGGCAGCGCCGCGTTCGAGATCGAGCCCGGCGAACTCGAGTTCGGGTCCCAGCCGGTCGGCTGCCCGGCGGATCCGGTCGCGTTCCTCGTTCGCAACACCGGAGAGGTCCCGCTGAACCTCACCGTCTCCCCGGTCGAGGGGGACGAGGACAGCTACTCGTTCAGCGGTGACGACGTGGACGGAGACCACCTGCTCGAGGTCGGAGCAGAGCTGGAGATCCAGGTCACCTTCGAGCCCCTCCAGGGCGGATCCGCCAGCGGCTGGGTGCACATCGAGTCGGCGGAGCTGGCCGACGGGGGCGGATCCGGCACCGTCACCCTGTCGGGTACGGGCAGCGGGGACGAGGACGGCGACGGTCTGGCCACGGCCTGCGGGGACTGCGACGACACCGACGAAACGAGTTACCCGGGGGCCGACGAAGTCTGTGACGGCCAGGACAACGACTGCGACGGCGTCCTCCCGACCGACGAAGAGGACGGCGACGGGGACGGCTGGTCGGGGTGTGGCGGCGACTGCGACGACGGGGATGCGGCGGTCTTCCCCGGCGCGGAGGAGGGCTGCGACGGGGTCGACACGGACTGCGACGGGATCCTGGGCGAGACGGAGGTGGATGCCGACGGAGACGGATTCTTCGCGGCCTGCGACGGGCCGTCCGGGGGACCGGACTGCGACGATACCAACCCCGAGGTCTTCCCCGGGGCGCCGGACCTCTGTGACGACATCGCCGACAACGACTGCGACGGCGCCACCGATCCGCTGGAGGATGACGCCGATGGGGACAGCGCGTCCGAGTGCGATGGCGATTGCGACGACACGGCGCCGACCCTGAACCTCGACGACGTCGATGGCGACGGCTTCGACACCTGTGACGGGGACTGCCACGACGGGGATCCCGCCGTGAACCCGGGCGCGACGGAGGTCTGCGACGGGCTGGACAACAACTGCGACGGGTCGGTCCCTGCCGACGAGGTGGACGGCGACGGCGACGGCTGGATGGCCTGCGCGGAGTGTGACGACAGCGCTCCGCTCACCTTCCCCGGCGCCCCCGAGGCCTGTGACGGCGTGGACAACGACTGCGATGGCCAGCTGAGCCCGGACGAACTCGACGCGGACGGCGACCTCTTCACCGGGTGCGAGGACTGCGACGACAACGACCCGGAGACCTATCCGGGCGCGCCGGAATTCTGCGACGGGGGTGACAACGACTGCGACGGTGTCCTACCCGCCGACGAGGAGGACGGGGACGGCGACGGTTACCCGGCCTGCGCCGACTGCGACGACGCCGACGGGGAGACCTATCCGGGTGCTCCTGAGCTGTGTGATTTCCTGGACAACGACTGTGACGGGGCGCTGTCCGTGGACGAGACGCTGGACGCCGACGGGGACGGCTGGGTGCACTGCGAGGATTGCGACAACGGCAACGCCAGCTTCTACCCCGGCGCCCCCGAGCTCTGCGATACCGAGGACAACGACTGTGATGGGGTCGTTCCGGAGGACGAAGCGGATCTCGACGGTGACGGGTACATGGGGTGCGAGGAGTGCGACGACGGTGACCCCGCCAGCTACCCCGGCGCCCAGGAGATCTGTGATGGGTTGGACAACGACTGTGACGGCCTGGTCCCCGCCGACGAGGTCGACGAGGACGGCGACGGCTCGAGCGCGTGCTTCGATTGCGACGACGGCGACCCGACCACCTACCCGGGGGCCGCGGAGCTCTGTGACGGCCTGGACAACGACTGCGACGGGGTCGTGCCACTGCTGGAGGAGGACGGCGACGGCGACGGCTACCTGGCCTGCGAGGATTGCGACGACGCGGCGGCGGAGAGTTACCCGGGCGCGCCAGAGCTGTGCGACGGCCTGGACAACGACTGCGACGGACTTGCAGCCGATACCGAGACGCTGGACGCCGATGGCGACGGGTGGGTGGAGTGTGATGACTGTGACGACCAGCTAGGGGAGGTGTACCCGGGCGCCGCCGAGCTGTGCGACGGCCTGGACAACGATTGTGATGGCGCCGTGCCGGACAACGAGGTGGACGTGGACGGCGACGGTTACTCGTTGTGCGACGACTGCGACGACGAGGATCCGCTGGTGCACCCGGGAGCTGCCGAGCTGTGCGACGGCCAGGACAACGACTGCGATGGCAGCCTGCCGGCGACCGAGGATGACGACGACGGCGACGGGTTCCTCGGCTGCGAGGAGTGCGACGACCTGGATGCCGATACCTTCCCCGGCGCGCCGGAGCTGTGCGACGGCCAGGACAACGACTGCGACGGCGCCCTGGACTATGGGGAGACCCTGGATCAGGACGGCGACGGCACACCCTACTGCGGGGACTGCGACGATACCGACGACACCTTCTACCCCGGCGCAGCGGAGCAGTGCGACGGACTGGACAACGACTGCGATGGAGTGGTGCCGGACTTCGAGACCAACGACGCCGACAACGACGGCTACCCGTCGTGTAACGACTGTGCCGATGGGGCAGCCGACAGGTACCCCGGCGCGCCCGAACTCTGCGACGGGAAGGACAACGACTGCGACGGCGTGATCCCCGCGGACGAGTTGACCGACGACGACGGCGACGGGGCCTCGCTGTGTGTGGACTGCGATGACCTGGATCCCACGAGCTACCCTGGCGCGCCCGAGCTGTGCGACGGCCTGGACAACAACTGTGACGGGGTGGTCCCGCCACTGGAGGGCATGGACGAGGACGGCGACGGCTGGCTGCTGTGTGATCAGGACTGCAACGACGAGGATCCGCAGATCTACCCCGGCGCGCCGGAACTGTGCGACGGTCTGGACAACGACTGCGATGGCCTCGTGCCCGCCGATGACGTGGACGCCGATGGCGACGGCCAGGCCGTCTGCGAAGGGGACTGCGACGACAGCAACCCCGATACCTACCTCGGGGCCGGCGAGATGTGCGACGGATACGACAACGACTGCGATGGCCAGATCCCGGCGAACGAAACCCAGGACGATGACGGTGACGGCTGGTTTGCCTGTGGCGGTGACTGCGACGACGACGAACCCCTGGCCCACCCCGGCCTGACCGAGATCTGCGGGGACGGGATCGACAACGACTGCGACGGGACGGGCAACGATTGCGAGATCAGGGGGACCATCGGACTGTCCGCGACGGACGCGAAGTTGATCGGAGAGGCGCAGGGCGATCTCTCCGGGCGGACGGCGGCCACGGCGGGGGACGTGAACGCCGATGGGTACGACGACCTCCTGATCTCCGCCCCCGGGGAGTGGGGAGGCAACAAGGCGGGCAAGGCGTACCTCTTCCACGGCCCGGTGTATGGCCACGTCGACGTGGCAACCGCGGCCGCCGTCTTCCTGGGTGGGGCGCCGGGGGACGGCCTGGGCTGGGCCCGGGGCGCCGGCGACGTCAATGGCGATGGATACGCCGATATCCTCGTCGGAGCCCATCACCAGGACGGGGGCGGCTCGGAGGCGGGCGCGGCCTACCTGTTCCACGGTCCGGCGAACGGCCCCGTCGAGATGTTCACCGCCGTCGCCGAGCTCGTCGGGGAGGCCGCGTGGGACTACGCCGGCGACGTGGCCGCCGCGGGCGACGTGGACGGGGACGGCCACGACGACGTCCTCGTCGGCGCCGCCGGCAACGACGACGGCGGGGCCGGGGCGGGCGCGGCCTATCTGCTCCTCGGTCCCCTCGCGGGCGTCATCGATCTCGGCAACGCCGACGCGACCCTGGTGGGCGAGTCCGCGGGCGACGAGGCGGGCGGCGCCCTGTCCTCCGCGGGCGACGTGGACGGGGACGGTCTCGACGATCTGCTGATCGGCGCCTGGGGCGACGACTCCGGTGGAGCCGATGCCGGCGCCGCGTACCTGGTGTGGGGCACTCCGTCAGGCCAGACGTCCCTGGCCGTCGCCGCCGCCAAGTTCGTCGGGGAGGCGGCCGGTGACGAGGCGGGAACGCAGGTCTCGGCGGCCGGCGACGTGGACGGGGACGGCCAGGGCGATCTCCTCATCGGGGCTCCGGGCTCCGATGACGGTGCGACCGACGCGGGCAAGGCCTATCTGATCTACGGGACCGGGTCCCTGGCCGGCAACCTCGACCTGAGCCTGGCCGATCTCCTGTTCACCGGGGAGTCATCCGGCGACAACGCCGGCATCGAGGTCCGGGGAGCGGGCGACGTCAACGGGGACGGCCTGGACGACTACCTCGTCGGCGCCCATTCCGTGGACGCGGGCGGTACGGACTCGGGGGCGAGTTATCTGATGTACGGCGCCCCGTCGCTGTTCGGCTCCGTCGAGCTGTCCACCGCCCCCGCCATCTTCGTCGGCGAGGCGGCCGGCGACAACGCCGGCTGGAGCGTGGATGTCGCCGGAGACATCGACGGAGACGGATACTCGGACATCATCATCGGCGCCCCTGGCAACGACGAGGGGAGCTCCGACGCGGGGGCCGGCTACCTGCTCTACGGCTCGGGATTCTGAGCCCCGACCGGACGCACCACCCGTTCTCTTGCCGTGCGTTATTCCCCATGGTACATAACGCTCCAGATGGCGCACAAACACCAGCGAAAGGGCTATCCAGGGGGCTACGGGGTTCGCGGACGGCTCTGGATCGAAGGTCCGGAGGGCACGTTCCTCGGATTCGGTCGGATCGTGCTGCTGGAACGGATCGAAGAGCACGGATCGATCAGCGCCGCGGCACGCTCGATGAAGATGTCGTACCGCCACGCCTGGGAGCTGGTCAACTCGATGAACCGGCAGAGCAAGCAGCCCCTCGTCGAGAGCAGCACTGGCGGCCGGGGCGGCGGCGGCGCCGTGCTCACAGCCGAGGGAACACAGGCCATCGCGCTCTTCAAGCGCGTCGCCGATGACTTCAGCGCCTTCCTGGCGCGACAGAACGAGGGCCTGGAACTGTGACTCGCACCGCGGCGGCTGCAAGCACCTCCCTGGTCGTGGGCTCGATCGCCGTGATCGGGGGCGTCGCCGTTTTCCTGGCGTTCTCCATCGGATCCCGCGGGCCGGCCGGACAGACGGAGATCCAGGTCGCGGTCGCCACAAACTTCGCCGGGCCGATGGAGGAGATCGTCCGGCGCTTCGAGGAGGAGACCGGTCACAGGGTCCTCGCGGCCACCGGATCGACCGGCAAGCACTACGCCCAGATCGTCCATGGAGCGCCGTTCGACGCGTTCTTCGCCGCTGACGTGGACCGCCCCGCACGCCTGGAGCAGGAGGGCAGGGCGATCCCGGGGAGTCGCTTCACCTACGCAACCGGGCGCCTCGTCCTGTGGAGCGGGCAGGACGGTGTGGTCGACGACGGCGGAGACATCCTGGCCGAGGGGAGCTTCCGGCATCTGGCCATCGCCAGTCCCGAACTGGCCCCCTACGGGCAGGCCGCGCAGGAGCTGCTGGTGCAGCGGGGACACTGGGAACATGTGCAGGAACGACTCGTGTTCGGCGAGAACATCGGCCAGGCCTTCCAGTTCGTGAACAGTGGAAATGCCGACCTGGGGCTGGTCGCGCTGTCCCAGGTTCGGCGTCCGGATCAGGAGCTGCCGGGGTCGAGTTGGGTCATCCCGAGGGATCTCCACGCGCCGATCGATCAGCAGGCGATCCTCCTGAAGGAGGGACCGGAGGCGCGCGCATTGCTCGAGTTCTTCAAGACGGACGTCATCCGAGACCTGATCCGCAGCTACGGCTACGACACGCCGGAATGAACAGATGCCCAGCCACGCAGACCTGATCGCCCTGTGGATAACGCTGAAGCTGGCGACGCTGACGACCCTGATCCTGCTGTTCGTCGGCACCCCGCTGGCCTGGTGGCTCTCCAGAACGGTCGCCCGCAGCAAGCCTGTCATCGAGGCGATCGTCGCCCTGCCGCTGGTCCTTCCGCCCACGGTCCTGGGCTTCTACCTTCTGCTGGCCCTCGGACCCGAGGGGCCCATCGGTGGGCTGTTCGTCTGGCTCGGGGGTACCGCGCCGGCGTTCTCGTTCGCGGGGTTGGTGATCGGCTCGGTCTTCTATTCGCTTCCGTTCGTGATCCAGCCGCTTCAGGGTGCGTTCGAGGCGGTCGGGCGCCGTCCACTGGAGGCCGCGGCCACCCTGCGCGCCGCGCCGCTGGCCCGGTTCGTCACCATCGCCGTGCCGCTGGCCCGCCGGGGTTTCCTGACCGCCGCCGTGCTCGGCTTCGCTCATACGGTCGGGGAGTTCGGGGTCGTGCTGATGATCGGCGGCAACATCCCGGGGAAGACCCAGGTCGTGTCCATCGCGATCTATGACCACGTGGAGACCCTCGACTACGGCAGCGCCCACTGGCTGGCCGGCGGCCTGCTGGTCGCGTCGTTCCTGATGCTCCTGACGGTGTACGCGCTCAACCGCCGGTTCCGGACGGTGAGGACATGACGATCCGCGCACGACTGGGACTGGACCGCGCATCGTTCACCCTGGACGCCGAACTCGAGGTCCCATCCTCGGGCGTCACCGCGATCCTGGGGCCGTCCGGGTGCGGAAAGACGACACTGCTCCGCGCCATCGCCGGCCTGGAGAGATGCCCCGGCGGTTTTCTGAGCGTGGGCGAGACGATCTGGCAGGACGGCGCCACGTTCGTCCCCACCCATCGGCGTCCCATCGGCTACGTCTTCCAGGAGGCGAGCCTGTTCGACCACCTCACCGTGCGGGGCAACCTGAGCTACGGGTATGACAGGGTGCCGGCGGCGGAACGACGGGTGCGATTCGATCACGCCGTCGACCTGATGGGTGTCGGTGCCCTGCTGGGCCGTCGTCCTTCGGAACTCTCCGGCGGCGAGCGGCAGCGCGTGGCGATCGGACGCGCCATCCTGACCAACCCGGGGCTGCTGCTGATGGACGAGCCGCTCACCGGACTCGACCCCGACAGCAAGCGGGAGATCCTTCCCTACCTGTCACGCCTGCACACGGACCTGTCGATTCCGATCCTGTACGTCAGCCACGCCGCCGCCGAGGTTGCCCAGCTGGCCGATCACCTGGCCCTCATGGACCGGGGCAAGATCATCGCCACCGGACCCATCGCCCGGATGCTCACCCGATTTGATCTACCCCTCGCCCACCGCGCCGATGCCGAGGCGATCGTGGAGGCGACCGTCGCCGACCACGACGACGAGTACCACCTGACCTACCTCAGCTTCCCGGCGGGCCGCTTCACCGTGGAACGCATGGACCTGACCCCGGGCCACGCCGTCCGCCTGCGTATCCTGGCCCGCGACGTGAGCCTCACCCAGGAGAAACAGTCCGGAACCAGCATCCTCAACATCCTCCCGGCGACGATCGCGCAGATCGCCGAAGAGGGAGATTCCCGCCGACTGGTCAAGCTCGACGTGGGCGGCGTATCGGTCCTCGCCCGTGTCACGGGAAAATCGGCGGCGGTCCTCGGCCTCGAGGAGGGACTCGAGGTCTGGGCCCAGGTCAAGAGCGTCGCCCTGCTGGCGTAGGGTGGGGAGCCGTCTCGGTCTCGGACTCGGCCGGTCCCGGGCCGGGATCGTAGACCCGACTGCTGTGATTCCTGGCACTGAAGGACGGAGGGGACTACTCCAGATACCCCAGCGCCCGCAGCTGCTTGACGACCTCGGAGTCGACCTCGTTCTTGGCGTCGCGGTTGATGGGCGGGCGGGCGGTGGTGCGGGCCTCCCATTCCTCGATGGCGGTCTGCAACCGCTGCCGGGTCGCCTGCTCGGCGGGATCGTCGATGAGGTTGAGGCCAGCCTCGGCCACCGGCGTCTCGCCGCCGGGCAGCCGGTACAGCTCCGCCGTGCCACCGAGTTCGATCAGATCGAGTACGGTCTCGCGCTTCTCCTCGTCCAGATCGGGGCGAAGGCCAGTGTGGTAGGCCACGTGATCCCGATTGAGCTGCAGCTTGTAGCCGGGCTCGCGGACGGCCACCTTGTCCATCTCGTTGAACTCGGTGACGGTGAAGATCTGCTCGGGCAGCGGCGGGGCCTGTTCGCCGTGGAGGATGGGCGCCAGCGAGGTCCCCTTGACCTGGCTGTCCACGGTCAGGCCGAACAGCTCGGCGATGGTGGGGACCAGGTCCAGCAGCTGCACGGGATCGGCGAACCGGATCCCGGTCTGCAGTCCCGGGTGGCTGAAGATCAACGGGACGTGGATGTTGGAGTCGTACAGCACGAAGCCGTGGCTGCTCGCCCTGGGCACACCGGGGTGGTCCCGCAGCCCTTCGCCGTGGTCCGAGGTGACGATGACCATGGTGTCCGGGTGGTGTTCGCGGACATGGGCCAGCAGCCGGCCCAGCTCGGCGTCGGCGAAGGCCACCTCGGCGTCGTAGCGCTCCACCGGGCCCTTCGGCTTCTTGTTGAGGGGATGGTCGAACTCGGCGGGTGCGCCGTAGGGCAGGTGGGGGTCGATGTAGAGCACCTGCAGATAGAAAGGCCCCCCCTCGTGGCGCTCGAGCAGGGCGATGGACCGGTCGGTGACCAGGTCCGCGTCCTCCATCAGGACCTTGCCCTTCTTGTACTTGTGCTTGCCCTTCATCCAGCCCCAGACCACCCCGCAGTCTCCGTACTGGTCGAAGCCCTGGTCGAAGCCGAACACGCCGTTGACCGTGGGATTGGCCGTCACACCGTAGGTCCGATATCCGGCACCCTGGAACATCTCGGCCAGGGTCACGACGTCGGGGGTGAGCTTGTCGAACTGCTCCTTGTAGACTCCGGTCTCCCGCGGGTAGACGCCGGTGAGCAGCGACGCGATCGACGGCCGGGTCCACGAGCAGTTGGCGAACGCCTGGTCGAACACGACCCCGGTCCGGGCCAGCTCGTCGAGGGTGGCGGTGGTCGGCCTGTCGTAGCCGTACGCCCCGACGTGGTCCGCGCGCAGGGTGTCGATCATCACCAGCAACACGCTGGTGCTGTCGGACGGTGGGGGTGGGGGCGTCTTGCGCTTGCAGCTCCCCGCGGCCACGGCCAGCAGGGCAGCCATCACCAGGCCGTACAGCCCGAGTCGCAGTCCTCGTCGGTTCCGTACCATCGCCGGTCGTCTCAACGCTCCTCGCCCGGGATGGTAGGGTACCGGGGTGGGAATGCAAGTCCCGCGTCGCGTATCGGGAGGACTGTCGTTGGCCGATCGAACCCCACCCACCCCCGGGGCGCGCAACCTGGTGCTGATCACCTTCGACAGCTGCCGCCACGACACCTTCGTGGCCGCGGCGCCGCGGGCCATCGCCCGCCTGGGCGCTGTCGAGCGGCGGTTCAGTTATGCCTCGTGGACCGCGCCGTCGCACTACAACCTGCTGATGGGGCTGATGCCCCACCCCTCGCCGACCCACGTGTTCGCCTCGGAGCACTACAAGCGGGACTTCCTGCGGTTCTCCGAGCGGCTGGGCATCGAGGGCGTGGCCTTCGAGCAGATGCTGCCCGCCCTCTACCTGCCCCCCTTCCTGCGGGACACCCACGGCTACCACACCCGCGCCCTGGTCTCGCTGCCGGTGATGAACGAACACACGCCGCTCGCGGTGGGTTTCGACAGCTATGAGCTGATGCCGACCCACAACGACATGGAGGCGATGCTCGGCCGATTGCGCTTCGACCCGGACCGGCCGACCTTCACCCTGCTCAACGTGGGCGAGACCCACTATCCCTACGCCCTGCCCGACGAACCGTCGGAGGAGTGGCCCCGCATCGCCGGGGTCAACGGGGTGTTCCGCTCCCTGGGCGAAGGCCCGGCCGAGGGACACCTGCACCACCGGGACAGCGAGCCGAGGTTCTTCGACGACGCCCGCCTCGAACGGCTGCGCCGCCGCCAGATCCGGGCGGTCGCCCACCTCGACGGGGTCGTGGAGCGCCTGTTCGACGTGGTGCCCCCTGGCACCTGGATCGTGATCACCTCCGACCACGGCGAGCTCTTCGGCGAGGACGGCTACTTCGGCCACGGCCCGATCATGCACCCCAAGGTCTTCGAGGTGCCCTTCGTCGAGGGCCTGCGCCCCTGACCCGGCTACCGTGGATTCTCCCCGCGTTCGTTGTTAGCCTCTTCAAGGTCCGGTAGAACAGGGAGCGGGAGCCGTGGTGTCTGGCCGGCGCACGGCTATCCTGAAGGGACGCATCATGCTCGACCACCGTTCGAACGCGCACATCATCCGCCTCGGCAGCGTGGCTTTGCTGGCACTGGCAAGCCTGGTCATTTCTCCGCGCGCGGGGGCGCAGGATCTGATCATCGATGGCACCAGTCAGACCCTGGGTGGCACCCATACCTACGACTCGGTGCAGGTGATCAACGGCGGCATCCTGTACGTGGAGACCTACGACGGCGATCCCAGTACCACCGGAACCCTGCGCATCATCGCCGACTCGATCGAGGTGGACGCGACGTCGTACATCATCGCCGACGGCAGCGGCTACCGTGCCGACCTCAACGCCCTGGCCGGCATGGGCGAGGGGGACGGGGGCGGCCAGGGGGGCTCGTACGTCATCGACGGCGCTGGCGGCGGCGCGTACGGCGCCGACGGGGGCGATGGCGTTAGGGACTACTGGCAGCTCGGCGGCTGCGCCCTCGACGGCCAGGGGGGCGTCGAGAACGGCGACGACGACACCTTCGAGATCGACATGGGCTCCGCGGGCGGCTCGGGCGGCTCCGGTGACGGCGACGGCTGGGGCGGCGGCGGCGACGGTGCGGGCGCCATCTGGCTGGAGGCCGACGTGCTCACCATCGCCGGTACCGTCCGGACCAATGGCGGCGCGGCGGGCGTGTTCCTCAACGACTCCGGCGGTGGTGGCGCGGGTGGCGGGATCCTGCTGTGGACCGCCAGCGCCAACATCACCGGCACCCTGCAGGCGATCGGCGGCGTGGGCCACTACTACGACGACGGCGGCGGGGGTGGCTCCGGCGGCCGCGTCAAGGTGTTCTACATGGACGGCACCGTATCCCCGACGGTGGACGTGGCGGGCACGGTGGGGGGCAACAACTCCTACTGTGGCTCCTTCATGACCGGCGGTGACGGCAGTTCGTTCTCGGTGGACACCGACACGGACGACGATGGCTACGAGGACGAGCAGTACGGCGGCCAGGACTGCGACGACGCCGATCCGGACATCGGCCCCGGCGCCACCGAGATCTGCGACGGGATCGACAACGATTGTGACGGTCTCACCGACGAGGCGGACCCCGACACGGACGTGGACGGCGACCAGTACAGCGGCTGCACCACCGACTGCGACGACGGCGACGCGGCGATCAATCCGGCGGCGGACGAGGTCTGTGACGCCGTGGACAACGACTGTGACGCGCTGATCGATGGCGCCGACCCGGACACCGACGACGACGGTGACGGCGTCAGCGCCTGCGACGGCGACTGCAACGACGGCGACGAAGACCAGTTCCCGGGCAACGCCGAGGTCTGCGACGCCGTGGACAACAACTGCGACGGAGCGGTGGACGAGGGCTTCGACGTGGACGGCGACGGCATCGCCGATTGTTTCGACCAGGAGGAGTGCGACAACCAGGACAACGACGGCGACGGGCTGATCGACGAGGGTTTCGACCAGGACGGCGACGGATTCACTGCCTGTGACGAGCCCCAGCCCGACTGCAACGACAACGACGCCTCGGTCTACCCCGGCGCTCCGGAGCTGTGCGACGGCGTGGACAACGATTGCTCCGGCGTGGTCGAGGCCAGCGAGACCGACGACGACGGTGACGGCTTCGCCGAGTGCGATGGCGACTGTGACGACAACCGCGCCCAGGTTTACCCCGGCGCCTCGGAGCTGTGTGACGGGCTGGACAACGACTGCGACGGCGTGGTGCCGGTCGACGAGGTGGACGCGGACGGTGACGGCTGGTTCGTCTGCGACGCGGACTGCGACGACGGCGACGCCACGACCTACCCCGGCGCCCCCGAACTGTGTGACGGGCTGGACAACGACTGTGACGGCAGCATTCCGCTCATCGAACAGGACGCGGACGGCGACGGCTACATGCGCTGTGAAGGCGACTGCAACGACCTGAACGCCACGGTGAACCCGGGGGCCGCCGAGGCCTGCGATGGCGTGGACACGGACTGCGACGGCGTGGTGCCCGCCGACGAGGAGGACAACGACCTGGACGGCTTCGCCGTTTGCGAGGGCGACTGCGACGACGGCGACGCCACCGCGTACCCGGGCGCTCCCGAACTGTGCGACGGGGCCGACAACGACTGCGACGGCGTCGTGCCCGTAGACGAGGTGGACGCCGACGGCGATGGGTTCCACGTCTGCGACGGCGATTGCGACGATGCCGATGCGTCGGTCTACCCCGGCGCCCCCGAGCTGTGCGACGGTCTGGACAACG
>CAYTBN010000078.1:0-28981 GCA_964436045.1 uncultured Rickettsiales bacterium | reverse complement strand
GTCTCGGTCTCGGTCTCGGACTCGGTCTCGGTCTCGGTCTCGGTCTCGGACTCGGTCTCGGACTCGGACTCGGCCTCCCCCAGCCCCTCCGCGACCCCGTCCGCCTCGCGCTGCTGATACGCCCGCAGCACCTCGGCGATCGACCGGTCCGCGGACGCCACGTCGGGGGCGACCAGATCCTGCTGATCCGGGGTCAACACGCGCCCCACCTGGATGCCGACCGCGAAGGCCAGGGCCACCAGCAGCAGGGCGCCGAAGGTCAGCGCACCGGCCTGTCGCGTGGACAGCCGCAGGCTGCCCCGCTCCTGGATCTTGTCCAGATCCTTCATCTGCCGGACGTTCATCCGCCGTCCCCGATCGCGCTCGACTCTACCAGATCACCCGTAATGGACGATCTCCATCTCCCGGTGGACGAGCTCCGCCGCGTGAGCCGCTTCCACCTCGTCCACCACCCGGTTCAGCTGGCCGTCCAGGTAGCGTGCCTCGCCCGACACCGCCGCGACCCCGATCTCGGCGCGCTGCAACTCGTCCTGATCGCCGACCTCCGACCACGCCACGTTGAAGCGCGCGCGGACGCGGTCCCGCAGCCGGGCGAGAATCCGTCGTTTCTCCTTGAGGCTCCGCACACCGTGCAGGGCAAAGGTCAGGCGCAGGACTCCGACGACCACGGCGTCCAGCCCGGAGCTAGTTCCCATCCCGCATTTCGGGATGGAGACGAGCTACAGCTTCCGGGCGACCTCCACAACCGTGTAGGTCTCGATCACGTCGCCCTTCTTGATGTCGTGGTAGTCCTGGAGGCCGAGACCGCACTCGAACCCCTTGGCGACCTCCTTGACGTCCTCCTTGAACCGCTTGAGGGACGACAGCTTGCCCTCCCAGACCACCACGCCGCTCCGCAGCAAGCGCGCCTTGTGGTTGCGGCCCGCCTGGCCATCGGTGACGAAACAACCGGCGATGACGCCGACCTTGGGGATCTTGAAGGTGTCGCGCACCTCGATCGAACCCTGGACCTTCTCCTCGAACTCGGGATCCAGCAGCCCGGTGAGCAACCCGCGGATGTCCTCGAGGGCCTCGTAGATCACGCGGTAGGTACGAATATCGACGCCCTGGCGCTCGGCCAGCGCGGCGGCCTTGGTATCCGGCCGCACATGGAAGCCGATCACCATTCCGTCGGACGCGGCCGCCAGGGTGACGTCGCTCTCGGTGATGCCGCCCACCGCCGCGTGCAGGATGTTGATCGTGGTGTCCGGCACCTCGATCTGCATGATCGCCTCGCGGAGGGCCTCCTGGGAGCCGTGGACGTCGGTCTTCAACACCAACTTCAGGTCCTTGAGTGACCGGGCCGCGAGGATCTCGGACAGGTTGTCCATGGTGACCCGGGCGGTCTTGGCCATGGTCTTGGCGCGTTCTTCCTCCTGGCGATGCTCGATGATCGCCTTGGCGGCGCGTTCGTCCACGACCACCGCGACCTCGTCGCCGGCATCCGGCACCGAGGAGAGTCCCTGGATCTCGGTCGGCGTGGCCGGCGTGGCCTCCTTGATGCGGCTACCGGAGTAATCCATCATCGCGCGGATGCGGCCATAGGCCGTGCCGGCGACCACGTAGTCGCCGGCCTTCAGGGTCCCGTGCTGGACCAGCACCGTGGCCACCGGGCCGACGCCCCTGGAGAGCTTGGCCTCGACCACCACGCCGCGGGCGTCCCGGGTCGGGTTGGCCTTGATCTCGAGCATCTCGGCCTGCAGCGCGATCATCTCCAGCAGGTCGTCGATCCCGATGTTCTTGGTCGCCGACACTGGCACCATCACCGTGTCGCCGCCCCAGTCCTCGGGCTGCAGGCCCTGCTCGGACAGTTCCTGCTTGACGCGGTCGATGTTGGTCTTGGCCAGGTCGATCTTGTTGATCGCCACCAGCAGCGGCACACCGGCTGCGCGGGCGTGGTTGATGGACTCGATCGTCTGCGGCATCACGCCGTCGTTGGCTGCCACCACCAGGACCGCCAGGTCGGTGATCTGGGCGCCGCGGGCACGCATTGCGGTGAACGCCTCGTGGCCGGGTGTGTCCAGGAAGGTCAGCAACTGACCGCTCTGCTCGACCTGGTAGGCGCCGATGTGCTGGGTGATGCCACCGGCCTCGCGGGCCGCCACCTTCGTGCTACGGATGGTGTCCAGGATCGAGGTCTTGCCGTGGTCGACGTGGCCCATGATCGTGATCACGGGCGGACGCTCCTCCAGATCCTCGGGCGCGTCCGCGTCCTGCGCCAGGAACTCCTCTTCCTTGAAGGCGACGTTCTCGACTCGATAGTCGAACTCGGAGGCCACCAGCGTCGCGGTCTCCACGTCCACGAACTGGTTGACCGTCACCATCTGGCCCATCTCGATGAACTTGCGGATGAGCAGGGACGACTTGACGCCCAGCGCCTTGGCCAGTTCTCCGACGGAGATCTCGTCTTCGATGCGGATCACGCGCTTGGCCTCCTTGGGGATGGTCGACACGGTCTTCAGACCGATGCTCCCGCGGGGGGGGCCCTTCTTCCGGGTGCTGCGGCGGTCCGGGTAGTACATCATGTCCGGCCGCTGCACGATGGACTTGCGACGCCCCTTCTTCCGGCGCTGGTTCTGCTGCTGCAGCTTGCGTTCGCGCTCGCGCTCAGCGCGTAGATCGCGCTCGATACGCTGGTCGGTGACGCTGCGGCGGCGGGCGCCGTCGCGGGGCTGCCCAGCGGGCGTGGTCGCATCGGTGGCGCCAGCGCCTATGCCGACCTGACGGGCCTGCTTGAGCATCTGCTGGGCGCGGATGTCGTGTCGAATCACAGGCTTGGGGATCGGCCGGCGCTCGGAGGTCGAGGTCTGATCGACGATACGACGGCCCTTCCTGGGCTTGTGTTGCACGATACCCTGCTCGCGGAGCAGATCCTCGAGGCTCTTCTCGGCGGCGGCCTTGGCCGCAGCAGCCGGGTCGAGTGGGACGGCGGGTTCGGCGACGGGGACGTCGGCCACCGGTTCGGCGGTCGTGTCCACGGACGGCGCCTCCGCCACCTCGGGTTGGTCCGCCGGGTCCTGTCCACCGGCGTCGGCGGGCTCGGCCGCGACGTCGGGTTCGGTCGGGGCGGCCATCCGCTCGGGCGCCAGCTCCGGCTCGGGCGCGGGTGCGGACTCGAGCTCAGCCTCGGCGGCGGGCTCGGGCACGACCTCCGCCGCCTCGGGCTCGGGTGCGAGTTCCGGGCCGGGCGCGGGTGCGGACTCGAGCTCCGCCTCGGCCGGGGCGGCACTGGGCTCGGAAGCGTCCGGCCCCTCCACCGGTTCTGCAGCGGCAGGCTCGTCGCCGGCCACGACGTCGGGCGCGGCCTCGGACGCGTCGGCGCTGGGCTCGGACGCGCCCGGCCCCTCCACCGGTTCCGCAGCGGCAAGCTCGTCGCCGACCACGGCCTCGGGTTCCGGCGTTTCGGCGAGGGTCTCGATCCCCTCGGGCTCGACCTCGGGTCCATCCGGGGAGGCAATCGCAGGCGTGTCCTGAGCGACGGCCTGGGCCGCCTCCTGGGAAGCCTCGATCTCGGCAGCCGGCGCCTCGACAGCGACCTCATCCTGCTTGGGCTTGCGCGCACGTCTCCGGATCACGCGTCGGCTGACACGTTTCTCGACGTAGTCAGCGTCCGCCTTCTCCTCGTCCCGCTTGGTCCCGAGCGAGGCCATCTGATTTCGCATCTTCGAGTCGATGCGATCGAAAATGTCCTTCCTCGCCATGCTCACCTCGCGGTCGGTCTAGCCGACCGCTCCCTCCTCGGGCGCGCTACTCGCGACCCGGCTCAATCCGTGCGCTCCCGGACCCGCGTGCGGTCACCAGGCCCCCGGGATCAGCCCGGGAAAAAAGCGCGTGCATTATAGGAGACCCCGATATCGATGCAAGGACCTTTCCAGCTCCTTGCTGAGGCTCCCGCCACCGATGACAGCGACGCTCCGGATCCCTTTGCCCAGGGCGCGTCCCAGTTCCTCGGAGGACAGGGGTAGTTCGTATCTCTCGACTCCCGCCTTCTCGCACCGCCTGCGCATGCGGTCGGACGTATCCGCGCCCGCGTCGTGCGACGTCAGGCCCAGCCGTACCCAGCCCCGGCGGAACGACATGTCCACCGTGTGCGCGCCGCTCTTGAGCGCGCCGCTGCGCCTGGCCAGGCTGCATGTCTCGGCGATATGCCCCTCCAGATGCCGGCGCGCCGCCGCGCGGGCCCACCCCGGCTCCGGTGTCGTGACCGGCCGCCGGAAGGCCCGGGAGAGCCGACCGCGGGCATCGGCCCCGTCCAGACAGCTCCCCTGCCAGCAGACGTACGCGCCACGTCCCGGCAACCGACCGGAGAAGTCGATCGCGGGTGTACCGTCCGGGCCGACCACCAGGCGCAGGAGTTCCGCGCGCGGCGCCTCGGTCCGGCAGCTGAGGCACGTACGAATGGGCATCACCCCTCATCACCCTCCTCGACTGGCTCGGCGGGATCGGTCGCTGGCGACGGGTCCACCGCGGGCTCGTCTCCGGACTCCCCGGCGTCGTCCGAGTCCTTCGAGTCCTTCGAGTCCTTCGAGTCCTTCGAGTCCTTCGAGTCCTTCGAGTCCTCCGAGTCCTTCGAGTCCTCCGAGTCCTTCGAGTCCTCCGAGTCCTCCGAGTCCTCCGAGTCCTCCGAGTCCTCCGAGTCCTCCGAGTCCTCCGAGTCTTCCGAGTCTTCCGAGTCTCCGGAATCTTCCGCGTCCTCGGCCTGCTCGGCCTTCTCGGCCTCCTCCGCCGCGCGGGCAGCTTCCTCAGCGGCCTCGATCTTCAACCGGGCGGCCTCCTCCTCCTCTTCGATGGTCGGCAACCCGGCGGCCACGCGGCGTTCGTTCTCCTCCTGGCGTTCCAGATCCTGACGCATCTCCTCGGTGAGGATCTCGTCGGCCTCGTCGATCAACAGAGAGGCCTTCTCCTCCTCGATCCCCAGGGTGTCGACCAGGTCGTCGGGCTCGGCATCGGCCACGTCCTGCAGCTGACGGAAGCCGTAGCGGATGAGGATCTCCAGGTGCACCTCGCCCAGGCTCTCGAGTCGCGCCAGGTCCTCGCGGCCCTGCTCGTTCATCTCCTCGATCCGGGTCTCGGAGTGGATGTCGATCTTCCAGCCGGTCAGCTGGGCTGCCAGCCGCACGTTCTGGCCCCGGCGACCGATGGCCAGCGACAGATGGTCGTCGGGCACCACCAGCTCCATGGTGTGGTGCTCCTCGTCGATGATGACCTTGGTCACCACCGCGGGCGCGATGGCGGAGCAGACGAAGCGTGCCGGATCCAGCGACCAGGGGATGATGTCGATCTTCTCACCACGCAACTCCTGGACCACGGCCTGGACCCGGGAGCCCTTCATTCCGACACAGGCGCCGACGGGATCCACGTCGGTGTCACGGGACGCCACCGCGATCTTCGCTCGCTGACCGGGCTCACGGACCGCCGTCTTGATCTCGACGATGCCCTCGTAGATCTCCGGGACCTCCATCTCGAACAGCTTCACCAGCAGGTTGGGGTGGGTCCGGGAGAGGATGATCTGGGGCGCCCGGCTGTTGCGGGCCACGTCCTGGATGTAGGACTGGATCCGGTCCCCCTGGCGGTAGGACTCGGAGTGGACCTGCTCACGGGAGGGCAGGATCGCGTCGGCCTTGCCCAGATCGACGATGATCGCGCCCTTCTCGAAGCGGCGGACGATCCCGGTGATCAACTCGGCGCGGCGGTCCTTGTACTCCTGGAACGTATTCTCCCGCTCTGCATCGCGGACCTTCTGGATGATCACCTGCTTCGCGGTCTGTGCGGCGATGCGGCCGAACTCCGAGACGTCCATCTTGATACCCAGCGAGTCGCCCTCCTCCACGTCCGGATCGAGATCCTGGGCCTCGTGCATCATGATCTGGGCGTCGGGGTCCTCCACTTCCTGGACGACCTCCTTGAACTCGAACAGCTCCACCTCGTTGGTATCGGGATTGAACTGGGCCTCGATATCCTTCTCCTCGCCATACTTCCGTTTGGCGGCGGCTTCCATGGCCTCCTCGAGCACCCCCACGAGCACCTCGTGGGTGATCCCCTTGTCCCGGCTGACCTGCTCGATGATCCTCGTCAGCTGCTCGGCTTGCATCGTGAACTCCTGTCACCTGTGTGATCGGTCCCGCTTCCCCTGTTTGCCGCGCCGGTTCTTCCGGCCTTTCAGCACGTCCGGGGAGCCCGGAGACGGTTCGAACTCGTGTACCAGGTTGGCCCGCTCCATCGCGGCCACGGGGACCGGGATGTCGGTGCCATCCACGTCGATCGTGACGAGACCGTCGTCCACGGCGGCGATCAGCCCGTGGAAATTCCGACGTCCGTCGATGGGTTCAAAGGTGCGCGCCCGCAGCCGACGCCCGTTGAAGCGGGAAAAGTCCGCCTCCTTGCGCAGGGGCCGGTCCAGGCCAGGCGAGCTGATCTCCAGACGATATCGGGTGGAGATCAGATCCTCGACGTCCAGCAGATCGCCCACCGCTTCGTTGACCTCGAGGCAGTCGTCGATGCCGATCCCTTCCTCGGCGTCGATGAACACCTGCAGCGTGGCCTGGCCGTCGATCACCCGCCAATCGCAGGCCACCAGCTCGTAGCCCATGGCAGCAAGGCGCCCCTCCAGGAGCTCCTCGGCGCGCTGCACGATGTCGATCCGGGCAACCACGTCCGTCGGCCTCTTTCCCTGCCCATCCAGCGATGCTGGACAAAACAAAAGCGGGCCCCGAGGGACCCGCTTCGTGAATGACGCGAAGCTTGTTTCGCGGCGTTAATACCACCGGCGAACCAGGGTAGCAAGGGGAAACCGCGGGCTGGAAGCTGGGGTGTCAGGTGCAGCTTCGGGCCGGCTCGCCGCCGAGGGTTCCGATCAGCTCCCGGACACTGCGTACGCCGTGGGAATCCATCCACCCGCACATCTCATCGACGATCCGTGCGCCGGCTCCTGGCTCGACCAGGGAAGCGGTCCCGACCTGCACCGCCGATGCCCCGGCGAGGAGGAACTCCAGTGCGTCTCGACCGCTGGCGATGCCGCCGATCCCGACGACGGGTAGCTGGACCGCGCTGGCGCAGGCGTGGACGAGGCGCAGAGCGACCGGCTTGATCGCCGGCCCCGACAGTCCGCCGACGCCGTTGCCCAGCACGGCGCGACGACGCTCCAGGTCGATGGCCATGCCGGGGATCGTGTTGGTCACCGACAGGGCGGCAGCGCCGGCGTCGGCGACCGCCCGGGCCATCTCACCGATGTCCGCCACCGTGGGCGCCAGCTTGACCCAGACCGGCCGGTCGGCGGCGTCGACCACCGCGCGGGTGATACGTGCGGCCGCCGCGGGTTGGGTCCCGAACTGGATGCCGCCCGCCTTGATGTTCGGGCACGAGATGTTCAACTCCAGGGCATCGATGTACGCCTCGCCCCGCAGGCCCTCGGTGACCGCCACGTATTCTTCTGGCGAACGGCCGATGACGTTGACGACCACCGGGCAGTCGATGGCCGTCAGATAATCGGCCTTCTCGGCGCAGAAGCGAGCCAGCCCGACGTTCTGCAAGCCGATGGCGTTGAGCATGCCGGAGGCGGTCTCGGCCACCCGCGGCGGCGGATTGCCCTCCCAGGGATCGAGGGAGACCCCCTTGGTGACCAGCCCGCCGATGCCTCCCCAGTCCAGGAGCCCGTCCAGTTCCGCGCCATACCCGGCACAGCCGGAGGCCAGCAACACGGGATTGCGCAGCGCCAGTCCGGCGATCTCGGTGCTCAGATCCGTCATCCGCCCGGCTCCTCCATCCCGTCCAGGTCCAGCTGGCGGGCGTCGAACACCGGTCCATCCTTGCACGCCAGCGCCCAGCGCATCGCTCCCCGGGAGCGCGCCTCACCGGATCGGGGAACCGCGCAGCCCACACACGCCCCGTACCCGCAGCCCATGAGCGCCTCCACCGAGACCTGGCAGCCAGCGCCGATCTCCCGGGCCCGCGCCGCGACCGCCGCCAGCATCGGGATCGGCCCGCACGCGTAGAGTTGCAGGCAGGCGTCGCGGAGGTCCGTTCCCGCGCCGTCGAGGGCGTCGAGCACCGTGCCCCGGGTCCCCTCGCCGCCATCCAGGGTCGCCACCGCGATGGGTAGGGGCAGTTGCCGGAGCCCTTCGAGGCAGGCCAGATCGCGGACGCCGCTGACGCCGCCGATCACCAGGGGCGGCTCGCCGTCGGTGGCCAGCAGCGCCTCCGCCAGTGCCACCATCGGCGGGATGCCGACGCCGCCGCCGAGCAGGACCGGCCGGGCGCCCGCAGGTGGCGGGTCGAAGGGGCGGCCGAGTGGGCCCAGCGCGGTCACGACCGTCCCCGGGGTCAGTGACGCCAACGCCGCCGTACCCCTGCCCACGACCCGATAGAGGAGCTCGACCACGCGGACGCCGTCGCAAAGTGCACTCCGCTGGAGGCTGAAGGGTCGCCGCAACAGCAGTCCATCGCCGCAGGACAGCATCGCAAACTGCCCGGGCCGGAACCCGGCCAGCGCGTCATCCGCGGCCAGCGTCAGCAGACGATGGCGATCGTCCAGAGCGCGGTGATCGACGATCCGCCGCGGGCCGTCGGTGGCCAGTCCTTCGGTCACGCCTCACCTCCCAGGAACTTCAGCAGGACGAGCGCGTCCTCTCCCGTGTCGCTGTAGTAGCGCCGCCGCATACCCACATGCCCGTAGCCGCGACCCCGGTACAACGCCTGGGCCGCAGCGTTGCTCGCGCGCACCTCGAGCAGCGCCATCGCCGCGCCGCTCTCGCGCCCCTCCTCCTCGATCCGATCCAGCAGCCAGCGGCCCAGGCCGTTGCCCTGCCGATCCGGGTGGATCGCGATGGAGAGCAGGTGAAGCTCGTCCTCGACCAGCCAGAAGTCGGCAAAGCCGACCGTCGCCCCGCCCACGGTCGTGTCGACCAGCAACCACAGGCGCGCGAAGGGCGTGCGCAACTCCTGCTCGAAGGCCTGCCGCGGCCAGGGCTTGGTGAAACACAGCCCTTCGAGGGCGACCAGCGCGTCCAGGTCGCCGTCCGCCGCGTCACGGACCCCCAGGCCCTCGCTCATGGCAGTCCCCCGAACAGCCCCCGCCCGAGTTCGGTATACCTCACTCCCCGCTTCTCGCGTATCCCGTCCATCCAGCGGCGCCATTGTTCGTGGTAGCGCTGGTCCCACAGCTCCAGGCGAATGGTCTCCTCGACCTCGGCGAAGCTCTGCCCCACCCAGCGCTCGGGGTCGCGAACGAAGGCCTCCCGCACCTCGTTGTCGGCCAGCCGGATGGCACGGCTCAGCCGGCGCTCGGCGTAGGTCGAGGCGCGCAGTTCTTCGCCGAAGTGGGCGCGCAGCTCCCGGGTACTGATCCGCCAGCGCTGCAGCCAGCGGGTCAGATCCTCGACCTCCTCGAACCGGTCCAGGAAGGCCTCGAGCCGGCGATTGACCGCCTCCTCGGAGGCCAGCACCTCGCCGCCCACCTCCTGGAGGATCAGCTCCCTCTCGATGACCGCCTCGATCACCGCCCGATCCGGCTCGGTCGGCTCCAGGTTGACAAGGCGCCCCCCGGACTCCTCGATGCGCCGTAGCTCCGCCTCGAACAGCACGTCGCTCCACATCAGCGGGCGCTCGCCGGCCACGGCGACCACTCCGTCGACCACGTCCTGGGCGGAGACGGGCCGGGCGAAGGCCACCGCCGCCAGCAGGATCCCCGTGACCAGGCGTCCGCTCACCTCACGCTCCCGGGATCCCGTAGATCGCGTCCAGGGTGATCATCGCCACGTTGGAGAAGGCGTGGAACAGGGCCGCCGCGAGCACGTTGCCCGTGCGTTCCCGGAGCCAGCCGAAGACCAGCGCCGGGAAGAAGATGGCCGGCTGCCACCACTGGAACTGCACCAGGGAGTGGCCCGCGGTGAACAGCAGGGCAGTGATCCAGAACGGCGCGCCGATGTCCGCCCCCAGGAACCTCCAGCGAGCGGCGCCAAAGGCGTTCTTGAGCCGCGTTTGCATGTACCCGCGGTAGAAGTACTCCTCGGCGTAGCCGACCGCGATCAGCTGCCACAGGATGATCTGGAATAGATCCTCGGGCAGGCCGTGCCAGGGCTCGTGGGCGGCGAACGCCCGCTCGGCCCCGAACACCAGCCCGGTGAACCATGGCAGCCCCCATCCGAGGTAGAGGTGGTTGCCCAGCACGAACAGCGGGTAGATCACCGCGACGACCTTGACCGTCGTCCAGCAGGCCCGCAGCAGCTCCCGGCCCAGCGGTTCGGGCAGGGTGATGTCCGGGTGAACCGCGCGTCCGGTCACCTTCGCCGCCGCGACGGGCGCGAAGATGAACAGGAAGGGCACGACGATCTGCCAGTTGTTGCCCAGCGGCACCGCGTCGCGGACCACCAGGAACAGGCGGATCAGGCCGCACGTGGCCACGAACAGGATGGCGATCTCCAGGAGCACCCGGCGTGGGTGGTCGGCCGGATGGCGCGGAGACGGCGGATCGGGGGACAAAGATGACCTCGTTCGACGGTGAACCGTTGGCATAGTAGGGGTCCGCGGGAGACCGATCAACCACGCGCTGGGCGCGAAACGCAGGCGAAGCGTGGGTGTTCGAATGGACTCGGCGGCGGATCGTCCCCATGGTAGCGGGCCGGCGACACCCCGCGGGAATCCCTGCGGCCTTGAGTGGCCCGCGCGCGTGCATAGGTACCTCGATTCGTGGTATGTGACCGGCTGCGGATCGATCGGAGGAACAAGATGGTACGAACCCTATCCTGGCTGACCGCCCTCGCCCTGTTGTCGACTGCCCTGCCCGTCTGGGCAGGTGAGGACGAAGAGGAGGGTGGTATCACCGCGGGCCTCATCGAGGAGGACAAGCGCCTCGGCAAGCTGGATTCTTTCTACTACGACGTCCTCGACAAGGACGACGACGATGAAGAGGCGGTCGACCCGGACAAACTGGATCCCGCCCGCGCCTGGCGGGTCGAGAACCTGACGGTCGAGTTCGACAGCTTCCAGATCACCTTCGTCGACGGCGAGTTCTTCCCACGACAGGCGGTCGAGGGCAACACCTACGGCGCGGTCTACATCGGCGAGGGGCGCTGGGTCTTCGAGACCGAGCTGGAGCTGGAGCAGGACGAGATGGAGCGGGTGCTCAAGGAGCGCGCGCTGGACAAGAAGTTCGACAACGCCTTCTTCGAGTTCGCGCCCCAGTACCTGGAGCGGTTCCAGCAGAACGCCCTTCCGGCCAGCGGCAAGGCCAAGATCGCCGACGACGCAGCGGCCTACTGGAAGAAGCGGCGCAGGGAGGTCCCGCGGGACTTCGACTGGTCGATCGCGTTCTGGAACGCCGAGAACATGGAGCTGTTCGACGAGCTCCACATCGAGGCCAAGCTCGATGGGATCAAGCTCAACATGGAGACCAACACCGGCGGCAAGGGCCCGCTGGTCTACACCTGGGACGCCGAGGACCCCGAAGAGGTCGCCCTCTATCGTTACCACACCAACGCGCTGAACGTGTACGACGTCACCTTCGACGTGATCTGCCGCCTCCCCCGGGCCACCGACCGCGAGAACCTCACCCGGCGGGAGATGGCCTACAAGAATCCCTCCCTGTACGACATCGTGCACTACGACGCGGACTTCGGTCTCCACAAGGACCCGGACAGCCCCCAGTGGGCCCTCGAGGGCGACGTCACGGTGACCTATACGCCCCTGATCCGGGAGCTGAACGTCGTCCCGCTGAGCCTGATCAACTGGTACACCACCACGTCGGTGTACACCGAGCGGCTCAACGTCACCGCGGTGCTGGACGAGGAGGGCAACGTCCTGCCCTACCTGCACAAGTACCACCTCCTCGCCGTCGAGCTGCCCGAGCCGGTCCAGGTGGGTGAGACCTACAAGCTGCGGGTGATCTACGCCGGCGACATCATCGATGTGATCACCCAGCCCGACCCGGAGATGGGCGTCTCCGAGCGAGCGGACGCTGCCCAGGCCGACCAGGCGCTGAACATCGTCAACTACGCCCTGCTCAACACCTACCCCTGGTTCCCCCAGAACTCGCGCGACATATTCGATCGCTTCATCTGGGACTGGCGGATCCGGCTGCCCAAACCGATGCTGGTGGCGTCCTCGGGGACCCTGATCTCCCAGGAGGAGGACGGCAGCGACTACGTGTTCACCGTCAAGGAGAACGTCCCGTCGGCGCTGGCGTCGATGATCTTCGGCCGCTTCACGCTGGTCCAGGACGACTACGAGGCAGGCGTGCGACCCCACATCCGGGTCTATGCGCACGCCGGCCAGCTGGACTCGGCCCAGGAGATCCTCGAGCAGTCCCACGACATCATCGGTTACTACGAAGAGCTCTATCAGGTGCCCTACCCCTACCCGGAGCTGGACATCGCCCAGATGCCCTACGGGGTCGGCTTCGCCCAGGCGCCGCCGGGGCTGGTCCAGATGGACGGCGCGGCCTACCTCTCCAAGACCCTGCTGATGACGGTCTACAACGTCCGCGATCCCTTCATCCGCGAGGCCTTCCTGCCCCACGAGATCGCGCACCAGTGGTGGGCCCACGTGACCTGCTCGCTGACCGATCACGACTACTGGCTGATGGAGGCCGGCGCCGAGTACTCGGCGGCCCTGTTCGCCGAAGCGTCCGGGAAGAGCGAGAAGGAGAAGCAAAAGAAATACGACACGTACGTCAAGTACTGGGAGAACCGGCGGGCAGCCAAGAACACCAAGCGCACCATGTCGCTGTGGATGGCCGCCACCGGCCGCGACAACCGGCGATACATCTCGACGATCTACGGGCGCGGTCCCCTGCTCTACCACGAGCTGCGGGGGAGCCTGGGCTACGCCAAGATCGTGGCCGTGCTGCGCGCCGTGCTCCACGAGTGGAACGGCAAGAACGTGTCCACCGAGGACTTCCAGATGGTGCTCGAGAAGGCCACCGGGATGTCCTTCCAGGACTACTTCGACCGCTTCGTGTATCGCAACGAGGAGCTCGGTACCGCGCCCGAGGATTTGCAGTAGGGTAGCTGTCAGCCTTCGGGGGGGACGACCCAGATCGGGTCGCCCACCGCCATGCCGGTCAGCTGGGCGGCGGAGCCGCCGTGGCGGGCCAGCTCCAGCTTGCCGTTACTGCCGATCAACGCCGCCAGATCCCCGGCGGCCACGTCCCCGTAGGTTCCGACCACGCCGATGATGCGGCCCCCGCGGATCTCGACCCGCGTGGCGGTGCCCAGGTGGTGGGGCGCCAGGTTGGTGATCAGGTTGCCGAAGTGGTCCACCGCCAGCACCTGCCCGCACCAGCCGTCTTTCGTACGATCGGGCTGGGGATCCGCCGGGATCAGGACCGGATCCGCGACGACCGGGCCCAGCGCCTCCAGCGGCGCCCCGGCGGCGAGCATCGCGGCGGCCGGGGCAAACAGATCGCGCCCGTGGAAGGTGGACGACAGCGCCTCGGCGCCCACCAGCTCGGGATCGATGGAGCGGACCGTCGCGCCGTCCGCGGTCAGCAGGGGCGACAACAGCCCGTTGTCGGGGCCCACGGCGGCGACCTCGCCGGATCGCACGGCCAGCGCGCGCCGCGTCGTCCCGACGCCGGGGTCGACCACCGCCAGCAGCACCGCACCGCCGGGTAGATGGGGCAACGAGTCGGCCAGCGCCCGGCGGCCGGCGGCCACGTCATGGGCCGGAATGCCGTGGGTCAGGTCCAGGGGCAGGCAGCCCGGCGCGCGGGCGGCCAGCACGGCCTTCATCTGCCCGACGTAGGTGTCGTCCAGGCCAAAATCGGTGAGCAGGAAGACCGGAACGGCGATCATGACCGCCCTACCCGTCCCCGGCCACCCGGGCCAGACGCACTCCCTCGGGGCCGGACCTGGTGATCCGTTGATCGATGAAGTGGGTCATCCGCCCGGTCTCGCTGGGGCTGCGGGATAGCAGGCGAAGCTGGAGGGACTCGCAGCGGGCGCCGTGGGCCACGGCCCGCGAGCAGCCGATGAGGAACGACTCCAGGCCCTCCTCGAAGGTGATCCGCTCCCGGGTCAGGTCCCAGATCCCGAGCACCGCCGAGCCGACATTGGCCTTGAGCAGCACGCCAGCCGCCCGGGCCGACAGCTGGCGAGCCAGCGACGCGTCGATCTCACCGGTGCGGCCGAGACCGAACAGGAAGACACCCTGGAATGGCAGCCGGCGGACCGTCGTCACCAGCATGTCCTCGCCCAGCTGACCGGTGTAGCGCTCGCGGATCAGGTAGCGGCTGAGCAGGCCGCAGAGGCGCCAGTCGAGCCGGCCGGCGGGTCCCCGCAGCGGGCGCTCGTCCAGGCCGACCCCGCACACCGCGGCGTCCACCGCCGGGGAGTGCTCGATGGGTGTGTGGCTGACGTCCAGGTGGACTTCCAACGTCCATCCCCTCCCGGGTCCTCGGCCTAGCCGGGTTCGCCCGGCTCCGGGCCCTCGTTCTTGGAGATCTTGTCCAGGATCCCGTTGATGAAGGCGCCCGACTCCCCCGTGGAGAAGTGTTTGCCCAGCTCGATGGCCTCGTTGATGCTGACCATCGTCGGGATGTCGTCGCAGTGCAGGATCTCGTAGACCGCCAGGCGCAGGATGTTGCGGTCCACGGCCGGCATTCGGTGCAGCTTCCAGTTGATCGAGTGGGCCTCGATGACCCCGTCCAGCTCCTCGCGGGACTCGGTCACACCGCGGGCCAGGCGCCCGGTGAACAGCACTCCCTCGTCGTCGGCGGGCGGCTCGTCCCAGAAGACCCGGAGGACCTCCTCGAGACCACCAGCGCCGGCGTCCACTTGATAGAGGATCTGGAGCGCCTGCTCCCTGGCCCGCCGGCGACTACCCATCCGTCTCCTCGTCCACCTCGAGGTGCTCGAGGAGGTTGAGCATCTCGACGGCCGCCATCGCCGCCTCGGCGCCCTTGTTGCCCGCCTTGGTGCCTGCACGGTCGATGGCCTGTTCGACGGTGTCGGTGGTCAGCACGCCCATGGAGATCGGGATGCTCTCGCTGAGGCCCACGGATGCGACACCCTTGGAGACCTCGGCGGCGACATAGTCGAAGTGAGGGGTACCGCCGCGGATGACCGCGCCCAGCGCGATGACGGCGTCCACCTTGCCCGACGCGGCCAGCCGCTTGGTCATCAGCGGGATCTCCCAGGCCCCCGGCACGCGGAACACCGAGATGGCATCCTCGTCCGTGCCGTGACGGACGAGGGCATCCAGGGCGCCCTCGAGCAGGTGCTCGGTGATGAAGGAGTTGAACCGGCCTACGACCAGACCGAACCGGTACCCGCTGGCGTCCAGCGCGCCCTCGTAGCTAGTGACCATCGGAGTCGCTCCCTGCTCCGTCGGCCGCCGACGGCTGGACCAGTTCCAGCACCGGCGCCGTCACCGACGGGTCGTCGTTGATCCTCACGTACTCGGTGATCTCCAGGCCGAAGCCCTCGATCCCGACGATCTTCAAATCCTCGCGGTTGGTGATCAGCCGGAGGCGGCGGGCGCCGAGCAGACGGAGGATCTGCGCGCCGATGCCATAGTCCCTCAGCCCCTTGGGGTAGGGATCCGGCTCATGGGGGCTGGAGGGCGCCGCGGTGGGCTCCTCGCAGTGCATCCCGAGGCCACCGAGCAGATCAGCGGCCTCGAAGGGGCGCAGGATGAACAGCACCACACCCCTCCCCTCCTCTTCGATGAAGCGCAACGAGCGCTCCAGCGTCATGCCGCCGTCCAGCCGCTGGGCCGAGAACGCGTCCCCCCACAGGTCGGCGTTGTGGACCCGCACGGGGATCGGCTCGTCCGTGTTCACGTCGCCCTTGATCGCGGCGATGTAGAACAGCCCGTTGACCTCGTTGGCGAACACCTTGACCCGCAGCTCCCCCGCCCACTTGGTGTTCAAGGTGGCCTCTGCGGCCAGCGTGACCAGGGTCTCGTTCTGCAGCCGGTGGGCGATGAGGTCGGCGACCGTCAGGATCGGCAGCTCGTGCCTCGCCGCCAGGTCGACGAGCTGGGGGAGCCGGGACATGGTGCCATCTTCGTTCATCACCTCGCAGATCACGCCGGCCGACTTCAGTCCCGCCAGCCTGGCCAGATCCACCGAACCCTCGGTCTGGCCGCTGCGGACCAGCACCCCGCCGCTGCGGGCGCGCAAGGGGAAGACGTGGCCTGGGCTGACCAGGTCCGACGGCGCCGCGTCGTCGGCGATGGCAGCCTGGACCGTGGTCGCGCGGTCCGCCGCGGAGATCCCGGTGCTCACCCCCCGCCGCGCCTCGATGGACACGGTGAACGCAGTCCGGAAGGAGGAGCGGTTGTCGTTGACCATCATCGGCAGCTGCAAGCGGTCGATGTGGGCGTTGTCCATCGCCAGGCAGATCAGGCCCCGGCCGTGGGTCGCCATGAAGTTGATCGCCTCGGGGGTGGTCTTCTCCGCGGCGATGACCAGATCGCCTTCGTTCTCGCGGTTTTCGTCGTCGACGAGGATCACCATTCCACCCGAGCGGATGGTGAGCAGCCCGGCCTCGACGCGCTTTTTCGGATCGGAGGGGAAGGGATCAAAAGCCACGTTCATCTCCTTCCAGCCCCGCCAGGCCCCCCGGAGGGCGTCTTTATAAACCCCGAGCGCGCGAGCAGATCAAGGGAAATGTCACCCGGGGGCTGCGAAGGATCGGATTCGAGGTAGGGCGCGAGCATCCGCCGCACGAGCTTGGCCAGCTGGTCGACCTCGACGTTCACCGCCTCGCCGACGGTCCGCGACAGCAAGGTGGTCTGCGCCCTGGTGTGGGGGATCACGTTCACGGTCAGCCGGTCGCCGGCCAGATCGTTGAGCGTCAGGCTGACACCGTCGATGGCCACCGAGCCCTTGGGGACCATCAGGGCGCAGAGGGACGGACCGGTGGTGAAGGTCAGCCGCCACGAGGTGCCCACCTCGATCCGCTCGACCAGGGTACCGCGGCCGTCGATGTGCCCGCTGACCAGGTGCCCGCCGAGCCGGCCACCCAGCTGCAGGGCTCGCTCCAGGTTCACCCGCGAACCCGCGCCGAGTTCGCCCAGGGTGGAGCGCTCCATCGACTCGCCGCTGACGTCCACCTCGAAGCGGCGATCGCCCGCGAACGTGGTCACCGTCAGGCAGACGCCGTCGACCGCCACCGACTCGCCCAGCCGCAGCGATTCCAGCGCCTGCTCGCTCTCGATGGCCAGCCGCAGCCCCCCACCGAGCGGCCGGGAGGAGACCACGCGGCCGATGGACTCGATCAGGCCTGTGAACACGGGACCTCCAGGGGCCGCCGGGCGGTGATCACCAGGTCGGGGCCGAGGGGTACGACACCCACGAACTCCAGCGTGGGCGTATCCCGGAGCCACTCGACCCCGTCACCGCGCAGGGGTCCGGGCGCCAGGTCGCCGCCGATGACCCGGGCCGCCACGTAACGGACGACCTTGTCGAATAGCCCGGCGTCCACCAGCGCTCCGGCCAGGGTCGCGCCCCCCTCGACGAGCACCGCGACCACTTCGCGGGCGTACAGGTCCGCCAGCGCCGCGGCCAGATCGACCCGCGGTCCGGAACCGCACGGGATGACCTCGACGTGTCCGGGAGGCCGGCCGGCGGCGGGCGCTACGAGGGCCGGTTCCGTCGTGTAGACCAGGACCGGGACGCCGTCGTCGGCGAACAGCCGCGCCCCCGCCGGGACCCGCAGCCGACTGTCGAACAGCACCCGGATCGGCGAGGGACGGTCGCCCGAGACCATCCGGGCGGTCAGCCGGCAGTCGTCGGCCAGGACCGTCCCCGATCCCACCGCGATGGCCTGGGTGACGGCGCGGTGCTCGTGCCCGTGGCGGCGAGCCTCCTCGCCGGTGATCCACTGGCTGTCGCCCGCGCGGGTCGAGGTGCGGCCAAACAGGTCTGTGGCCGACTTGATCGTGATGTGGGGCCGCCCGAAGCGGCGCCCGGTGAAGTAGACCTCGTTGAGGGCGGTGCACTCCCCGGCCAGCGAGCCCACCGCGACCTGGACCCCCGCGTCGCGGAGCACCGTCGCGCCCCGACCGCGGACCTCCGGGTTGGGATCGAGGGTGCCGATCACCACCCGGCGCAGGTGGGCATGAGCCACCAGCTCGGCACAGGGACCTGTGCGGGCGTGGTGGGAGCAGGGCTCGAGGTTGACCACCAGCGTGGCCCCGGCCGGGTCCCCGTCCACCGCCTGCAGGGCCTCGACCTCGGCGTGGGGACCGCCCGCGACCCGGTGGTAGCCCTCGCCGACCACCCGGCCGTCGCGCACCACCACCGCACCCACCATCGGATTGGGCCAGGTCGTACCCCGGCCGCGGCGCGCCAGCTCCAGGGCTCGCCGCATGTGGACTGCGTCGAAGTCCCGGTTCAACTGTCCTCCCCGGATCCACCCGCTGTCAGGCGGTCGAGGGCGCGCCGGAACTCGGCGGTGTCCTCGAAGCGCCGGTACACGCTGACGAAGCGCACGTAGGCCACTTCGTCCATGTCCAGGAGACCCTCGGCGACGGCGTGGCCGACCTGGTTGCTGGGCACCTCCCGTTCGCCGAGACCGTGGGCCTTCTTGGCGACCTTTTCGACCAGCTCGCGGACCGCGTCCTCGGAGATCGGCCGCTTGTTGCACGCAAGCCGGATCCCGCGGTGGATCTTGTCGCGGTCGAAGGCCTCCCGGCGGCCGTCCTTCTTGACGACCATCAGAACCGTGTCCTCGATCCGCTCGTAGGTGGTGAAACGCTCGCCGCAGTCGTCGCACTCCCGCCGACGGCGGATCGCGTCGCCATCGCGCACGGTGCGCGAGTCGATCACCTTGCTCTCGGGATGGTCACATCCAGGGCAGCGCACGTTCTACCTCTCCTCCACCGCCATGATCTTGCCGACGCGTCGCTCGTGCCGCCCCGCCTCGAAGCGAGCCTCGAGGAACGCGCCCAGGATCTCCCTCGCCAGGCCGATGCCGACCACCCGCTCCCCCAGGCACAGCAGGTTGGCGTCGTTGTGCTCCCGGGCCATCCGCGCCATGAACGGATCGGTCGCCAGCGCGGCGCGGATACCCCTGACCTTGTTCGCCGCCATCGACATGCCGATCCCGGTCCCGCAGACCAGCACACCCCGGGCGCCCGTCTCGGCCACCACCCTGTCGGCGACCGCCGTGGCGATCTCAGGATAGTCCACGGAGTCCGTCGAGAAGGTCCCGACATCCTCGACCCCATGCCCCAGTTCCCGCAACCACTCCGTGATCCGCCCCTTGAGCATCACGCCGCCGTGATCGGATCCCACGAAAAAGGTCGTCATCGGTCAGTCCTCCATTGCTCGTAGAGCCAGGCAAGCGTTGGTCCCGCCGAAGCCGAATGCGTTGGACAGCGCGACTCCGGCCCGAGCCTGCCGCGCCTCGTTCGCCACGTAGTCCAGATCACAGGCGGGATCCCGCTGCTCCTGGTTGAGGGTCGGGGGCAGGATTCCGCGGTGCAGTGCCAGGCTGGTCACGGCGGCCTCCAGGCCGCCCGCGGCACCCAGCAGGTGTCCGGTGGCCGACTTGGTCGAGCTGACGGCCAGACGGCCGGCGTGATCGCCGAACACGCGGCGGATGGCACGGGTCTCGGCCGCATCGTTGGTCGGCGTCGATGTACCGTGCGCGTTGATGTACCCCACCTCGGACGGAGCCAGGCCGGCGTCGCGCAGGGTATCGGCCATGCAGCGGGCGGCTCCCTCCCCGTCCGGCGACGGGTGGGTGATGTGGTGGGCATCGCAGGTCAACCCGTAGCCCACGACCTCGGCGAGGATGGTCACGCCACGGCGCCGGGCCAGCGCCAGCTCCTCGAGCACGACGATGCCGGCACCTTCGGCGATCACGAACCCATCCCGGCCGGCGTCGAAGGGGCGGCTGGCGGCGCCCGGATCGTCGTTGCGCTTCGACAGCGCGCGCATCCGCGCGAAGGCGGCGACCCCCAGCGGCAGGATCGGGGCCTCGGCGCCGCCGGCGATGCAGGCGTCGAGCTGGCCGCCGCGGATGGCGCGGAAGGCCTCGCCGATGCAGTGGTTGCCGGTGGCGCAGGCGCTGACTGCCGAGAAGTTGGCGCCCCGGGCACCGGTCTCGATGGCGATCATGCCCGGTGCCATGTTCACGATCAGCCGAGGGATGGTGTACGGCGAGATCTTGCGGGGCCCGGATCGCTCCAGCAGGTTCGCAGCGTCGCACAGGGTCTCGAGTCCGCCGATCCCCGACCCGACGTACACCCCCACTCGCTCGCGGCCGACCCCCTCGGTGTCCAGATCGGCGTCTGCGACCGCCATCCGCGACGCGGCGAGGGCGAGCTGCAAGAAGCGGTCGGTACGTCGCAGCGTGCGAGGATCGAACCAGTCCCCCGGAACGAACGCGTCGGCCTCGCCGGCGATCCGGCTGGACTGGTCGCTGGCGTCGAAATGGGTGATCGGCCCGATGCCCGAACGGCCCTCGATCAGGCCGCTCCAGGTGGTCTCGGCGTCGGAGCCCAACGGGCTGACGACGCCGATCCCGGTCAGGGCGACCCGGGGCGTAGGATCCTCCACTTCGACGGTGGGGGGGCGGAGGGACGGGCACGCGGGGCACGGCCTCGGCGGCGGCACCCGTCAGGCGAAACCTGTCGTTGTGACGGAACGGTCGGGTCCTGCGGCGGAATACCCGGACTCCTAGGCTGTGCGCTGCTGGATGTAGTCAGTGGCATCCTTGACGGTCTGGATCTTCTCCGCGTCTTCATCCGGGATGTCCGTCCCGAACGCCTCTTCCATGGCCATCACCAGTTCGACGATGTCCAGGGAGTCGGCGCCCAGGTCGTCGATGAAGGACGACTCGGCGCGGATCTCGTCGATCCCGACACCCAGCTGCTCGCTGATGATCTTCTTGACCTGCTCTTCGACCGAACTCGCCATGGTCGCCTCCGCGCGGCGTGGGCCCGCCCGCGCACGTGAAGTCAGTAGGAGAGCTACCTATACCACCGGTCCCGGGGCGAAACAACCGGGTTGAAATCGACGGAAGTCGTGGCGAAATCAGCGGCCCTTGGCGGCGGCCAGTTGCTCGCGAAGACGGGCGTCGAGGCCGTCGCCGACCACCCGGGCACCGAAACGCAGAGCGTTGGTCAACGCGCGCGCATCCGCGCGACCGTGGGTGATGACGACACAACCCTGGACTCCCAGCAGCAGGGCGCCGCCGATCTCGGAGTACTCGATGGTCTCCTTCGTCCTGCGGAAGGCGCCGCGCATCAACAGCGCGCCCAGCATCGAGGGCAGGGTCGCGCGCGCCGACTTGCGAAGCTGGGCGCCGACCTGCTCGATCACACCTTCGGCCACCTTGAGCACCACGTTGCCGGTGAATCCGTCGGTCACCACCACGTCGACGGCGCCGCGGAACACCTCCCGGCCCTCCACGTAGCCGCGGTAGTCCAGGGGCAGTTCGCGGATCAGCGCATGGGCCGCCCGGGTCAGATCGGTGCCCTTCTCGTCCTCTTCGCCGTTGGACAGTAGCCCGACCCGGGGTCGCTCGACCCCCAGGCAGACCTCCGAGAACGCCGCGCCCATCACCGCAAACTGGCGGAGCATGTCGGGCTTGCACTCGACATTGGCGCCAGCGTCGAGCAAGGCGACCGGGCCGTGGGTGGTGGGGAAGACCGCGGCGATGGCGGGCCGCACCACCCCCGGCACGCGCTTGAGCACGAACATCCCCATCGCCAGCGCTGCGCCCGAGTTGCCAGCGGAGATCATCGCGTCGGCCTCGCCGCTGCGGACCAGCTCGCAGGCCACCCGCAACGACGAGTCCTTCTTGCGGCGCAGCGCCGTGGAGGGGTGATCCTCCATCTCGACGACCTGGGAGGCGTGGTGGACGTGGAGCCCGGGGGGGATCTCGCCCGCCTCGTCCAGTTCGGAGGCGAGGGCAGCTTCGTCCCCCACCAGTGTCACCTCGAGGCCGTGCTCGCGGACGGCGTCGAGGGCGCCGCGCACGCAGACCTCTGGCGCGTGATCGCCACCCATGGCATCGAGGGCCAGGCGCATCGCTGGACGGTGCTCCGCTCCCGGGCTCAGGGCCGCCCGTCGAGGGAAAGGGTTGCCGGGGGGAGGAGGGCTACTCCTCCATCTCCACCACTTCGCGGCCCCGGTACTGTCCGCAGCTCGGGCAGACCCGGTGATAGACCTTCATCTCGCCGCAGGCGGGGCACTTGTGCAGGGCGGGGGTCTTCTTGATGGCGTCGTGGGCGCGGCGCATGTCGCGCTTGGACTTGCTCGTCTTTCGCTTGGGGACTGCCACGGTTCGTCTCCTAGGGCGGTCAGGACTCGTCGTCCAGCTTCAGGTCCGCCAGTACCGAAAGCCGGGGGTCGACGGTGTCGTCCATGCACGAGCAGGTCTCGTGGTTCAGGTCGACGCCACACCGGTGGCACAGGCCCCGGCAATCTTCCCGGCACAGGGGGTTGTTGGGCATCGCGAGCAGCACCTGCTCGCGGGTCAGTTCCAGCAGATCCACCTCGTTGCCGTCCAGGTAGCTCTCGTCCAGATCCGCCAGTTCGAGCTCCTGGGTGTCGGCCTCCGAGGCCTGTTCCTGCACCAGCACCGCGTGTAGTTCCCGGTCGAAGGGGAAGCCGAACTCGCTGGCGCAGCGGCCACAGGCCAACCGCAGCTCACCGGCAATCCGCCCGTCGATGTGGACGCGGCGGTCCTTGCGCTCGATCTTCAGCTCGGCGACACATTCGTGCTCGCCCCCGCCGTCCAGAGCCTCCACCAGCGACGTGCGCACCTCGGCCTGCGAGGAATCCACGTTGAACGTGGCCCCAGCCGCCGGGATCTCGTCGATGGTGATGCGATGGCGCACCGGTGCCTCCTGCCTCAGAGCGCGAGCATCATAGACGTAGCCGTTTGGAAGTCAAGCGCGCGGAGGCGTGGAGCTACCGCCGCGCGCGGGCGAGAAGATCGGTCAGGGGGATCCGCTCGGCCCCACCGAGGCGCTCGCCGATCAGCGGGCCGCCCGGGTGCCGCAGAGCCACCGGTCCGGCCGCGGTGTCGATGATCTGGAAAAATCCCTGGGCCAGCGCCGTGGGCACCCAGCGGCCGCCCGCGTCCGTCAGCGCCAACACCAGCTGCTGCCCGTTCTCGAAGCGGGGCTCCCCCGGGACGACCGTTCCCATGGCCGGCAACTCGCCCGCCGGCCGGTCCAGCTCCAGGTGCTCGGGCCCGCTCCCCCGCAGCCACTCCTCGACCCGCACCTCGACCCGGGAGTGCACGTGGCCGTCCTCGCTCCAGTAGGGGTCGACCGCCGTCACCTCGCCCAGCACGACGGCGTCCGAGGCGTCGAGGACCTGCCCGGCGGCCAGCCGGGCCGCCACGTGTGCCCGCCCCGGCGGGACCGGCCCCGCCACCACATGGATCATCGCCACCGCCAGCAGCGGAACCCGGGCGGCCGGCTGCCGTCGCGCCAGCGCCAGCGCCAGGGCGAGCAGCGCCAGGGTCCACAGCCCGGCGCGGCCCGGCGCAGCCAGCGCGCAGCCCGTCTCGTAGAATGCCTGTTCGCAGTCGGCGGCCCGGTCCTTCAGCCTCTCGGAGCTGGCCTGATCGGCGGCATCCGAGCAGGGGTAGAGGTAGGCGACGGCATCCAGATCGTCGCTGGCCAGTTCCCGCTGGCGGGTCTCGCCCGGCGTGTACTGGAACCACATCACGGACTCGTTGGTCTCCGAGTGGTCCAGGCCGAACATGTGGCCGATCTCGTGGGTCGCGATGGACTGGATGTCGGTCTCGACGGCCTCGTCGAACACCGTCCAGTCGTAGTCCATGCCGTTGAAGGCGATGTCCACGTCGACGATCTCGCCCGAGTCCGGGTAGTAGTTGATCGAGGTCAGCCCGATCACCTGTGTGCCGTGGGGCCAATCGCTCTCGATCCAGTAGAGGACGTTGTGTTCGTCGGGCTCCGACGCCTTGTCGGCCCACTGGGCCGTCGACTGGAACTGCAGGCCGGCATCGGACACCTCACCCCAGGCGCGGAACGCCCGGTAGAGCGCCCCCTGTAGCAGCACGTCGTGGACGTCCTCGGCGCCCCGGTAGTGGATGGTGTAGGGCACGACCCAGGTATCCCAGTGGAGTTCGAGCTGGGCGTCGTTGGCGGTTCGAGCGATCTTGTACGCCCGGGCCTCTGCGGGCCACAGTGCCACCAGGGCGAGGACGACCGGTAGGAGCGGGTAGCTATACATCGGGCGGGAATTATAGCCGAGCCTCCCCGGTCGCGGACGGGTCGGCGGAGATCCTCTTGACAGCTTTCCGGTCCCCCGTTATAAACCCGCCGTTCGCTGACAGCGAACCGATCTTTTTCTTCTGAGGCGTAGTTCAATTGGCAGAACACCTGACTCTGGATCAGGGGGTTCTAGGTTCGAGTCCTAGCGCCTCAACCAGATCCAAGTGCTTCGGGGCCCCATCGTCTAGAGGTTAGGACATCGGCCTCTCACGCCGGAGACAGGGGTTCGATTCCCCTTGGGGCTACCAAGACTCGAAAGGGCCCGTGCGAGTTGTCGCACGGGCCCTTTCTGATCTTGATACCGGCTACCATGTTCCCCCCATGCCCCGACTCGCCCTCACCGTGTTCCTGCTCGCAGCCGTCGCCGCAGCGTCGGGGTGCCGGGAGCAGGGGCTGGACGACGACACGTCCTCCGGGGCGGACGACGACGGTGACGACGACGACACTCCGGTGACGGGCGAGCTCTCGGTGGAACCGGCCGCCAACAACGTGCTCTCCTGCGTCGTCCGCTGGACCACCGACTCCCCCGCGACCACCGAGCTGACCGCCCACGAGCAGGGCGGGGAGACCTTCTCGTGGGCCGACGAGCAGCCCACGACCGACCACGAGGTGCGGGTGCTCGGCCTGCGGGAGCAGACCCTGCACTCCCTGGAGGCGACGTCTCGCGACGAGGCCGGCGATCCCGTCTGGCTCGCCGAGGGGTCGTTCGAGAGCGGCCTGCTCCCCTTCCCGATGCCGATGGTGACGCTGACCGCCCACGATCCCGAGCGGGTCCAGCCGGGCTGGACGCTGACCAGCTTCCTGGTGGACTCGGACCTCGACCACCGCGCTGCGATGATGCTCGACGAGCTGGGCGCGGTCCGCTGGTACCACGAATTCGACTCCGTCGGTGCGATGGCGGCGGTGGAGATCTCGCGGGTCGAAGGCGGAGATCACGTGCTGGTCGGTCCCCTCCCAGACGAGGGCCAGCGTCCCTTCGAGGTGACCCTGGCCGGGGAACTGGTCTGGGAGGGACCCGAGCAGCCCGCGCTGGGCGTGTCGGGGTACATGCACCACACCGTTCAGAAGCTGTCCGACGGAGACTATCTGGCCCTGACCTACGACCACGTCGAGGGAGAACAGATCGACGTGGTCGAGCAGCTCGACGCCGACGGAGCCGTGATGTGGCGGTGGGACTCCGGGGCACTGGTGGCCGAGCTTGGCAGCGGGCTGTGGGCCAACGCGGTCCAGGTCGACCTGGGGGCGGAGACGGTCTACGTCAACTCCCGCATGCACAGCCTGCTGTTTCGCATCGATCGTGCCAGCGGCGACGTGGTCTGGTCGCTGGGCGCGGGCGGTGACTTCACGGCTGTGGGCGGGCACGAAGATCCCTGGTTCTCCGGCGCCCACGCGGCCACGCGGCTGCCCGACGGACACGTCCTGACCTACGACAACGGCACCGGCGTCCGGGACTACTCGCGGATCGTCGAGTACGCCCTCGACGAGGAGGTCTACACCGCCGAGGTGGTATGGGAGTTCCCCGGCGACCTCGCGGAGGTCGACTGGTACACGAGCGTCTGGGGCGACGTCGATCGGCTGGTGAACGGCAACACCCTCATCACCGCCGGCAGCATGATCGCGAGCGACAGCACCAGCCAGATCCTCGAGGTCACACCCGAAGGCCAGATCGTCTGGGCCCTGGAAGTCGAGGGCGTCGCGCCCGGGGAACGGGCCGGGGTCTACGGCGCCGGGCGGGTCGAGTCGCTGGTCGTCCCGGTCCCAGCTGCCGCTTTCTCCACCTCCCCCTGCATCCGCGGCGAGGCGGAACACTCCACGTAGACGAAGTTGACCGCTCCGCGAACAACCGGCACGCGCCCGGCGGGCGGCGATGCGGACCCCATCACGCAGTGGCCCACCGGGCTGGTCAGCGTGATGCCGGTCCACCCGGGGGTCACGTCCATGAAGAGAACGGTCGCGCTCTCGCCCTCCCCCAGCGCCGGCGCAACGTTGCCCGCCACTGGATCCGGCGTTTCCCCCATCACGTAGACGTCGCCGTGGCTCGCGGTCAGGCTGACGGTCTCCCCGCCTCCGGCGGACAGGAAGTCCAGCTCCACCAGCACGGCGGTCACCTCGGATCCCGCCGCCTCGCCGGGGAGGCCAGCCACGAAGTCGTTCGGCAGGGGAAAGGTCACCAGGCGAACCGCCGATTCCACGTCCGCCGGAATCCGCAGGGGCAAGAGCAGCGGGACGTACCCGGCCTTCTCCAGGCGCAGCGCGACGTCCTGGTCCACCGGGACGTCAAGGGCGAAGGCTCCGTCCCCATCTGTGGTCACCGCCGAGCCCTCGCCGATCGTGACGGTGACGCCCGCGATACCCGATCCGTCTTCCTCGCCTTCGACCAGCCCCTCCACCAGGACCGTGCTCCTGGCTCCTGGCGGCGACGGGTCGTCACCCTCGGGGATCTGGACGCTCGACTCCGGTCCGGTCGGGGGGGGCGCGGTGGCAGAGGGTGAGCACCCCGCCAGCAACGCCAAGACGGCGAGTACGATCCTGAGACCTGCGATTCCAGCGTGCATGAGAGCCTCCCGGTCCAGGCGTTTCGCAACGCCTCCCGGACGATTGTGCACCGCGTGGTCGCCTGGATTCAACGGGACCGGGCGCGAACACCCGGACGCCGGGGTGGAAGCTCCCACTCGTCCCCCAGCAGCTGCTCGTACAGATCGATGTACTGTTCGGCAGTGCGAGCCAGCGAGAAGCGCTCGTGGCCCTGGCGCATGATCCGCTTGAGATTCTGGCGGCGGAGCCGGTCGGGCAGCCGGTGGAACGTTACCGCCCGCTCCATCGCCCCCCGCAGCGCGGCCGAACGGTACGCCTCGAACACGAACCCGTTCCCCTCGCCCGCCGCGGCGTCCACCTCCTCGACAGTGTCCCGCAGCCCGCCGGTCAGCCGGACCACTGGCAGGGTGCCGAAGCGCATCCCCTCCATCTGGGGCAGACCGCAGGGCTCGTAGCGCGACGGCATCAGGATGAAGTCCGAGCCCGCCTTGCCCAACTCGCTGAGATCCTCGCGGAAAGCCCTGTAGGCCACCCGGCCGGGGAAGCGCGCCTCCATGCGGCGGAAGGCCTGCTCCATGGCCGTGTCGCCCACCGCGACCACCGCCAGCTGGATTCCCGAACCCACGACCAGCTCCGCCAGCTCGGCCAGCAGCAGCTCCGGTCCCTTCTGGGCGTACAGGCGGCTCGGCCACAGGAACAGGGGTGCCACCGGATCCTGATGCAACCCCATCCGTTCCTGGAAGTCGGCCTTGTTCAGCGGCTTGATCCGCGCCACGTCCCGGAGGCCGTAGTTGCGGATGTAGCGGCTGAGCCGGGGTGCCACCGGATCCCGCGGCGCGTTGAGGATGCCGTGGGCGGCCCCTTCCGCGTGCCTGGCGCGGATCGCCGCTCGGACCGACGGCGGGACGATACCCGGGAACTCCCCGCGCACCACCTCGTCGAGGAAGGTCTTGCTGACCGTGTTGATCGCGTCGGCGGCGTGGACCGCGCTGGCGGTGAAGTCGACCCTGTTGTCGGACCAGTTGTCCGTCCCTGGCTCCGGGAAACGCTCGAAGTACAGGTGCTCCATGAACCGCGACACGTCGATGCCGGCCCGGTCGATGGAGTCCGGCGACTCCAGCTCGGTGAACACGTTGTGCAGGGTGAACACGCTGCGGATGCCCTTGTCCCGGGCCGCGGCCGGGATCAGCGCGGTCATCCAGTCGTTGCAGTGCACGATGTCCGGCTGCAGCTCGTCGAGAAGCTGGTTGATCACGTACCGCTGGAACGCAAGCGCCCGGCTCGTCCGCGGGTGGGCCTCGCTCTCGGCGTAGACCTCCGGTGAGTGGGCGAAGGCGCTGTCGTTGACCAGGTGGATCCCCTTTCCGTGCATCAGCGGCACCAGTAGGTCCAGCTCCCGGTTGGTGATCTTGGCCAGGTCGCGGATCCGGGTGTCGTAGCGGGGCAGCGCGACGTGCAGCTCGAAGCGGCGGTCGGAGTACAGGTGGCGGATCAGGCCCGCGGAGATGTCACCGAGGCCGCCGCCCTTGGCGCTGACGTGGTTGGCGGCGTTGCCCATCCCGGCGGGCAGCTCGGTGACCTCGGGGGTGCACAGCAGGATACGTGGCCGGCGTTTGCCGGTCCGCCCACGGCTGCGCAGAAAGCTCGATGGCGGCTGCATCGGTCGACCTCGCGGCGCGCGCACGGGCGCGGTCGAGTGGGCTGGGCGATTGGCGGCGCCATCGTAGGGTCGCGGCGCGAAAACGCAACTGCGAAATGAGAAAAAAAACGGAGGGGTGCGGCGGGGGGCCGCGTGGGAGCTACATCTGGCAGTCGGCGGCGCTGCGGGGCTCGATCTTGGCGTTGCTGTAGGCGTAGTACATGTTGCCCACGATCCGGGAGTACACGGCACCCATCACCGGCTCGTCGTCGTGGAACAGATCGTCCACGCGCAGACAGCCGTCCACCTCGAACTCACCGTAGTCGTTGTCCGGACCGTCCGGGTTCTCACTGCTCACGCTGACCCCGGTCACCGCCACCAGCACGCTCTCGTACTCCTCCATCATCGAACCATCGGTGCCCACATCGCAGATGCCGACGTCGACGGGGGTCAGGTTGGTGGTCCCGACGTAGCGTCGAGCCCCACGAGTAGCCTCGCTCACTCCAGCCGGCCGCCAGGGGGCACGCCCCCTGGACCCCCTTTCGACGCTCCACTGGACCGTCG
>CAYTBN010000077.1:0-29380 GCA_964436045.1 uncultured Rickettsiales bacterium | reverse complement strand
AACGTGTCAACCGATAGCGAGCGGAAATCGGTGACAAATTAACTGGGCGCTACACTTCTTGGCCCGCAGGCCGCCCTCCATGCCCGCCATGGCCATCTCCCGCCACTCCTCGAGGCGGTACACCTCGACGCCGAGTTCGCGGGAGAGTGTCTCGACGGATTCCCCGCGGATCATCCGCATGACCACTTCCAACTTCCGCGCACGTGTCCACCGCTTCACCGGCCTGGGCGATGTGGCCGCCTGGCCGGCGGATCTCCCTCCAGTCGCTCTACGGGCTCCTTCCGGGCTCTCCGCCGGCCGCCCCGATTCCGGGGCGGCTGCAGGCGTCCTGGGGGTCTCAGGCTTGGGCTGCTTCCTTCGCGTCATCTCCTGGGTCTCCTGGCCTCCAGAGTAGAGGCTTATCAGGTGTCCAAGGAAATCGGGTGCCCCTCACGTCGAGTGCCGCGCTGGTAGACAGCCAGCTGGTGGCGCAGGGCCAGGATCTCGAGCTGCATCGCTCCGCGTGAGCGAGCCGACGCGGTGACGGCTGCAAGGAGCGCGAGGATGGCGGTCTTCATGGCCGCCGAAGGTATCGGCCAGCGCCCACCGCAACAAGACAAGCAGAGACCCGCGGCAACCGGAGCAGCGCCGCAGTCAACGCCGATGGGGTTTTCGGGAGGGACAGGCGTTCCGGGCTCATCGAGGACCTCTACGATCTGGTGCCTCCACCGGAGTAGGGCGCGGGTCTTCTCTTCACCGCTTCAAGATGAAATCGAAATAAGATGGTACAGGTGCGGACACGGTCATCCTCTCCTTCGTGAACGGATGGACGAACACGATCGAGGAGGCGTGGAGGGTGAGTCGTGAGATGGTCTTGTCCTTGATTCCGTACTTCTTGTCACCCGCGATGGGGCAGCCGGCGTCTGCCAGGTGGACGCGGAGCTGGTTCTTCCTGCCGGTCAGCAGGTCGAGTTCGAGGAGGCTGTAGTTGGAGGTTTCCTTCACGATCCTGTAGCCGGACCGGGCGAGTTTACCCCTGGAGGGGTCTGTTACCGAGTACATCTTGTGGATGCTGTTCTCGGCCAGGTAGGAGCTGATCAGGCCCTTGGATTGTTTCATCTTGCCGAGTACGACGGCGTGGTACTTCTTCTTGAACTTCTGCCATTCGTCCTGGAGGAAGTACTTGGCCTTCTCGGTCTTGGCGAAGAGGATCACGCCGGAGGTGTCGCGGTCCAGGCGATGCACGATGAAGATGCGGTTCTTGGACTTGCTGTTTCCCTTGCGCACGTAGGAGTTCAGGAGGAAATAGGCTGTGTTCTCACGGACCCGCTCGCTGGCGACTGTCAGGAGGCCGGCGGCCTTGTCGACGACGACGATGTCCCGGTCCTCGTACAGGATCGCCAGCCCCTTGGGCCAGAATCTCTTCGGGGGTCGTTTGAATGCGCCGGGAGTTTTTCCCATTTGCGGGGGAGTCTACCAGAACGGCCGCACGCCCCTGCCCGCTGACGCGTGGTAGCCTGGGCCACCCACGAAGAAGGAGTCCCCATGCGATTCGACCGGCTGCTCGTCCTGCTCGGTGTCTTCTGCCTGTTCCTCGGCTGTCCGAAGGGGGACGACGACGATGCGTCCGGGGACGACGACGTGTCCGGGGACGACGATACCGGCGATGACGACACGGGCGACGACGACACGGGAGACGATGACGCCACGGGTGACGACGACGCCACGGGTGACGACGACGCCACGACGGATGACGATGCCACTAGTGACGACGACGACTCGAGCCACCAGGTCGACCAGGCGGCCTGCGCGATCTTCCTGCCTTCGGTCACGGCTCAGGTCGGGTCCGCGGTCCTGATCCGGGTGTCGATGGAGCCGCCGTGCGGGGGGATCAACTGGGTGCTGACGCCGACCTACACGGTCAACGGATCGACGATCACGGTCGATGCCTCCTGGGAATACGACGTGGTCGACGACGACGGCGATTGCTGTGGGAACGTGCAGAACCTGAACGTCACCGGACTGGCCGTGGGCACGTACCAGATCAACGCGACCTGCCACAGCCCGTACGCCGAGCAGTGCGCGGAGGACGCCTTCCCGGCCCAGGACTATTCCGGCACGGCCGCCGTCGAGGTCACGCCCTGAACCCAGGGCGGGAGCCCCCCCCCGGGAACAACTCCAGCTCGAGCTCCGCGAGGGTCAACCCCGTAGCGTGACGTGCGCCCTCACCAAAGTGCACACCGCGTTTTTTCTCCGCAGGGGGCGCATCTGGGGATTGACAAAGGGTATGGGAGGTGCAAAATCGCGCCGCTCCGCCCCAGAGGGCGGGTGTGAGGTTCCCATGGACGATCAGAACGACCGGAGTCTCGCGCTCCTGAGTGTGCTCGTGCTGCTGTGCGTCGTGCTCGGCTACGCTTCTGCCGCGGGCGCCAGCCACGCGGGCGGGTTCATCCTGGACCTCCCCGCGCTGGGCGGCGACAGGGACGGCGACGACGTGCTCGACGGTGTGGACGGATGCCCGGACGAGGACGCCTCGGGACTGGACGCCGACGACGACGGCTGTATCGACCAGGCCGCCGATCTGGCCCAAGTGGTGCTCGCCCTCGAGCTGCGGCAGGCCACGGAGCGGGCCCTGGTCGCCTCGGCCCAGTCCGCTGCCCGGGAGACGGGCACCCTGGCCGTCAACCGCCTCGGCGCGTTCATCAACAAGGTCCAGGCCCAGCGGGGCAAGAGGCTCGACGACGAGCACGCCAACCTGCTGATGTCCTTCGCCGCCCACGCCTCGGCGGTGCTCCAGGCGGTCCGCTAGTTTGCCATGACCTGGCGAGTGACATGTGGACTGATCGCGGTGGCGCTGATCGCCGGCTGTCCGGGCGAGGGGCAGGACGAGCCCCAGGGCCGGGGGGACGTGGCGGCGGTCGCGGTGATCCCGGACACCCCCGTGGTCGAGGTGTCGCCCGGCGAGCCGGCGACGGTGGCGTTCACGGCCCAGATCACCCGGGCCGACGGCACGGTCGAGGAGAGCTCCGAGGTCTCCTGGACCAGCTCCAACCTCAACGTCGGCGAGATCGACACCGACGGCCTGTTCGCCACCACCGACCTGACCGGCGGCACGACCCACGTGCGGGCGACCTACCTGGGGGTCTGGGGCCAGACGACCCTGACGGTGGTCTTCCGCCAGGAGGTGGAGACCGACGGGGCCCCGGTGGGCGCAGCGGAGCTGTTCGACGCTGCCGAGGTCGCGGACAGCGGTGACGAGGCGGAGCTGCTCTACCCGCTGGACGACGTCAAGATCCCCCGCAACACGCCCCAGATCACCTTCATGTGGGACCAGGGTCCGGTGTGTAACCTGTTTCGCCTGCGCTTCCGCTCGGAGGTGACCCAGGTGGACGTGTACACCGTCGGCACCTCCTGGGTGCCGGACGAGGACCTGTGGCACACCATCGCCACGGCCAACGCAGGCGGGACGACCACGCTGGAGCTGGGCTGCCTGGCCTACCACGACGATGGCGGGGGCCCGGTGGCGGACAGCGACGTGCTGATCCCGGCGACCCCGGCGACGATCCACATCTCGCGACTGGATGCCGAGGGATCGATCTACTACTGGAACGCCTCCATCGGCGGGGTTTATCGCATCCCCTTTGGCGCCCAAGAGGCCGAGGAGTTCTACGGGCTGACCAACTACGGCCACTGCATCAGCTGCCACGTGATCAGCCCCGACGGCAGCAAGATGGCGGTGACCTACGACGGCGGCAACCAGAACATGGGGCTGGTGTCGATGGACGCCCCGCTGGACGACGGCCAGGCGACCATCGCCTACTCCGCCGAGCGCCACGGCAACTTCAAGACCTTCTCCCCCGACGGCAGCCGGATGGTCAGCAGCTACTGGGGCACGTCGTCGGTGACCAATGCCGACAACGGCAACCACCTGTACGACCTGGACCTGGACTTCCTGGCGACCATGCCGTCGTGGTCGCCCCAGGGTGACCTGCTGGCGATGGTGATGATCGACGAGGACAGCTACGCCCCGGAGTGGGTCGCGAGCTTCCACGGCAGCCGGATCGCCCTGCTGGACGTGGCCGAGGACGGCACCATCGGCACCCAGCCCCAGGTCATCGTCGACGCGGAGGACGGCTCGACCGTCTACTACCCGGCCTTCAGCCCGGACGGCGAGTGGATCGCGTACAACATCTCGTGGGACACCGACGGCACCGACGAGAGCTGGAACACCTACGACGATCCGTCGGCGACCCTGCGGGTGGTCAGCGCCGACGGCACGGTCGGCTTCCCGCTGGGCGAGGCCAACGGGGAGGGCTACCTGACCAACTCGTGGCCGGGCTGGGCTCCGCAGCCGGACGCGGACGTGCAGTGGCTGACCTTCAGCTCCAAGCGCCCCTACGGTTACCTGACCAGCCTGGACGACGGCCGCCCGCAGATCTGGGTGGCGGCTTTCGACCTGGACGAGGCCACGCAGGGGGGCGGCGGCGATCCGTCGAGTCCCCCGTTCTGGCTGCCGTTCCAGGACGTGGGCACCAACAACCACATCGCCGCCTGGGGGCCCCGCTGACCGGCCCGACCCTGGTGGCGCTGCTCGCCGCCGCGGGTGTGGCCGGGGTGGCCGCCGCCGCCGTCGGCTGGCGCGTCGCCCGCCGCCGAGGGCATGCCCCGCCGCCCACGCCCGCCGCCGCCGGTCCCGTCGAGCAGCCTGCGACGTCCACCGCGCCCCCGTCGGAGTCCGGGACACCCGATCCGCCCGCGGCCACGGCTGCGGTCCAGATCGAGATCGACGAGCGACGGATCCCGGTCCAGCGCGACACCTCCAAGCCCGCTGGCGGTCGCTTCCTGGTCCAGACTGCGGACGGTCCCCTGTCCGTGGAGCGATACGCCGCCGGGTTGTTGCGCGAGGAGGGAAGCACGGTCCACACGACCGGCAACGCGTTCTGGAAGCGGCTGGCCTCGGTGGTGGCTGTCGACGAACTCAAGGGGCTGCAGGGGCTGGACTCCATCGGCGGCGCGATGATGCAGATGCGCTCGCCCACCGAGCTGTCGCGGACGGTGGGCGTCGCCCGCATGGAGACCTTCCAGCGCAACCTGCGGCGGGTAGGCTCCTTCGACGCACTGGTGGTCGAGAACTGGCCCGAATTCGTCCTGTGCAATCCCGGCTTCCGGACCGGCTTCCTGGACCCGGACGCCGAGCGGGACAGGCTGCTCGCGGTGGTCCGCGAGCTGGAGTCCGCGCTGTCTGCTGCCCAGCTGGCGGGCATCCTCGAGCGGATCTACCGGATGTCGGGACGGCGCGTGCACGGGTTCCCGGATCTGCTGGTGATCGACGGCGAGGGAGCGACCCTGATCGCGATCCAGCCCCCGGGCCAAGCTCCGGACGCGGCCAAGATGTCCTTGCTGTCCGAACTCGGCGGTGAGCTGGGTGTGCCCACGGCCCTGCTGGTGTTCGAGGAAGCTTGACCCTACTGAAGTGTCCGGAGCCGTCAGCATGTCCCAGCGCCCCGCCTCGAGCCTGACCCGGCAAGACCGCCAGCGGCTGGTCGCCCTGCGGCGGGACCTGCACCGCCACCCGGAGCTGGCGTACGACGAGACGCGCACCGCGGGGGTTGTCGCCGACCACCTGGAGGGGCTGGGTCTGGCGGTTACCCGGAACGTGGCCGGGACCGGCGTCGTCGCCGTGATCCGTGGCGGGGCGGGGCCCGGGCCCTGTCTCATGCTGCGGGCCGACATGGACGCGCTTCCCATCACCGAGGTCGCCGACCGCCCCCACCGCTCGCAGAACGAAGGGGTGATGCACGCCTGCGGCCACGACGGCCACGTGGCCACCCTGCTGATCGCCGCCGAGTTGCTGGTCCGGGAGAGCGCGGGCCTCAGGGGTTCGATCAAGCTGGTGTTCCAGCCCGCGGAGGAGGGGGGAGGCGGCGCCGCCCGGATGATCGACGAGGGCGTGCTCGCGGACCCCGCGGTGGACGCGGCGTTCGGCCTGCACTACTGGGCGCTCCGGTCCACAGGTGTGATCGGCATCACCGACGGCCCTTCGATGGGCGCCGTGGACGAGTTCAGCGTGGTGGTGCAGGGCCGGGGCGGGCACGCGGCGATCCCCCACGAGACCCGGGACGCGCTGGTGGCCGCCTGCCACGTGGTCACGGCGCTACAGACCGTGGTCAGCCGCCGCGCCGATCCCCTGCAGCCCGTGGTGGTGACCGTGGGCGAGATGCACGCGGGCACGGCGTTCAACGTGATCCCCGGGGAGGCGCGGCTGGCGGGCACCGTACGCTGCTTCGATCCGGCGATCTGGGCCGAACTGCCCGGCTGGATCGGCACCCTGATCGACCACACCTGCAGGGCCCACGGCTGCGTGGCGGAGCTGGACTACCACCGATTGTGCCGCCCGCTGGTCAACGATCCGGCGATGTCGACCCTCGTTCGCGAGGTGGCCACCGGGCTGGTGGGCGAGGATGCGGTGGTCGAAGAGAAGACCCTGGGTGGCGAGGACATGGGCGAGTTCCTCGATCGGGTGCCCGGCTGTTTCGTCTTCATCGGCGCACAGAACGCCGATCGGGGAATCGACGCGCCCCATCATCACCCGGCCTTCGACCTGGACGAGGACGCCCTCTCCCTTGGGGTGGAGCTGATGCTGGCGGCGACGCGCCGCTACCTGGCTGGCTGAGAGACCGTCCCGGCCGGAAGCACCAGCCGAAAAGGGGGGGCGACGTCCATGGCCATCACTCGCCTGGCACTCAGATCCAGTCCATCGTGCGCAGGCTGCCGAAGAGCAGGAAGACCGCCAGCCAGACCATCGCGGGCGGGTAGGCCCAGCGCGCCCAGCGGGGGAGGGGGCGCTTGCGCAGGCCGTGCAGGACCACGAGTGATCCCAGGCCCAGCCCCAGGGTCAGCAAGAACGGCCGCAGGCTGCCCGATGCCAGGATCGCGCCGCCCACGCCGACGAAGGCGACGGTACCCCCCCAGACCGCCGCCACGCGGATGTCCGCCGGCCGCGGTGTGCGCAGGCGCAGCGAGCCGAACACGGCCGCCAGCGCCAGCAGCGCGCCGATCCCGAGCACCCGCCCGCTCCACTCGAGCCGGGCCTCCCGGCGGTAGCCCACCCGATGGTGCTCGTGGGCGGCGAGGCCGGCGCCACCCATCTCCTTCATGCGGTCGAGGGCCTGGCGCGCCCGCGGCAGCTGTCCGCGGTCCATCGCCGACACCGTGATGTACTCCAGTGCTCGCAGGTTGCACGGCGCTTCGCTGGACCGGGTCAGCGCTGCCTCGTACGCCTCCACGGCCGCCTCGTATTCGCCCCGCTGGCGGTACTGGCTTCCGAGCCAGCAGGCGACCTCGACGGTGATCGGGTGGTCGGGGTGGGTCTCGAGCAGCTGCTCCATCTGCTCCACCGCCGCGGAGGCGTCGTCCACGTCGTAGCCCTCGAGGATCGACCAGTAGGTGGCGGTCGCGTCGTCCATCGCCGCCCGCTCCACGAGCCGCTGCTTGCGCGCGTCTGCCGCGCGGGCGGAGCGATGGGTCGGAAATCGCTCGAGCAGCTCGCCGTAGAGCTCGATGGCGCGCTCGTGGTTGCCTCGCTGGCGCTCGGTGTCCCCCCACATGAGCAGTACGCTGGGGGCGTACGACCCGTCCGGGGACTCGTCCAGCGCCCGGCGGAAATGCTCGGCCGCCTGGTCCAGCTCCCCCGCCGCGACCAGGTCCACGCCCCGCAGATAGGCCGACTCGCCGGGGCTCGCGGGCGGTACCTGGGCGGCCGCCAGGGCGGTCATCAGCAGGGTCGCCAGCAGGGCGGGAAGGGTGGTTGCGGCTCTCATGGCGCCAGGGTAGCGCCGCCCGCTGGCGACGTCACGCGGACCGGCGCTCGTGGGCGCGGCGGCGGATCGTCCAGGCCAGACCGACCGCCAGGAACGCCAGTCCCCCGGTTCGGGCAGCACGCGCGCCTCGCAGCTGGCACTCGCACCCCCCGAGGAAGTTCCCTTCGCCCGGCGAGTCGTCGTCGGCCGCGTCCTCGCCCGTGTCGTCGTCGCCCGTGTCGTCGTCGGCCGTGTCGTCGTCGTCGTCGTCGGTGTCGTCATCAGCCGTGTCGTCGTCGCCGCAGCCCTCGTCGGTGTTGCCGTCGCAGTTGTCGTCGATCCCGTTGCACGCCTCGTCGGCGAGGGGGTTGACCGCGGCATCGCTGTCGTCGCAATCCCCCTCCTGCTCCGAGAATCCGTCGCCGTCGTCGTCCAGCTCGGTCGGATCGCTGGCGCCGTAGGACCAGTTGTCGATCAACGTGCCATCCACGTCGTAGACCTCGGCCTGGAACAAGCCGCCGGCGATCTGCACCCAGACGAAGTGGTTGAGCATGTACCCGGTCACGTGCCAGGCGTCGTTGCCCTCGTACTCGAGGCCCAGCAGCGCGAGCCAGAGTTCCCAGCCCGGGAGGTTCTCGATGATGTCGCCGTACAGCAGGGAGGGGTCGATGATGCCCAGATCCTGGATGACCTCGGCCAGCTCTTCGGGGAGGAAATCGGTCAGGTCCGCGGGGGCCCCACCGCCTCCGGTGACGATGTAGGTCACGTTGTTGACCACCGCGCGCTCGTAGTGGTGATCGTGTCCGCACCAGTAGATCTGGACCCCGTAGACGTCGAACAGCGGCTGCAGGTAGTCGCGGACCTGCCCCCACTCGTCGTGGTCGGCGATGCCGTGGGCCCCGGACGAGTAGGCCGGCCAGTGGCCCGAGACCCACAGGTGGTCGATGGCGGGGTCGGCGGACGCCGCCATCAGATCGGCCTGGATGAAGTCGTACTGATCGGTGCCGGGGAAGAAGGTCTCCTGGGTGTCGATGACCAGCATGTGCAGGTTGCCGTAGTCGAAGGAGTGGTAGTGCCCGTTGCCGTTGGTCGACGGCGGCTCCAGGTACTGGTCGAACATGGCGTAGTCGCCCGAGTCGTCGTGGTTGCCGGGCGCAGCCACCAGCGCGCCCCGGGCCAGCACCTCGTGCTCGATGGAGAAGAACTCCTCCCACTGGTCCGCCTCGTCGCCGTCCTCGACCAGGTCGCCGGTATTCACGATCATGTCCGGGTAGCCGACGGTCTCGATCAGCCGGTCGATGACGTCCTCGTGATCCCAGTGGTTGGTGCGCGTGTCGCCGACGAAGGCCAGGCTGAAGGGCTCGTTGGCCATCGGCGCGGTCAGGAAGCTGTAGGTCGCCGACGTCCCCTCGCTGGTCTGCACCTCGTAGTGATACAGGGTCGACGCGCTGAGACCGGTGAGCTCCACCTGGTGCATGACGCCGCTCCCGGCGCTGGGCTCGGTGGAGGTCATCGAGGGATCGGTGCCGAAGTGGACCTCGCCGGTCGACGCGGAGTCGGTCTCCCACAGCACCTGGGCCGAATCGGTGGTCACCGCCTGCAGGTAGGGGCCGATCTTGATGGCAGCCCGGGCCGGCAGCGCGACGGAGAGACAGAGGATCACCACGAACAGGGGGGTCGCACGCATGCGCCAAAGAGTACGGTCCGCGCGCGGGGATGTCATCCGTTATCGTGGGCAGTCCCCGGGGCGACCCGACCTCGCTGCCCCGACCCTTTCAACTGGCGCGGAGTGCGCCGATGGGACAGGCTGTTGCCTCGCCCGCTCCACCGGGCGACCGGAGGTACCGCCTGACCCAGCGCCCGCCCCACGTGGTCCCGGCCGACGCGCCCCGGCAGCGGCTGGACCGCTACGCGTTCTCGGTTCTGGAGCGGCTGGCGACGGTGTCCCAGGCCCGCAAGGCCGCCCGCCGGGGGGATCTGGTGATCAACGGCGAACCTTGCGAGTCGTCGCGCTTCGTCCAGCCCGGGGATCGGATCGAGCTGTTGCGGGTCGGCCGTCCGCCGCCGCGGCCCTTCCGCCTCGAGCTGCGGGTGCTCCACGACGACGACTGGCTGGCGGTGGTCGACAAGCCACCCGGGCTGCCGGTGTCCGGAAACCGCCACCGGACCCTGGAGAACGCCCTGCCGGGCAACCTGGAACCGTCCGCCGCCGCCGATGCCCTGGACTGGCCTCGACCCGTGCATCGGCTCGACATCCGAACTGGCGGGCTGGTGGTGGTCGCCAAGGCCGCCGCCTCCCGTGCCACCCTCGGTGCCCTGTTCGAGGAGCGGCGGGTCGACAAGCGCTACCGGGCGCTGGCCGTCGGCCGGCTGGAGGGGGAGGGGACGGTCGATGTCCCCGTCGAGGGGCGGTCCGCCGTCACCCGCTACCGGGCCCTGGCCCACGGCCGCAGCCTCCGTTCAGGCTGGCTGACCGACGTCGAGCTGGAGCCAGCCACCGGACGGACCCACCAGCTCCGCCGCCACCTGGCCCACCTGGGCTGTCCCGTACTGGGGGACGACCTCTACGGCATCGAGGGCCAGATCCTGCGCGGACATGGCCTGTTCCTGCGGGCGCTCGGGCTCCGCTTGCCCCACCCCGAGAGCGGCGCCGAGCTGGACCTGTCGCTCCCCGACCCGGCCAAGTTCGCGAGGCAAGTGGCCCGGGAGCAGCGGCGCTGGGAGCGCTACCGGGCCGCCCCGCCCTCGACCGACAACGGCACTTCCACCTCGAAGCCGTAGCCCGCGACGGCCACGGTCAGGGTCAGGCCGAGGCTCGTGCCGGGATCGGCGCCGTCGTCGAGGGTCAGCGTGGCCGCGGTCAGGGACCAGGCGGTGCCTCCGTCGCCGTCGGCCGGGCCGAAGCTCAGTTCACCGTCCGCGACCTGGGCCAGGCCTGCCGCGCCGGCCAGCGTTCCGGTCGCGTCGACGGCGTCGGCCGGACCGTCATTGCGCAGCTGGACCTTGATCGTCCAGGTCTCTCCCGCGTCGAGTCCACCGTCGCCGTCCCCCTCCTGTTCGAGCAGCTGGACGTCCGCGTAGCGCAGGTAGGGGCCGTCCACCAGCGCGATCACGCCCGCGGCTTCGGTGTCGCCCGCCAGCGGCGCGTCCGGCACCTGGTCCGCCGGATCGCCCGTATCGTCGATGACCCGCACCTCGGTCAGCAGCACGAAGTCCGGATCTCCCAGCTCGGCCAGGGGAATCCCCAGCACCAGCTGGTCGGAGTTCGGCGCGTAGACCATCGTGGTCGGCGGCGCGGCGCTGACCCAGCCCGCCCAGGGATCGAAGGTCAGCACGCCGCCCGTCATCCCGCCCGTATCCGGATCGACGGTGGACAGGATCACGTCCGCGTACCCGTCCCGATCCGTGTCCAGGTGGATCTCGACCTCCCCGTCACCCTGGTGGACGCCGTAGCTGAACAGGCTGATCTGGAGCTCGGAACCGATCACTCCATAGCCGACCAGCGCCACGTCGAAGGCCTGCTCGGTGTCATCCCCGTCGGCGAACAGCTGGGCGAGGGCGACCCCCCGTGGTTTGCCCAGCACCAGCGCTGGCGAGACCACCGTGTAGCTCCCCCCGTCGGCGTCGACCACGTCCAGCTGGAGTACCAGCCGCTGCCCGGGTTCGGCCCCGGCCCCCACGGCCATCGACACGGTCGCGTCCGGGGCGACACTGACGCCGGGCGCCAGCGCTCCGCCGCCGTAGCTCGCCGCGTCGTCCAGCAACGCGGCCTCGGCGGTGGAGGAGGGATGCAAGGACAAGGTGGCGGTCAATGACGGCCCGGTCGCCTCGCAGCCCACGTTGCCCAGGGATACCGACAGGTCCAGGTACTCCCCGGCGTCGACGATCCCGTCGCCGTCGCCGCCGCCGCTGTCATCGGCGAGCACGGCCGGCGAGGTGAGAGACGCTGGCAGATCGGCGTCCAGGGAGAATTCCACGGGTACGCCGTCGTCGGGGGCCACGTCGGCGCAGGTGCTGCCGTCGCATCCCACCTCCACCCGCCCGAGGGCCTCGCAGCGTCCGTCCAGGCCCAGATCGGCCAGGGCGGTCGACAGCACCAGCGCCGTGTCCGCGTCGGCGGCCATCGCCGACGAATCGGGCAGCGGCAGCGGGGCGTCCCACCGGTTCGCGCTGCTCCACACCTGGAGCGGATCGGGGTCGGCCGGGATCCAGGTCAGCCTCGTCGCGCGCTCCGCCGTGCCGACGGTCATGCCGATCCACAGATCCCCGTCCTGGTCGTCGAAGGGTTCCCAGCCGAGCAGGCGCAGGGCCAGCCCGTCGTCCAGCGCGTACTGCAGGGTCTGGATGTCCAGCGCGGTCCCGCCGTGATCCCCCTGGGGATCCTGCTCGGGGAGCAAGTCGGTCCAGGCGGTGGCGTCGTCGTCGGCGGCGGCGCTGTCGTCGTCACCGGTGTCGTCGTCACCCGCGGTGGTGTCGTCGTCGTCCGCCGGCCCGTCGCAGGCGGCGGGCGCCGCCAGGATCATCAACGAGGCGAGGCGGATCATCCGTCCGCGGTTCGTCCGGATCTGCATCGGCTCCCTCCCTCCCCACAGTTTCGGGCCGGACCCGGGCGATCGCAACGGCCCCGGCCCATCCCTCAGGGGGCGTCGAGTCCGTCGAGCCGCCGCTGGGCCAGGCTGGCCGTCTCCAGACCCCCGTCCCCGGCCGGAACCCGGCCGTACGCGCTCCGCGCCACGTCCTGCAGCCGGTATTCCTCGGCCATCCGACCGATCACGTACCACCAGACATCGGGGAGTTCTTCGGCGCTCTCCAGCTGATCCAGCGCGAGCACCAGCACCTCCCGCGCTTCGGCGGTGCGTCCCTGTTCGGCCAGGGCCACCGCGAGGGTGTGGAGAGAGGCCTCGTTGAGCTCCTTCCGTTCGGTGGTCGCGCGGGTGGCGTATTCCACCGCCTCGTCGGTGGCACCGTCGACGAAGAGCAGGAACCAGGCCAGCTGGTTGAGCATCCAGGGCGCCGCCCGCCCGTCGCTGGCCAGCGGACGGAGGACCGCGATGGCGCGGTCCGGGTCCCCCGACGCCTCGGCCACGCTGGCCTCCATCATCACCACACGAGGATCGCCGGGGAATCGCGCCGCCAGATCCTGCGCCAAGACGAGGGCCTCGTCGTGGCGTTCCAGCTCCACCAGGGAGTGGATCTGGCTCTGCAGCGGCTGGGCGCGCTCGGGCGCCGCCTCCCCCAGACGCCGGGCGACCACGAGCGCCGCCTCGTGGTCGCCCGGCGACGCGCGGGCGGCGAGCAGCGCGCGGTCGATCTGCAGCTGCTGGGCCTCGTCCTCGGTCCGCTTGCGCGCCGCTTCGAGGACCGGGGCCGCGGACTTGCCGTACCCCGGCGCGGCCAGGGCGGCCGCGCACAGCCGCAGGTGGTTGCGGTCCGTCGTCTCGCCGTCGGCCCAGAGGATCCGGAACGGCGAGCTGTCGAACGCCCCGTTCCCGGGGGAATCTCCCATCGCCTCGGCGGCCCAGACCAGCCACTGGCGCGCGCCCTCCAGATCCCCGCGCACTGCGCGGGCCAACGCCTCGTCGCCGATGCTGCTGGGCTCGGTCCACGACGCGCGAATCCGGAAGTCCCCGCGTTGCTTCACGATAAACAGCGCGTCCAGCGACGCCCCATCCGCGTCCTGCCCGCGGACCCGGTAGCCGAGCCGATCGTCGCCGTCCACCTGGAAGGTCAACGCCGACAGGCCCAGGTCCAGCACGACCTCCTGGGACAGTCCCTGTTGCCTGAGCAGCGCGCCGATCTGACTCAGCGCCCCGTGGATAGCCTCGTCGCCGCCTTCCCCCTTGGGATCGTCGCTGAACAGCGCCCGCAGCTCCCCGGGGTCTGCGTCGGGCCGGAAGAGCACCTCCAGCATCTGCATCACGACCGCCTCGGGGCCGGCGGCGTCTGCGAGGATCTCCTGGTAGGGGCGGATGGTCTCGATCCGTGCCGCTTGCTGGCGCAGGACCACCGGATTGGCCGAGTTCTTCGCCGCCGCCCGCAGCAGGACCGCGGCATCGCCGTAGCGCCGCCCCTGGATCAACAGGCGAGCGGCTTCCTCGACCTCGGCCTGCTTGGTTACCCCCGACATGGCCTGCAGGTTGGACTCGACCACCACCGCCTCGGGGCCGTCGGACTGGGCGATGGACGCGAACAGCAACGCGTCCCGGCCCAGATTGGCCGGCATCTGCCGGGCCAGGGTCTGAAGCTCCTGGTGGTGACCGGTATGGAACAGCACGAACAGCAGGTTCAGGTCCAGATCGCGGGCCTCGAGCCGCTCGCGGCGATCCCGGTACAGCTGGGCCGCCCGCTCCATGTCGGCGCCGGCTCCGTATCGCTGGCCGTATCCGTCGTACTCGAGCACGACGGCCAGGTTCTGCGCCGCCACCGCGTCGTTGGGCTCCAGCTCCAGCGTCCGCTCCAGCGCCTCGATCGCGCCTGCCCGGTCGAAGGGCCAGCGCAGCTCGCGTCCATAGATGTCGTGCATCAGCACGTAGCCCAGGTAGCGCCAGGCCGAGGGCGAATCCGGGTCGATCTCGACGGCCCGGCGAGCCTGTTCGCGGGCGGCCTCGCCGAACCCGGCCGGCAGCATCGCAGCGGCCCGGAGGGAGCGGTACAGGGCCGTCTCCGGGTTGGCCTCGATCAGGTCGTCGTACGCGCCGATCGCCTCGGCGATCCGGCCGTGGGCCAGGTGGATCTCTCCCAGCTGGTCGAACTCGATGGCGATGGGCGAACGGCGCTGCAGGTCGGCCACCGCCAGGCGCAGCCCCTCGGCGTCCGCGGGCTGCATCACTCCGTCGCCGGTATCCAGCACGAAGGTGGCCTCCACGCCGCCGTCGCCCAGCAACGCGTACCGCTCATCCAGGGACACGGGCCCGAACGTCAGGCTCTGTGACGGCGGCAACGGGCGGGCCACGTACCCGTCGGCGATGGCGACGCGGTAGACCACCTCGGCCCGGTGCCGGGGCGCCGCCAGCGGCTCGGTGCGATCCGAGAGGCTGCCGCCCCCCTCGTGGGGTAACAGGTTGACCGGCTCCGGCAGCCAGCCCAGCGCCACCCGCGGATCGGCCAGCACGCTGGCGTCGGCGCCGGAGGCGTACCCGGTGGCCGCGCCGTCGAGCTGTAGCTCGATACGGAAGGGCTCGGCCGCGTCGCGTACCCCGGACAGCTCCCAGGAGACCAGCGCCCTGGGCGCGTACATGTCGTCCACGTACTGGCCCAGGTGCTGGCCGACGGCCTCGTCGTCGGTGTCCAGGTAGTTGTGGCGCAGCGAGGCGCCGATCCATCCGCTGGCGAGGGTGCTCTCGCGGACCGCCGCGTTACCTTCGGCGGGCAGCGCGAAGGAGCGAACTTCGCGGTACAGGTTGTCCGCCGACTGGGCGGTGGGCGTGGGCGTCAGCCCGGCCGTGTCGGTGCGGGCGAGCAGTGCCAGCCGCCCTTGGACGCCCAGGGGCAACTCGCCGACGTCGGTGTACGGGGAGGTCGGATCGATCCACAGGGCCGGCTCGCCGGGTACGTGGACGATGGCGTGGTTGAACAGTTCGAGCCCGGGCATCTCGGCGCTGACGTCCGGGCCGAGGCCGGCGCGAAGCAGGGCCAGGTTCGCCTCCACTCCCAGTTCGCCGAGGATCTGGACCAGCAACAGTGCCTGGTCCTTGCAGTCGCCGTAGCCCCGCTGCAGGGTGCTCGCGATGGGGTGGGGGATGATCGACTGACGGCCGAACTCGACCCCGGTGTAGCGGATCCGGCTGCGGATCGCCGCCATCGCCGCGCGCACCAGCGCCTCGCGGTCGTCCCCGGCGACGCGGGCCTCGTCCACCAGGGGAGCCATCCCGTCGGTCGCGCCGGTCCCCGCCAGCTGTTCGTGGTACAGGCGGGCAACGTCGGTCCAGGAGTGGGCGGTGCTGAACTCCACGTACGGCACGGGTGTGTGGTCCGGCGGCAGGTACTCGGCGATGCCCTCGATGGGGGGCAGATCGCGCAGCTCCAGGTCGACCCGCTGGACGCCGCGGCTGCGGCCCTTGCGGACGGTCGGTTCCACGCCCTCGGACCGCCAGCGGAGCTGGACGTCAGCGGGCGCCTCGAGGTGGATGCGCAGCAGCTTCAGGGGCACGAACTCGCCGATCGGGATGCGGTTCGACCCGCCGCCGGGGAAGAACGGTTCCCGGTCGCGGTGGACGATCTTCTCCTCGACCACGGCTCCGACGGAGATCCCCGGCAGCGGCGCCCGCAGCTTGCGATCGTCATCGAACAGGGTCGAATCGGTCTGTGCGACCGCGGCCTCGGCGATGGACGCCGGGTCCAGCCACAGCTCCTGACCGTGCGGCGTGATGACCCGGGCACGGAGCTCGGGGCGGTCCTGGTACCACGGCGACCAGCGGGCTTCGGTCAGGCCCCACCCCTCCAGCGCGCCCTTGGAGCGCACCTGGTAGACATGATGCAGGATCGCCTCGACCCGTCCGTCCGCGTCCCAGCGGTAGCTGATGTCCTCCAGCAAGACCACCACGTCCTGGCCCTCTTCGCTGGCGGCGGCGGCGGCGAGGAGCTCGTCGGCGCTTGCCTCGAAGGGAGGCAGATCGCTCCACGCGCCCGCCCACGCCAGCCGCGCGGGACCGGCCAGCAGCAGGGCCAGCACGGGGAGGAGCGGGGCGAGGACAGCTTGGCGAGGGGTCATGGTTGCTCCGGTCCGGGCGCGCGGACGCCTGTACTGTACACCGGTTGGGTCGCCAGGCGCCCGTCGAGCGCCAGACGCTCTGGTACGATGGCCGCGCGTCAGCGGGGCCTCCGCGGCGCGGGAGGCGGCGGCCATGAACCAGGGTAGCGGGGCGACGGGGCTCGGAGTGGGGGCGGCGCTGCTGCTGGCGCTGTCGGCCGGGTGCCCGACCGAGGTCGAGGACGACGACATCTCGGCGGACGACGACGACGTCACGGGCGACGACGACTCCACCGGGGACGACGACTCCACCGGGGACGACGACGACACCACCGAGGATCCGGCGGCCGTGCGGCTGATGCTCCACGGCGGCGGCGCCGAGGAGGACGAGGTCTTCGTTCGCCTGGTGGAGGCCGCTGGCTACGGCCACATGGTCACCCTGGGGGCCGTTCCCGACCCGGAGGAGTACGACGATCTGCTGTTCTGGGACGGCTACTTCGTCGAACTCGGCGCCTCGTCCGCCGAGACGATCAACACCGAGGCAGCGGAGGACGCGGCCGATCCCGACGTCGTGGCAGCCATCGATGCCGCCGCCGGCATCTTCATCCGCGGCGGCGACCAGGCCCGCTACCTGGAGCACTGGCGGGGGACGCCGCTGCACGACGCCCTGCATGCAGCCTGGGAGCGCGGTGCCGTCATCGGCGGTTCGTCCGCCGGCAGCGCCCTGCTCGGGGAGCGGGTCTACGACGCCAGCGTAGGCAGCGTGGCGGCGTACGAGGCCCTGCTCGATCCCTTCGACCCCTACCTGACGTTCTCGGACGACTTCCTGCCCGAGCTGCTCCCCGACGTGATCACCGATACCCACTTCACCGAGCGCGGTCGGCTGGGCCGGCTGATCGTGTTCGTCGAGCGCTGGAAGCTCGACGGGCACTGGGCGCCGCTGGGGATCGGGGTCGATCCGATGACCGCGCTGTTCGTGTCCGCGGACGGCATGGCAGAGGTCGTGGGCAAGGGCTCGGTGACCCTGCTGTCGTCGGCGCACTCCACGGCGACGTTAACCGCCGGGGTGGCGCCGGACATCCGTGGATTGCGCCTCTGGCAGCTGCCTGCGGGCTACCGGGTCGACCTGGAGTCGGCGGTCTCGGCTTCGGACCCCGTGCTCGAGCGGCCGAAGTACGTGCAGCCCTACAAGGGCGGACCGCTGGTCGGTGAGTTCCAGGAGGTGGCGATCAACGGCAACAACGCCGACCATCGGTCCTACGGCGAGTGGCAGCTCCTGGGCCTGGACGACGACCCGGACGCCTGGCGCGAGGGGGCACTGGCCCTCTCGCCAGGGGAATCACGGTTGCCCAGCGTCCTGCTGATGACGGCGATCTACGAGGACTCGGACTTCTTCGAGAATCACCTGGGCGGGTTGATGTGGGCGCTGAGTCAGCGTCCGGGGACCATCGGGATCGGCGTGGATATCGAGCTGACCGCCGTGACCGGCGCACCCCATCAGCTCACGCCGGGATTCGACAGCTATGCCCTGGTCGTCAACTCGGGCGACGCCTGGTACTCGGGCGCAGCCCCCGGCGGCCCGCCGCCGGACGGAGGCTGGCAGACCGCCGCCCTCGAGCGTGCGACGGTGGACATCGTCGGGCCGCTGCAGACCTGGGACGGATCCTGAGGAGGCAGGGATGAAGCTGTACACCGGTGGTGGTGATGGGGGCCAGACCAGCCTGTTCTCGGGCGAGCGAGTGGGCAAGGACCACCCGCTGGTGGATGCCTACGGGGAGGTCGACGAGCTGTCGTCGGTGCTGGGCGCTGTGGCCGCGGCCTTGCCCTCGGACCACGACGATCTCGTGGACGAGATCCGCGAGCGGCAATCCGAGCTGTCGACCCTCGGCGCACTGCTGGCCACCTCCCCCGACTCGCCCCAGCTGGAGCGGCTGCCCCGGATCGACGCCACCCACTGCCGGGGGCTGGAGGCCGCCATCGACCGGATGGATGAAGCGCTCCCCGAGCTGCGGGGATTCCTGCTGCCCGGTGGCCACCTCTCCGCCGCGATGGCCCATGTGGCGCGCACCGTCTGCCGCCGGGCGGAGCGCCGGGTGATCGCCGCGTTGCCCGTCGGCGAACAACCCCCCGTCCACCTGCGTCAGCCGCTGATCTACCTCAACCGGCTCTCGGACTATCTCTTCGCCCTGGCCCGCCACTGCAATCAGCGGCTGGGGATCGAGGACGTCCAACGGCGGGGCTGACGGTGGCGTTGGCATCGTCGATCGCCGATTCCTCGACGGTCGGATAGCGCAAGAGTCCTTCTCCCTGGAACACTCAAGGCCCTGTAAACGTTCGATTACCTAGCACATGACAACTGTTGTGATGTATGATTCTGTCGTGTCCCGGCCATCGCCCGTTCCGAAGAAAGAACGCGCCCGCGAGGAGATCGCCATCGCCGCGCTGCGGGTCATCGCCCGCCGGGGTGTGGCGGCGGCCTCGTTACGTCAGGTGGCCCACGAGCTGGGCCGCACCACCGGGGTGCTGACCCACCACTTCCGCGACCGCGCGGACCTGCTGGAGCACGCCGTCGCCGTGGCCGCAAGCGCGATCCTGGAGCGGGCGATGCCCGTGCTCGGGGAGGATCCGTCCGCGGCGCTGCGGCGGCTCGCCTGCGCGCTGGTCATCGACGGCGAACAGGACGCCGAGCACGCCCGGGCTGCCGTGCACCTCCTGTCCCACGCCCTGCCCGATCCCGTGGCCCGAGCCCGGCAGCGCGAGAGCCGCGATCAGCTCAGATCCGAGATCCGGTGGGCCTTCGAGGCTCTACTCGTCGCCGGCCGGCTCGGCCGGGGCGTCGACCCGGAGAGGGAGGCCCAGCGCCTCGCCTGCCTGATGGAGGGCTTGCAGCTCCAGGCTCTCCTGGACCCGCTCGCCTACCCCGCGAACACGCAGCGGACGCTGCTGCTCGAGCACCTGGCGCGGGTGGGGCTCTCCTGACCTGCTCGACCGCGATCAGCGGCCGGAGTGGACCGGGTCGAACGACCTCCCGCACGAGCGTGACCGAGCACCGAACACAAATCGGAGAACGCCGTCGACTACGACTGTGTATGATGGCGCGCTGCGAAAACAAGACGGGATACGAGGACCATGGCAGGCGACACGATCGTGATGACCGGAGTGGGGCTCACGTCACCAATCGGTGACGATCTCGCCACCTACCGCAAGAATCTGCTCGCCGGAGTGTCCGGCGTGACCTGGATCGAACCCAGGTACATGGACCGCGTGCCGGCGGGCGTGTGCAACTTCGAGGCTACTCGCTACCAGAAGCGCAAGGAGGTCCGGCGCGGCACGCGTGCAGGATCGATCTCCATCTACTGCGCGCGCGAGGCCTTCGCAGACGCCGGGCTGGAGATGGCCACCCTCGACCGCTCGCGGGTCGGTGTCTTCGTCGGGACGACGGAACACGGCAACGTCGAGACCGAGTGCGAGATCGCGAACATCAAGGAATTCGACTACGACACCCGGTACTGGACGCATCATCACAATCCCCGGACGGTGTCCAACAGCCCCGCAGGAGAGGTCTGCCTCAACATGGGGATCCACGGCCCGCACCTCTGTGTGGGCTCGGCGTGCGCCGCGGGCAACGCGGGCGTCATCTACGGCATGCAGCAGCTGATCCTCGGCGATGTCGACGTGGCGATCTGCGGTGGTGTCTCGGAGAGCATCCATACCTTCGGCGTGTTCGCCGGGTTCCGGGCCCAGACCGCGCTCGCCATGCACGAAGACCCCACCAAGGCGTGTCGTCCCTTCGACCAGGACCGGACGGGCATCGTGGTATCCGAAGGCGGGTGTCTCTACGTGCTGGAGCGCAGGCGGGACGCCGAGGCGCGGGGTGCCAAGATCTACGCGGAGGTCGCTGGCTACGCCCTCAACACCGACGCCACCGATTTTGTGCTGCCGAACGCGGAGCGTCAGGCCGAATGCATGACCCTCGCGATCCAGCGGGCGGGGATGACCCCCGACGACATCGACCTCATCAGCACACACGCCACGGCGACGCGGGAGGGGGATATCCGGGAGTGCGAGGCCATCCGCCGGGTCTTCGGCGACGAGCCGAAGCCGTTGATCAACAACACCAAGAGCTTCATCGGTCATGCCATGGGGGCAGCCGGCGCCCTCGAGCTTGCCGGAAACCTTCCCACGTTTGTGGATGATCTGGTACATCCGACCATCAACCTGGACCACATCGACCCCGCGTGCGAACTGCCCGGCATCGTCAGCGGGGAGCCTTGCGAGGCGAAAGGTGCCAGGTGTATTTTGAACAGCTCATTCGGCATGCTTGGCATCAACGCGGCGTTGGTGGTCAAGCGGCCATAGGCGAGTGACGTGAACAGATGACACAAGACGAAACAAGACAGGCCATTCTCGACATCATCGCGGAGATCGCACCGGACGAGGATCTGCGGAATCTCGATGACGACCGGCTCCTGAGCGATCAGTTCGGTCTCGATTCCATGGACTTCCTGGACATCGTTCTGGAGCTCCGGAAGCGCTACCAGATCAACGTTCCGGAAGATGAGTACCCGCGACTTCAGACCATGAGCAGCACGGTGGAGTATCTCCAGCCCCACTTCGCCTCTGCATGACGTTTGACGTCCTGATCATCGGCGCGGGCCTGTCCGGCCTGGCCGCCGGGATCCGCCTTGCCCACTTCGGCAAGCGCGTGGTGATCGTCGAGGCACACAGCGTCTGCGGAGGCCTCAACTCGTACTACCGGCGTGGGCCGCGGATGCTCGACGTGGGGCTCCACGCGATGACCAACTTTGTCGGGCGCGGCACCCGCGGCGCGCCCCTGACCAAGCTCCTCCGGCAGCTCCGGATCCCCCACGCGGCCCTGGGCCTGATCGAGCAGTCCGGGAGCGTGATCCAGAGCCCCTCCTGCTCGCTGCGGTTCACGAACGACTTCGAGGTCCTGCGCGGCGACGTTCGCGAGAACTTCCCCGGCCAGATCGACTCCTTCGACCGGCTGACGGAGATCATCGACGGCCACGACGAGGCCACGCTCGATCCGCCCGTGATGTCGGCGCGAAAGGTGGTGGTGGAGGTCATCACGGATCCGCAACTGGCGGAGATGCTCTTCGTTCCGCTGATGTACTACGGGAATCCGGCGGAACGGGACATGGATTTCGCCCAGTTTGCGGTGATGTGGAAGGCCCTCTACCGGTCGGGGTTGGCCAGGCCAGAGGCGGGCATGAAGCACGTCGTGGACCTGCTGGTGGAGCGGTATTCCGGGGCGGGGGGTGAGCTGAGGTTGCGCACGTCGGTCGAGGAGTTGGTCGTCGACGACGGGCGGGTCGTGGGCGTCCGGCTGGCCGGGGGCGAGGAGATCGCGGCGGACCAGGTGCTGTCCTCCGCCGGCCTCGTGGAGACCATGCGACTGTGCTCGGACCGGGAGGCCAGCTGGCTCGGAGAGAAGATCGGGAGGCTGTCCTTCGTCGAGTTGATCGCCACCCTCGATGTCGAGCCGAGGTCCTTGGGCATCGACAAGACCATCGTCTTCTTCGACGACGAGGGCCCGTTGCAGTACCGACGGCCGGACGGGCTGGTCGGCCTGTCGTCCGGGGTGATCTGCTGCCCGAACAACTTCGAGTACCGCGAGCCACCCGCCGAGGGTATGGTCCGCATCACGGCCAGGGCGTCCTACCCGGCGTGGCGCGAGGTCGTGGGTGGCGACAATCCGCGCAAGGCGCCTCGAGAGGCCCGGGAGGCCTACCGGGCGGCGAAGGCAGCCACCGCGGAGAGCATGCTCGCCGAGGCCGTCCGCCACGTACCGGATTTTCGTGATCACATCACGTTCACCGACATGTTCACGCCGCTGACCATCGCCCGCTACACAGGCCACCTCGGAGGCGCAGTGTACGGATCGCCGGACAAGGCGAGGAGGGGGCAGACTCCGGTCGAGAACCTCTTCCTGTGCGGATCCGACCAGGGTTTTCTGGGTATCGTCGGCTCGATGCTCTCGGGGATCTCGATGGTCAACCTGCACTGCTTGTCATAGGAGGGCCGAACGATCGCACGCACACTGGACAACCTGAAGGAACGGTACGACGTCATCGTCGTCGGTGCCGGCCTCGGCGGACTGACGGCGGCGAACAGGCTCGCCCGATTCGGCCGATCTGTCCTGCTCCTGGAGCAGCACTTCACGCTCGGAGGCCTTGCCGCCTACTTCAAGCGGAAGGGCCACATCTTCGACGTCTCGCTGCACGGCTTCCCGTACGGCATGGTCAAGACCTGCAGGAAGTACTGGACCAAGGAGATCGCCGACTCCATCGTGCAGCTCGAGCGGATCGTCTTTCACAATCCGCAGTTCACGGTGGAGACCACGTTCGATACGGCTGATTTCACGCGCGTGCTGGTGGACGAGTTCGGAGTCGCCGCGGACACCGTCGAGGCGTTCTTCAAGCACGTCCGGGGGATGGACTTCTTCGGCGACCAGACCGAGACGACGCGGGAGCTGTTCCAGAAGTTCTTCCCCGGTCGTTCCGACGTCGTCCGGTTCCTGATGGAGCCCATCACCTACGCCAACGGCTCGACCCTCGACGAGCCGGCGATCACCTACGGCATCGTGTTCAGCAACTTCATGAGCCGCGGCGTCTATACCGTCCGGGGCGGCACCGACTGGTTGATGAAGGCGATGGAGGCGGAGCTGCGCAACAACGGCGTCGACATCGCGACGCGCGCGCGGGTGGAGAAGATCACCGTCGCCGACGGCCGGGTGACCGGCGTGAGGGTGAACGGCCGAGAGGTCCGGGCGCGGAGCGTGCTCTCCAACGCCAACCTGAAGGTCACCGCGTTGGAGCTGATCGGCCCCGAGAACCTCCCGCCCGAGCTCGCGCAGCTGGCCGAGGAGACCCGCCTCAGCACGTCGAGTGCGCAGGTCTACATGGGCATCCGCAAGGGGGAGACGATTCCAGACATCGGCGACCTGCTCTTCACGTCGACGGCGCCCCGGTTCGACAGCGACATGCTGTGCGCCCGCGACGTCACCAGCCGAACCTACTCCGTCTACTATCCCAAGACGCGGCCGGGGCGCGAACGCTACACGATCGTCGCGTCGATGAACGCCCGCTACGAAGACTGGTCGCAGCTGTCGGACGATGAGTACACCGCATCCAAGGGGGAGCTGGCGGAGACGACCATCGGCGCACTCGAGAAGTACCTGCCCGGTGCGCGCGAGGTGATCGACCATGTCGAGGTCGCGACCCCCACGACCTTCGAGCGTTACACCGGTCACGTGTGCGGAGCGTCCTTCGGGACGAAGTTCGAGGGGCTGAAGCTGAGCCGGGACCTTCCGGCGGCCGTCCCCGGAGCCTTCCACACCGGCTCGGCCGCGATCATCATGTCCGGATGGCTCGGCGCGGCGAACTACGGCGTCATCGTCGCCAACCTCGTGGACGAATACCTGGACCAGGCCGGCGGGGAGAGGTGAATGAACGATATCGAGAGGGCAATCCCCCACCGGGAGCCTTTTTTGCTACTGGACCGGGTGGTATCCATCGACGACGAGACCATCAGGGCGGAGGCCTCACCCCGGTCCGATGACGAGCTGTTCTCCCGGGTGTTCGCCGGGCACTATCCCGGCAACCCGATCACGCCGGGGGTGCTCCTGTGCGAGATGGTCCTCCAGGCCGGGGCGGTGTTGCTCGCGCACCGGATGAAGGAAGGCTCGTCGGGCACCCCCGTCGTCGTCAAGATCGCGAACGCCCGCTTCAAGCAGATGGTCTCCCCCGATGACAAGCTCGAGGTCGAGGCCAGCTTCATCGAGCAGATCGCGAACGCATTCATCCTCAAGGGCTCCGTCCGGTGCGCAGGCAAGGTCGCCCTGCGGCTCGAGTTCACCTGCGCCCTGTTGCCGGCCGAGGGGCGGGTGGCACCGTGAGCTTCCTCGATTTGCAGGGCAAGACCTTCCTGGTCCTCGGTGTCGCCAACAAGAAGAGTGTCGCGACCTTCACCGCCAGGCTGCTGATCGAGGAGGGCGCCGAGGTCGTTCTCTCCGTGAGGTCCGCCGACATGGTGGGACCGGTTTCGAAGCTGTTCCCCGATACCGAGATCGTCGTGTGCGACGTGGAGCACGAAACGGAGATCGCCGCTTTGGCGAAGACCGTCGCAGAGCGGCACCCCGTGCTGCACGGCATGGTGCACTCCATCGCGTTCGCCGACTTCTCCGATGGGATGAAGCCCTTCCACGAGACCAACAAGAGTCAGTTCACCCAGGCGCTCGATATCTCCTGTTTTTCGCTCACGGCCGTCGCCAATCACCTCAAGGACCTCTTCGACGACGACGCGTCGGTGGTGACCATCTCCATCTCGACCACCAGGATGGCGTCGGAGAACTACGGCTACATGGCTCCGATCAAGGCGGCGCTGGACTCGTCCGTCTGTTTCCTCGCCAAGTCGTTCTCGGGGTTCTCCAACGTGCGCTTCAACTCCGTGAATCCCGGCCTGCTGAAGACCTCGGCCAGCGCTGGCATCCCGGGGTACATCGACTCCTACCTCTTCGCCGAGCAGCTCACCTTGCGGAAGTCCGCGATCAAGACCGCCGAGGTTGCCAACGCCGTCGCATTCCTCCTGTCGCGGCGGTCGAGCGGCATCAACGCCCAGGGCATCGTGATCGACGCGGGGATGTCCATCAATGGCTTCGACGGAGAGATCGTGAAGAAGGTGACGCGCTAGCGCGCATCGCTCACCAGCGCACGCCGAGCATGAGGGAGGTCAGGCCGCTCCCGATGCCGAGGAGGGCGATCAGGTCGCCGTCGGACAGCTCCTTGGCCTCGATGCCCATGGAGAACGCCGTCGGCAGAGCGGCTGAGCCGGTGTTGCCCAGGGTCTCCACGGTGGCGAAATCCTTGCTGGGATCGAGCCCGCATGTCTCGAAGAGCAATTTTTTGTGTGCCCGGCCCACCTGATGGGTGAACACGTGGTCCGGGGAGTCGTTGCTCCACTCGAGCGCCCGGCAGGTGTCGGCCCACGTGTCTCCCGCCAGTTCACATCCCGCGTACAGCAGCGCCTCGGAGTCGGTGTTCATCAACGGGCCGTGACTCGATGCGGGGGTGTCGGTGTTCTCGCGACACAGCTCGCTGGCGCCCGAGTTCGTCCGCACCGCGCCGCCGAGCAGCTCGTGCCGCGTCCTGGCCAGCTCCGGGCTCACCAGCACCACCGCCGCCGCGCCACTTCCGATGGTCAGCGACGCGAAGTGCTGCTTGAAGGTCTTGCGTGTCAGCGCCTCATCGGAACGGATCTGGTTGATCGTCGCCTCGTGTAGCCCTTCGGCGGTCTCTCCAGACACCACGAGCCCGGCGGCGATCTGCCCCGCGCGGATCATGTTGGCGACGGTGACCATACCGCTCAGGAGGCCGAGGCAGGCGTTGCTGATGTCGAAGACCGCCGCCGTCGCCGGGAGACCCAGCTGCCGGTGGACGACCGAGGCCGTCGACGGCTCGAGGAAGTCCCTGCAGACCGACGAGTGGATGACACAGCCGATGTCAGCGGGGGATACCCCGGCCCGCTCCAGCGCCTCCCTGCCTGCCCTGGCCGCAGCCTGGCTGGGCAACGTCCCGGGCTCCCAGAAACGTCGCTCCCGGATCCCGGTCATCAACTCCAGCCGACCGTAGGGCAGCTTCAGTCGGTCATAGACCGGGGCGAGGCGATCCTCGATCTGCGCCGAGGTCACCACCCGGGGCGGGAGCACGTGCCCCACCCCTTCGACCATGCATGACAATCCCGAGTACAACATCTGATCTCCGATGGCAGCGAATCCTGGGAGACACCAGCATATACGACAGAGATTGGCCGCTCGAAGTCACCGGAAAGCCGGCTACCAGGGAATTTCGTCCAGCTCGTCCGCCGTACACCGCGAGATGTCGAATCCGCTGCGCGCGGCGATCTGATTGCACAGGTGGAGCGCGAGGGTCGCGTTGTCGGCCAGGGGTTGTTCGAGGAGTTCCCATGCCTCGGCGTCGCGCTGCAGCATGTACAGGCACTTGGCTCGTTCGAGGGCCAGGTCGGGGCGCTCGCCGTCCAGGGTGATGGTGGCCTCGAACTGGGAGATTGCCTCCTCGTGGCGCCCATCCTCGGCCAGCAACCGGCCGAGGGCGACGTGGTCGGTGGAGGCGTGGGTGCCCCGGGCCAGCTGTTCGCGCAGGTGGCGCTCGTGGATCTCGCGGACCGCGCTCGCCGACCCGTCGAGCATCGTGATCGCGGCCTCGATCTCCTCGGGAATCACCCCGGGATTGGCCGCCAGTTTCTTCTGCGCCTTCTCGTAGCGGCGGCGCGTCTCGTCGCGGGAACTCGGCAGCACGAGTCGCTGCATCACCCGGTAGACGTCCTCCACGTCCATCTTCGGATAGACGAGGGAGGGATAGGGTCCGTTCAGGCCACTGAGGCTCGAGTCGACCACGGGGATCGCCCCGCCGTCGGGCCCGAACTCCAGCCAAACGGCGACCAGCGTTCCGGCCGGAAGGTATGCGGTCACAACGACGTCGTGCCCGGAGTCGTCCAGGAAGAACGTCGCGGGGAGCATGTCCTCGCTGGAGGACTCCACTCCCCCGGCGATGCTCGTACCCAGGTTCGTCGCGTCGGTCAGGCTCGCCCCCGAGTTCAGAGCCCCACCCCCGGCGGCGGATCCCGCGGCCACGGCGAACACCATCTTCCCGATCGCAGCGGCGATATCCTCTCGCGGCGGCTTGTACTCCGCGCCGAAAACCGACACCGAGCTCGACCAGGCGCCATCCTCGGCCATCGTGCTCTCGTCCACCTGAACGAACACGAGATGTCGCCCCTCGGGCTGCTGCCCCTCGTCAAGCGCCCCCCCCCCCGCTTCGAGGTGACCTCCCAGGACCGTGCCCGGCGGGATCGGTTGTCGTTTGACCGGTGCAGCTCCCGCGGAGCAGGGACCCAGGAGGGCAGCGAGGGTGACCAGCGACGTCAGAATACGAGACATGTCGAATCCTCAACGAGAACGTATGCTCACTGGGAGAACAGTGTTCCACGGAATCGAGGTCACCTGGGTTTCAGCACGGTTTCAGGGGGGCCCAGTGAGACGTTTTTCGAACTACCCTGACCCGGCTCGAGGCTCCCGGGGGCCACCCGCGCCGATCGACTCCCGACGCCTGCGGACGAAGACCGAGGCCAGGGCCAGCATCACGGCGAGGGGTACGGGCAGGTCGAATGGCGAGCCGGCAGCTGATCGACATTCGCAACCGCCGTCGTCGTCCAGCTCCTCCTCGTCGTCGTCCAGGTCCTCGTCCTCGGTGTCGTCGTCTTCCTCCGGGTATGGCGTCTCGTAGGGATCGAAGAACTCCGACAAGAATTCCAGCTCGTAGTCGACCCGCATGGACACGTTGCCGCCGTACTTGCACGAGTCGTGGCTCTCCCCGTACGACCAGACCCAGGAGAGCACGCCGGCCACGTACAGCTGGCCATCCACCTCGGCCAGCGCGGGTCCCCCGGAGTCCCCGGTGCAGGTGTTGGTCCCCTCGGCGTAGGTGTAGATCAACTCGTTGTAGTAGTCGATGATCGGGATGTCCGTCTCGCGCTTGATGCCCGATCCGGGTCCCCCGTAGACCGTGTCGGATCCGTACCCGACGAAGTGCAACGACTTCCCGGTCCAGGTGTGGTCGATATCGAAGGTGTTCACCGGGATGTAGTCGTAGTCCGTGATCGGTTCCTCGAGCAGCAGGACGGCCATGTCGTGGCCGTAATACGATCCATCCACCTCGTAGGACGGATGGAGGATCGCCTCCCGGATCGGCACCCACTGGGACGAGGGCGATCCCCAGATGTTCGGGCCGATGTACCAGGCATCCAGCTCACCGGCGCCATCGGCGCAGTGGCCAGCCGTCAGCAACACGTCCGGGCGGACCAGGGTTGCCGTGCAGATCCCCGAGTTACCGCCGTCGATGAGGTAGGCCCCGATAGCGGGCCACTGGTCGGTCTCCGTACCACCCACGATGGCCTGATTCGCCAGATCGACATCACCCCAGCCCGGATCCGGGGAGACACATCCGGTGATCAGAAACGCCGAGAAGAGCCAGAGGGCGTACGTCCATCGCTCCTGATGTTGCATGGTCGACGATTCTCTCCGGGGCCCCAGGTCCGACCCAGACCCCCAAGAACATTGTCCCCGTGATCTCACACCGGGTCCAGCGCCGACTCGAGGCGCTGTACATCGACAACACAGGTCGAGAACGATGAGCTGCTGGCGCTCCTCCACTGGACGTCCATGCCGACGAACTGGACGTAGGGGCCCTGCACGTTGATCAGTACCTTGGAGCCGGCGGGGGCGACGATCACCAGCTCGGTGCAAGGATTGAGAGCGCCGGCGGCGGGCAACTCGAAGACGTTGGTGCCGTCGTCGGTGCCAACCAGCTTGATGGCGCCGGACGGGAACACGTGTACGGCCCCGTCCGGGGTGAACATCGCCAGATCGTCGGACAGGGTCCGTAGGTCATCGCAGACCGTGCCGTCCTTGAGGGCCAGGTTGTCGCCCACCACCAGCACGTCGTCGCCGCCTGTGCCGTCCCCCGGCAAACCCATCCCCCCCCCAAGGTCCGAATAACGGACGTTGGACCCGAGATGCTCGACCATCTCCATGGGAACGTCCGGAAAACGGACGTTGAGGGCAGGATGGTTCCGGGGAGGGAGAAGGTGCCGCCCCTGTGGATTGATGGACGGGCGTCGGGTGGCCGAGATCTGTGGAAGCGCAGGATCGGTCGGATTGCCGGATTGTCGTGATGTCCGCCAGCCCGCCCACAAGCTCCCCAGGGGCTTGGACGGCCGGGGCTCTGCCCCGCCCGCCCACACCTACGACTACGAGATAGATAGATGGGAAGGGAAAGGAGGGGGAGGGCGCCATCGCTTCGCTCGCGCCGGG
>CAYTBN010000076.1:0-29982 GCA_964436045.1 uncultured Rickettsiales bacterium | reverse complement strand
GTGATAGGTTTTGTAAAGCGCGCCGCGGCCGGATGTAACATGTTCGCGGCGGTTTTGATGGGTGGCATGCTCCGACCCCTCACGCTGATCGTATTCGTACTCTCGATGGCCGGCCACGCCGCCGCCCAGGCGGGCTCGGACTACCCGTGGCTCCCGGAGGCATCCGATCCCCGGACGGCGCTCTCCGACCGGATCTCACCGCCCGATGGCTGGCAGCGGGAGCCGATCGAGGAGGGCTCATTCGCCGCGTGGCTGCGGGGGCTCCCGCTGATGCCGGACGGTTCACCCGTGCTGCTGCACGACGGTGGCCGAAAGGGGCGTCAGGACGTGCACGTGGCGGTGGTGGACGTCGACGTGGGGACCCGGGATCTGCAGCAATGCGCCGACGCGGTGATGCGGCTGCGAGCCGAATACCTGTTCGCTGCTGGCCGCGCCGACGAGGTCCACTTCAACTTCACCAGCGGCGACGAGGCTCGCTGGGATCGTTATCGCCAGGGGTACAGGGCGTCGGTGAAGGGCAACGACGTCTCCTGGCCCAGACGGGCCGAGCCCGACGCCAGCCACGCCAGCTTCCGCCGCTACCTGGACCTGGTGTTCACCTACGCGGGCACCCATTCGCTGAGCAAGGAGCTGGATCCCGTCGACGATCCAGCGGCGGTCCGGGCGGGTGACGTGTTCATCCAGGGGGGCTTTCCCGGCCACGCGGTGCTGGTGGTCGACACGGCGGTGAACCCGGCCACCGGGGAGCGGGCGTTCCTGCTGGTCCAGTCCTACATGCCCGCCCAGCAGATCCACCTGCTGAAGGCCCCTGGCTCTCCCCTCGGGGCCTGGTATCCGGCGGCCGTCGGCGACACGCTCGCCACGCCGGAGTGGGTGTTCGCGCCCTCGGACCTACGTCGGTTCCCCGCGGCGACCGAGTAGCAGCTCCCGCGCTCCTCGCAGGGACATGCCGAAGCGAATGCCCAGCAACCGGGTCACCAGGATCACGCCGATCACCGCGGCGGTGCCCTGAACGGCCAGCGAGACGTAGACCGCGCCCCAGGCGCCGTGGGTAGGCACGAACAGCAGGTCCCCGCCGACCACCAGGATCGTCGAGATCGCGGACACCACCGCCACCGCCCGGGCGTGGCCACAGGCGATCAGGAAGCCCCCCGCCGCGATACCGCCGAAGGTGCGCAACAGCCCCAAGGGCAGCAGGATCCGGATAAGGGGTACCGCGTCCGGGTACTTGGAGAACATCAAGCCCACGATCAGCGGCGTGGCGGCGAAGATGACCGCCAGCGCCACGCCGAACAGCAGGCCGATGCCGCCGTTGCTGATCCGGAACAGCGCCTGCAGCCCGTCCCGGTCACCGGCCGCCTCCAGCCGGGACGCCCGCGGGCCGATCACGCCCACCAGCAGGAACGAACCCATCAGCGGAATCTGGAAGAAACGATCCGCCACCGAATACAGCGCCACCTCGCCCGCGTCGTGGAAGGCGCCGATGACCAGGGTGTTGACCCGGCTCATGATCAGGCCGCCGATGGTTGCCAGGAAGACCCAGCCCCCGTAGGCCAGCGGGGCCGGCACCTCGCGGCCCTCGGCGCGCCAGCGGCCGCTGGTGACCCACACGATCAACACCACCATCACCAGCACGACGGCCACGTGGGATACCAGGTAGGCCCGGACCAGGGCCGCGGCGTCGGGCGTCGCCAGCAGGAAGAGGGCGGTGCCACCCCCGAGGGCCGCGGCATACAGCGAGGCGGTCCCCGCCTGCAGGTCGAACCGCTCCAGCCCGTCGAGCACCGCCGACAGCAACACGTTGAGCACCCAGAACACCGTCAGCGGCGCAGCCAGCCAGATCAGGGCCGTGAGCAGCGGAGACGCGAACCAGCCCGCCAGGGGCTCACGGGCCACGACCATCACGCCGGCCCCCAGCAACGCCAGCGCGGTGGCCAGGGTGCAGGCGCGCAGCAGGAAGGGGCGGATCACGCCGGGGCTGTTCACCGCCAGCTGGCCCAGGAAGCGGCGCATCGACCCCGACAGGCCGAAGTCGGCGAAGGCGGCGGCCACCGCCACCACGGCCAGCACCTGCTGGGCCTCGCCGTACTGCTCGCGGCTGAGCAGGTTGGTGGACAACAGGAAGACCGCCACGTAGGCCACGAACCGGGTCCCGCCGCCGGTCAGCTTCCAGGCGAACGAGCCGCCGAGGGGGCGCAGGGGGGTCGGGGTCATCGGGCTCCGAGGGCCGGTGATGCGGGGACGGGCCGGCGGGCCAGTATACTCCGCGCGCTCGCAGGCCCTGGGGCGCGATGTTAAGGTGCCCGAGAGAGGCTCCGACGGGGGATGGCGGGCCGAAACAGGAGGAGCCTCAGGTGGCTGGAGCGCTGATCGGTCTCGAACCCGCGTACCTCTGGAAACACTTCCAATCCCTGGTCGACTTCCCGCGCTGTTCGGGGCGCGAGGCGCTCGTCAGGGATCACCTGGTCGGCGTGGCCCTGGAGCAGGGCTGGGGAGCAGACGTGGATGACGTCGGCAACCTGGTCGTCCGCATTCCCGCCACCCCGGGGTACGAGAAGGCGCCCACGCTGGTACTGCAGGGCCACCTGGACATCGTCTGCGAGAAGAACGAGGACGTGGACCACGACTTCACCACCGATCCCATCGCCGCCTTCGTGGATGGCGACGTGGTGCGGGCCCGGGGCACGACCCTGGGCTCGGACAACGGGATCGGCGTGGCCGCCGGGATCGCGCTGGGCGACGATCCGGCGGTGACCCACGGCCCGCTGGAGGTCCTGTGCACCGTCGAGGAGGAGACGGGCCTGACCGGCGCCACGGCGCTGGACGGCAACCTGCTGCGGGGCCGCATCCTGCTCAACCTGGACACCGAGGAGGAGGGCGCGGTCTACGTGGGCTGTGCGGGCGGCGGTGATCAGCTCGGACGGTTCCCCGTCCAGCGGGTCGCGGCGCCGGCGAACGGGGAGGTCGTCGAGATCCGCGTCCGCGGTCTCAAGGGCGGTCACTCCGGCCTCGACATCCACCTCGGGCGCGGCAACGCCGTCGTGGTGCTCGCGCGTTTGCTGGAGCGGCTGATCGAGGTCGGGCTGCTGCTCGGCATCGACACCTTCGGCGGCGGCAACATGCACAACGCCATCCCCCGCGAGGCGCGGGCGACGGTCCGCGTGGCGCCGGGCAGCAAGGAGGCGTTGAACGGCGAGATCGCAGCCCGGTTGGCGGCGGAGAAAGAGGCGCTCAACGACGCGGATCCCGGCCTGACCATCGCGGCCCACGCCGCCGAAGGACTGGCCACGACCCATCCGGTCGAGGGGCTGGAGCGGATCCTGCATTTCCTCCAGGAGGTGCCCCACGGCGTGGTCGAGATGAGCCCCGATATCGACGGACTCGTGCAGACCTCGAACAACCTCGCCGTGGCCAAGGACGAGGGCGACACGATCCTCGTGCACACCAGCTCGCGGTCGTCTGTCAGCGCCAACCTCGAGCGGTTGCGAGACCACATCTGCGCCGCCATGGACGACGTGGGCGCCAGCGTGGACCGGGAGGACGCCTACCCGGGGTGGGAGCCCAACATGGACTCGCAGCTGCTCGCCCGCTGCCAGCGGGTACACGCCGAGCTGTTCGACGCCGAGCCCGAGATCAAGGCGATCCACGCCGGCCTGGAGTGCGGGATCATCGGCGAACGGATCCCGGGCATGGACATGGCGTCCATCGGGCCCAACATCTTCTTCCCCCATTCCCCGGACGAACACGTCGAGATCGCGTCGGTCGCCAAGTTCTGGACCTTCCTGGTCGGGGTCGTCGAGAGTCTGGCCAAGAAGCCATGATCCTCCGCGGCCTCCCGTGGGCGCTGGCCTCCCTGCTGGCGATCGCGGGCTGCCCCGGCGGCGAAATCCAGCTGGACGACGACACGGTCGGCGACGACGACGCGACCGGGGACGACGACACCTCCGGCGACGACGACACCAGTGGCGACGACGACACCAGTGGCGACGACGACACCACCGGGGAGTGCCCGGAGTTCGAGGTCTGGTACGCGGACACCGACGAGGACGGCTTCGGCGACCCCGGGGCCGGCGAGGAATTCTGCGCGGGTGAAGAGCCCCAGGGGTACGTCCAGGACAACACGGACTGCGAGGATGGGGATCCGACGGCCTTCCCGGGCTCCCACGCCACCGAGGTCCCCCTCGACGGGGTCGACCAGGACTGCGACGGCCTCGACGCTTGCCGCGACCTGAACTGCGACGGCTGGCCAGACATCGTCTTCGCCCAGACTGACGAGGACGAGGACTATCACATCGACTCGTGGATCTACTTCGGCTCCGACACGGGCTACTCGGACGCGGACCGGGCGGGCGTGCCCACCGTGGGCGGGATGGGGGTCGACAGCGGCGACTTCGACGGAGACGGCTACGTGGACCTGGTCTTCGCCTCGGTCCAGGACGGCGAGAACCGCGAGATCGACTCGCTGGTCTACTACAACTCCGCCACCGGCTTCGACGAGGCCAACCGCACCGAGCTGCCGACCATCGGCTGTTCGGACCCCACGGTCGCCGATGTGGACCAGGACGGCTGGCCCGACATCGTGTTCTCCAACCGCTACCGGGGCGGATTCCCCAGCCCCGACACCTACAGCAACGACTCGTCGATCTACTGGGGCGGCCCCAGCGGCTTCTCCACCGACGAGGTCCACGGCCTGCCCACCGTCGGTGCCGCCCGCGCCCGGGTCGCTGACCTGGATGCCGACGGCCACATGGACCTGGTCTTCGCCAACGGCGTCACCGAGCTGTTCTTCATGAACGAGTCCTTCGTCTACTGGGGCAGCAACGGCGGCTGGAGCGAGGGGGACCGCACCCAGCTGGTCTCGATCTTCCCCGAGGGGCTGGCGGTCGAGGACCTGGATGGAGACGGCGATCTGGACGTGTTCCTGACCAGCTGGATGTGTCTGATCTACTGCGACGACGCCTCCCGCATCTACTGGAACGACGGCAGCGGCAACTTCCCCGACTCGACGCACCTGCTGGAGGCGACCGGTGGCGTGGACGCCCAGGCCGCCGACCTGAACCAGGACGGCTTCGTCGACATGGTGATCGCCAACGGCGACGTCGGCAGTTTCGACGAGACGAACCTCGCCGAGCTCCCGACCCAGCACGCCGCCGGCATGACCCTCGTCGGCAGCGTCTTCCCGTAGCGGTTCGGATCCACCCCCCCCCGACGCCCTGGTAGACGCGGGCCAGCCCGCGTGGTCCGCCGCCGCCTCTGGTACGCTCGCGGACAGCAGTGGACGGAGGGAGGTGTTCGTGCGGCGATGCTCGCGGTTCGCGACGATCTCGTTGGCCATCTGGGTGCTGGGAGCCGGCTGCGAGGAGACGGCGCCGGGGCCCGACGAGCCGGAGTGTGATCCGGGGACGTCATGGGAGCCCGGGCAGTCGGCCTTCGCGGAGGTGACCGGCGACTGGGCGCTGATCGGCGTGCTGGGCGTGATGCTCAGCGTGACCGACGTGGACGGGGACGGCTGGGCCGATCTGCTGGTGCGCAACGGCGGTGGGCCGGACGACTTCGCCGGCGGCGGGGACCGGAGCCGCTGGGTGCTGCGGAATACGGGGGAGGGGCGGTTCGAGGACGTGACCGAGACCTCGGGGCTGCTCGCCTCCCGGCTCGATCCCGGGGCGACCCGCCCGGGACAGACCTTCGTCTCCGGGGACGTAGACAACGACGGGGACCTGGACGTCTACAACGGGACCTCCCGCATCGAGTACTGGGACGCCGACGCCGAGACCGCGGAGCTGATGCTCAACCGGGGCGACGGCACCTTCGAGCTGGGGCCCGAGGACAGCGCCGCGCGCTTCGTCGACCTGGCGAGCAACCCGGCGGGGATCACCTTCACGGACGTGGATCTGGACGGGAACCTGGACCTGTGGGTGGTGCACAACGAGGAGCCGGGGCTGGTTCCGATGCAGGACCGGCTGCTGCTCGGGGACGGGACCGGCGGGTTCACCGACGCCACCGTCGAGCGCGGGCTCGAGACCGCAGAGTGGTTCTACCTGCACGACCTCAACGAGGCCGAGGCCCACTCCTGGGGCTGGGGGAGCGCGGCCTGCGACCTCAACGACGACGGCCTGCCCGAGTTGCTGGCGTCCTCCTACGGCCGCTCGCCCAACCACCTGTGGCGGGCCGAGGAGGAGGACGGGGAGGTCGTGTTCGCCAACGAGTCGGTGGACTCCGGCTACGCCTTCGACCACCGGATCGACTGGACCGACAACCTCAGCGCCCAGTGCTACTGCCGCGACCACCCGGAGGCCGAGGACTGCGACACCTGTCCCTTGCCCGAGGACGACGCGACCTGCGATCAACTCGCCGCGGCCTTCGGCGAGAACTACCGCTGGAGCCACGGCCAGAGCCGCGAGCCGTACACCCTGGGGGGCAACACGGGGACCACGGTCTGCGCGGACATCGACAGCGACGGCCACCTGGACCTGATGACCCACGAGATCGTCCACCACGACGTGGGCAGCAGCTCCGATCCCAGCGAGATCGTGGTGAACCTGGGGGACGAGGACGTTCGCTTCGAGCGCCCGGGCAACGAGTCGACCGGCCTGGCCCGGACCGACGAGTACGAGGGCTGGGACCGGGGCGACATGACCGGCGCCGTCTTCGACTTCGACAACGACGGCTGGCTGGACGTCTACATCGGCTCGGCCGAGTACCCGGGTAACCGGGGTCTGCTCTACCACCAGGACTCGCCGCTGCGGTTCCAGGAGATGGAGGTGGACGACTTCTTCGAGCGCTACCGATCGATGGGCGTGGCCGTCGCCGACTTCGACCGTGACGGCGACCTGGACGTGGTGGTGGGGCACTCCCGCTTCCGTTGCGACGGGTGGCCGGGCGCCGACGAGTGCGAGGACACCGAGCAGATCCGGATGTACGAGAACCGCATCGGCGACGGGGGCAACTGGCTCCAGCTGCGGCTGGAGGGCGCCGACGGGACCAACCGGATGGCGGTGGGCGCCCGGGTCCAGGTGACTGCGGATGAGCTGACCCAGACCCGCGAGGTGGACGGCGGCCACGGCCGCTTCGCCATGCAGCGGGACCGGGTGCTCCACCTGGGGCTGGGCGAGGCCTGCCAGGCCCAGGTCACCGTCCGCTGGCCCGACGCGGCCCTGTCGACCCAGACCTTTGCCGTCGCGGGCAACGCCCGCTACCACGTGGTGCAGGGGGAGGATCCAGTCGAGGAGTGACCGGGGAGGGCTCAGCCCTCGAGTGCGGCCAGGTCCAGCATCGACTCCAGCGCCAGGTCGATCATCACACCCTCGGCCTCCTTGGCCTGGTCGGGGCCGTAGAAACCGGCAAGATCGCCGATGACCGCCATCAAGGCGCCACAGCGGATGGGGACCGAGCGGCTGCGGGCGGCGTTGACCGAGCCGGTGGGGCCGCCGAACACCGAGCCGAGCACGAACAGGTGGGCCGCTTCCATCTCGGTGGCCAGCACGCCGGTCTGGCTCAGCTGGCGCATGTACTCGGCGTTGCGGGCGGCGTCGGGCCCCTCGGCGAACTCCCGGCCGAAGAACGAGTCCTTGGAGTGCACGATGCCGCACCACGTGCGGTCGCCCAGCTCCAGCCGGCGAGCGGTGGCGCAGAGCACCTCGACCATCACCGGATCGGCCACCGCCGGGAACTCGCGCGGCGTGTAGGCGTCGCTGGCTCCCTCGTCCCTGACGGCGCCGGAGGCGACGACCATGTGGCCGGCGGCGAGCCCGTCCTGGAGGGTGCCGGTGGTGCCGACCCGCAGGAAGCGGCGAGCGCCCAGCCCGATCAGCTCGTTGACGATGATGTCCAGCGATGGGCATCCCATGCCCGTGGCCACCGCGGCGACGTCCACGCTGCGCCCGCCCCGCTCCAGGCGGCCAGTGATCACGTTGTGGCCGCGGCTGTTGGGCATCTCGACCGCGTCGAGCAACCTGCCGCCGATGCGACGGGCTCGCCCGGGCGAGCCGGGCAGAAGGACGTAGCGGCCGAGGCCGTCGTTGCCAGCCAGCGCCTCGGGACCGACCTGCAGATGGTGGGCGTCTTCGTGACTCATGGGGGCTCCCTTCACTCGCCGACGACGGCCAGCTCACGCAGTCGCTGGTGGGCCAGCTCGGCCAGGGCCGACGAATGGGCCGCCTGGTCCGTGAACTCCGGCGACCAGCGCAACCGGGTCCTCTCCCACAGCTGATCGAGCAGCAACTCGTCGACCCCCGGCCAGTGCATCCGGCACTCGGTCTCGTAGGTCTTGCGGTCGCCGGCCAGCACCGCATCGCGCCAGGGCTCGGGCCAGCGCTCCTGGAGGGCCTGGGTCAGCGTCATCCCCTCGTCGGCGAGGTCGCTCACCTGCCGCCAGTAGTGGCGCACGTCGGTCAGGTATCCCGGGATGTCGAAGGCCCGCGAGCCGGCGTCGTAGATCGTACAACGCTCCAGAGGGTAGGACAGCCGTGCGTACTGGGACAGGGCGAACTCCGGCGCCAACTGGCTGTCCTTGCGGATCAGATCGGTGCCGGGGATCCCGATGCGCAGCCCGGTCTGGCTGTCCACCAGCTTGAACTTGCCCTCGAAGTAGACCGCCGTCGATCCCTCGAACTCGTCGAAGGCATCGGCGCACAACGCGTGGTACTTCTCCAGCACCTTCTCGAGCTTGTGGCAGCCGATGGTGAAGAACACCAGCCGGCGCACGCTGGAACCGATCTCTTTGAGGTGCTCGAGGATCACCCCCAGGCCGTTGTCGACCGTGATCCCGGTGGCGACCACGTCCCCCACCATCAGCACCGCCTGGCGGGGGATGTGGAGCTTGCGGTACATGTCCTCTTCCACCTGCCAGCGCCCGTCGACCTTGCGCCGCTGGCTGCTCATGAAACACGACGCGTGGCGGTTGAAGCCGTAGGCGCTGAACAGCCCCTCGCGGAGGCCGAAGTTGAGACCGCCCCGGAGGAAGTGGACCACGCAGACCCGCTCCTGGCGGGTACCGGCGATGGCGTCCCGCTCCGGCAGTAGCTGCAGCGCCCGGGCGGAGGCGCGGGCCAGCTGGTGGCCGAAGTCGGCGCCCAGCAACTCGGGACTGTTGCAGATGGCGCGGGTCTCCGGCGTGGTCACCACGTACCGCTTGACCGGTCCGTCGAACTCACCGTTGACGGTGTACAGGGTAGCCTCGTTGCCGCTCGCCAGATGCTCCAGGTATTGCACTCCGCCTCCTCCGGCCGCCCGTCCGCGGACGACCGTCCCCCACCTAGCCCGGGCCCGGGCGTGGTGTCAACGATGGAGGACCGGGATTGAACCCGCGCGGGAAGTGTCTAGGCTAGGAGTCTGTCGTGCATAGGGACAGGCTCCAAGAGAGCCACGGAGGATAGGGATGGTCATTCGAACTCTGACGACGATGTTCCTGGGGCTGGCGCTGGCGCTTCCCGCGGCGGCGGCCGACGATCCGCTGCTGACCGCGATGGAGGCGGAGCTGGCCCGCACCATGGAGGGCCTGGCGAACCAGGACGAGCCCCCCTACTTCCTGGCCTACGAGGTGATCGAATCACACGTGGTCGAGATGCACGGCGAGGACGGCGCCTTTGGCAGCCAGTCGGAAGGGCGCACTCGCCACTTCGACGTGGACGTGCGCGTGGGCGATCCCTCCCTGGACAACACCCACCCCGACTCGGCGGTGGAGGACGGCCCCGGAGGCCGACGACGCGCCGACTACACCCTGCCGCTGGACGACGATCCGCGGGCCCTGCGCCAGGCGCTGTGGCAGGAGACCGAGCGCCGCTACCGGGGCGCCATCTCCCGCCTCGTGCAGCTGCGCACCAGCCAGGTCACCCGGGTCGACGAAGACGACCTGCCCGACTTCTCCCCGGCCGAGGCCACCGAATGGCTCGGCGAGCCAGCCGTGCTCGAGCTGGACCGTGACCTCTGGGTGCAGCGCCTGCGCGATGCGTCTGCGGCGTTCCGGGACTCGAAGGTGGTCTACGACGGCTCCGTCCGGTTGTCGGTTCGGGCCGAAACCCGCTACTTCGTCAGCTCCGAGGGCGCCCGGCTGCGGATCCCCCGAACCCACGCCCGGATCACCGTGAGCGCGGCCACGCTGGCGCCCGAGGGCACCGAGCTGGCCCTGACCCAGACCTGGGACGAGGCGAAGCCCGCCGAACTTCCCGACGTGGCGACGATGCTGGCATCGGCGCACGAACTCGAGGAGATGCTCGTCGCGCTGTCCGGGGCGCCGGCTGCCGAGCCGCTGGCCGGTCCGGCGATCCTCAGCGGGCGCGCGGCGGCGGTGTTCTTCCACGAGATCTTCGGCCACAGGATGGAGGGCACGCGGCTGCGGGACGACGAGGAGGGCCAGACCTTCGCTGACGTGGTCGACCAATCGGTGCTGCCGCCCTTCCTGGGTGTGGTCGACGATCCGACCCTGGCCCGGCTGGATGGCACCTATCTCAACGGCCACTACCCCTTCGACAACGAGGGTGTCGCCGCCGAGCGGGTCACCCTGGTCGAGGACGGGATCCTGCGGCGCTTCCTGGGCACCCGGACCCCGATCCCGGGCCAGGACCAGTCCAACGGTCACGGCCGGCGCCAGAGCGGCAACGATCCCATGTCCCGGCAGGGCAACCTGCTGGTGCTGGCCGCCAAGACCGTCACCTACGACCAGCTGCGGGAGCGACTCCGGGACGAGGTCGAAGCCCAGGGGGCTCCCTACGGCCTGCTGTTCGACGACATCACCGGAGGGTTCACCTACACCGGACGCTCGATGGCCAACGCGTTCAACGTCTCGCCGGTGATCGTCTACCGCGTCTACGCCGACGGGCGGCCCGACGAACTGGTGCGCGGAGTGGACCTGATCGGCACACCGCTGGCCACCTTCTCCGAGGTGCTGGCGGCGAGCGATCAGACCTCCGTGTTCAACGGCTACTGCGGCGCCGAGTCGGGCTGGGTCCCGGTGTCCGCCGCGTCGCCGGACCTCCTGGTGCGCCGGATCGAGGTACAGCGCAAGGACACGGGCGACGAACGACCGCCGCTGCTCGACCCGCCGCTGGCGGAAGGGGGAGAGCGATGAGCCCCCGCATCCTGGTCCTCATCCTGGCTCTGCTGAGCCAGCCCCTGGCAGCGACGGCCGACGACGCCGATCCGGCCGGAGATCCCGTGCTGACGGCCCTGGTCGGTGAACTGGACCGTTCGATGGAGCAGCTGTCGCTCCCCGAGGCGCCGAGGCCCTACTGGATGGCCTACACCCTGTACGACTCCCACCAGGCCACGGCGACTGGCGCGTTCGGTGCCCTGCTGCACTCCTCGGTGGGACGCTCGCGGCCCCTGCGTGCCGAGGTGCGGGTGGGGGACTACAGCTCCGACAACGCCAACTTCGCCACCTTCGGCGAGGATCCCAGCGGGCTGTCCGGGGCCTCGCTGGTGATCGACGACGACCCGGTCGCCATCGCCCGCGACCTGTGGATCGTCACCGATGCCGCCTACAAGTCCGCGGTCGAGGGGCTGGCCACCAAGGAGGCTGCCCGGGGTCCTGACGACGACGAGACGCGTCCCCCCGACTTCACCCCGGCGGCCGCCGTGGTCCGCATCGATTCCACTCCCCGCCCGGCCCCCGAGCGCGGGACGGTGGAGACCCTGGTCCGCGACCTGTCGGCGGGCATGGCCGACGTCGACGGCATCGTCACCTCACGGGTCTACGCCACGGACGCCGCCTGGCGGCGCTACCTGGTCACCTCCGAGGGCACCCGGATCGTGGACGTGGACCGGATGACGGTGGTGCGGGCGGTGGCCGAGGTGCGGGCCGAGGACGGTGCGCTGGTCAAGAACGCCGCGTCGTGGATCGTGAAGTCTCCGGACCACCTGCCGGACCCGACGGTCATGGAGGTGTCGATCCGCAACATGATGTCCGATCTGAAGGCTGCGGCTGCCTCGCAGGCCGAGGCCGACTACATCGGGCCGGTCGTGTTCAGCGGGCAGGCGGCGGCCGAGGTGTTCCGCCAGCTGCTGGTACCCCAGCTGATGGGGACCCCGGCCGAGGAGGCGGGGGACGACTGGTCGACCGACTCCCGGCCGCTGGCCCGCCTGGGCCGACGCGTGCTGCCCCCCGGCTTCGAGGTCAACGACGATCCCGCGGCGGCCCCGGAGCTGGCGGGGAGTTACATCATCGACGACGAGGGGATCCCCACCGAGCGGGTGGAGCTGGTGAGCGAGGGCGTCGTGCAACGGCTGCTGATGTCCCGCACACCCCGGGAGGACCTGGCCGCGTCCAACGGCCACGGCCGCGGTACGCCCAGCACGCGGATGGTCGGGATGCCCGGGGTGCTCGAGGTGACCGCCGATCGGACCATGTCCCCCGAGAAACTGCGACGTCAGGCGTTCAGGCTCGCCCGTCAGGCGGGGCTCGACCACGTCCTCTTGGTCCGGATGCTCGACGATCCCGCCATGCGAACGCCGGCGTCGGTGCGCCGGATTCGCTTCGACGACGACGGAGGGCCCGCGCTGACCAACCCGCTGATCGTCACCCGGCTCTACGCCGACGGCCGGGAGGAGCCGGTGCGCAACGCCCGGCTCTGGTCCGCCGACCAGCGCGCGCTGCGCGACATCGTCGCCTGCGCCAACGGCACCGTGACCCACGACTACCTGGCGCCGCCGGTCCAGCACGGGGGCGGCGGCTGGGTCTCGGGCGCCACCTCCGGCGTGCCGATCACCCTGCGGGCGCCGTCGATGGTGCTGGTGACCGAGCTGGAGATGGGGCGTCAGCCGGGCTCGAGCGGCAACCAGCCGTTGTTGCCGAGTCCGCTCGCCGAAGCTCCTGCCCCCTGAACCCCGCCCTTCTTTTTGCTAGAGTAGCCCTCCCTGGGGAGGGGAACACACGCCGATTCGGGAGTACTCCATGGCATGGACACGATTCTCGACGCTGCTTCTCACCGTGGTGCTCGCGGTCTCGACGGGGTCGGCGATGGCCCAGCCGAACGACGGCGGGCCGGACGACGGCACCACATCCAAGACCCTGCGCGAGGCGTTGACCAGCGAGGCGGTCTTGATCGTCTACGGCACGGGTGCCGACGACGAGACGGTGGCGCGGCTCAAGGCCTTCGCCGAGTCCCTCGGCGCCGATCTGCAGGGAAAGATGGAGGGCGACGGCTGGCCGATCACCATCCGCGCGGACAACGAGGTCAGCCTGCCGGAGTTGGGCGGGACCGCCCTGTTCCTGGTGGGCACCGCCCGATCCAATGTCGTGCTGGCCCTGTACGAGGGACGATTCCCGCTGCAGCTGGACGAGACCGGCGTCAGCGTGGGCAAGGAACGCTTCGACGGCGCCAACCTGGCGACGACCTTCGCGATGGTCAATCCGTTCAATCCGGCACACTACGCGGTGGTCTACACCGGCGTGAACGACGTGGCGATCGTCAACGCCCCCGAGTTCGCCTTCGACGAGATCGGCTACGTGGTCGTCGACGGCGCCGGGGTCAAGGCCCGGGGTCAGTTCGACACCACCATCCCGGAGTACTGGACGATCTTGCCCGGAGCCAGCGTCAAGCAGGTCACCGACCAGCTGACCGCGGACGCGACCCCCATCGAGGTGGCCTTTCAGCCCACCGAGCCGCTGCCCGGGACCGACGACAAGTGGGTCTTCATGCTGGGCTACGCCCCCTGCGACGGGACGGCGGATCAGCCGGCCTTCCTGATGCCCTACCTGACCCACCTGCACCAGCAGCGCGACGTACGCCTGGTCGCCATCGATGCCCCGCTGTGGATGAGCGAGTTCCTCGAGGCCTACGTGGTGGACGGCAAGACGCCGCCGGAGGAGCTGCAACTGCCCGAGGAGACCGCGGCCTTCGTCGAGGAGCTGCGCGCTTACAACAAGGGGCTTTCGACGGACAAGCGGGTGCACCTGGCGACCTTCGACCTGAACCACGACGTGTTCGGCGGCGGCGGCACCAGCTCTCTGCTGCCGCTCAAGACCCAGATCGGCGCGCTCAAGGACCGGGAGGCCCGCAAGCACCTGAGCGAGGTGATGGGTGACGTCACCGTCGCCTTCGACGGCGGCAACCCGGCGGCGATGCTGCAGGCGATCAACAGGCTCAACGAGGCGGTCGCCATCGCCGCGCTGAAGAAGAAGATCCCGGCGGACGTGTTCCCGGCGCTGCGCAACTACCTGGACGCCGAGAAGGCCAGCATCTTCTACCACCAGCCCGAGAACCGGGCGCGGCGGGACACGCCGACGCTGCGGGAGGCCCGTTCCCGCATCCTGCGCCAGAGCATGACCGACGTGATCCAGCGCGGGCTGACCGAGTTGGAGTCCCCGGTGCTGCTGTACCTGGACGCGGACCACGCCAACAAGGGCGCGCCGGGACCCGCGTACGGCCGGATCCCGCTGGCCCAGTACTTCGACAAGTACTACGAGCCCACCTGGGAGAAGGTCCACGTGATGGTCACCGTGGCCCTCGATGGCGGCTACTACGACGCGGACAGCCACAGCTCGGAGCTGATCCCGGGCAAGTACACCCCTGACGAGTTCGAGTCGCTGGTGTCCGAATTCCGCCAGCCGAACTCCATGGTGCTGGTCAACTTCACCGATCCCTTCTGGACCGAGAACCGGCTGACTGTCCACCACACCTGGACCTGGCCGGCGAAGCTCTACGATGGAATGGCGTTCTTCTTCGACGTCCAGCCGGCCACCGGGAACCGGACGCCCCTGGGTCAATGACGAAGCGCGGGCCGGCAGGGGTCCTGGCGGCCTGCCTGCTGTCGTTGACCGCCGCGGGGTGTGGCGGTGGGGGCGGGTGCGGCGCAACCGGCGGCGGTGGCGCCGATGACCCGGGACACGCGAGCCGCAGCGAGCCGACCCTGATCCGTCCGGATCGCCAGGGCTTCGAGCACGACCTGTTCGTGATCACTGGCGGAGGCGCTGGCGAGTCCTTCCGCGTCCGTTTCGGGCCCGAGCGCCCCCCTCAGCTGCTGGCGGCCAGCCTACCCACCTTCTACGACGGCACGTCGCTGGTCCGTTTCGGCCGGCTCGCGCTGCGGCGCACCCAGGAACTTCCGGGCGGTGGGAGCTACGAGGAGACCCGGATCCGCCTGTGGGAGATGGACGGGCTGGGCGACGGCCGCTGGATCCACGAGCACGGCCTCTACCGGGATCTCGAGGACGACTTCGGCGCGCTGTGCGATCCCGCCGAAGAGATGTGTGCGTGGGACGAGTCCGGCGGCATGGACCTGGTCAGCATCGTGGGCGATCTGCGGGGCATGCGGCGCTGGTCCGGGGGGTACAGCGGCGGCGCGCACCCGTGGGCCCAGACCCAGTTCGTGACCCGGGACCGCTTCGGCCACGACCAGGAGTTCCTGCGACTGTGGGGGCCCCAGCACCGGGAGATGATCCGGCGCGCCCGGGAGGTCTGGGACGCGCTGCCCGAAGAACAGCGCTCCTGCTACGACTTCGACTACCGCTCGTCCTACGTTCGCCCGGCACCCGGCGGGCTGGTGTGGGTCATGCACGGCACGCCGGCCTACGAGGTCTGCCGGGGCACGGTGCTGCCCATCGAGGTACCGACCGATCCCCCGGTCCGCGGCGGAGCGGATCCGTCGGGTTACGGCGAGTCCGGTGACATCTTCCACTTTGGTCCCCCGGACCTGTGGTTCGAACCGGGAGCGACCGCGGTGGCGCGCACGGCCGGTCAGCGGGTCGAGCTTCCCGGCGGCGATCCCGAGGATCCACCCGTGGTGGCCATCCACTGGATGCCCGAGGCCGAGATCCCCGAGGGCCATCGGGACGCGGTCGATCAGGCGTACACCGAGATCCACGACCTGACGGTCCAGCAGGGCCCGGCCCCCGAGCTGGATGGGCGGCTGGACGACTGGGGGGGGCTGACGCTGCTGGAGCTCGACACCCGCTCCAACCTGGGCTGGGTCCGGGCGGACACCTCCTGGGGCGGATCCCAGGACGCGGCGCTGGCCGTTGGAGTCCGCGCGGCAGACGACGGCTGGGTGGTGGGGCTGCGGGTGGACGACGACGTCTGGGCTGGCGCCGCCGAGGGCCGGCGGGCCGTGGCGACCGACCACCTCGAGCTGTGGCTGCGGGGCGCGGACGGCTGGATCCAGCTGGCCGTGCTGCCGGCAACCGCGGGCGGGGAGGCGACGGTCGAGGCGTGGTCGGTGGCCGCGTCCGGCGAACAGGGACGGCCCCTGGAAACCGCCCAGGCGACGGCCGCGGTCCAGGGCGTTCGCGCTGCCACGATGCCCCGCGGCGGGGACAGCTACACAGGCCTGGACGCCGAGATCTTGCTGCCCTCGACGCTGGCGCGCCTCGAGGGGGGGAAGGCGGGGCTCCGGGTGCTGTTCGCCGATGCCGACGGCGAACACGAGCTGCAGGGTGACCTGCTGATGGGCAACTCGGCGCCGCTCGCAGACGCCTGGTTGCTCGACGCGGAGGAACGATGACCACCCCCGGCGACGCCGATCGCAGGCGATAGCCCCGGATCGCGGTCAGCCTCAAGATCCAGATGCGGATGGCGCGGCCCGACGACCTCTTCCGGAGCTACCACCTGCGCGACGTCAGCCGGGGAGGCATGTTCGTCAAGACGGACTCCCCGCGCCCGATGGGCACCGCGGTGGAGGTCAGGGTCGAGTTCGTCCACGGCGACGCCTTCCAGGCCAGGGGCAAGGTCGTGCGTGTGGTCAGAGCCCGTGACGTGTCCGACCGCAGCCAGCCGGCCGGCATCGGCATCGGGTTCACCGAGATGACCGACGAGAGCAGCCGCCTGCTCGAGGAGCTGCTCGAGGACCCGACCTCGACGATCGAACCGCCCGATCCGCGCACGGAACCCTGAACCCCGGCACCCGCTGCGAGATGTCCCGCTTCGCTGATAGGATCCACCCCACTTCGGAGGAAACCTGATGCGGATCCCTGTGGTGATGGCGGCCCTGGTGGGGTCGGTGGCCACGCTCCTGACGGGATGCGGCCGCGGCGCCCGGACAGCGGACGACGATGCGGCGCCCGAAGGGGAAGCCTACCGCTGGGAGCAGGTCGCGGTGGTCGGCGACGGGGCGACGGCTCTGACCCAGGTATCCGGCCTGACCGTGGCCGCCGCGGGCGGCGAGCTGTACGTCTCGCAGAACGACGGCGAGAGCTGGGAGATCCAGGCCACCGCGGGGCTGCCCCAGGGCCTCGTCCTGCTGCTCGCCGGCATCCCCGGTCCGCCCCGGACTCTGCTGGCCCACGTCTGGGGCAAGGGGCTCTACCGGAGCCAGGACGACGGCGTCAGCTGGACCGCGGCTGCGGCGGCGCCCGACTCCGTCTTGCTGGAGTCGTTCCTCAACCCCCGCTCGGTGGTCGTACCCTGGGACTCGGCGTCCACGAGCGGCGGTGTGGCCTATCTTGCTGCGCCGGGTGGGCTGTACCGCAGCGACGACCAGGGGGACAGCTGGACGGCGGTCGAGACCACCAGCCCGGGCACCCTCGATCTGCTCTACACCGCCGTGGACACCGACGGCGAGCGAGTGGCGGCGGCGTCCCAGCTGCCCGCCGGGCTGGTCCCGGACGAGTACGTGGACCTGGTGGCCGGAGGCGTGTCGGTGTCCTACGACGCGGGCACCGCCTGGGAAGAGGTGACCGGCGACCTGCCGGGCCGCGCCGTCACCGGCATCGCGCTGGGTGACGACGGCAGTATCGCAGTCGCCGCTCTTGACGGCGGCTGCTTCGAGTGGAACGGCGGCTCCTGGGCCTCACTCGGCGGGCCGCCGGACGCCGTTCGCATCTCCCGCGCCCACGACGGGATCGACGTGGCCAGCGGCACCCTCGGCATCTGGCGGCTCGACGGCCAGGGCTGGACCCGGGCTGGTGACGGGGCGATCGTCGCCCTGGAAGAGGAACTGGCGCTGGCCCACGACGGGACCGTCTTGCGGCTGGTGGCCGGTGCCGGGGAGCCTGCTCCGGAGCCCGCGGGGGGCGCCGTCCACGTGGCCCTGTCGTTCCACACGAACCTCTACCACTCGTACCGGGGCGACACCAACGACGACGACGGCTACGGACAGGACATCCGGGTCATCCGCCGGACCCTCGACTGGCTCGACCAGTACCCGGACGTCCACGGCGACTGGGACATCGAGAACGCCTTCTCCCTCGACGGCGTCCTGCCCGAGGACGCGCCCGATATCATCGAACGCATCGGCGCCCGGGTGGCGTCGGGCCAGGACGGGCTGCGGCTGATGTCCTGGAACAACGGCGCGGTCGCCGCCGAGACCCGGGAGGAATTCGACGCCTCGGTCAGCTGGGCCCAGGACAGCTACCTGGACACCTTCGGCGAGTACGACCCCGGCGTGCAGCCCCAGGAGTGCATGTTCACCCCCGCGCACGTGGGCTGGTACCGGTCGCTGGGCGTCGAGTGGATCACCCTGTTCAACTCGATGACCCCCTTCACCGCCCTGCCTGGCGACGTCTCGCTGGAGGGGAGCGCCCTGTACAACCCGTTGACCCTGCGCCACGGCGACGACGAGATGGTGCTGGTGCCCGCCTACCACCACGGCGACGTGCTGGACCACGGCGGCCTGGCCGCCTGGGTGACCCAGATCCACGGCCAGCACGCGGACGACACGCTGCTGCTGATCCACATGGACGCCGACGCGACGGTCTGGGAAAACTTCGACATGGAGCTGGCGGGCCTCGACGGCCTCGACTTCGTGCGGTTCACCACCATCCAGGACTACCTGGACAGCCACGTGCCCGTCGCCGAGGTGGAGCTCCTGGGCGACCTGGCCGACGGAACTGGCGATGGCTTCCAGTCCTGGGCCGAGAAGACCTTCAACCACGAGATCACCACCGGCATCGCCCAGGCCCGGGAGACCGTGGCCCGGGCGCGGCTGCTCGGGGGCGGCGACGGATCCGTCGAAGACGCGGCCACCGCCGCGCTGGAACCCCGGCTGCGGGCCCTGTCGACCACCCACTTCGGTCTGGCCGCGCCCTACCTCTGCGACGAGCGGATGGCCACCGCCCGGGCCCGCGTCGAGGAGTCGCTGGAGGCCGCCGACGCGGCGCTGGACCTGGCCCTGGCGCTGGCTCCCGTCGAAGCCGGCCAGATCCAGCTGGCGAATCCCGGCGGGGGAGGCCTGGCCCTGGTGGAGATCCCGTTCGTGCTGGCCGCCGTGGGGTACGACGGTCCCGCCGGGCTGGCGCTCTTCGACGGCGACGGCACCGAGCTGGCCGCGGCGGTGGACGTGCTGGACGACACGGGGGACCCCGTCCGGCTGCGGGCGACGGTCGTGATGGACATTCCCGGCGGGGACACCGACCTGCTGGCCTGGCGCTACGATCCCGACCACCCCGCCACCGCCATGGGCGGAATCGAAGAGGGCGACCTGGGCCAGGTGCCCGGCCTCGCCACACCCTTCACCGAGTGCGCGGGCGAACGCGCCGATGGCCAGAGCCAGGGGCCCATCACCCCGGTGATCGACGCCCGCCACGTCCGCGTCCTGCGCACCGACACCTACGACCTGGCGCTGTGCGGCGGCGAGGGCCAGGTCAGCCGCACCACCGAGGTCCACGACGGCTTCCCCGGCCACGTCGTGCGCGTGTCCGCCCGGATGGGTGAGGCCGACGACCCGAGCTGGGCCGAGAGTGTCGCCCTGTCGCCCCTGGCCTGCGAGGGCGACGCCGACGAGCTGACCTGGCGCACCCACGGCGGCGCTGCGCCCACCCGGCCGGTACGACGCGGGCAGGAGAGCTGGAACGGCCAGGCCGCCGATGGCTGGGTCGCCATGACCTGCGACGACGGCGACACCATCGCGGTCGCCCACCGGGTACTGGACCGCACCTCCCTGGCCTTCGCGCCGCTGCGCAACGACGGCGGCCAGGCGATCCTCGCGCCCCTCGGAACCCTGTGGGGCGACACCCCCTGGCACGACGCCCGCCGCATCGGCGGCACCGGGATCGGTGACCTGTTCACCGCCCTGGCCGGCGACCAGATGTACCCCGTCGCCCCCGACTGGTCCGGCGCCCAGGTCGACTACACCCTCTGGGTCCACGACGAGCTCGAAGAACCCACCGCCGACCTCTTCGCCCACCCGCCCCTGGTGCGGGTGGGCTACGGGGACTGAGCTGATGCCGGCCTCGGCCCATCGCTGCCTGCTCCTCGCCTTCGGTGCCGTGGCACTGGCGCTGGTGGAGATCGCCTGCCCTGCCACGGATGACGACTCGGCGGACGACGACTCCACGGAAGAGCCGGCGGCGGTGGCCTGTGCCGAGGGGATGAGCCTGGTCGGTGATCCGGCGGGCGGGGACGAGCTGTACTGCATCGACACCTACGAGGTCGTGGTCGAGGGCGAGGCGGGGGATCTGGACCAGTTCGCGGGCGGGGCCCAGCTCCCCGACGCGGTGGCCTACTCGCGCCCCGGTGAGATCCCGACCGCCTTCATCAGCTTCGGCCAGGCGCTGGCGATCTGCGCGAACACGCCCGTGCTGGACGACGACGGCGTGGAGGTCGGGCGCAAGTGGCTGGCCACGTCGGCGCAGTGGCGGGACGCGGCCGACGGCGTGCCGGGGGACGGAGGCAGCACCTACCCGTATGGAGACGAGCTGGATGCCGCCGTCTGCGCCACCCCCGAGCTGGACGGCACGCCGGTCTACGACGAGCTACAGCCCACCGGCAGCCAGGTCGAGTGGGCCTTCCTCGACCACACCCACGACTGGAGTGGCACCATCGGCTTCCGCTGCGCCAGCGAGCCGCTCCCGGCCGAGTAAGGGGTGGGCTACCCCGAACGCAGGCGGGCGTAGACCAGCTCGTCGAGCAGGTCGGCGCCCTTGCGGACCGCGTTTCGCATCCGGCCCTCGAGGACGAATCCGTTCTTCTCCAGGACCCGACCGGACGCGGGGTTCCACGAGAACACCCGGCCCTGGATCCGTTCCAGGCCCGGGAAGCGCGCGAACCCCCAGTCGACCAGCGCACCGACGGCGGCTGTGGCCAGACCCCGATCCCAGTGGGGCTCGCCGACCCAGTACCCGACCTCGGCCCCGCAGCGGTAGACCCCATCGCCCAGGTGCAGGCCGACGGCACCGACGAAGTGATCGTCGCGGTCGGCGAGCACGAACAGGGTCTCCGGGTTCTGATCGAGGACACGGGCCAGCCAGCGGTCGGCGTCCTCGGCGGTGTAGGGGCTGGGGAACAGGTGGGTCAGGTTGGCGGTGATCTTGGGATTGTTGGCGTGCTCCAGGATGCCGGCCTTGTCGTCGAGCCGATAGCTGCGAATGACGCACTCGTCTGCGATCTCCAGCCGCACGATCTCCCCCTCAACCGTCCAGCGCCGCGCCGAAGATCCGCGCCCAGTTGTCCCAGCAGATCCGCTCGATCTGATCACCGGTGAATCCCCGCGCCTCCATCCTCTCGACCAGGGCCGGTAGCGCCTCGCAGCTGCCCAGCCCGGCGGGCAGGTAGGGCACTCCATCGAAGTCCGAGCCGAGGGCGACGCAGTCGATCCCGCCGACCTCCGCCAGGTGTTCCAGGTGGTCGACGATGGAGTCGAGCCCCGGCCGCGGCTCGTCGGCCATGATGGACTGCATCCGCCCCAGGATCTCCACGATCCGCTCCGGGTGGGCCTTGGCCTCCTCGTGAAGGGGTGCCGCCAGCCGGAACTCGGCCTGACGGAACCCGTCGTCGAGTACACCGGGCGCGAACATCACCCCGATCACCCCGCCGGATTCGGCGAGCACCCGGATCTGGTCGTCGGTCACGTTGCGGGAGATGTCGCACAGAGCGCGACAGCTGGAGTGGCTGGCGATGAACGGGTGGGTGGCGATGCGCGCGGTGTCGGCGAAGGCCTGGTCGGACATGTGGGAGACATCCACCAGGATACCCCGCTCCTCCATGCCCCGGACCACCTCGGCCCCCAGCGGTGTCAGCCCGCCACCGCCGCCGAAGCTGCTGCCGGTCAGCTCGTTGTCGTTCCACGCCAGGGTGACGTAACACACGCCCCGCTCGCGAAAGGTGTCGAGCCGGCCGATCTGGCCATCGATGGCCTCGCCGCCTTCCACCGCCAGCAGGACACCCACCCGGTCGGACCGCTCCGTCAGCGCAGCCAGCTCCCCCGCCGACCGGGGTACCACGACCTCCGGCAGCGCCTCGAGCCCCGCCACCAGCCCCATCAACCGGTCCGAGTGGGCCGCGATCCCGTCGCCGTGCTCGGCCCGGGTGCCGTAGCAGGCAAAAACCTGGCAGCCCACCCCGCCGGAGAGCAGGCGCGGGATGTCCAGGTGCCCGTCGTCGAGCCGCCGCGCGAGATCGATCCCGTCGCTGGCGATCCTCAGAACTGTGTCGCAGTGGGCGTCGAAGATGCGGGTCATCGTGACGAGGATACCGGACCCGGACCGGCGGCGGGAACGTCGGGGTAGCGCCGCACCCCGATCCGGACGGAACGGGCCACGACACGCCGCAGGTGGCGGCGGAAGGTGTCCACCACCGGGGCGCGCCGCAGGTGGATCAGATGGCTGGAACATCCACAGTCCGACGCCCCGAACCCCGGCCAGGGCTCGCGGGCGCCGCGGATCGCGCCCAGGGCCTGGAGCCACTCGCACTCGAGTCGGCGTGGATCGTGGGTGAACCAGGCTTCGATGACCGGGGCGACGGCGGTCAGGTAGTCCACGTGCCAGCGGTGGCGCTTGTCGGCGCGGGCGTGGCGCTCGACACGGGCGCGGACGCCCCCGGGGCCGAAGGCGCTGCCCGCGTACAGGTAGGCACCCTCGGCGATCTGGAGGGTGCCGAGGGCGCCGGCTGTGACGATCGCGGGGTCGCGCGCGAGCATTACAAGGACATAGGTGCCCGGCAGGTCGCGCACGGCTCAGCCCCCAGCGGACCGGGTGAGCCCGTCGAGCAGGCGGCCGCGCAGGCTCCGGACTGCCTCGGTGGCGTCCGGACCGGGCTCCACGGCGGCAGCGGCGGCGGACAGCTCGGCGGCGAGCCCGGCGGGCAGGTGGGCCGCCAGCCGCTCCAGGTCGAACAACAGTCGCAGCCGGTCGGCCTCGCTGCGCGCCCGCGCCTGCACCTGGGACAGGGCCTGGTCGAATCCCTCGGGGTCGGCGTCGGCGCGCTGTTCGAGGAGCGTGCGCTCGTCGGGCAGCAGGACGGGGATCGGACGGCCGGCGGCCTGCAGCTCGTCGAGGGTCACCCGCAGGGCTGGACGTCCGGGTGCCACGGTCAGCGCGAGCTCGGCCTTCTCGGGGTCCTCCCGGTCCTCGGCCCGCTCGAAGGTGTGGGTTCCGGGCACCGGGCCACGGCCATCTGCGGCGGCCCAGCGCGCGGCGAGCTGCTCCATGCGGACCTGCCGCGCGGCCCCGGCGTCGCTCACGGGTGCACCACGATCTCGATGCGGCGGTTCTCGGCCCGGCCGACCTCGTCGTCGTTGGTGGCCACCGGGTGGAACTCGGCATACCCCGACGCCACGAAGCTCTCCTCGGTCAGTCCCGACGCCTCGATCAGGAATCGAGCGACCCGGCAGGCGCGGCCGGTGGACAGCTCCCAGTTGGTCTCGTAGCGGCTCTGCAGGGTCTCGCGGATCGGCTGGTCGTCGGTGTGCCCCTCGACCAGCACCCGGTCGCAGCCGAAGGAGTCCAGCTGCAGCCCCAGGGTCCGCAGCACCTCCTGGCCGTCGGGCTTGATATCGGCGCGACCCGAGTCGAACAGCACCTGTTCGGGCAGCCGGATCCGCAGCACGCTGCCCTCCCGCTCCACCGACATACCCTGGCGCTCGATGGTCTGCTCGAATTGGCGGACCATCTCCTCCTCGAACTCGGTGGCCCGCTGGCGCTCCTCGATCTCGTCGAGCACCTTGCCCGAGAAGATCGACAGCAGGGTGATGATGAACACCAGGATCAGCAGGCCGCTGGCCAGGGCGTCGCTGAAGCTGGGCCAGGCGTTGATCGAGAACGGCGGGCTGAGGGTGCGGCGCCGGGTCATTCGTCGTCCTGACCACCCGTCATGTGGTCGCGGCGCAGGGTCTCGAGCAGGCCGGAGTATCGCTCCTGGTCCTGGCTGACGTGCTGGAGGACGGTCCGCAGCAGGGTGATCTGTTCGATGCTGGAGCCCGCGCTTCCCTCCAGGCGCTGGATCAGCCGCGCCAGGCTGCGGTTGAGCCCGGTCTGCCCCTCCTCGAGCTTGAAGGCCGCCGACCGGATCGCCATGCCCATCTCGCCGTAGATCCGGGCCAGCAGCTGGTTCGTGCGGCGCAGTTCGGCCGCCAGATCGGCCTCGGCGGCCGCGCCGCCATCGGGAACGGTCAAAGGCGACTCGCCGCCCCCGGTGGCGGTGTCTGCCTCATCGGCCTCGTCCAGCGGCGACGAGACCGTTCCCACGAGCCCCAGCAGGGTGGCGTTCTCCTTGCCCACGAACCAGCGCAGCTCGTCGAGCTTGCGCTCCAGCTCGTCAAGCCGCTCCCCGTCCTTCCCCCGGGTCGCGGCCACCTCCTTGAGCTCCGCGGTCAGCCCCTGCTGGCTCTCCACCAGCTGGCCGATCCCTGCGGACAGTCCATCCTGGACCTGCGCCAGCTCCCCCCGCCAGGCCCGGAAGGCCTCGGTGAACGCGGCCAGCTCACCCGCTCCCGGCACCACGTCCGCGGGCACCGCCCCCCCTTCCGACCCGGAGTAGAGGGGCGCCAGATACCGGTCAGCGAAGCGGTCGAGCCGGGACAGGAAGGAGACCTGGGCGAAGTGGAACATCAGCTGTTCGAAGCCCAGCACGACCGCGCCGAAGATCCCGGCCAGCGAGGTCGAGAACGCGGTGCCCATCCCGTCCAGCGCGGCCTTGACCCCCTGCAAGAAGGCGTCCTTGTCCTCGATGTTGGAGACCTCGGAGATCCCCTGGATTGCGATGATCAGCCCCAGGAAGGTCCCCACCAGCCCCAGCATGGTCAGGATGCCGGTGATGTACTTGGCCAGGCCGCTGTGGATCTCCTCCCGCGCCGCCACCTGCTCCGACGCGGCGTCGACCGCCGCCCGGGTCTGGCCGTCTCCCCCGGGATCGGCCAGGTCGGTGACCCGCAGGGTGACAAAACCCTCGCGCACCCCCTCGAGGACCAGGGCGGGATCCGGCGCCTCCTGCCCCGCGATCCGGCCGAAGTAGTTGCGGGCGGCGCGGACCAGCTGCGCCTCTTCCCAGACCAGCCGGATGAAGTTGACGTAGGTCAGTCCCAGCCCTGCGAAAAAGACCGCGAAGATCAGCCGGGTGATGACGGGAAAACGCTCCGAGTAGAAGTACTGCAGCCACTCCGGGTGGGTCAGAAAGGAGCTGATCACGATCGCATCGACCACCAGGCCGATCACGAAGTAACGGACGACCCGCCGCCGCGGGATCTCGGCGGCGTTGAAGGGAAGGTATTCGCTCATGGACCACCCGGGCGCTCGGGGCGCGAGGGGTGATCATGCCACCGCCGCTCGCCGCCGGAAACGTCAACCCATCGGTAGCCTGGGATATTGCGTCGTGAAGATCAGGAGGCCTTGGACGCCTTGTGCTGGAGCCAGAGGCGCTCGAGACTGCGGACCATGGCCAGGTGGGTGTCGGGGGGAGACAGCTCGCCGTCGACCACCGCCTCGGGGAAGAACAGACCCAGCCCCTCCTCGGTCGCCCGCCGCACCTCGGCGCGGATGGTGACCTCGGCTTCCGGCAGTGACATCCGCAGGGTGAACACCGAGCCCACGGGCAGCCAGGCCTCCGATTCCTTGTCGAACGCCACCAGCGCCCCGGCCAGGCTCACGTTCTCGCAGCGCCCAGGCAGGCGCCGGCCAGCGTCGGTGATCGCCTCGGTGACCAGCGGCGCATCGGGGGCCACGGGCACGCGGAAGCTCTTGCGCGTCTCGGCTGTGGCGATCTGCGCGGGCAACTCCAGCGCCAGGTGGTGGAAGCCCCCTTGCCAGCGGCAGGAGACGACCCGGGCGATGAAGAGCCCCGCCTTGACGTGGGCTGCGTAGGAGATGAAGACCAGGGACAGCGGACGGAACGGAAGGTCTCCTTCACCGGCGAACACCCGCAGCAGCAGGCTGTCGTCCGTGACACCCTCGAACTGGGCCTGGAAGACGGTCATCTCGTCAGGGCTGATGGCCAGGCCCGGCACACCGTATTTGCAGCACTTCTCCAGGATCTTGCGGACCCTGGCCTCCTCCCGCTTGACCACGGAGTTGTCCGCCGGGGGAACACCCGCGGATTTCACCGGCCGTTCCGGCTTCGTGCTGTTGTTGGAGTTGAACCACGCCATGAATGAACCCCGTTGTTCGCGAACCTGGAACCTGACCCGGAGAAGATCATCGGACGGTTCGACGGATCCTTTAGGCGCGTTCGCGAGGGCGCGTCGTCACGCGCGCGGGGGGCGGTTTTCGTGGACCCATTCGTCGCCGGAGGTCGCGGTGAAGCCGCGGTGCGCCAGGAACCGGCCGGCCGGTGCCAGGGCGCCGGGCACCTGGGCCACGATCCGGCCGAATCCCTGGTCCGCGGACCAGCTCTGGATCGCGGCCAGCAGGGCGCTCCCCACGCCCCGCCCCTGCCGGGCGGGTGCGACGTACAACCGGCGCAGGGCACAGACATCCGGGTCGACGCCGATCACCGCCGCGACCCCCACGATCTCCCCATCGTCCTCGGCGACCCATGTCTCCGACGCGGGTCCGTCGTTGGCTCGCGCGTGCTCGCCGCGCCCCGCGCCCCGCACGTCGACTCCCAGGCCACCGAAGTCCGCCCCCAGCTCCGCCGCCGCCCGCACCGAACGCACCAGCGACGTCACCGGGCCGATGTCCCGGGGTTCGTAGGCTCGGATCTGGAACGAGGTCATCCCAGCGCGTCGTAGGCCACGCGGAACTTGCGGAGCAACTTGTCCTGCTTCTTGCGGCCCAGGCTGCCCAGGGCCTCGCGGGCGTCCCGCAGGCGGACCACGCCCAGATCCTTGCCCAGCAGCTCCATGGACTCGAACAGCGGCAGGGCCACCTTGCGACCGGAGATGGCCACGAACAGGGGCGCCAGGAAGTCGCGCAGCTCCCAACCGTAGGCCTCCGCCGCCCGCCGCAGGGCGGCGTCCAGGCCGCCCGCCGTCCAGATCGGCAGATCCTCGAGCACCGCCGACGCCACGATCAGCGCCTCGAGGGTATCGTCGGCCTCCTTGCCCACGGGGACCAGCAGCTCCGGGTCGACGGGGATGCGGCCGGCGAGCATGTACTCGCAGGTGGGCACGAACTCGCCCAGGGTCTGCATCCGCGGCTGGACCATGCCGATCAGCCCGTCGAGGGTCTCGTCGTTGAGCAGCCAGCCCTTGATCGTCTCGCGCAGCTGCTCCGGCGTCAGGCTCTCGCGGATGTAGCGGGCGTTGAGCCACTGGAGCTTGGTCTGGTCGAAGACCGGCCCGCCCATGCTCAGCTTGCTCGGATCGAACACATCGCACAGCTCGGGGAGCGAAAAGAACTCGCGCTCGTCGGGCATCGCCCAGCTCATCAACCCCAGGTAGTTGATCAGCGCCTCGGGCAGGATCCCCAGCCGTCGGTAGTAGCGAATCGACGTGGGGTTCTTGCGCTTGGAGAGCTTGGACTTGTCGGGATTGCGCAGCAGCGGCAGGTGGCACAGGACCGGGGGCTCCCAGCCGAAGGCGTCGTACATCATCAGGTGCTTGGGCGCCGAGCTCAGCCACTCCTCGCCGCGCAGCACGTGGTTGACCCCCATCAGGTGATCGTCGACCACGTTGGCCATGTGGTAGGTCGGGAAGCCGTCGGACTTGAGCAACACCTGGTCGTCCACCGTGGAGTTCTCGAACACGACCTCGCCGCGGACCAGGTCGTTGACCACGGTGCGGCCGGCCTTGTCGACATCGAGCCGCACAACGTGGGGCTCGCCGTCCGCCGCCCGCTGCGCCGACTCGGCCGCGGGAATCGACCGGCAGCGGCCGTCGTAACCGAAAGCACCCTTGTTCTTGACCTGCTCCCGGCGCATCTCCGCCAACCGCTCGGCGGTGCAGAAGCAGCGGTAGGCCGCCCCGCGCTCGATGAGCTCGCTGGCGTGCTCGCGGTAGATGGCGGTCCGCTCGGACTGCCTGTATGGACCGGTGTCACCGCCCACGTCGGGCCCCTGGTCCCAGTCCAGCCCCAGCCAACGCAGGCAATCGAGGATCGCCTCCTCGCTCTCGGGGGTGGATCGGGCCTGGTCCGTGTCCTCCACCCGCAGGATGAAGGTGCCGCCGTGGCGCCGCGCCAGGGCGTAGTTGAACAGGGCCGTGTAGGCGGTGCCCACATGGGGATCGCCGGTCGGCGACGGAGCCACCCGGGTGATCGGCGGCGCCTTGGGTTGATAACTCATCGCCTCTCCTGTCCCTTGCCCTGTCCCTTGCCCTGTCCCTTGCCCTGTCCCTTGCCTTTGCCTTTGCCTTGGCCCTTGCCCTTCCCCTTCCCCTGCTTCGCCTTGTGCGCCTGCATCCGCGCCCACGAGTCCTTGAGCGCCACCGTCCGGTTGAACACCCGCCGCTCGCCGTCGCTGTCCGGATCCACGCAGAAATACCCCTGGCGTTCGAACTGCAGGAGGTATCCGGCGTCGGCGTCCGCCAGGCTCGGCTCCACCACGGCGCGGTCCAGCACCTCGAGGGAATCGGGGTTCAAGTAGTCCAGGAAGTCCTTGCCCTCCTCGACCTCGTTGGGGTTCTCCCGGTCGAAGAGGTGGTCGTAGATCCGGACCTCTGCGGGCAGCCCGTGGGCCGCCGAGACCCAGTGCAGGGTGCCCTTGACCTTGCGGCCGTCCGGCGAGTTGCCCCCCTTCGAGGCCGGGTCGTAACTGCAACGCAGCTCGATGATCTCGCCGCTGTCCGGGTCCTTGACCACCTCGTCGCAGGTGATGAAGTAGGCCCAGCGCAACCGCACCTCGCGGCCCGGCGCCAGCCGGAAGAACTTGCGAACCGGCTCCTCCATGAAGTCGCTGCGCTCGATGTAGATCTCGCGAGCGAACGGCACCTTGCGAGACCCCATCTCCGGATGGTCCGGGTGGTTGGGGAACTCGAACTCCTCGTCCTGATCCTCGGGGTAGTTGGTGATCACGACCTTCAGCGGCCGCAACACCCCCATCCGCCGGGGCGCCTCGGCCTCCAGGTGGCCCCGCAGGCAGGACTCGAGCAGTTGCAGGTCGACGATGGAGTCGGCCTTGGCCAGGCCGATGCGGTCGGCGAACTCCCGGATCGCCTCGGGGGTGTACCCCAGGCGGCGGAACCCCGACAGGGTCGGCATCCTCGGGTCGTCCCAGCCGCTGACCAGGCCGTCGCGGACCAGCCGGATCAGCTTGCGCTTGCTCAGCACGGTGTAGGTCAGGTTGAGCCGGGCGAACTCGATCTGTCGCGGCGCGCTGGGCACGCTGAGGTTCTCGATGAACCAGTCGTACAGCGGCCGGTGGTTCTCGAATTCCAGGGAGCACAGGGAGTGGGTGATGTGCTCGATGGCGTCCGACTGGCCGTGGGTGAAGTCGTAGGTCGGGTAGACGCACCACGCATCGCCAGTGCGGTGGTGGGGTACGTGGCGGATCCGGTAGATGGCCGGGTCCCGCAGGTACGGGTTGGACGCGGCCATGTCGATCTTGGCCCGCAGCGAGTAGGTCCCGTCCGGGAACTCTCCCGCCCGCATCCGGCGGAACAGGTCCAGGCTCTCCTCGGGGGCACGCTCCCGGTCGGGGCTCGGACGTCCCGGCTCGTTCCAGCGACCCCGATACTCGCTGACCTCCTCGGCGGCGAGCGAGCAGACGTAGGCCTTGCCCGCCACGATCAGCTCCTCGGCCCAGAGGTAGAGCTGCTCGAAGTAGTCGGACGCGAAGTGGAGCCGGTCCTCCCAGTCGAAGCCCAGCCAGCGGATGTCGGCCTGGATCGAGTCGACGTACTCGGTCTCCTCGGTGGAGGGATTGGTGTCGTCGAAACGCAGGTTGCAGGTGCCGCCGAACTCCTGGGCCAGGCCGAAGCTCACACAGATCGCCTTGGCGTGGCCGATGTGCAGGTAGCCGTTGGGCTCGG
>CAYTBN010000075.1:0-30231 GCA_964436045.1 uncultured Rickettsiales bacterium | reverse complement strand
CCCTGGCGGGGGGGCGGGGGGGTTTCGGGGGGTCCGACGGGCTGGCGCGGGGCTCGGGCTCGCGCGGGGCGCTCGCGGGCGCCCGGCGCTAGCCCGGTCCTACTCCAGCTGCTCGGCCAGGTTGGGGCCGAGGGGGAGTGGGGACTGGCGGGGGGCGTGGGAGTCGGCGCTCCAGTGGAGGCGGCAGCGGGCTTCGTACATCTCGGAGGTGCCCACCACGATCCGGGAGTCCCGGTCGACCAGCCGCTGGGAGCGATCGGCGGGATTGCCGCAGACCATGCAGATCGCCAGGTTCTTGGTGATGTACTCCGCCTTGGCCAGCAGCTGGGGGATGGGTTCGAAGGGTTCTCCCCGGTAGTCCATGTCCAGACCGGCGACGATCACCCGGCGCCCGGCGTTGGCCAGATCCTCGCAGATATCCACCAGCTCCAGGCCGAGGAACTGGGCCTCGTCGATACCCACGACCTGGGCCTCGCCGACGCGGTTCGGGATCTCGCCAGCCTGGTCGATCTGGATCGAGCGGATCTGCTGACCGGAGTGGGAGCCGACCGAGTCCTCGGCGTAGCGAGCGTCGATGGCCGGTTTGAAGACCACCACCGGTTGGCGGGCGTACATGGCGCGTCGCACCCGGCGGATCAGCTCCTCGGTCTTGCCCGAGAACATGCAGCCGGTGACCACCTCGATCCAACCGACATCGCGAGGCATCGGGTCCATCGTCGTCCTCGTTCCGGGCCGGCACGGCTAGTTGACCCAGACCTCCTGGGCGCCGTCGATCTCGTCGTAGGGCTTCTCGCGGGGTTCATCCTGGCAGCAGGTCGAGACGCCGGAGATGAAGTAGGGCTTGTTGCGATCCAGCCAGTCCGGGAGGTTCGCGCCAGGGATGCGGATGTCGAAGTGCTGGGCCAGCTGGAGGCAGCCCGCGATCTCCTCGGACTCCAACCCGCCCACGGGGGTCAGCTCGCAGATCCGCTGGGCGTGGTCGGGCTTGGCCTCGATGGTCAGCATCTTGCCTTCCTGTTCGAGCCACAGCCGGACGTCGGTGGCATTGGACAGGGTCATCGGTTCCGCCGAGGTGATCCGGATCAGGAGCGAATCCTCGCTGGCGACCGCCAGCGTGGAGATCAGATCGAACGCGGCTCCGGCCTCGCCCACCACGTCGCCCTTCGGGTCCTGAAGGACCGCCTCGTAGCCGTCGAGCACCGTGCGAACGCCGGTGAACGGGGTGGTCGGGGTTTCATCGGTGGCGGTCTCCTCGCCGACTTCGGACTCGGTCTTCTCCCCCCCGTCGTCCCCCTTGTCGCCCTTGCACGCGGGCAACATGCATAGACCGAGCATCAGCGACAGCAGGTACGGCTCAGCTCGCATCACGCTCCTCCGGAATGTCAGCGCTCCATGATACACGCGGACGGGCGTGGGAACCCGTGGTCTGCCGAGGGCCCGACCGGGGCGGCCTGCTATCCTGGCGCCATGGACCGGCGCAACCTGCTGATCGGTGTGGTGATCGCGGCCGTACTCGCCACCGCGGTCGTGGTGGCGGTGTGGCCGGATCCCTCGGACGAGGAGCAGGTCCGCGAGGCGATCCGGGCGGTCGCGGCGGGCGCCCGCGACGCCGATCTGGCGGCTACCCTGGCCCCGGTGTCGGCGGACTACAGCGATGCCCAGGGAGTCACCCGTGACGGGGTCAAGCTGTACCTGTTCCGCGAGTTCCAGCGCCGCGGACCGATCGTCGTGATGCTCGGCGCCATCGACGTGACGCTGGCCGGCGACATCGCCATGGCCGAGTTCGGCGCCACCCTGGCTGACGGGGTCGATGCCAGCCAGCTGGACTTCATCCCCGGCGACGCCGAGACGGTCCACTTCGTGGTCGATCTGGAGCGCGAAGACGGCGACTGGCTGATCGTCGGTTCCCGCTACGACCGTTCCACCGCCTGGCCGCGCTAGTTCCCGTCCCGCATTTCGGGATGGAGACGCGCTAGCGACCGCGGCGTTGGCGGCGGCGGAAGAACCGCCAGCGGCCGCGGTCGTCCTGACGCCGCTGGAATCCCAGCGCCTCGAGCAACTCGCCGAGTTCGGCCCGGCTGCACTCCAGCCAGACCGTGGCCTCTCCAGGCAGGGGGAATGAGCCGCTCTTCGAACGACGGCGGGCCAGCGCCGCCAACCGCTCCAGCAGGTCCACGCGGACGGCGAGTGCGCCGAAGCGCGGGTACCCCATCGCACGGTAGAGCGCGCCGGGGAGGTCCGGGCGCGCGGGCAGGATCGCCGTCCCGGGCTGGTCGGGCAACGGGGCCTCGGCCACGCCCAGGTGGACCGCGGCCAGGGTCGCCCGGAGCACGAGACGTTCGGGATCCAGCAGCCGCTCCGCGTACACGTGGCTCGCGCCCAGACGGATCCCGACGCGGGCCAGCGCCTTGCGATCCGCGCCGGACAGCTCACGTAGCTGCGGCGCCACCTCGGTGCGGGTGACGGTCCCCAGCCCGGCTTCGACCGCATAGGTCACGCCCCGCGCCAGGGGTGGGAGGGCTTCGCGTTCACCCAGCGGGACAAGAAGATGGCCGACCCGATCGCGAATCCAGGCCTCGAGGCGTCGCTCGATCCGGCTGCGGGCGCCCGCGCCCAGCATGTCGAGGCGGGCGAGTTGGAGCCTGGGCGTCCGCGGGTCGGGCCCCGCGGCCAGCCGCGCCAGCGGTGCCCCGTTCCACAGGACACGGGCGGCCTCGTCCAGTGAGAGTGCGTCGTCGCCGGCCTCGACCAGCTGCGTCACCCGGTCGTCGAGGGCGGGTGCCAGCAACCGGCGGATCGCCCGCCCACGAGCCCGCGGATCGTCGTCCAGCAACCCGGCGGCGGGTCGGAACTCGAAGCCACGCAGGTGGCCCAGCACCTGACCGCCGGAATGGACCGCGCCCCCCTCACCGATCCGCGGCCGCCGACCCTCGTCCCCGGCGTCCCCGCCGAGGATCAACATCGCGCGGCGGTCCACATACCGGCTGGTGAGACGCTCGTGCAGGGCATCCGAGAGCCGATTCTCGATGGCGCGCGTGCGCTCCTGCCAGTGGCCCTCGTCCTCGATCCAGCCCCCTCGGTGGGCCACGTAGGTCCAGGTCCGGATCTGCGCCAGCCGGGCCATCAGCACCTCGGCATCCCCCGCAGGCCGGTCGATCGCTCGCAACCGCTCCTCCAGCCAGTCCGAAGCCAACCGGCCGCCGCCGTCGAGCAGCGCCGTGAAGGTCGATCCGACCAGCTCGGCGTGATCCCGGTCCCAGCTCCTGCGGTAGTCCGGGATGCGGCAGACGCGCCACAACAGCTCCAGCTCGCTGCGACCGGAGACCCGGTCCCGGATCCCGTCATCGTCAGCCAGGGATGCCAGCGCGTCCAGGTCGGCAGCCCCCGTGGCGGTCCTCAGCTCCCGGCGTGGCGCCGGTCGGCGGAGGCTCGCCAGCAGACCGTCCAGCGAGCTCAGATCCAGATCGGGCTCTCGCCAGAACAGCTGCCGCAGCGCCGAGTACCGGTGGGAGACCACCGACGCCACCAGCGGCCCGGGCAGGGGGCCAACTCGCTCCAGGGATCCGAACGCGCCATCCCGGCGGTAGCGGCCTGCGCGGCCGGCGATCTGCCCGACCTCCGCGTCCCGCAGCCGGCGCTGTTCGACGCCGTCCCACTTGTGCAGCGCCGAGAACGCCACCCGATCCAGGTCCAGGTTCAGCCCCATCCCGATGGCATCGGTGGCGACCATGAACTGGACCTCACCGGCCTGGTACATGGCGACCTGGGCGTTCCTCGTCCTCGGCGACAGGGCACCGAGCACCAGCGCCGTGCCTCCGTGGCGCCTCCGGACCTGCTCGGCGAGTGCGTAGACGTCGGCCATGGTGAACGCCACCACCGCGGTCCGCGGGGGCAACGCCGCCAGCTTGCCCGGACCGACGTGGCGCAGGGACGAGTAACGTCCATACCGCTCGATGCGCACGCCGGGCACCAGGGCGCGCAGCAGGGGCTCGATGGTGTCCGATCCCATCCAGAGGGTGCGACGGCGGCCGCGAGCCCGCAGCAGCCGGTCGGTGAACACGTGACCCCGGGTCCGGTCGCCGCCGAGCTGGATCTCGTCGACGGCCAGAAAATCCACGGGGCGCTGTACCGGCATCGCCTCGACGGTGCAGACGAAGAAGCGCGGCGCGGCCGGCACGCGGCGCTCCTCGCCGGTGATCAGCGCCACCTCCCGCTCGCCGATGCGCGCGGTGATGCGATCGTAGACCTCACGGGCCAGCAGGCGCAGGGGCAGGCCGATCATCCCGCTGCGGTGGGTCAGCATCCGCTCGATGGCGCGGTGGGTCTTGCCCGTGTTGGTGGGGCCGAGCAGCGCCACCGGCGGGCTGCCGTCCTCGATCCCGCGCGATGGGCCCAGGCCAGTCATTCGGCTCCCGACGGCCCAGGGTAGCACCGCTGCCCCCTTGCATCCGTCCCGGCCGTCCGGTAATCAGGAACGGTCCGGGCGGGCAGCCGCCCCACCACCATCGGAGGATCATCATGCGCAAGGTGCTGGCTCTGTTCGCTCTCGCAGGTTTGCTCTGCGTCGGGCTGACCGCGTGCCCGAGTGTCGACAACGTGGCGGCTTGTGACGAGTGGCTCGCATCGCTGCAGTGCGGGGACTACGACTTCAGCGGTGTCGTGGACTGCACGGTCTACTCGGAGACCGCGTGCGACATCTCCGGCTACTTCGACTGCCTGACCGATGCCACCGACTGCGACGAGGACCTGGGGATCGTCGATACGACCGGCTGGGCCGACTGCGCCGAAGAAGCCACCTGCGACTGACCAGGTTTCGTCGGTAGGTCCGGGGGACGCGCCTTCCGCGTCCCCCGTTCTCGTTTGGCGGTCAGCGGCGGCGGCGCAGGGTGAGCGAGAGCGGCGCGAGGATCAGGATCGCGGCGCCGATGGGCTCGCGGCGGCCAGGGCCGGGCCCCAGACAGGAGCAGCCGTCCCCCTCGCCATAGGTGCCCGAGACGTGGGGCTCTGGCGAGCCGGGAGGCGGCGGCGGACCGCTGTCGTCGTCACCGGCCGTGTCGTCGTCGGCGGTGTCATCGTCGTCGCCCGTGTCGTCGTCGCCGGTGTCGTCGTCCCCGGTGTCGTCATCGTCGTCGCCGCCGCCCGCCGAGAAGTCCACGTGGAGGAAGTACCCGCCCGGGTACTCGGTGCCGCCACCCGAGCACCAGGTGTCGGCGGTCAGGTACCAGCTGCCCGGGCTCACCGACCAGCTGAAGCTGACGTCGTCCCGGACCACGCAGCTGTCCGGGTCGGTGGAACTCAGCAGGTGGATGTCGACGTCCGTGTCCGCGTCGTCGGTGACCGTCGCCGACAGGGTCCCGGACTGGCCGACGTCCACCCGGTAGACCCGCTCGGGACCGGACTCGTCGGTGTCCGGGGCGCAGGCGTAGCTGTCCAGCTGATCGCTGCCCACCCCGGCGGTGGCATCGAAGGACTCGTAGGGGAAGCTGCTGATCACGATCGGGTTGGAGACCGTACCGGCCGCCACGCCGTCGGTGATGTTGTCGTACCGCGCCGGCGTGTACCCGGACAGGTAGCTCCAGGAGTTGCCGCTGTTCAGCCGCACCTTGGACGCGCTGCCCGAGGCCTCGTAGAACACGGGCCGGCCCGCGTCGGTCTCGTGGGCGAACAGCACCACGTGGGATCCGGGATCGTTGACGGCGTCGCCCCGGGTCAGATCCGACGACGAGACCTCGTACGAACACTGGTAGAGGGTCGATGTGCTGTAGTGCCCGGTCTGCCAGATCTGGCTGACGAAGCCCGAACAGTCCACGCCCGCGGTGCACGACAGGATCCCGTGCCAGGAATGGGAGCCGGCACCCTCGCCGTCGGCCAGCGCGGCGTCGTACTCGGGCAGGGTGTAGTAGCCGCCCCAATCGTAGGGCAGCCCGATGTAGGTGCCCACCGAGTAGTCGGAGGACCACGAGTTCGAGCAGTCCACCGACAGATTGGCCGCCGTGCAGTCCCACTCGTGGTAGCAGTAGTCCCGGGCCAGATCGACGACCTCGTCCCGGGTCACCGCCGCCGCCGGGGCAGCGAGGGCGAGGCAAAGCGCGAGAAGGGCCGCGCGCGTCATCGTCCGCCCCCCTTCAACCCAACCCGCCACAGAACGCAGCCGTCGGCCTCCGAACGGAGCAGGTAGACCCGGCCGTCGGCCGTGGCGGCCAGGTCCGCGGGGATGGCCACCGGACCCGGCTGCGGCACGTCGAGGGTCGCGCCCGGCTCACCGTCGCGCCCGATCCAGCTGACCACGCGGCGGGTGCGCAGGGGGCCCACCCCCTGGTCCAGGGCCAGGTAGCTGACCACGGCTCCGTCGTCACCGACGGCCAGGACCTCGACGCCAGCCAGCCGCTCGTCGCTGTCCATGGACACCGCGAGCCGGACCTCCTCGGTCCCACCGTCGCCAGCGATGAACCGCAGCACGAGCTGGTTCTGGTCGCGCACGGCCACCACCGCCAGCGCGCCGTCGGTGGCCGGCACACCACGCTCCGGCTGGTGGGGTTCGACCGCGGTGGGCTGGGACGCCAGCGGCAGCCGCTGCTGGAAGGCGTCCAGCCCCCAGAGCCGACGTTCGTCGCCCTCGTCGAGGGTGACCAGGCGAGTGGGGGGCAACGCCCAGCGCGGGCTGTACAGGTTGCCTGCCGTCGATCGCCGGATGGTGCGCTCCTCCGCCTCATCCAGGACGGCAACCTCGCCGTCTGCCAGCAACGCAGCCGCGCCGGGTCGCCCCTCCAGCCCGGAACGGGCCAGCAGCTCGCCGTCCGGCCCCAGGATCAATACGCGCCCGCCGATGCGGTCCACCACCGCCACCCGGCCGTTCTCGTCGACGGCGATGCCATGGGGGCCGTAGGCCAGCTCGTCCTCGTCGCCCGCATGGAGACCGACCTCGCCCTCTCCGTCACCCCACGGCAGGTGGGCGACCTCCTCCCAGCCGGCCGCGCGCGCGGCCCCGGGTCCCCACGCGAACGCGATGCCGAGCGCTGTGACCATGCAGCAATGCAGCGACGGGGTTCGCATCGTCGGATCTCCTCCCGCGGGCCAGGCTAACAGCATTTTTTTTCTAAAGGTCCCTCAAATGTGTCCGATACGTCCCATCGGGACAGCTCCCGCCGGAGGCAAGATGCACTACCGTTCGATGATCCTGGCCGCCCTCGCCATCCTGTTCCTCACGGGACTCGGCTGCAGCGAGCGCGATGTGTTCACTCCGGACCCCGAATCCCTGGAGAAACTCGACTCTCCGATCGTGGGTGGCCAACCCACCGCCGACTTCGAACACGCGGTGGCCCTGTACCACGGTTCCTCCTTCATCTGCTCCGGCACCCTCGTGACGCCCACCGCCGTGGTCACCGCGGCCCACTGCCTGGACAACGTGGCCGACCCGCTGCGCGTGTTCTTCGGTGTCAACGCCCTCAAGCCCTGGAAGGGTGTGGTGGTGCCGGTCGTGAGCTACGAGGTCCATCCCCAGTGGGACCCGGTCACCCTCCAGAACGACATCGCCATCGTGATCCTCGAAGAAGAGGTCCCCATCGAGCCGGCGACCCTGCTGGGAGCGGACCAGCTCAGCCCCGAGAACATCGGCGACAAGGCGCGCTTCGTCGGGTACGGCGCCGTCACGTTCAACGGGGCCGGCGCGGGCAAGAAGCGCTACGTGGACATCGACCTGGTCGCCCTCACGCCGACCACCATGCGGTACGCCGATCCCGTCGGCAACACCTGCTACGGAGACTCGGGCGGCGGTGGCTACATCTACCAGGACAGTCAGTGGAAGCTGGCGGGGGTCACCTCGTACGGCGACCAGTGGTGCCAGCACTACGGGGTCAGCACCCGCACGGACGCCTACGTGGGCTGGCTGGCAGGCCTCATCGGCGCCGAGACCTCCCCGGAGGAGCCCGACGCCACCGAGTTGACCCTCGGTCAGTCGATGGGTGGCAGCCTGGCGGCCGGCGAGGACGCCTACTACTGGTTCCCCACCTTCGACAACCAGCGCTACGACGTCTTCGTCGAGAACCACGCTGGCGACGTCGACATCTACGTCAGCGAGCTGCAGTCGGTCAGCGACCAGACCTACAGCTGCGCGTCCACCGAGACCCCGGAGACCCCGGAGTACTGCAACGTCCCCGACGGCGGCAGCGAGGGGTACTGGGTGCTGGTCAAGGCCAACGCGGCGAGCCTGTTCCGGATCATCTACACCGAGAGTGACTCCACCTGCCACGCCAACGTCAACGGCGAGGTCGAGTACTGCACCGCCGAATGCCCCTGCGCCGTCGGCGAGGGAGACTGCAACGGCGCGGACGACGCCTGCGCGCTCGGACTGCGCTGCATGGACGACGCCGGTCCGCTGTGGGAGCTCGCGGAAGGCGTTCACGTCTGCGAGTTCCCCACCGAGGCCGAGAACGAAGGTCCCCTCCCCTGATCCTCAGACCCGCGCCCCCGACGGCGCCGGCCCACCCTCGACGTCCGCCGCCCGGCTCCCCCGCGCCAGCGCTTCGCCCCAGCGCAGCCGTCCGGTCATCTGCATCAGCAGGAACAAGGTCAGGATCGACAGCACGGTCACGGTGAGGCCCGTGAACCCCTCCCAGAAGTGGGCCAGCGAGAACCCGATCAGGTAGACCAGCTGGGCCAGTCCCGCCTCGACGAAGGCAAAGCGCGCGGACACCACCAGCCGCAGGTAGCTGACCACCAGCAGGATCGACACCGCCGAGCAGATCGCGAACGCCGGCACCACCGCGAGGTGATCCACCAGGTAGCCGAAGAGCAAATGGAAGGAGAAGAACGCGGCCGCGAGGAACAGGTAGTTGACCGGGTGGATCTCGATTCGCCGCAGCACGGCGAGCACGACCATCAGCAGGAAGAAGAACAGCAGCGAGACCGGCGCCGAGAACGACAGCTGGGCGGCGAGCCCGCCGGGCTGGATGTGGGTCGGCATCAGGATGCCGATGTCGTGGCCGGTGACGATCTGACTGTAGCGCCACTCCAGGGACCAGCCCTCGTCGTCGTGGCGGCGGGCGGACGGCGACAGGCTCAGCGGCGGGTAGTCGATGTCGTCGAAGTCGGTGGTCATCGCCAGCTGGAAGTTCTCCAGGTTGGCCACGTCCGGGGCGGGCACGTAGCGCCAGGCGTCCAGCCCGCGGCTGCGGTAGCCGATGTCGAACGAGACCGACTGCTGCGGTTCCACCGGGATCCTGGCGACGACGTGGCCCGCCACCGGCTCCAGCGTGCTGGCCAGATCCTCGCCGTCGACGGTGAAGTGGAACCCGTCGTAGAGGCCCGCGGGGTCCGGGAACCCGAAGGTGATCCGCAGCTCTCCTGGGGTCGACTTGTCGTGCGTGTAGGTCCAGCTTCCCTCGAAGTCGACGTCGTACAACGAGTACCACATCAGCCCCTTGCGCCGCTGATCCAGCCCCAGGTCGACGGTGATCGCGGTCGAGCGGGGGGACGCCGCCTGCTCGTGGCGGTCCACGACCACCTCGCGGATCTCGACCATCTCACCCTTGGGACTCCACTCGGTGCGTTCCACCTCCCGCTCGACGCCCCACTCGAAGGCCAGCTGGGGAGCCTGCTGGGAGTGGGGGATGCCCCAGAGCTCGGCCACACGGCCGGTGAGCTTGCGATCCTGGCGAGCCGTACGTTCGGTCATCACCGCACCGAACGTCAGCCATGCGGCGGTCACGCAGCCGAAGATCGCCACCACCGAGATCAGATAGAAGACCTGTCGCATCGAGTACCTCCCGGGCTCGTCGTGGCCCTGTGGAGGTCAGCCTAGAGGGGCGAGATGCCCCGAGTGCAGCGCGTCGGCGGCGATCCGTGGCAACGGCCGTGCAGGGTCCGTGCAAGGTCCGCTCGGCGGCGGGTCAGGGTGTGGCGGAGTCCGGATCGCTGGCGACGATCCGGATCGTACGGGGCTCACCTCGGCGCTCGACGACGAACAGCGCTTCGCCCGCCTCCATGACCGCCGCGTAGGCTTCGAGCCCCTCTGCGGGGCCGGTCAGCGGGATCCCGTTGAGTGAGACGATCACGTCGCTGTTGGTGAAGCCGCAGGAGGCGGGGAGCGAGTCGCCGGGAATACCGTACAGCTTGAAGCCGGCGGCCTCACCAGCCCGGAAGTGGGGCACCACCCGGATCGACATCGACAGCTCGCCCAGGTCCTCGGCGACCGACGCGGCGACCTCGTAGTGGTCGCCGACCTCGACGCAACGGTGGGCGTTCTCGGGGCCGGGCCTGCCCACCCGGCCCCCACCCCAGGACGGCGGCTCGGCGGCGCGCACCAGGGCCTCGATCTCGGACTGCAGATTGTCCCCGTCGGCCTGGCATTTCTCCAGCTCGAGCTGTGCGGCCAGCAACTCCAGCCGGGTCTGTTCGAGTTCCGTGGCCAGCGCCTGCTTCTCAGCCCCGAGTTCGGCCGAGCCGCAGCAGCCCGACAGGGCGACGAAGAGCCCGGAGAGCAGGGCGACGGCGGCGATCCGGATCCTCATCGAAGGCTTCAGCACGGACCGGCGTAGCCGTAGTGGATGTCCACCGAGTCGCCGTTGGCGGGCACGTAGGCCGGGTCGAAGATCACCGCGTTCAGACCGGCGTCGTAGGACCAGCCGGCCAGGAGCTGCGAACCGTTGACGTAGACCTCGATGGTCTGGGCGACGGGCGTCAGGGTGAGGGTGAAGGTGTCCGCCAGCGTGACGGAGATCCAGCCGATATTGGCCAGCGCCGTCGACCAGTCCGAGTCGCAGATGGTGCCGAGCACCCCGCCGGTGGCGTTGGCCACGTCCACGTAGCCAGTGCCCGGATCGGCGCTGCCCCCCGGTCCGACACAGGACGCGGCCTGGTACCCGTTGGTGCCACAGATCGCCGACATGATCACGTGGTCCGGGTTGGCCTTCATGTCCTGGTACCAGGTCAGGTACTGGCTCCAGCTGCCGCTCTGGTCCGGCTCGTCGGACACATAGATCAGGCGGAGGCCGGCGTCATCGCGCCAGAAGCCGGAGTTGGGGTAGGTGTTGTTCTCGGCCTTCACCAGCGCGTCGTAGCCGTACTGCAGGCCCCGTTCGTACATGTAGCCCGTGGTGCCGACTGCGCAGTTGGCGGCGAACTGGCCGGCGCCGTTGGGGGTGTTGTCGTCGATCACCTTGTAGGAGGCGCCCTGGAAGTCCTCGTCGTCGGTGGTCACCACCGAGACGTGGTAGTCCACGCCGGCGTTGTTGATGATCGAGTAGAAGTAGCTGAAGTCGTCACCCAGCAGCCCCTGCTCGTCCTCCATCGAGCACGAGTTGTCGACCACCCACAGCACGTCGGCCCAGTTGTTGCCCTGCTGGACGAAGCTGTCGGTCTGGTCGCCGGAGGCGTATCCCTCGCCGTACTGGGCCGTGTCGAGGACCGGGTCGTCGGGATCGTCGCTGGACACGCTCAGCAGGCCGTCGAAGGTGGCCATGTCGTCGGGCAGGAAGCTGACGGTGACGGTGATCTCCTGGCCCGGCTGCAGCTCCCAGCCGTTGTTGACGTAGTCGTCCAGCTGGCCCGGATCGAGGGTCATCGCGTTGACCGGTGGCAGGCTGGCGTAGCTGTATCCGTACAGCACCAGCGGCGCGTTGCCCACCGACTGCACCGCGATGTCCAGGGTCTCCTCGCAGCTGAGGCCGACCTGGCCGAAGTCGTACAGCGCCGGATCGAAGGCGATGGCCGGCGCGGCCCCCTCCCCCAGCAGGTCGACCTGGACGATGGGTTCGTCGGGATCGTTGGACGAGATGTCCACCCGTCCGCTGTACGCGATCTCGCTGGTCGGCTCGAAGGTGACCGACATCTGCGTCGAGTCGCCGGGGCCCAGCAGCGTCCCGGCGGGGTTGCTCGAGATGGCGAAGGAGTTGCCGTAGGGGACGCAGTTGTAGACGTCGAGATCCGCGTCGCCGACGTTGGTGATGGTCACCCACTCGGTCTCGGCGGTGTTGGTCTTGACCAGGCCGAAGTCCACGACCAGCGGATCCACCAGGATGTCGGGCTCCTCGGCGGGCGAACCGACGATGTCGACCACCACCGACGGCTCGTCGGGATCGTCGCTGTCGATGGTCAACGTGGCCGTGTCGGCCAGGTCGTCGCTGGGGGTGTAGACCACCGAGACGTTGCGGGTCGCGCCCACCCCGATGGAGCCCGGCAGCCAGTTGGACACGTAGCTGAAGTCCGCGCTCCCCGACAGGGTCAGGTTGCTCACCGTCAGCGAGGTCCCGCCGACGTTGCTGACCGCGACGATGTCGCTGGGGCTGAGCCCGATGTCGACCACGCCGAAGTCCACCAGTAGCGGATCGACGTCGATGTCCGGCACCGGCTCCTCGGACCCGCTCAGGTCGATCTGGACGACGGGCTCGTCCGGGTCGTTGGACGGGATGTCCACGTAGCCGCTGTCGTTGCCGTTGTTGGTGGGGGCGTAGGTCACCTCCAGCAGGGTCGAGTCGCCGGGGGACAGCACCGACAGCGAGGGATCGACCGTGATCGCGAAGTCGCCGGCGCCGTTGAGCGTCAGGGTCCCCAGCTCCAGGTCGGCGGAGCCCACGTTGGACACGTTGACCGTCAACGCCGAGCTGTTGCCGATCTGGATCGCACCGAAGGACAGGGTCGTGGGCACCGCGTAGATATCGGGCTCCGGCGTGGGGCTGCCCGCCAGTTCGACGATCACCAGCGGCTCGTCCGGGTCGTCGCTGGTGATCTCGATCTGGGCGCTGTCGGCGACCATGTCGCTGGGTCCGTAGGTCACGTGGATCGTGCGCGACACACCCGGCGACAGGGTCACGGGGAAGCTGTTGGCGGTGATCGAAAAGTCGGTGCTGCCGGTCAGCGTGGGCAGGTCCACCGACAGGTCACCCGAGCCGACGTTGGTCACCGTCACCTGATCCTGGGAGGTGGTGCCCATGTCCTGGACACCGAAGTCGATCTGCAGCGGATCCACGTCGATGTCCGCCACCGGATCGTATTCGCCCAGCAGCGACAGGGTCACCACGGCCTCGTCCGGATCGTTGGAGGGGATCTGGATCTGGCCGTTGTCGGCCTGCAGATCCACCGGCCAGTAGGTGACGGTCACGGTGGTCACGTCCCCGGGCCCCAGGATCTCGCCGGAGGGGTCCACGTCCATCACGAATTCCGCCGAGCCGTACTGGACGAGCACGCCCAGCTCCAGGTCGCCAGCGCCCACGTTCCAGATCTCCGCGTCCAGGGTCAGACTGCCGTTGACCGGCACGTTGCCGAAGTCCAGGGCGGTCGGCACCAGGTCGATATCGGGGGCCGCCCCGCCGCCCAGCAGCTCGACGGTCACCACCGGCTCGTCCGGATCGGTGCTGGTGATGTCCACCAGCCCGGCGTAGCTCAACTCGGCGTCGGGGTGGAAGGTCACCTCCATCGGCTCGCTGCCCCCCGGCAGGATCACCGCGCCCTGGGGGCACGAGGAGACCCAGAGGTTGGGGGCGCCGTTGTAACTGCAGCCGTAGATCAGCAGGTCCGCGTCACCCACGTTGAGCACCGAGACCGTGTCGATCACCGTGTCGTCGACCGTCACGTCGCCGAAGTCGACGGTCCAGGGATCCACGTCGATGTCGGGCTCCGGCGTCGCCTCGCCCTGCAGCGCGACGTCGACGGTCGCCTCGTCCGGGTCGGCGCTCGCCACGGTGAGGGTGCCGGTGTCGGCCAGGTCGTCCACCGGCGTATAGGTCACCTCGACCAGCTCCTGGGCGCCGGGGGTCAGAGTGCCCGGCAGATTGGCCGCGCTGTAGCTGAACTCGGCCGCTCCGGAGAGGCTGAGTCCGGTCACATCCAGGTCGGCCCCGCCGACGTTGCTGACGGTCACCAGCTCGGTCTGCGCCAGGCCCACGTCCACCTGGCCGAAGTCCACCAGCAGGGGCGTGACCACGATGTCGGGGATCGGCTGCTCGGAACCGGAGAGCAGCAGGTAGATCAGCGGCTCGTCGGGGTCGTCGCTGGGGATCTCCACCACGCCGGTGTCCATGCCCTGGTTGATGGGCGCGTAGGTCACCTCGATGGGGGTCGAGTCGCCCGGTGACAGCACGGCACCCGAAGGGTCCACGCTCATCGTGAACTCGGCGCCCGCGTCGAGGAAGAGGCTGCCCAGGGTCAGGTCGCTGGTGCCGACGTTGCTCACCGTGGCGTCCATCACCGCCGTGTTGCCCGGCAGGATCAGGCCGAACTGAAGCAGGGGCGGCTGCAGCTCGATATCCGGTATCGGCGAGGCGGAGCCGAGCAGGTCGACCACCACGGTCGGCTCGTCCGGGTCGTCGCTGGTGATGGTGATCTCGCCGGTGTCCGACGACAGGTCGGCCGGGGCATAACTCACCAGCATCAGCTCGGACGCACCCGCCGCGATGGTCGTGGGGAACTGGGCGGCGCTGATGCTGAACTCCGGAGAGCCGGTGATGACCGGCGCCTCCACCATCAGGTCGCCGGTACCCACGTTGGTGACCATCACCGCATCGGTGACCGCCGTACCCTGGTCCACCAGGCCGAAGTCCACCTCCAGCGGCGTGACCTCGATGTCCGGCACCGCCTCGTGTTCTCCGGACAGCAGCAGGGTCACCAGCGGTTCATCCGGATCGTTACTGGGGATCTCGACTGCCCCGGCGTCGGGGTTCAGGTCGGTGGGGGTGTAGGTGACCGTCAGCAATGCCGATTCCCCTGGGGCCAGTACCTCCTGGCCGGGGTTGGTCTCCAGCAGGAACTCGTCGGAGCCGGTCTGGACCAGGGTGCCCAGCTCCAGGTCCGCGTCCCCCAGGCTCCAGATCTCGGCGTCCATGGTCACCGATTGGCCGACCTCGACGGCACCGAACAGCAGCTGGGTCGGCACCAGCTCGATATCGGGCGCGGGCAAGAGCTCACCGCTCAGGGGGATGCGAGCCTCGGGCGTGTCCGGATCGTTGGAGGCCACGATCAGCTCGCCCACGTCGGCGACCTCGTCGACCGGGGCGTAGACCACGTCGATCTGGGTCGTGTAGCTGGTCGGGAGGGTGACCGGAGAGGGATCGGTCACGATCACGAACTCGGCGGAGCTGGTCGGGTCCAGGGTCACCGAGGACAGCTCCAGGTCCGCCGTCCCCACGCTGCTGACCGTCACCGAGAGGGTCACCTCGGCGCCACTGACCACCTGCCCCCAGTCCAGCGACGAGGGAGACCAGGCGATGGCGGGCACGGGCGAGTCGAGAACGTCCACCGCCCACACGGGCACGTCGACCACCGCCTCGTCGGGATCGTCCGAGACCACCTGGATCACGTCCTCGGCGGGGCCCAACTCGTCGGGCAGGAAGCTGACCAGCAGCTCGACGGACTCGTCAGCGGCCAGTCCACCGTCGAAGTCCTCGACCTGGAAACCGGCTGCCCCATCCGCCATGGTCACCGAGTCCACGTGCAGGGTGCCGCCCCCCACGTTGTGGACCGTCACCAGCTGGGCCGACTCGGCGCCCACCGTCACGGTGCCGAAGTCCAGGGACTCGGGCGCCACGAACACGTCCGGGTCCAGCTGGTCCAGCTCGTTGTCGGTGCAGCCAGCCGCGAGGACCAGGGACGCCAGCGACCCGGCCAGGGTGGCCCATCGTGCGATCGTATCCATCGACGTCATCGCTTCACCCCGGAGCCCAAAGGAGGCCCTCTCTCCCGCTGCGCAGTCTATGCCATGTCGCCGGGGCCGTGACAGGAGAAAGCACGCGCACGCGGGTTCTCGCACGGACGGGTACAATCCGCAGGAACCGCCATGCCCGTCCGCAGCCGCCGTCTCCCCGCCGTCGTCACCACCGGCCTGATCCTCGCCCTGGCCGCCCTGGGCTGCGATCCCGGCGAGGTCGAGATCCTGGATCTCGAGGTGGTCGACAACCCGGACAACGTCCTGTCGGCCTGGGTGCGCTGGACCACGGATCTCCCCGCGACATCGCGGATCGAGTTCGGTGAGGGGGACCCGGACCGCTACGCCAGCGGCGGTGACGAAGCCGTGACGGATCACGAGGTGCTGCTGTTCGGAGTGCGGGCCGAGACCGAGATCCAGCTGCAGGCGATCTCGATGTCCGAGGACGGGGGCGAGGGGCGGTCGCAGATCACCGCCTACACCACCTCGACACCACCGTTCGCGGGCGCGCAGTTCGAGCTCTCTCACCACGATCCGGATCGGGCTCTGCCCGGGTGGACCCTGACCAACCTGGTGCTGGGTTCGACGCTGGCCCCGACCATCGCGGTGATGCTGGACGAGGAGGGACAGCCGATCTGGTACCACCGGATGGGGGACGGAGTCGGCTCCGGCGACGTGGAGGTCTCCCTGGTGGACGGCGACGATCCGGCGAACCAGCGGGTGTTGATCGGCGGCGGCGTGGCCGCCTACGCCTCGCCCCGGGAGGTGGACATGGCCGGCCGGGTGATCTGGGAGGGGCCCCAGCAACCCGAAGGCCTGTTCGCCGAGGGGGGGATGCACCACAGCTTCCGCCGGACGGCCGCGGGCACCTACCTGGCCCTGCGTTACGCCTTCGACGGACAGCAGCTCTTCGACAGGGTGGACGAGCTGGACACCGACGGCGACGCGGTCTGGAGCTGGCGCTCCATCGACCACACCGACGACCTCGGCGACGACTACCCCCACGGCAACAACGCCATGGCGGGGGACGACGGCGACACGGTCTACTTCTCCTCCCGGTACACCTCTTCGCTGTTCAAGCTGGACCGGGACAGCGGTGACGTGCTCTGGCGACTCGGCGAAGGCGGAGACTTCGCCTTTTTGGGTGAGCACGCCACCCCCTGGTTCCTCCAGGCCCACGCCCGACAGCTGCTGCCGGGGGGGGGAGTCCTGCTGTACGACAACGGAGCCGTCGACGAGCGGGAGTGGTCGCGGGTCGTGGAGTACGCGGTCGACGAGGACACGATGACCGCCTCCATCGCCTGGGAGTACCCCGGCGACCTGGCCGAGGACGAGTGGTTCACCTTCGCCTGGGGGGACGCCGACAGGCTGGAGAACGGCAACACCCTGATCTGCGCCGGGACCCTGGTGGGCCGGCAATCCCAGAGCCGCCTGTTCGAGGTCACCGCCGAGGGCGACAAGGTCTGGCAGGTCCTGCTGTCGGTGAACGATGACGAGGAGCTGGCCGGCGACTACATGGCCCAGCGGATCCCGGTGCTGCTCGAGGAGTTGTGAGGGCGGGGCGGCAACTACGGGTTCTAGCTCCAGGATCCCGAGGATTGGATGATGCAGCACGGGCACGCGGGCCCCGATGGGGCCTAGTGCCCCACTGCTTGCTTGACACCTCCCGTTTCGATCCTTACGGTTTCGATATAATCAGGGCTGGAAGGTCCAAGCAGAAAGGGTTTCCGATGAAGCGCTTCGAGATTCCTCGGATTGCTCACTGCGCCGAAGGCTGCAGTAGCTCGTCCTGAGCACGACACAAAACGGCTCACGACAACTCGCCCCGGGGTGAAACCCGGGGTTTTTTTTTGTATGGTGCGGTCCACACTCTCAGCGCGGGACGGCCATGAGCATCGTCGAGAATCTGTTCATCGGGGTCGCCGGGATCATCGGCGCCGGCAAGAGCACCCTCGCCGCCGCCCTCGGTGAGCACCTAGGACTGGACGTCTACTACGAGCCTGTGGACGACAACGAGTACCTGGCGGACTTCTACCGGGACACCGCCCGGTACAGCTTCGCCATGCAGATCTACCTGCTCAACCGGCGCTTCCAGCAGCACCAGGAGATCATCTGGCGGGGTCGGCCGGCGATCCAGGACCGCACGATCTACGAGGACGCGGTGTTCGCCAAGATGCTGTCGGACAACGGGCTGATGGACCCGCGGGACTACCGCACCTACCTGGATCTGTTCCGGCACATGTCCAACTTCATGTGCAAACCCAACGTGATCATCTACCTGGACGTGGATCCCGAGGAGAGCAAGCGGCGGGTGGAGGAACGCAGCCGGGGCGTGGAGAGCGGGATCACCCAGGACTACCTCGCCGCGCTCCACGCGGAGTACGAGATTTTCGTCGCCGACATCTCCAAGGTCGTTCCGCTGATCCGCGTGTCGTGGAACGAGTACCACGACGTGCAGGAGATGGCCGAGGTGATCAAGCGCGAGTACCTCGATGCCAGCTTCCTGCGCACGGTCACCCAGTGGAACTACTCCCCCTGAGTTCGTCCCCCGGTCAGCGTCCCATCCGCCGCTTCAGCTTGCGCCCGAGGGCGCGGCGCAGCTTGCCGCCGCCCGGACGCCAGGAACCGAGTTCGAACGGCTCGGCGTCGCAGGCCGGCTCCGGTCCGGGCAGACCCGGGCCGCCGGGCAGGGCATGGGTCGGAGGCGGCGTCCCGTTGCGGGGCGCGCTCGCGGTCGGGGTCGGCTTCGGCGCGGGCCGCGGCGTCTCGGCCGCCGGCTTTGCCGCCACCTCGTCACCTTCGACGGCCTCGGGCACGATGGCCTCGACCGCGCAGATCGGGATGCAGTCCTCGCAGCCCACGCAGGCGTCCCGATCCACCAGGGCCTTCATCTCGTCGTCGTCGAAGGTGATCGCGCCGGTCGAACACGACGGCACGCAGGCGCCACAGCCGATGCACTCTTCGGCGATGATGCTAACCTCCACGTGAGCCTCCTATCGTTCAGCGGCGTGTCCGCGCCGGAACGGGCGCATCGTAGCATCGGCGTCCGGAATTCCGGATTCCTTTCGGATCGAACCGCGCCCCGATGACGCGCGGGCGCGCCCGGCCGCCGCCGCGGCGCTGGTGGCAGCGGCCCGGCCGCGCTACCTTGGGTCGATGTCCAGCAGTCTCCCCTCTCCGCCAACCCTCCTGCCGACCCTGCTGATCCTGCTGTTCGGGACGGCCTCGCTACACTGCGCGGGCTGTCCGGCGCGCGCCGACGATCCCCTGGTGCCGGTCGATCCGTCCACGGTGCAGATGGCCAACGACCGCGACTTCATGGTGGCGGCCCGCGAAGCCATCGACGCTGCCTCGGAACGTGTCCACGTCATCGAGTACGTGATCTACGACAGCGGCCCGGTCCACGACCTGCTGCAGGCCATGGTCGACGCGGCGGACCGCGGGGTCGATGTCATGGTGCTGGCGGACGAGGAGTCCGGCGACACCGAGCATGCCCTGGAGTTCCTGGCCGACGGCGGGGTGTACGTCTCGCTGGACTCGCCGGACACCACCACCCACAACAAGCTGATCGTGGCCGACGACGTGACCCTGGTGGGCTCCCACAACTTCTCCACCAGCGCCCTGTCGTACAACCACGAGGCCTCGTTGCGGGTCGAGAGCCCGGCGGTGACCGCCTACTACGAGGCCTACTTCCAGGCGCTGTGGGAGGACCCCCAGCCCGATCCCGTGCTGGATCCGCCCGGGACCGATCCGGTCGTGCCCTTGGTCGACCGGGAGATCGCCGGGGCGCTGGCTGCGTGCGTGGCGAACGCCACCGACCGCGTGCGCGTGGTGATGTACGCCATCTCCTACCGCGACGACTATCCGGACTCGGAGGTCAACCTGCTGGTGGAGGATCTGGTGGCGTCCCACGGGCGGCAGGTCGACGTGGCGGTGGTGCTCGACCGCTCGGACTGGATCGACGACAACGGGATCAACGATCGGGCAGCCGGGGTGCTGCTGGCCGGCGGTGTCCCCCTGCGCTCGGCCCCCTCCTCACAGACCACCCACGCCAAGGTGCTGGTCTGCGACGACACGGTGATCGTGGGGGATGCCAACTGGTCCTATTCCGCCTTCGACCTCTATCACGGCACCAGCCTTCAGGTGATCGACGCCGGGCTGGCGGACAGGTACGTGCAGTGGTTCGACGAGCTGTGGGAGGGCGGGAACGGCTGGTAGCCGCTCAGGTGGCGACGACCAGCAACGAGTAGGTCCAGCGGGGGGACTCGGCGCCCAGCAGCAGCACCCGGGAGCCGGCGGGGGGTGGCGCCTCCTGGCCGAGGATGTGGTACCCCTGGAGCACCGCAGCGCCGGGGCAGTTGCCGATGCGATGCCCGATCACGAACGGCTTGCGTTCGTCCTGCAGCACCTCACCCACCTCCTGCAGGCTGACTTGCTCGTTGACGGCGCGCATCAGCGCGGGGTTGGCCTGGGGGCCGATCACCGCGGCGAAGTCGCTCCACGTCAGCTCGGCCGCGGCCTCCGCCGCCCGGATCGCCTCGCGGATCACCTCGGGCAGATAGCTGCCGATCAGGTTGTGTCGCTGAGAGACGCGGGGCGGCTGGGCCATCTTGCGCTTGGGCGCCCACTCGAAGGGCAGCATCCGGTGGGGTACCAGGGGCTCGGTGACCAGGCCCGGGTCGAGATCGGGCCGCGGCGAGCCCGACGCGGCGAACAGGAGCTGCCCGTGGGCGCCCTCCTCACAGGGGGACAGCACCGCGGCGGCTGCCATGTCCGACAGCATGGCCGCGTCCATCACGTCGTCCATGCTGCGGGCGGCTGCGTCCTGGACCCGGGGCCAGTTCTGGGGGCTGAAACAGTCCGAACCGGTGACCAGCACGTGGCGGGCGCGGCCGTTGGCGATGAGCATGGCCCCCAGATCGAGGGCCTGGACGACCCCCGCACAGCCGGCCCGCAGATCCAGACAGCGGCAGTCGGGGATCCCGAGGCCGGTCTGGACCAGGGTCGAGGTCTGGGGCAGCAGGAACTCCGGTGTGCAGGTGGCGCAGATGACCGCGTCGATCTCCGCCGCGGCTACCCCGGCGCGTTCCAGCGCTCGCCGGCCGGCCTGGGTCGCCAGCCCGGAGCTCAGGTGTCCCGGGTCCACCTCGCCCGTGGTCAGCTCCGCCGCCCAGTGACGCCCCTCCACACCGAAGAACCGGCAGGCCAGCGGGACGTCCTTGCCCCCCAGCGCATCCGCCAGCATCTCGTTGGTGATCAGCGGCCCGGCCCTGAACTCGGCGGTGGCGGCGATCTTCACCGGGGGTGACAGCTGCGCCATCGGTGTCTCCAGGCGCGGGACGATAGCATGAAATACTCGCCACCGGCTTGGCCGATGGCCCCGTCCACCATGGGTCCGCGGTTTCCCTTTCCAACCGAGGCGTCAGGCGCTACCTTGCCGCCCATGTCGCTCAGACTCCTCCACGCCCCGCTCCTGCTGGCCTCCCTGGGTTGGGCGCTGGCCGCGCCCGGCTGCCGCCCCGCGGTGGGCGACGACGACTCGGGCGAGGACGACGACACGGGGGACGACGACACCGCAGACGACGACACCGCAGACGACGACACCGAGGAAGAACTGGCCGACTGCTTCCCGGACAGCTGGCCGGCGGCGATCGCACTTCCGGTGGCGCCCTCGGCGCCGTCGGCGGCGGCGCGAGGCTACTACGACGACATCGATTCCGATTCGCCGTCGCTCAAGAGCGACCTGCACTCGCTGATCTCCAACCCCGACACCATCGGCTACGACTCCCTCTGGGACGCGTTCGAGGACACGGACGACGACGGCAGCGGCCGGGTGTGGGACATCTACTCGGACAATCCCGGCGGCAGCGATCCCTACTCGTACTCGTTCAACGACGAGTGCGGCCAGTACGGCGGTGAGGGGGACTGCTACAACCGCGAGCACTCCTGGCCCAGCAGCTGGTCCGACGACGACGGCCGGATGAAGGCCGACCTGTTCCAGGTCTATCCGACCGATGGCTACGTCAACAACCGCCGGGACAACGATCCTTACGGTGTGGTCGACCACGTGGACTGGGAGTCGGAGAACGGCTCGCTGCTGGGTGACTGTCGCTCTGGCAGTCAGACGATCCGCGTGTTCGAGCCCATCGACGAGTACAAGGGCGACCTGGCTCGCACCTATTTCTACGTCTCGGTGGCGTACATGGGCGCCAGCTGGTCGAGCAACCAGATGGTCAGCGGGGCCAAGCTCAACGCCGACGCCGAGGCCATGCTGCGGGCCTGGCACGCCGCCGATCCGGTCAGCTCCAAGGAGACGGCTCGCAACGCGGCGGTCGAGGACGTACAGGGGAACCGCAACCCCTTCATCGACCACCCGGAGTGGGTCGAGCTCATCACCGACTTCTGATCGGCTACGATGGGGCCGTGCGAACGCGGCTCCCATCCCCCACCCCGATCCTCATCATCTGCCTGATCCTGGGACTCGCGCCGACCGGCGCTGCGGGTGCATCGCCCCCGTTGGCGGAGCCCACCCAGCCTGACCCGGGCAACTGCTGGTTCTGGGGCGCCGCCAGCCTCGACGGGCTGCCGCTGCCCGCCGCCGAGGTGCGAGAGCAGCTGTGCGACGGCCCTCCGCCCACCGTTGCCCAGCAGGCGATGGGCGAACCGGATGGGTGGTCGCTGACGGGCTGGGCGAGGGACGCCGCTCTCCCGGAGGTCGTCAGGGATCCGGATCCCGTGGCCCTGGACGAGGACTTCGCCGCCGAGGTGGCCGAACTCGCCGCCGCAGCGCCCGACGTGGCGCTGGCCCACTTCCGCAACACGAGCTCCGGCTGTACGCCGGAGGAGGGCAACCCGCACCCCTTCCTGCGGACCGTGGACGGAGCCCCCTGGATCCTGCAGCACAACGGCAACGTCAACCGGACCTGGCTGGAGTCGTTGGTCGGACCGGCCTACCTGGCAGACCACCCGCCGCTGACCTGTCCAGACGACCCCGTCGACTCCGAACTGATCTTCATCCTGCTGGCTCACCGCATCGAACACCGCTGCGACGGCACCAGCGCCAAGGACGCTCTGCGTGAGGCGCTGACCGAACTGGCGGCGGACATGGCCGGCCAGGGCGCCAACCTGATGATCAGCGACGGCAGCCGACTGTGGGCCCTGCGGCTGGTACACAGCGACGACCCGGGCAATCTCCCCCTGCATCTGCGGCAAGACGCGGCCGCCTGCTGGCTGAACAAGATCCCCCCCAACGGTGACGACGAGTGGCAGGCCCTGGACGACCTGACCCTGGTCCGTTGCGACGGCGACGACGGCACCGTCGAGATCTCGGCTCTGGAGCCTGTCTTCGACCTGTCGATCGATCTGGACGACGACGAGCGCTGGTGCGACGGGGGGGGCGAGGTCGAACCAGCCCAGGTGGTGAGCCTGCGCCTTCGATTCCTGGACCCCCACGCCGACGGCTGGCCCGAGCGCAGCGTCCGGCTCTCGCTGCCGGACGAGAGCCCGGTGCGGGACATCAGCCCCAGCCCGAGCGCCCTGTCCACCGACGGCGGCCTCAGCTGGCACGCCCCCACGGCGGGCGGCCTGATCGGCAACGGCCAGGTGACCCACCTGCGCTGGGACCTCGACGACGACCAGCAGCGGCTGGTGGCCACCGCCCTGGTGGAGACCGGCTGCGCGGATCCGGTCCCCACCTTCGCCGCCCACTGGTCCGACGAAGGGGGCACGGGGGGCACGACGTCGGTGGGCCTGGTCTGTCGCGGACAGCCCGAGAGCGAGCCCCTGCTCAACTCCAATCCGAGTTCCGTCGCCGGCTGCGCCTGCCAGCTGCCGCAACAGACCGGACCAGGTGGCGGCGTCATCTCGCTGGCGTCTGCTCTCCTCCTCTTCCTGCGCCGACGCCCTTGACGGCCCGGTCCGGGAACCGCACAGAGAGACAAGGCTGACGAAAACCAGGGAGGGGGCGGAAGACAGGCCTCGTCCGCCCGGCGGCGGTTCCCTCCCCCCCGGCTCTGGTATCCTCGCTCATCTCGGAGAGGGCTCCAGCCGGAAGACGGAAGATGGGATTGCGGGGCATGGGGAGGACTTCGGCTTGGCGCGTCCCCGCGGCTCATCACCGTCAGCGAGTCACCCTCGCGGACATCGAGCAACCGGGTCCCCAGGCCCTCGCCAGCCACCTGCCACTGGATCAGGTGCCGGCCCACGGCCAGGGTCGACCCACCGGGCAGGAGTTCGCCGTCGAGCCAGATCGTGGCTGTGCGACCTGCGTCCTGCTCCACCGCGAGGACCACGGAGGGGGTACTCAGGGCCTCGCGGATCGCCTCGTCGAAGAGGACCTTGACGTCGGGCGTGAAGCGGGCGTCCCACGCCAGCTCCGGGGAGACCACCAGGGCACGCCGAAAGCTCTCCCGGGCCGCATCACCTTCACGGACGTAGCCCAGCAGGATGCCCTCCAGGAACCAGATCCGGGACAGACCCTCCCGCGGCAACGTCTCGGTCAGGCAAGGCAGCAGCCCTGCCAGTCGTTCCAGCTCGATCCGCGCCTCGTCCACCCGCACGTACAGCACATGGTCCAGCGCCCGGTCCATCCCGCCCGCAAACGCGTCGAGGCCCACCGGTGCGCCCGGGCAGGCAACGACCTCGGCGCCCAGGATCTCCACCGAGGCGAGCGCACCGAGTTCGGTGGCCAGGTGACGAACGCTGGGGCTGATCCGGCTCAGCGGGCTCCGGAGATCGAAGGCCGCGAGGGCCCGGGTCTCGATGGCGGGATCGGGACCCCCCGGACCGTAGAACAAAACGGGGGCCAGCGTAGCTGGAGCGGCCGCCGCGGACGTGACCGCGACCAGCTCGATGCGCAGGGTGTCCGCCCCCACGAGCGTCAGCTCGGCGCCGGTCAACCCGGCCGGGCCCTGGTCGTACCGGCCGTCGATGGAGAAGCTGCCAAGCCCCTCCGTCAGCCCAACGGCCCCGTGCTCCACCCCCGCGGGGATGTAGTAGGAGTCCCCGGCGCGGTAGGTCCGCGTCTGATCGCCGAATGGCGATTCTCCTGGGACGGGACGTGCGGTGGCTGTGCCCTCGGCCGGCCAGCAGCGCGGCCGTGGCGATCATCTGCTATCTTCTCCTATTCTCGAGGAGGTTGTTGTGCGCGCGATGTTGATGATCCTGTGTTCGCTGATCCTGGCCCTCGGGGCAGGTTGTGTGCTGCCAGCCCAGCATTTCGGCGGAGACGACGACGACGACAATGACGACGACGACAACGACGACAACGGAGACGACGACACCGGGGACGACGACACCGGGGACGACGACACCGGGGACGACGACACCGGAGACGACGACACCGGAGACGACGACACCGGAGACGACGACACCGGAGACGACGACGACACGGCCCCGGGCCAGGCGCTGTTCATCGAGGACACGGACCAGTGGGGCACCGACGCCTGGGACGACGCGTTCGCTGCTCAGGGCGTCCCCTACGTGACCATCCCCTCGACGGCCCTGGCCAACACCGACCTGGACCAGCACGCGATGGTCGTCACCACCAGCGTCCAGGACTCGGACTACAACCTGAGTCTGTTGCAGAAGATGACGGACTTCGAGAGCTACGTCGTCCAGGGCGGGGTGCTGATCTGGTCGGGCTGCACCTGGGAACAGTACACCCCCTTCCCCGATCCTCCCTTCGGCGGCACGAGCCTCTACGGACCGGCGGATGAGAACTGGATCGAGGACCCGAGCCACCCGCTGATGGCCAACGTGGCGCCCCCGTTCACCGGCAACTCCGCCAGCCACAACTACTTCGAGGGTATCCCGGGTTTCGCCCAGGTGATCCTGTCACAGCCGGACAACGGTGAAGCGACCCTGTACATCGTCGAGCAGGGGTCCGGTCTCCTGATCGTCGCCGGGATCACGTGGGAGCACGAGACCGGCGACTTCGTCGACGCGATGCAGACGCTTGCCAACGCGGTGGCCTTCGGGTGGGGGTATCCCTACTAGCCTGCATATCTCACGGGTTGAGCAACACCAGCGAGGTGATGAACGGCGCGCCGCAGTCCGGGTCGTGGGGGCAGCTGATATTGGTGTACAACACCCAGTCGTCGGACTCGCCCGTGGGCGAGGGCACCACGAAGTCATCGAGGGCGGAGACCTCTTCGGTGGTCATCTCGCTGCCATCGGGCCACAGGAAGCGGTCTCGCGCGCGTCGGCAAGGTCCTCCCAGTCCTCGAAATCGAGCAGCTCCGGCTGGCCGGCCGAGCGCGTGTCGGCGTGGATCACGCGCAGGGGTTTGTTGTCGGGATCGTAGACGCCGTCTGGATCCGAATGATGGGAGAAGTACACCTTGTAGTGGCTGCCGCCGGTGTGTAGGGGGAGCGGAGCCTGCATGTCCCGGAACAGCTCGGGGCACCCGCCGCCGTCCATCTCGAGCGCCCACTCCCCGCCGTCCCAGACCGCGTACCCGGTGTTCATCACCCGATCGGTGCAGCTACTCTCCAGTTCGTCGATGTCGAGCATCACCAGCATCGGGGTCCCGGCGGCGCCGTCCCAGCGCCAGTCGTCCATGGAGGGTAGGCCAGCTTGCCCTGGCGGATGGCGAGCAGGTCATCGACGCCCGCGTCCTCCGGGGTGAGGATCGGGGTGGCCTCACACTCGCCGCCGGGCTCCAGATCCTCCCACGAGCAGACGGTCTCGCCCCCGGGGTGGAAGTCCCGCCCGACCCAGCCGTCCACGCTGTCCACGCTGTGCATGGAGTTGGCAGGCTGGCCCTCGACCTCGCCCTCGAAATAGATCCGCATCCCGCCGCCGAGGGCTGCGGCCAGCGGCACTACCTGGAAGGTCCTGGGGCCGCGACCGTCACCGTCCGGAGTGTCCTCGCGGAGCAGTCCGTATCCGGCCACCGGGTCGAAGGTGGTCCACGTCTCCGGATCGTCGGTGGGGGGGGGCGGGCTGGCTGGCCAGGTACACCCCCTTGCCGGTCACGGGGAGAGGATCGTACCAGAGCTGGACGTGTCCCTCGTCCGCGGCGCCCTCCCCCTTCCGGAGCGCGTAGGGTTTGGTATTGCCGTCGGAGACCAGCGGCGCGGCGTCGATCACCTGATTCCCCGTGCCCGCCATCTGCCAGACCTCCCCAGCGGTGGTGCCAGGGACCGGGGCGGAGGAGACGCAGGTGTCGCCGTTACATGCCTGTAGCCAGGCCAGGTAGCCGGTGGAGGATCGCAGCCCTCCGACCACCGCCTCGGTCTCGCCAACCTCGATCCCGACCTCGACCGGCGGGTCTTGTGCGACATCCTGCGCGAACAGCTGGAGGATCTCGGGGAGGGTGGGCAGTTCGTTCCAGGTCACGCGAAGCCGGGACGAGGAGTCCAGCCCGTCGATCTGTGGAGACGCGACCTCGATGGCCAGGTCGTCCTCGGTCAGATCCAGGTCCGTCGTATCGTCGTCGTCGCCACCGATCTCGAGGTTCGGGTCGACGCCCCAGGTGGTGTCGCCGAGCCCATCGTCGTCGCCCGACGGTGGGTCCGTTCCGGGCGCGTCGGGAGCGTCCAACGCCGGGCAGGCGACCATCGTCGTGGCGACCACGCCGGCCAGACACGTCCGAACCAGGCTGGCCAGCGGGGAGATCGGGCTCCGCGCGGTGGCGGTCGAGGTCAATTCGGCTCGCGCATACACCCGCACAGGCTCCCGTCTCTCCGTCAGCGACGATACCACGCCGCCGGCCGACCGCCGGCCGAGCGGGGATGAGGACTTCCGTGGAAGACTTCAGGCCGGGTAGCATGATCCGGACGAGTCGAGTCGGGGACCGGCTCGACGAAGGGGATGTCAATGGCACAACGCGATCAGGGGCGTGATTCGCGCGAATCCCCGCGTCGCGAATTCACCGTGACCCTCGAGGTGGTGTGGCGGGGCGGGCAGTTCACCTGCACCACCGTCGACCTCTCGTTGACCGGCCTGTTTCTGGAGACCGAGGAGCCGATCCCGGTCGGCACCGAGGTACGTTTCGACGGCGTTCTGGAGGTTCCGGGTGACCGGTGGCACCTCGCCGGACTCGGCGAGGTGATCCGCGCTGTCCGCATCGGGGATCTGGATCCCGAGACGCCGGTGCCCGGCCTGGGTGTCAGCATCGCCGAGTTCTTCCTGGGCGAGGAGGCGTTGACCGGCGTCCTCGACGAGGCGGCAACCGAGGTTCGAGAGAGCGCGGCGAAGGACGCAGGACGCCGGGCTCCGCGGATCCTCGTCGGGCTGCCCGCCCGCTGGGGACCCACCTGGCCCCCTGACCAGGAGGGGTATCTGAGCAACGTCAGCTCGTCCGGCGCCCTGGTGCTCACCGCGGGGGAGGCGCTGGAACCCGGGGCCGCGATCCACGTATGCGTGGACATCCCCGTGGGCCGCGAGGTCTCCCAGATGCGGACCCTGGCCACCGTCACTCGGCTCCAGGAATTCACGCCCATCGATGGCAAGGGAATGGGGATCGAGTTCGCCCCCGCGGACCCCGTCGAGACCTCCTTTCGCGATGTCCTCTCCGGCGAGTTCGAAGCAGAAACCCAGCCATCGGCCTTCCCGGGCTTCGTGGGCAGCCCGGCCCTGGACCTCTCTGAGATGTCGGCCGGATACAGGGCGCCCGAACCAACCGCCCTGGAAGCCCTGTCGGAGACCCTCCACGGAGCCACTGGCTACCAGTGGAAGAGGCTGGCCCGCATCCTCGGCCTGGCCCTCCTGGTCGGCGCGATCCTGTGGCTCGGGTTCATCTGCGTGGATTCCTTCTCGAGGTGATCCCGGGGCCAGGGTGGCGTGGTCAACCTGCTCTCCGCGCTGGCCTTCCACGGCCTCACCGACGAGATGCCGTCTGCCGCGTGCAGCGAGTGATGCGTCCGTACCCCGAGGCACTGTCGTGGGCAGGGGCGTGGGGCCGCTCGGCGCAACGGGCCGTCGCCGTGAAGCGAGGGGCAGCGGTTGCCTGGCTGCACTGTGCGACGGTCATGCTACGCTGGAGCCAAGGTGTTTGTTGGAATGCTCGTTGGCCAGCCTAGCGTCGGCACGTCCAGGATCAACCGATCGAGTTTGCGGCTGCTCTAGGGGAAAAAAACAACGGCGACGGCGGTCATCGACGGCGTGACACAGAAGTGGGATCGAATGGACGCGTGGGTTTCCGCACGGCGGGCGGCCGGGATACGCCCGAGCGCGCTCCGCCGGCTGGGATTTGCCGCCGGTCTCGCCGGTGTCCTCGGCATCGTCTCGGGCTGCACCGGCGCAGCCCCGGCGCAGGGCGTGGCGTTCGAACTGGTCCTCTCCGTCAGCGAAGCGATCCCGACGGTGTTCACCGCCACGTGGACCGTGGACGCCGCGGAGCGGAACGAGAGCTGGCTCGAAGTCGGCCGCGACGGGACGTGGGAGTTGCGCGTCGACGGCGTCCCCGGCGACGACGGGTACAGTGCGTGGCTGCTAGGGCTGAAGCCGGAGACGGCCTACGACGTCCGGCCGGCCACGTCCGTGGACGGCGCGATCGTCACGGGCGAGCCGATCTCCATCACCACCGGCGGGCGGCCACCGACGTTGCCCGAGGTCGCCATTGAAGGCGAGTCCCTGTCCAGTGGCGGCTTCGTGGTCACCTCGATGGTCGCCAGCCCATCGGCTGCCGTGATCCTCGACGGCGACGGCGACTACGTGTGGTGGCATGTGTTCGACGATCCGGAGTACCTGATCTCCAGCGTCGAGCTGTCAACCGACCGGCGATGGATGCTCGTGCTGCTCGAGCGCCCGGGCGGCTTCTGCCACGGGTTTGCCCGCGTGCGCCTCGACGGCGCCGTCGAGGAAATCCAACTGCTCGACGACGCGCACCACGACTTCGCCGAGCTCGGCGAGGGCGCCACGGCGCTGCTGCGCTGGGACAACCGCACGATCGACGCGGACATCGTGCGCGGAGACCGCATCTCGGAGCTGGGCGCCGACGGCTCGCTCACCGACGTCTGGTCGCTGTGGGACCAGCGGGAGCCCGATCCCGCCCTGATCGGTGGCGAGCTGGGCGACTGGGGCCACAGCAACCACCTGGTCCTGGGCGGCGACGGCGAGTCCTACTACGTGTCGATACGCAACCTCAGCGCGATCCTGAAGATCGACCGCGCCACCGGCGGGATCGCGTGGCAGCTCGGCGGTGACGAGGGCTCGCTGGCGTTTCCAGACGGCGAGAAGCCGTTCATCCACCAACACGGGTTCGATCTGACCGAAAGTGGTCTGGTGCTGTTCGACAACGGCGACGAACTCGCCGGCACGTCGCGCGTCGTCGAGATCGCCATCGACGAGGAGCACGGCACCGCGGAGGTCGTCTGGACCCACGCCGCGGAGCCGCCGCAGTTCTGCTACGCGCTGGGCGACGTGCAGCGGTTGCCGGCGGGCAACACGCTGGTGGCGTGGAGCGTGCTGGGACGGATCGAAGAGGTCACGCCCGACCACGAAATGCTGTGGCGCGCTGATCTGTCCATGGGCGGCGGCGTGGGCTACGTGACCTGGCTGGAGAGTCTGTACCCTGCCGTCGATGCCGGCTCGGGCGACTAGAGCACCGAACAGGAATCACGCCGCCAGCATCTTGTCCAGGCGATGCAGGT
>CAYTBN010000074.1:0-30856 GCA_964436045.1 uncultured Rickettsiales bacterium | reverse complement strand
CCGGCGAGCCGGTAGGGCTCGAAGCGGGTGCGGTCGTAGACCTGGAACAGGGAGTAGGTGGTGCCCGCGTGGCGGATCAGGTTGTACGACGAGGTCTCCTTGTCGCGGGCGGTCTGGTAGCGGTAGCGGATCTTGCCCTTGGCCGAGATCGACGAGATCAGGTAGTCCGCGGCCCACACCGAGCGCTGCAGCATCACCTCGGGGGTGGCCTCGGCGAACTCGCGGGGGTGTAGCCGGTAGAGCTGGAGCACCCCTGGCGGAGTGGCCGCCGGTTCGTCGCGCTCGACCCAGGAGATGGTCTGGAACTCCTCGTAGCCGAACGATCCCCGGAGATCGCCGACGGCGTCGTTGCGCTTCTGCAACTGCTCCCGGACGCGATCGCGCCCGAAGCCCTCCTTGCGATGGATCCGGTTCTCGAGCATCTCGCTGGGCAGCAGCCACGAGCTGTGACCGCCCTCGGTGCTGACGAAGAAGCCGTAGGTCGCCACCCTGCGGCGCTTGGGCCGGTCGTTGTCCTTGGAGAAGGTACGGCTGCGGCTGGAGGTGACCACGTCCAGCTTGAGGCGGATCCCGGCGGCGTCGTCCGGATCGATCTTCCGGCCCGCGTCGCGTTCGAGCGCGTCCGCGGCGGCCTCGATGGAGCCGGCCAGGTCGTCGCCTACCCCGGTCGCGCACAGTCGGCGTGGCTTGTCCTGGTAGGCACAGAGGAAGGCGCGGCGACCCGGCAGCTCCGCCAGGGTTCCGGGGTCGGGGGCGGCCTCGCCATAGAGCACGTGGCGGGCGATGCCGATGGCGGTCGCTGCGATCTCCGCGTCGTCCAGCGCGGCTTGCACGGCCTGGTCCTGGCCCGCCTCCCCCAGGGCGGTGTCCGGGCCGGACGGGGCCTTGCTCCCGCAGCCGGCCATCAGCACCGCCAGCAGCGCGAGCGGCAGCGTGGGGTCTCGTCGCACGGTGTTTCCTCCAGGCCGAAGGGTAGCGCATCCGCCACCTGGCCTCTCGGCGTCGTGTACCCTGCTGCCGGGAGGCCCCGCATGACCGCGACGAAGTTCGGCCATCCGGCCCGGTCCGGCCTGCTCCTGCTCGTCCTGCTGGCCAGCCCGGAGGCCCGCGCCGATGTCCAGGTGCTCCCGGGCCCGGCGCTGCTCGATCCCATCGCGGGCTGGGACGACGCCGGGCTCCAGCTCACGGCCCTGGTGGATTGCACGCTGGTCAGCTTCCGCTTCGAGAATCAGGGCAATCCGGACACGGTCGAGCTGCTGAACACCGCGGGCACGGTGCTGGATTCGGTGTCGGTGCCGCTGGGTGAGCCACTGTTCGAGCCCGTGGTCAACTGGGCGCTGATCGGCGGCCAGACCTACCGGCTGATCGCCGACGATCCCGACAACGGCATGTGGGTCGCCTACACCGCCTACCCGACGGTCAATACCCACCTGCAGGTCGACGGGCTGTGGTCAGAGGACCAAGACGAGCTGATCGACGACTACTGGTTCAACTTCGTCGACCTGACCACCTCGACCTGTGGGGACGTGGACGGGGACGGGATCCCGGGCGCGGACTGTGGTGGCGACGACTGCGACGACAACGATCCGGCGGTCTACCCGGGGGCCGACGAGCTCTGTGACGGGCTGGATAACGACTGCGACGGGGACGTGGACGAGGAGGGGGCCGTCGACGCCCTGGAGTGGTACACCGACGCCGACGGGGACGGGTTCGGCGATCCGGCGTCCAGCGTGTTGGCCTGCGACGTGCCCGCGGATCACGTGGCCGATGCCGGGGACTGCGACGACGGGGATCCGGCGGTCAACCCGGCCGCGGTGGAGATCTGCAACGGGATCGACGACGACTGCGACCCGGCCACCGATGAGCTCGGGGACGGGGATGGCGACTCCTTCGCGCTGTGTGACGGGGACTGCGACGACGGTGACCCGGCCGTCCACCCCGGTGCCGAGGAGGTCTGCGACGGCGTCGACAACGACTGCGACGCCGGTACCCCGGAGGACCTGGACACCGATCTGGACGGCTACACGGTCTGCGGGGGAGGGGACTGTGCCGAGAACGACGACACCGTCTTCCCGGGGGCTCCCGAGCTCTGCGATGGCGTCGACAACAACTGCGACGATCTGGTCCCCCTGGACGAGGTGGACGGCGACGGCGACGGGCTGGCCGAGTGTGAGGGGGACTGCGACGACCAGGACGCCGCCGTGTATGACGCCGCCCCCGAGCTGTGTGACCAGCTGGACAACGACTGCGACGGGATCGTGGACGAGGACGTGGACGAGGACCTGGACGGCGACGGCTGGAACGCCTGCCAGGGGGACTGTGACAACGAGGATCCCGAGGTCTACCCGGGCGCCTCGGAGCTCTGTGACGGTCTGGACGGGGACTGCGACGGTCAGGTGCCAGCGGACGAGGCCGACTCCGACGGCGATGGCTGGCGGATCTGCGACGGCGACTGCGACGACGGCGAGGACACGGCCTTCCCCGACGATCTCGAAGAAGACTGCGCCGACGGCGTGGACAACGACTGTGACGGCGACGTGGACGGCGACGACGCCGACTGCGACACCGGGGACGACGACACGAGCGGGGACGACGATACGAGCGGGGACGACGATACGACCGGCGACGACGACACCGCCGGGGACGACGATACGATGGGCGAAGACGACGACGACGATGACGATGGAGCGGATGACGACGACGATGTGGTCGACTGCCAGTGCCGGCTGGGCGCGGCTCCGATGCCAGCCTCGTCAGCGGCGCTGGCCGTCCTGTTGCTCGTGGGGGTGATCCGCCGCCGGCTGGGCTGAGACCGAGTCCGAGATCCCTAGAGTCCCCTGGCCTTGCCCACCAGTTCGAGGAACTCGGCCCGGTAGCCGTGTCGGTCCCTTCCCCGGCCCTCGTCGGCGAGTTCGAGGACCGCCTCGAAGGTCGAGGTGCCCTTGTAGGGCGAGTCCCGTAGCAGCATCCCGAACATGGCCACCGAGGCCGCGAACTTGAAGTCGGTGGAGGCGCTGGCGTAGCCGGCGTCGTCGTCCCGGACCGGGAACTCCAGCTTGGCGCTGGTGTCGCCGTCGGGCTCCTTGTAGCGCAGCTTCAGCGTCAGCAGCTCGCCGCCGGACGCTGCCGCGGACCGCGCGGGGGTCTGCTGGTAGCGCAGCGGGTCGACGCTGGGCAGGGTCGCTTCGACCCCGGCCGGGACCACCTCGTACAGCGCGGTGACGGTGTGACCGGCGCCGATCTCGCCAGCGTCGACGGTGTCGTCGTTGAAGTCCTCGGCCGCAAGGATGCGGTTCTCGTACCCGATCAACCGGTAGGCCCGCGCCTCGGCTGGATTGAACTCGACCTGGATCTTCACGTCCTTGGCGATGGTCACCAGGGTGCCGCTCATCTGCTCGACGAGCACCTTCCTGGCCTCGTTCATCGTGTCGATGTAGGCGTAGTTGCCGTTGCCCTTGTCGGCCAGCTTCTCCATGGTCGAGTCCTTGTAGTTCCCCATGCCGAAGCCGAGCACCGTCAGGAACACACCACCGTCCGCGCTCTCCTCGATCAGGTCCACCAGCTCTGACTGGCTGGTGGTGCCCACGTTGAAGTCGCCGTCCGTGGCCAGGATCACCCGGTTGACGCCGTTGTCGATCTGGTGGGATCGGGCCACCTCGTAGGCCTGCTGGATGCCGGCGCTGCCGTGGGTCGAACCCCCGGCCTTCAGTCGATCGAGGGCGCCCACGATCTCCGAGCCGCGGTCGCCCGGGGTCGCGTCGAGCACCAGCCCCGAGCTGCCGGCGTAGACCACCATCGAGACCCGGTCCCGTTCGTCCAGCTGGGTCACCAGGAGCTTCATCGCCTCGCGGAGCAGGGGCAGCTTGTTGTCGGCTTGCATCGATCCCGAGACGTCGATCAGGAACACCAGGTTGCTCGGCGGGCGCTGGGCTCGCGTCAGTTCCCAGCCCTTGAGGCCCACCCGCACCAGCCTGTGGTCGGGTGCCCACGGACAGCCCGCCACCTCCACGTGGGTGGCGAAGGGCACATCGCGCGAGGGCGGCGTGTAGTCGTAGTCGAAGTAGTTGATCAGCTCCTCGATCCGGACGGCACCTGCTGGCGGCATCGAGCCGCCGTTGAGGTAGCGGCGGACGTTGGCGTAGCTCGCCGTGTCCACGTCGATGGAGAAGGTGGACAGGGGCTGAGCGGCGACCTTGCGGAAGGCGTTGTCCGTCAGATGATCGTAGGCCTCGGTCAGGTGGCCGGACTCGTCGATCGGGGGAGTCAGCTCGCCGAGAAGTCCGGAGCTCTCCGCGATCTGCTTGTTCATCCGGTTGCCGTCCAGATATCCGAGCGTCCGGAGCTGGTCGTCGATCGTGGTGTCCCCGGTCTTCTGTGCCATGTCGGGCGACGGATCGAGCGCCGCGGTGTCGCCGCCCGATGGGAGGAATTCCTCCCGCAGGATGCTCTCCCGTTGGCTCTGCTGCCGTTCCACCACTCCCGTCGCCGCGAACCGTTCCGACACCGCTGCTGGAGCGCCCTCATCGCCGCTCTTCATCATCAGGCGTTGCCCGCCGAAGGTGCCGATCCCCAGCACGAGCAGGATGCCCGCGGCCAGCATCAGCCGTCGCGCCCAGGGGCGTCGCGACGGCGCGGCGGCCCGCTGCTGGATCGCCGCCCGCTGGGGCACGGACAACCCGTCCAGGGGCTCGTCGGCCAGCGCCGCGGTGACCAGATCGGCGGCGCGCCGGAGCTCGTCCACGGTCGTCCTGGCTTCCTCGTCGCCTTCGAGTGCGCTCGCGATGGAGGCCTGCTCGTCACCTTCGAGCTCGCCCAGGGCGTACGCGGTCAACTTCTCGGGGTTGATACGGCCGGTCATCGTCCCACCTCCTGGGCCAGGTCGCCGCTGACCAGCTGTCGTCGCACCTCCGCCAGCCCACGGGTGAGCAGCGCGCTCACCGTGCCCAGCGAGACCTTCATCACCTGGCTGATCTCGCGGTAGGTGAGCTGGTCCTGGAACTTGAGGCGGAACGCCTCCTGCTGATCGTCGGGCAGCGATTCGATGATCCTGAGCGCCCGACGGTGCTCCTGGCGCTGCGCAGCCTGGTCGCCGGGGCCCGGCGATTCGCTGCGGATGCGAGCCACCTTGGCTTCGGGTAACGGGTCCATTCGTCCCTCCTTGCGGCGGACGTCGAGGGCCCGGTTGCGGCACACCGTGTACAGCCACCCCGCCTCGTGTCCCTCCACGGCGGATCGGTCGGCCGCGCAGAGCCGCAAGAAGGCGTCCTGCACCACGTCCCGCGCGCTGTCGGCGTCGCCGCAAAAACGCGCTGTGTATCGCACCAGGGGCTGTTCGTAGCGGGCCAGCGTCGCGGCCACCCACTCGGCCCGGGTCGTTGTTCCCTCACCCATGTTCACGCCCTCGATGTTGGTTTTCGGGATCCGTCGTCGTCCGCTCCTACCTGGACAACGATCCAGCTCGGGTTCTGTTCAGCAGGTGAGGATCCGGGTGGTCACTGCCGTCGTCGGCGGACCATGGTGAGTAACAGCGCTCCGAACGCGAGCGCGGCGGGCGTGGCCGGGCTCGTGCCGGCCTGGTTGTTCTCGCAGTCGCAGCCGCCGCCGATCTCGTCGTCGTCGTCGTCGCCAGCTGTGTCGTCGTCGTCGCCGGAGCTGTCCTCGCAGTCGTCCTCGTCGTCTTCGTCGACCAGTTCGTCGCAGTCGTTGTCGATGCCGTCGTCGCAGACCTCGTCGGCGCCCGGGTACACCGCGCCGTCCGCGTCGTCGCAGTCGTCGTCGCAGCCGAGGAAGCCGTCGCCGTCCTCGTCCACGTCGTCGGTGGCGCCGTCGCAGTCGTTGTCGACGCCGTCACACACCTCGTCCTCGTCCGGGTTCACGTCGCCGTCGCCGTCGTCGCAGTCGCCGTCGCACTCCATGTAGCCGTCGCCGTCGTCGTCCAGCTCGTCCTCGCCCGGCGCGCCGTCGCAGTCGTTGTCCAGGCCGTCACAGGCCTCGTCGTTGCCCGGGAAATTGCCCGCGTCATCGTCGTCGCAATCCCCGTCGCAGCTGGTCCAGGTGTCGCCGTCGGCGTCGTCCAGGTTCAGCGCCGCGTCCGTGTCGTCGCAGTCGCCCTCGCAGGTCATCGTGCCGTCGCCGTCCTCGTCGGCCTCGTCCACGGGCAGGTCCCCGTCGCAGTCGTCGTCCTTGCCGTCGCAGATCTCGGTCGCGCCCGGATAGACGGCCGGGTCGTTGTTGTCGCAGTCGCCCTGGCAGGCGTTGAAGCCGTCGCCGTCCAGATCCTCGTCCACGTCCTCGTCCGCCACGCCGTCGCAGTCGTTGTCGATGCCGTCGCACTGCTCCGGCGCGCCGTTGTAGGTCAGGTCGTCGCCGTCGTCGCAGTCGCCCTCGCACTCGGCCATTCCGTCGCCGTCGTCGTCGATCTCGTCGCCGGGGACCGTGCCGTCGCAGTCGTTGTCGATGCCATCGCAGACCTCGGCGTTGCCCGGGAACATGTCGGCCTGATCGTCGTCGCAGTCGTCATCGCAGATCGCGAAGCCGTCGCCGTCGCCGTCCAGCTCCTCGTCGGTGGCCGGGTCGCAGTCGTTGTCGACGCCGTCGCAGACCTCCTCGGCGTCCGGGTTGACCGCCGGGTCCGCATCGTCGCAGTCCCCGTCGCAGATCGAGAAGGTGTCGCCGTCGCCGTCCACCAGCTCGTCGGTCAGTTCGTCACAGTCGTCGTCGATGCCGTTGCAGATCTCCTCGGCGCCCGGGTAGACCGCCGGGTCGCCGTCGTTGCAGTCGGCGTCGTTGTCCGCGAACCCCAGGGGCTGGTCACAGTCCGGCTCGACGATGGAGTTGGAGCCAAAACCGTCTCCATCCTGGTCCACGTACCAGACCAGGGCGTCGAGGGCGTCGTCCTCGTCGATGTCGCCGTCGCAGTCGTCGTCCTCGCCGTTGCATAGCTCGTCGGCCCCCGGGAACTGCAGCGGATCCGCCGGATCGCAGTCGCCGTCGTTGCCCACGAAGTCCTGGGGCTGGTCGCAGGCCACCACGGAGATCGCCGGGTCGCCGAACCCGTCCCCGTCCAGGTCCGCGAACCAGGTCAGGGCGTCGAGGGCGTCGTCCTCGTCCACGTCGCCGTCGCAGTCGTCGTCCTCGCCGTTGCAGTACTCGTCCGCGCCCGGGAACTGCAGGGGGTCGCCGTCGTCGCAGTCGCCGTCGTTGTCCACGGTGTCGGCCGGCTGGTCGCAGTCCACCTCGGCCACCGCCGGGTCGCCGTACAGGTCACCGTCCGCGTCCGCGTACCAGGTCAGGGCGTCCAGCGCGTCGTCCTCGTCCACGTCACCATCGCAGTCGTTGTCGATGCCGTCGCAGACCTCGTCGGCGTCCGGGTTCACGTCCCCGTCGCCGTCGTCACAGTCCAGAGCGTTGGCCACGAAGCCCAGGGGCGCCTCGCAAGCCACAGCCGTCGCGTCCGGGTCACCGAACCCGTCGCCGTCCGCGTCCTCGTACCAGGTCGGGGCGTCGTCCGCGTCGTCCTCGTCGACGGTGCCGTCGCAGTCGTTGTCGATGCCGTCACAGAGCTCGGTGGCTCCCGGGTAGACCGCCGCGTCGTCGTCGTCGCAGTCCGTGCCGCCGTAGGTCACGTCGCCGTAGCCATCCCCGTCCAGATCGGGGATGTAGTCGAGCACCCATGCCCCCGCGGCGCTCATCACGCCGGTGGTGTCGTCCACCAGCACCAGCAGGTAGGTTCCCCCCACGAGCTGGCCGGCGATGTCCTCGCTGGCGTCCTCGGTGATCGCCACGTCGGCCACGTAGCCGCCGGCGTCGTCGAGCACGAACAGGGTGCAGTCGCCGGACGAGTCGATGGTTATCTCGGTATCGCTGACCCCGGTGATGGCCGGGCCCTGCCAGCTGGTGGCCACCCCGCCGCTCGGACCCGCGTCCGGGACCGGGGGCTCGATACCGTCCACCCGCAGTCGGCCCTCGCCGCCGTCGCCCGAGTAGTACTGGGTCGCGCCGCCGCTGTGACCGCCGAACCCGCCGGTCAGGTCGAGGGTGGCGGCGGTGAGGCCCGAGATCTGCGCCGAGACAAGCTGGATCCCGCCCCCGGAGCCGCCCGCGCCGCCCGTGGAGGACCCGGGGTTCACCCCCTCGGTGTCCCCGCCGTTCCCTCCGTGCACGTCGATCAGGCCGCTGGCGCCGAAGGTGATCGATCCAGCCTGGAGCTGGAGCCCACCGCCGCCGCCGCCGCCACCCGCGCCGTCGCCGGTGCCCGACCCCGACTCGCCGCCGGCGCCGCCGGAGCCGCCGGCCAGGGGCAGCAGGGTGTCGTCGCCGTTGGCGTAGCCGGCTCCGCCCGAGCGGTAGTCCACCGGACCGTCGCCGACGATGCCCATCCCGTTCTCGCCGTTGGTGCCGAAGCCGCCGCCGCCGGCACCCCAGTAGCTGGCGTCGCAGTGGCCCGCGCCCCCCCCGCCGCCGAAACCCCCGACGCCCGCGACCACGTAGGCCTCGCCGCCACCGCCGCCGGTACCCCACGGCGCGCCGGTCCCGCCACCCGCGGCGCCCGCGTAGCCGACCGCGCTGTTGTCCACAGTCGAGAACAGCCCTTCGCCTCCGTGGGAGCCGTCGTTGGCCTCGGCCGCGCCGATGCCGCCGCCGACGTAGTCCGTGCAGTTGGCCGTGACCATCCCGCCGCCACCGGTGAACCCGTCCCCTGGTAACGCCGTTGCCGTGAAGTAACAGTTGCCGCCGACGCCCCCGCCCGCGCCGCCGGGGCCGCCGTCCCCGCCATCCGACGCCACCTGGACCGCGTCGCCGCCGGCCTCGCCCGCCAGCTGGATCGTGCCTTCGATGGCAACGTCGCCGTCCACCAGCAGGATCACCGGCAGGAAGGCCTCATTCCCCTCGCTGGCCGGGATCGGATCGGCGAGGTCGAACACCAGCGTCTCGCCGTCCGGGATCGCCAGCGACTCGAGCACCATCGTCCCCCCATCGGTCCGCAGGGCGGAGCTGACGGTGATCACCCCGTCCACCACGCCGTCCGCGTCACCCACCCCGCCGTCCACCGGCGCGGCCTCGGGGTTGAGGATCGTGAACAGGTTGTCGATGCCGTCGTTGAACGGGTCGAGGGCGGCGCCGTCGACGAACACCGTGCAGTCCGCGTCCGGGGCGTCCGCGTCGACGAAGAACATCGTCGAAAGTACGCCACCCACCACCGGGTTCGCCGGATCCCCCGCGCGGTCGTGCACCGTGACCGGACCGGTCACGATCTTCGGACAGGAGGTGGTGATCAGCTCGAATCCGCTGAACCCGCCGGTATCCCTCAGGATGTTGACCTGCACCGCCATCCCCGGCGCACCCGCGTCGGTCTGGAGGAAGTCGATGGCGGCGGCGGGAGCCGCCAGACCGAGGGTGAGCAGGGCGGAAAGAGCGGGCACGATGGATCGACGCATCGGATCCTCCCCGGATCCGTCGAGTGTACGCGCCCTGCGCGGAATTCAGTACCTCAGCCGCGGCGGATCGCCCTCGGCGTCACCGAGCGGGGCGAAGCGCCCGTCGATCCAGTCCTGCAGCCCCACCCCGTAGCCCGGGCCGCGTCGTCGTTCGGAGGCGCCGCCCGGGATGTTGTACCAGCCCCCGGGCTTGGACATGTCGAACAGCATGTGGAAGACCGGACCGAAGACCATCTCGTTGCCGGCGAAGGCCTGGTGACGGGTCTGGAAGGGGACGCAGGGGCCGCCGGGCAGGGTGACTTCGGGGCTGTCCAGGCCCATCCAGGCGGGGGCCTTGCCGCGGAACAGGACGTTGCGGAAGCGGGCCCGTACCGGCACGGTCCAGTTGCCCGAGTCGACCCGGGCGGTGGCCAGGGGCCAGGCGCGGCGCAGCAGGGGTTGCAGGCGGCGGGCGTCGAGCACGTCGGGCCGCTGCAGGGCCAGCACCTCGTCCAGGTGGTGCTGGAAGATGACGATCAGGCACAGGTCGTCCACGAAGCGGCGCGCTGTCCGCTCGTCGGTCAGGTGGGCCAGCAGGGCGCGGACCGCCTCGGCGTGCAGGGCCGTGAACAGGGCCATCTGGTCGCGGTGGTCGCCGGTGGGGGCGGGGGGCGGCTCGGCGGCCCACTCGGCCAGGGTCTGGACCCGCGGCAGGTCCGGGAGCAGGGGCTTCCAGGCCGCCATCAGTCGCGTGGCGCACAGGTCGACGTGGTCGTAGGACACCCGGACCAGCCGGTCCAGATCGATGGGCTCGTCCGCCTCGAGCAGCTCGGTCATCCGTTGTTTGCGGTAGATCGCCGCGGGTACGGTGCACCAGCACTCGCCGGCCGGACCGTTCACTGCCTCGTTGGCCGACACGACGATCTCCGTTGGCGGGTCCAGCTCCCTGGGGCGCGCGGACTCGGGGAGCACCTCGGGGGGGCGGATCGTCAGTTCCCAGCCCCGGCCGGGGACCGCCCCGCTCCAGCCGTCGGCGCGCCGGTCGATCTGGCCGGTCTGCACGTACCCCACCCGGCCGCCGGCATCGGCCATCACCACGTGGAACGACAGGCTCTTCAGCGGCCGGTGGGCCTCGGCCAGCTCCTCCACGTCCCCGGCCCGGAACAGGGCCGGGATCGCGTCGAACTCGCGGGACAGCTGATCCATGCCAGTCCAGCGGATGCAGGGCAGGTCCACTTGGGCGCCGCCCGCGTCCCCGACCACCGTGCCGTACTCGCTCTGCCAGAACGACCACTGCTCGTGATCCTGGCGCCCGCGCACCGCGACCTTCTCCGTGCGGCGGCGCAGCGCCCGCCAGTCGTTGCCCACGAGCACCTGTCCGTCGCGGCAGCGCTCGGCGACGATGTCCACGTTGTCGCCGTGGCCGTACGTGTACGACCAGCCCACCCGCTCGGTGCGGCCGATGCTGGGCCAGGCCAAGCCGGGGACGCTGGCGCCCTGGAGGTAACCGCCGTCGGCGTAGTCCACGTGGGTGAAGTAGAGCACCGGAGGGAACCGGCCGATCTCCATGTGGGGCTCTGCCATCAGCAACGCGCCGCCGGTGGCGGAGCGCGCGGCGGAGACCGCGACGGCGTTGGACCCGCCGGCCACCGGAGGCACGAACAGGCCGAACTCGGCCGGCCAGTGCATCCCGCCCAGCGTCTGTCTATCCAGCCCGTCGGCCGTGTCGCCCAGCAGCGCCGTTGCCAGGCGCTGGCTGCCTCCGTTCGCGAGCAGCTCGGCCACCACCGCCTCGGCCAGCTGCTGGGAGGTCACCAGCCCGAAGTAGGCGCTCAGCCGGTAGACCAGCATCAGCGAGGCCGGGGTCAGGTGCTCGGTCGCCACGCCGAGGACGCGCAACGGCCAGGGCCGCCCCCTGCGGTCGGCACCTGCGTTGAAGCCGCCGCCGTAGGCCTTCGTCAGCTCGCGGATCTCGTCCCCCATCTGCGCAGCCTGCTCGTGTATGTCGCCGGCGAAGTCCAGCGCCCGTACCGAGTGGTCGACCGTGCGGGTGAACGGCGTGTCCCCCAGGAACTCCATCAGCCGCCCGGTGGCGGCGAGCAGGGTCAGGTTGACCTGCACCAGCCGATCGGTGGCGTGCATCCAGCCCATGGCGAACGCGCCGTCCAGCGCATCCCGGGCCCGGATCCGCGGATACCCGTGGGCATCTCGCGTGAAGTCGATCGGGCCTCGTGGACCGGGGATCGCGGGCATGTGACCTCCGAGGGGGGCAGTGTAGAGGAAACTGGGTCCGAGTCCGAGACCGAGTCCGAGACCGAGACCGAGCCCGAGCCCGAGTCGGAGTACCGAGGCAGATGCGATAGACTCCCGGCATCATCGGAGGTCCCCATGTCCCACCCGCGCGTTCTTCTGGTCCTGTTCGGTTGCCTGCTACTGGCCGTCGGCTGCCCCGATCCGGGGGACGACGACGACGATACGACCACCAGTGACGACGACGACGATGCCACGGGGGACGACGACACGACCACCAGCGACGACGACACGGGCGACGACGACGCCACCGGGGACGACGACACCACCGGGGACGACGACAGCACGGGTGACGACGACAGCACGGGTGACGACGACGACTCGACCGCGGCCGTGGACGCGGACGGGGACGGGTTCGACGAGACGGTGGACTGCGACGACAACGATCCGGACAGCTACCCCGGTGCCCCCGAGCTGTGTGACGGCGCCGACAACGACTGCGACGGCGCGGTGCCCGCGGACGAGCTGGACGGCGACGGGGACGGCGTCACCGGTTGCGGCGGGGACTGCGACGACACCGATCCTGCGGTGAATCCCGGCGCCACCGAGGTCTGCAACGGGATCGACGACAACTGCGATGGTAACGAGGACGAGAGCTTGCCGCTGCTGGAGTGCCACGAGGACGTGGACGGCGACGGATACGGCGATCCGGCCGGTCCGGTGTCGATGCAGTGTGAGTGCGGCCCGGGGTTCACGGCCGACGACAGCGACTGCGACGACGGCGACCCGGCGGTCTTCCCGGGCGCCCCGGAGCAGTGCAACGGCGTCGACGACGACTGCGACGGCGTGGTGCCCGCGGACGAGGCGGACGTGGACGGCGACGGATTCGCGGCCTGCGACGGCGACTGCAATCCGGCGGATCCGGCGATCTACCCGGGCGCCACCGAGATCTGCAACGGCGTGGACGACGACTGCGATGGTGTCCTGCCGCTCAACGAGGCCGACGCGGACGCCGACGGCTTCGGCATTTGCGACGGTGATTGCGACGACCAGGATCCCGACATCTACCCCGCGGCGCCCGAGCAGTGTGACGGCCAGGACGGGGACTGCGATGGCGCGCTGCCCGCCGACGAGGATGACGCCGACGGCGACGGTTACATGATCTGCGCGGGTGACTGCGACGACGGCGACCCGGCGATCAACCCCGGGGCGGTCGACGACTGCAACGGCATCGACGAGAACTGCGACGGCCTGGATCCCGATGACCAGGATCTGGACGGTGACGGTTTCCTGGGCTGTCAGGGGGACTGCGACGACGGCGATCCGGCGGTTCACCCCCAGGCCACCGAGGTCTGCAACGGGGTCGACGACGACTGCGACGGCGGCGTCCCCCCGGACGAGGCCGACGGTGACGGCGACGGCTACATGGTCTGCGCGGGTGACTGCGACGACGGCGAGGAGCTCGTCAACCCGGGCGCGACCGAGGCCTGCAACGGCATCGACGACGACTGCGACGGGCAGATCCCCGTGGACGAGACGGACCTGGACGGCGACGGCTACATCGGCTGCCTCGAGTGCGACGACGGCGATCCCGCGGTCAACCCGGGCGCGACCGAGGTCTGCAACGGCATCGACGACGACTGCGGCGGACTACCCGCGAACGAACTCGACGGCGACGGCGACGGCTGGATGCCGTGCAACGGCGACTGCGACCCCGGCGACGCGGGCGTCTATCCCGGCGCGCCGGAGCAGTGGTACGACGGCGTCGACTCGGACTGCGACGGGTCCGAGGATCCGCTGTCCTGCGACGACCCGCCGCCCGCGACCACGGTCGCGACCCTGCCCGCCTGCCAGTACACACCGCCGGTGGGCTCCTTCGATCCCCAGGTCGAGTGGCGGATCGACACCTTCACCAACTTCAGCAGCTACAACCAGGTGATGGCCCAACCGGTGGTCGCCAACGTCACCGACGACAACGGCGACGGAGCGGTGGACGACCTGGACATCCCCGACATCCTGTTCTGCACCTTCACCGGTGGGAGCTACAGCAGCCCCGGCGTGCTGCGGGTCATCAGCGGCGACGGCGCCGCCGAGCACTGGGAGATCCAGGACGTGGGCGACTCCCAGGTGTTCGGCGCTGGCACCATCGCCGTCGGCGATCTGGATGCCGACGGTTTTCCCGAGATCGTGACCATGGACAGCAACGGTGATCCGGTGGCGATCAGCCACGAAGGCCAGTACCTCTGGACCGGAAACGGAACCCCTGGCTACAACGGCGCGTCCCCCGCCATCGCCGACCTGGACCAGGACGGCACGGCGGAGGTGATCGTGGGCGCCATGATCTTCGGCCACGACGGCGTGCTGGAAGCCGAGGGCGCGTACGGCTTCGGCACCAACTACTCGGCCTACTGGTACACCTCGCCCGCGGTGGCCGACGTCACCGGCGACGGCTGGCTGGAGGTGGTGGCGGGTAACGCGATCTACGACGCCACCGGCACCGCCCTGTGGGCCAACGGCGAGAGCGACGGCAACACGGCGGTGGCCGATTTCGACGGCGATCCGGGCGGCGAGATCGTGGTGGTGTACAGCGGAACCCTGCGGCTGCAGGACGACGACGGGACGGTTCTGTGGGGTCCCGTCTCCCTGGTCGGCGGTGGTGGCGGCGGACCGCCGACCATCGCCGACTACGACGGCGACGGCGAGCCCGAGATCGGCGTTGCTGGCGCGGACTCCTACGACGTGTGGGACACGGACGGCACCCTGCTGTGGTCCAATACGGTCCAGGACCACTCCTCGAGCCGCACGGGATCGTCGGTGTTCGACTTCGACGGCGACGGCGTGGCCGAGGTGGTCTACGCCGACGAGCTGAACCTGTACATCTACGCCGGCCCCGACGGCACCGTGCTCCACCAGGAGGCCGATCACGCCTCGGGTACGCTGATGGAGTACCCGGTGATCGCCGACGTGGACGCGGACGGCAACGCGGAGATCGTGCTGGCGAGCAACAACTACGCCTACTCCGGCTGGACCGGGATCACGGTGATCGGAGACGCCGAGGACAACTGGGTCTCGGGTCGGCCGATCTGGAACCAGCACGCCTACCGCATCACCAACGTGAACGACGACGGCTCGATCCCGGTGGCCGAGGCGGCCAACTGGCCGACCTACAACACCTTCCGCCAGGGGGGCTACGGCACCTTCGATCCCCTGGACGCGCCCGACGCTCTACTGGAGTCCATCGCCACCTGCGTCGAGCTGTGCCCGGACGCCATCGTCTGGCTGCTGCGGGCGGCCAACCAGGGGGTGGTGGACCTGCCCGCGGGTGTGCCCGTGGCGGTCTACGCCGAGGACGCCGGCGGTGTCCGAACGCTGCTGGACGTGCTGTTCACCGCCGATCCGATGCCCGTGGGCAGCACCTCGGAGACCCTGGAGGCCTGGATCGACACCGCGCTGCTGACCAACGCGGTGGCGCTGGTGGCGGTGGTCGACGACTGGGGTGACGGTACCGAGGATCACAACGAGTGTGACGAGGCCAACAACGAGGTCGCCGAATCCCTGCCGATCTGCAACTGACCGCGCTCTGCTCTGGAATATTTCGCCCGAATCGCGTATTGACGGGCCCGACGCCGCTTCGGGAGGGATTGCTCCGGACGGCCGGGGGGTAAACCGCAGGATAGGAGAACCGTTCGGATGCGCACGCGAATCGTCACTACGCTGTTCGTGCTCGGCATGACCCTCGCACTGGCCGGCACCGCGTCGGCCAAGGGGCTGATGTCGAGCGGATCGTTCGATATCTTTTCGCCGGACGATGCCGGCGGTGGCTGGGTGATCAACCACATCGGCGTGCCCGGCTACGGCGACACCCTGTGGGGCTGCGCCGACGTGGCCAGCGTCAAGGAGTGCCGGCCGGTGCCGCTGCCGGACTTCGTGCCCATGACCTCGCTGAAGTTCTTCCACGTGGACGAGGACACCCAGGCTGGCTGGCTCAACGTGTCGGTGCCCATCATGGGTGACTTCCTGATGGCCTGCTTCGACCCCGAGGGCTCGCCCTACTGCGAGAAGGTGCCCATGGAGCTGCGGCCCGCGGTGCTGGTGACCTACGACCGCGAGTGGCCCGAGTACGACAACGCCAACGACGCGGCCGCGGGTGGTGGCGGTGGTCCGATGGCGATGATGGGCGGCGGCGCCCCCTCGGTCCCGCCCTCCGGCGTGATCGAGCCCGGCAGCAAGGGCAACATGTGGATGTCCGCGGGCGTCAAGCCGGCGGGTCCGATCAATCTGTACGCCTGCCGTGATCTCAACGGCAACCCCGAGTGCCAGCTCGCGATCCCGGACTGGTTCCTGTTCGACCGCGAGAACATCGGGTTCAAGAAGGTCGAGATGATCGAGCTGAGCGGCGACGCCATCGGCATCTCCATCGTCGAGCTCGAAGAGGACAGCGCCGCCGAGGCCGCCGACCTGCGCGCAGGCGACGTGATCGTCGCGGTCGCGGGCTTCCCGCTCAAGAACGACATGCACTTCAAGGGCCTGCTGATGCAGTTCCCGGCCACCTACCGGATCCCCGTCGAGCTCGAGAACGGCGACCGCGTCAAGATCAAGGTCCGCCGCAAGCCCAGGGACGACTAGCTCCCGCCTTCCCTTCCCCGCCCCTTTTTCTCCCCCGATCCCCCCCCGATCCCGGTTCCACGGAGGCAGGAGGGCGGTCGCCCTCCTGGGTTTCGCGCGTGGCAGCCGAGAGGGGGCACTCCATGAACCACCGCAACGTCGTGATCTTCGCTGCGATCCTCGGCCTGGCCTGGTCGGGGCTCGCTTCCGCCAACGCCGTCCTGATCGAGGGGGCAGAAGGGGAGGTGGTCCGGACCCTCAGCCAGGACATCCAGATCCAGGTGCGGGCGCAGGTGGCGACCACCACGGTCACCACCCACTTCGCCCCGCTGAGCGAGTCACACGCCCTGTTCTGCATCGGCGTGCCGGACCAGGCGGCGGCGTACGAGCTGGTGATGATCGTCGACGGCGAGGAGATCGCCGCCGACACCGCGGTGGGCGATCCGGGGGAGATCCCCGACGACATGACGGGCTGGATCGCCCAGGACCTGGTGGCCTACCTGGGCGAAAACCCGCTGCGGACCTGGGTCCACGGGATGGAGCCAGGGACCCAGGTGACGTTCAGGCTGACCTACGTCGAGCTGCTGCCGTACTCCTTCGGCCTGGTGACCTACACCTTCCCGATGGTGCCATTTGCCGGTGACACCGAGCCGGTCGAGGAGTTGACCATCGACTTCGAGCTCCTGACCGAGCGGACCATCGAATCGTTCTCGATCAACCCGCCGCGCCGGGCGTCGATGGGCTACCCTTGCGGCATCTGGCATGTCCCGATCCTGCCCCGCGATCGCCCTCGCCCTGATCATGGCGCTTCCGTGTGCAGGCGGGGCGCGGGCGCAGTCCACGGACACCCCTGCGGGATTGCTGGGCATGGAGCCGTTGGTCCCCGCCATCGAGGCGCCGGACTTCTCCCTGACGGACACCGAGGGGACCTCCCGATCGCTGACCGACTACCGGGGGCAGTGGGTGTTGCTCACCTTCTGGGCCACCTGGTGTGGCCCCTGCCGCAGCGAGATGCCGTCCCTGCAGCAGCTGGCCGAGGAACACGGCGATCGGGGGCTGGCGGTCCTGGGCGTGGTGGTCGGCTCCGACCCCGGCAACGCCCGTGACTTCGTCCACCGTCACGGGCTGACCTTTCCCTCCCTGGTGGACTCCGGCGATCGGGTGGGCGCGACCTACCGGGCGTCGAGCATCCCCCTGACCTACCTGGTCGATCCGGCGGGCAAGCTGGTGGGGGTCTCCCGGGGGGCCCGGGACTGGTCGGCGGCATCCGCGAGCGTCGGGCTGTTGCTCAGCAGCGAGTCCGGCGGGGGAGGGCGCGCAACGGACATTGCGCCACTGGCGGCCAGCGAAAAGCTCGTCCTGCCAGCGGATCTGATTCCACCCACGGGCGTCGCCGAGCTGGCTGCGGCGACGGTCCAGATGGGCCAGCCAGCCGAGCTGCGGGTCCACGTCCGCTGGGCCGGCGACGCGGACCAGTACGCACTGCTCACCCCTCACCTGGACCTCCCAGCAGGGCTCGTCCAGGGCCCCGTCGGGGCGTCGTCCAGCAGCCTGGATGGCACTCAACGGGTGACCTACACCTTCCACCTCGACACCGGCGAGGCGGGCAGCTACCCGCTGGATCCCATCGAGATCCGCTTCACCCCCCGGGGGCGCCCCGCGTCCCTGTACACCCGGTTGACCGGCCCGACCCTGGTGGTGACAGCTGCTCCAGCCCGCTGGCCATGGATCGCCGGCGGCGTGGGGGCGGCTGGAATCGTGCTGGCGGTGGTGTTCACGCGACGGCGCCAGGTGTGATCCGCGCGCCGCGGGCTCAGTCGTCGATCATCTTGCGGACGGCGCGGACCAGGTGGCGGGGCTTGAACGGCTTGGAGAATATCCGGGTCATCCCGTCGCGGGCCAGATCGTTGAGCTGGGGGTCGTCGCCGTAGCCGCTGATCAGCACCACCGGCGTCTCCCTTCCCTCCCGCCGCATCCAGGTCAATACCGACGCGCCGGTCACCTCGGGCATCGAGTGGTCCAGGACGACCGCCTCGTATTCGCCCTCCCGCAGGGCCGCCAACGCCTGCTGGCCATCGGCCGCCTGATCGACCCGGTAGCCCGCGTCCTCCAGCGCCCGGGCGTAGGCCTGGCGCTGCACGTCCTGGTCCTCGGCCAGCAGCAGCCGGCGCCCGCCCCCCACCCCGTCGATTTCCTCGCCGGTGTCCGTCAGCTGGGGCGCTGGCACGGCGTCGCCGCCGGCCACCGGGAGGCGCACGGCGAAGCAGGCACCTGGCCCCTCACGGTGTTGCAGCAACAGCGCACCGCCCGCCCGTTCGACGATGCCCCGCGCCGCAGCCAGCCCGACACCCGAGCCTTCGCCCTTGGTGAACGAGACGAAGGGCTCGAAGATCCGATCGGCGTGCTCCTCCGGCACACCGGGCCCGTTGTCGTCCACCTCGAGGACGCAGTCGGGCCCGTCGGCGCGGAACCGGAGACTGATCGTGCCGTCCCGCTGGCCCTCGACGGCGTGCAACGCGTTGAGCAGCAGGTTGAGCACCACCCGGGAGAACGCCGCTGGCGCGATCCGCGCCTCCATCTTCTGGTCCGGCAGGTGGACCAGCAATCGCGTGTTGCCGTGGAGCGCGGGCCGGACCATCGCCACGGCATCCCGGGCCGCGACCGTCAGATCGGCGGGCGCCGCCGCATCCTCGACCGGACCCGGCCGCGCCAGGTTCAGCAGATTCCGCGAGAGCAGGGCTGCCTGCTCGACCTGCATCTCGAGGCTCTTGCAGGCCGTCTGCAACTCCTTGGCGTTGAGGGCCGGGGTCAACGTGACCAGGCTCAACAACGAGCCGAGCATGTTGTTGAAGTCGTGCGCGATACCCGCCGCGACCACCGCCACGACCTCCTGGTTCTTCTCCAGGATCGTCTGCTGCAGCAGGTAGCGGCGCGCCGACAGCAGACGGCTGTTGGCGATCACGAGCGAGCCGTGGTCCACCAGCGCCTGCACCTGACCCACCACGTCCGAGCCGGGCAACTGGGGGCAGGAGTGGTAGGTGACCAGGGCCCCCATCAGCTCCTGGCCAAAGGCGCGCATCGGGTACACGACGATCGCGGCGATGCCCGCCCGGGCGAGCTTTTTTACGATCGGGGCGTACCTCGGGTTGCTAGCAGCGTCGGGGACCACCAGCGTCTCGCCGCTCTCCAGGGCTCGCATGCCGGGCATGTTCACGTAGTTGTCGAGGATGAAGCGGACGTACTCCTCGTCCACCCCGTGGTTGGCCACGGCGGTGGGCCGCTGCTCGTGCCCCGAGGAGAGGGCGACGGCCGTCTCGAAACCCGTGATGGCGAGGGACAGTTCGATGAGACGCTGACAGACAGCCTCCTCCATCGAGGTGACGTCCTGGATCCGTGACAGGGAACGAAGCGCCGCGGCCAGGCCGGATGCGTCCAACGGTTCCATGGTTTTCCCCTCGCGCCACGCGGACCCCCGAGGGACGGCGTCCGGTCGGACACCGCGGTTCTGCGCGCGCGCGATGTCACTACTCTACAGTGGGGGCGTGGCCAACGGGAGGTCGTTTCCCGACGCGCGCGCCGCTGGCAGCGACGTGATACACCATCGTCTGGCACGAGGAGGTCCTCCTGAAGCGAGTCCACCGCTGGGCCTACCTGGCCTTGCGCGCCTGGTGGCGCGTGCGACGCCCGCTGAGCGTCGGCGTGCACGTGCTGCTGGTCCGCGACGAGCAGGTGCTGCTGGTTCGTCACACCTACCTGCATTCCTGGTTCGCGCCGGGCGGGGGCGTGGAACGGGGCGAGACCCTGGAAGAGGCCATTCGCCGGGAGGCTCGCGAGGAGGTGGGGGCGACCCTGCACGACCTGCGGCTGATGGGGATCTACACCAGCTTCAAGGAGAGCAAGTCGGACCACGTGGTGATGTTCGTCTCCACCGAGTTTGCCGTCGATGGGACCAGTGACCGGGAGATCGAGGAGACACGGTGGTACCCGCTGGATGCGCTGCCCGACGACCTGTCGCCCGCCACGGCCCGGCGGATCGAGGACTACCTGGCGGGCCACGCGCCCGGGGTGGGGGACTGGTGATGGGGTGGTCCGCCCGATCCTGGCCGCCGTTCGTGCTGGTGGCACTGCTCGGTTGCCCGAACAGCGGGACGATCGTCGTGGACGACGACGGCCCGTCCGGGTATGCCGAGGCGATGGTCGCGGACGTGAGCTGGTCGCTCCACCCGCAGTTCGGCTCGCTGGTCGTCGTCAGCTGGGAGCAGCTGGCTCCCGCCACCGCCTGGGTCGAGGCGAGCGTGGACGAGGGACACTGGCTGGCCTCGCCAGCGCAGGCGGTCGACGAGGGAGGCTGCAGCGACCTCGTGCTGGGGATCCCCTTCGGTACGCTCGCCTCGCTGCGGGTCGCAAACGACTTCGGTGAGGGCCCGCTGTACGCCCCCGCGGTGACGGCGACCACCGGTCCCCTGCCGGAGGGATTCCCGCCGCCGGAGTTGCTGGAATCCGATCCCGACCGTTTCGATGCCGACGGCCAGTACCTGATCGGCAGCGTCAATGAGGACACCGGCGGATGGACTGGCGGCAACTACTGGAAGTGGATCCTCGATCGGCAGGGGAGGGTGATCTGGGCTCATCTGACCCCGGACCACCACTGGACCCTGTACATGCGGGTCAGTCAGGACGGCGATGACCTGCTGTGGGATCAGCAGACGTTCTGGCCCGAGTGGGACGAGGGGGCGGGCTCCGTGGTCCACCGCTGGAAGATCGACGGCACGGTGGTCGAATCCACCGCGACCCCCGGACTGCACCACGCCTTCACCGAGTTGCCGGACGAGACCCTGGTCTGGGGTGCGGCCGACTGGGAGACGGAGTCGCTGGTCGAGCGGCCGCCGGGGGGTGTCGTCTCGACGATCTGGCGTTGCGACGAGTTCCACGCCCTGGTGGGCAGCGACGAGATCTGCCAGTCCAACTCCCTGTACTGGCACGAGCCCAGCGACAGCTTCCTGTACTCGTTCTACACGACCTCGACCGTGGTCGAGATCGACCACGCGACCGGGGATTCGTTGCGCTGGTGGGGCCACCTGCCGGGGGCCTGGGACTTCGATCCTGTGGAGTCGGCGTTCTACTGGCAGCACGGCGCGGTCTTCACCGAGGCCGGCACACTCCTGCTGTCGAGCTACCGAGAGGAGATGATCCCCGAGGGGGTCGTCCGCGAGTACGAGCTGGACGAGGGCGCCGAGACCCTGCGGCAGATCTGGCACTTCGGCGAGGGCGAGTACCTGTGGGCCGTGACCGCGGGCGAGGCGCACCGGCTGCCCGGCGGCAACACCCTGCACAACCAGGGCAGCGGCGGCCGGCTGCGGGAGATCACCCCGGACGGTCAGGTGGTGTGGGACGTGGCCTTCGGCGAGCGGCTGCTGGGCCGGACCGTGTTCGTCGACGACCTGTACGCCTTCGCCCCGTGAGTCGCGAAAGGTCCCCGGTGTCCAGCTACCAGCGGGAGGCGTACAGATCGGCGTAGACGGTGTCGAAGCCCAGCGCGTAGCCCATCGCGGTATTCAGCCGCCACACACTCTCGCCGGCGGCGGTGACCCGGTCGATCTGGCCCAGCACCGACCAGGTGATCAGGGTGGCGCCATCGTCGAAGCGGTTCACGTCGCCCAGCACGAAGCTGTAGATCGGCGGATCGGTGGTGAAGGACCAGGTCTGCTCGGCGGTCCCGGCGTCCAGGTCGAGTTCGTACTCGATCGCCCGGGAGGCCAGGCCGGGGCCGCCGTCGTTGTCGAACACCAGCACGCTGTCACCCAGCACCTGGAACTGGTGCTGGTGCAGGAATCCCGAGGAATCGCCCACCATCTCCAGGGTGGCCGCGGCGCCGCCCAGGGCCCACTCGCAGGCGCCGGTTGCCCGGTCGACCTTGACGATGCTGCTGAGGTTGCGGATGCCCACGTAGTAGTCGTCGCCGGTCTCGTCGTAGTCGATGGCGTTGGTCCAGGTCCAGCCGGACTCGGGGTCAGTGCCCACCACCTCCGCGGGATCCCAGCAGTCGAATGTGGACCAGATCTCGGTCTGGGTCCCGTCGGGAGCGACCTCGACGAGCTTGTCACCCCGCACGTCCTCGCCGTCGACCTCGCGGATGTCCAGGGCGATGGCTGTCAGGGTCCCGTCGGGTAGCTCGACGAAGTCGTGGGCGAGCCAGGGGATGGTGACGCCGGTGACCGACGATCCATCCAGCGCGACCCGGACGATCTCCGTCTCGGCGGAGGGTTCGTCCGAGACGTCGGCGGCGTTGAACAACACGCTGGAGCCGTCGTGGGAGAGCCGCACCCGGAAGAGATCCAGCTCACCCTCGTACAGGCGGAACCAGACGATCCGCCCGTCCGCGTCGAGGATCGTCGCGGCGCTGACCGACCCCAGCAGGGGGACGGCCATGTAGCCGTCGTGGCCGCTGCCGGTGACCGTGGGGTTGGGCAACTCCGGAGGGAGCGGGCCGGTGGTGATCGTGCTCAGCTCGCCCTCGGCCACCGCGCCGTCCGCCTCGGCGACCACGCGGTAGCTGGCGTCGGCGTCGGCGGGCAGCCCGAGCAGCACAGCCTCGTGATCGGTGGCCGCCCCGGTCTCCGCCGGCGTCGAGAGGGACAGGTCGTCGCCCACCCCGAACTCGACGTGGCCGGTGCTCGGTACGTCGGTGGTCCAGCGCACCGTGACCACCATCGTCACCGCCTCGCTGACCTCGGCCTCGACGTCCGAGATCACCGGGGCCGCGCCAGTGGCGTCGTCATCATCGTCATCGTCCGTCGGACAGCCCGTCCACGGGACGAACAGGAACGCGAGGATCGTCAGGCGCCAGATCGTGGGCATGGTCTTCTCCCGGCAACGCAAGGTAGCAGAATACTCAGGAGTCGATGTCCTCCATCAGGGCACGGAAATTCCCCTCGGCCCCCAGGGTCGCCAGGATCGAGCCCAGGCCGAAGTTGATCCGGCCGAGGAAGGCCATGCCCGTGTCCTCGACGTCGAAGATGTTGACCTTGGCCCGGGTGAGCATCTTGCGGGTCAGCAGCAGCTTGGCCTCCATGCCCAGCTTCAGCAGCTGGCGGCAGTACTCGCGGGTGAATCGGTAGGGCTGGGGCGCGGTGATCGGCTCGAAGGACAGGTGCATGTACTGTTCGAACATCTCCATCACGTCGCCGTCGATGGGCTCGGGCACGCCGAAGACGTGGAGCAGCAGCTCCTGGAACGGGGGCCCGGTGCTGCCGGCGAGCACCGCATCCCGCAGCTCGCGCAGGGCTGCAGCCCGCTCCGGCGAGTAGCGCTGCACGCAGCCGTAGTCGATGAACGCCACCCGGCCGTCGTCCCAGAACAGGTAGTTGCCCGGGTGGGGGTCGGCGTTGAACATCCCGAAGCTGTACAGGGAGCGGAAGACGAAGCGGAAGATCTTGCGCCCGTACAGGCTCTTGCGTTCGTCGGGGGCGGTCTCGAGCATCTGCGGGTACTCGGCGCCGTCGAGGAACTCGCTGGTGAGCACCCGGCGGGTGGAGACATCGTCGAAGGCGCGGGGGATGACCACGGTGGCGTCATCGGCCCAGAGCTGGCGGAAGTCCCGCTGGTTGACCAGTTCCAGCGTGTAGTCGCACTCCTCCTCGATCCGGCCGTAGATGTCCTGCATGAAGTGCAACAGGTCGGCCTTGGGCATCACCGCGCTCATGGCGCCGACCAGGGTCTCGGCGTTGTCCAGGTCGCTGCGGATCGCCTCGGCGATCCCGGGGTACTGGACCTTGATCGCCACCTCGGTGCCGTCGTGCAGCGCCCCGCGGTAGACCTGGCCGATGGAGGCGGCGGCGATGGCTTCGGGATCGAAGCGGCCGAAGATATCGTCGGGCTCGCGGCCGTCGAACTCCTCGTGGAACACTTCGCAGATGTGGACCCACTCCATCGGCGGCGCGTGGCGCCGCAGCTGGCCCAGCATCTCGTTGTAGATCTCGCGGTGCTCCGGCGGCAGGATCTCGTCGATGTACGAGAGCATCTGACCCGCCTTGAGCGGCAGGCCCTTCATCTCGCCGAACACCTCCAGCATCCGCCTCGCCGCTCGCTCGTGGAACTCGGTGGCCGCGGCCTTGCTGGTGGCGGTGGCCAGCCGTGTGCCGGCCCCGGCCGCATCGCCCACGAACCCGACGGCCATCTCCCCCAGCCGCGACAGTCGAGCCAGCCGTCCCTTGCGCAACATGGGCACCTCCAGGGCTGCGATGGCCGTTGACGGTATCACGGCGGGGGAGGGGGGGCCGGGGGATCCTCCCCCTGACCGAGGCGCTGAACGGGGTGCTCGAGGAGGTGGAAGGGGAGTGATTGCCTGGTTGGTTTTTTCCGGCAGATGGAGTTCCCGCCGCCGGAGGGCGGTGGGAACGTGATCGTCAGCTACCCGTTCCTGTTCAAGTCTGGCAGAGAAGCGGCGGAGTAAGCAGGGCGCTCCGCCCTACTTCTTGACCTCGAACAGCACCTGATAGGGCCCGACGCTGCCACGGTCGACCACCAGGTGCTGGAAGCCGTGCTCGCGGCCCATCATCACGAAGCCCGACACGCCGCCTGTACCGCTGGACTTGACGTCCGCCCGGTAGCGCTCGTGTACGTACTGGCAGAGCTCCAGGGCGGTCAGGCCGCCGTCGCCGTCGTCGGCCAGGCCGTCGCCGATGGCGTCGGACACGAACCGCGCCAGGTAGCCGCCCGCGCGGAACTTGGCGGCCACCCCGGAGGACACGTCCTCCTCGGACGAGAACATCCCCATCCGGCCCGGCTTGCTGATCACGTCCTTGGAGAAGCCGCCCGCGAAGCAGGCGTCGAGGATCAGCAGGGATGTCCCCGCCTCGACCCCGTCCATCAGCGTCGCGAACTCGTCATCGTAGAGGTGGCCGTCGTACAGCATCATCGTCTCGTCCATCCCGTCGGGATCGGACGCCGGCCAGTCTGCCCGCTTCTTGCGCGAGCCGTGTCCCGAGTAGAAGAACACGAAGGTGTCCTCCGGCCCGGCCTGGGCCCCCTGCGCGCTGATCGCGTCCCGCACCCCCTGCAGGGTGGCCGCGGCGTCGGTCAACACGACGCTGTCGGCGCCCGCCATCCCGGCGCCACGCACGAAGGCCGCCTGCAGCAGCGCGGCGTCCTCGGCGGTGTAGGGCAGGTCGTCCTCGTCGCCGGGATAGTCGCCGAGCCCCACGAAGACCCCGAAGATCCGTCCGCCACCGCCGGCCGGCCGCACGGGCGTCGAGCCCCCTTCACCCAGCACGAGCTGAAGCTGGTAGGCGCCCTGCTCGCCGGGGTTGTATGAGGTGACCAACACCCGGTAGCGGCCGGTCTCCTGCAGCTGGAACTCGATCCGCGAGGCGTCCCGTCGGCCGCCGAAGTCGTCGTTCTGGATCGGATCGCCGCCCGACGGCAGCTCGAGTCCCAGGAAGGTATCGAATGCGGCCGAGGTCAGCTCGACGGCCATGGTCTGGCCCGCCGATCCCTCGAAGACATACGTGTCGATGTACTCGCCCGCGGCCAGCTTGGTGTCACCTTCTTCGAGGGCGGCGGTCACCGGGGTGCCGGCCACCAGCGGTGTGGCGTCGCGCTGGCGGCTGTAGCCCGCGTCCTCTGTCACCTCGACGGTCAGCGTGTATTCCCCCACCTCCCCGGGGCTGTAGCTGGTGACCACCACCATGTAGGTGCCCATCTCGCCCAGGTCGGCCTCGAGCCGGCTGTGGCCCGGCTCGCCGGGGGCGTCGTCGTTGTGGGTCGGCTCGCCGGCCGGGGTCACGAACACCAGGTATCCGTCGAAGCCCGTGGCCGCCAGGTCGATCTCGATCCGCTGTCCGGGGCGGCCGTCGAAGGTGAAGGTGTCGACGTACTCGCCGGTGTCCAGCTGCTCGTCGCCCGCGGCCAGCGAGCCGGTCTCGCGGACCGCGTTGCCGGCGGGAGTCGAGTCGGCACCACCCCGCTGGATGTTCAGCTCGTAGGCCCCCTGGTCGCCGGCCCGGTAGGTGGTGACGACTGCCGAGTAAGTCCCGGACTGGGTCAGGGTCAGCGCCAGCTGGGAGCGGCTCGAGTCCCCCTCGTGGTCGTCGTTGTGGAAGGGGTCCCCGGTCGGGGGCTGGACCGCCAGCCAGGGGTCGATCTCGGTGGACCGCAGATCGACCACCACAAATTCGCCCTCCTGCCCCTCGAAGGTGTAGGAGTCCACGAACTCGCCTGTCGGCAGTGTCGAGTCGCCCTCCTCGAGCCGTCCGCTGTAGTTCTCGCCGCCCCTGTTGGCCGCCGCGGTGGTCTGCGGCGGGGCGCTGGGTCCGCCTACGGGCGCCGCCGCCAGCTGGATGTGCATGCTGTAGGCGCCCTGCTCCTCGGGGCGGAAGCTGGTGACGACCACGGTCCAGGTCCCCGCGCTGTCGGTGGTTACGGTCACCCGCGAATGGTTCTTGGCGCCCTCGCAGTCGTCGTTGCGGGTGGGGACACCGGTGGGCGAGAACACCGTCAGGAAGGTATCGAAGTCGCTGGAGTACAGATCGGCGGTCAGCTGCTGTCCCGCTTGGGCCTGGAGCCCGTGGTCGTCGAAGAACTCGCCCCCCTCCAGCGTGCGGTCGCCGGCCTCGAGCCGGCCCATCACCATGCCTCCGCCGGCGGCGTCGAACACCATTGTCGACGGGGTGGCCTCCGCCGGTTGTTTGTTGCGGTTGCCCCGCTTGGCCCGGGCGTCTCCCGCCATCGTCAACGCGGCCGCCACGGCCAGGATGCCCCCGACGCGGCGAAGCGCTGCGCCTCCCCGGGTCATCTTCGTCTCCATCATCTCAGCTCCCTTTCCGATGTTCCTAGGGCACCAGGTATTCGATCAGGTTGGTGAGCAGGAATTGCCCCTCCCAGCTCCACGTCCACGGATCGTGGGCCGACCAACCCCAGTAGGCGTAGTGGTCCGACTCCAGCGCGACCATCGAGTACCCGGGGTAGTTGTACGCCCCGGCCAGGCACTCGACCTGGGCCGGGCTGACGCCGGAGAGGTCCAGGGCCCAGGCCAGCTCCCCGGAGGGGATCACCGGGTAGGTCGTATCGATCGCCAGGCCCATGGGCGTGGGCGTGTTGTAGACGTCGTGTCCGGGATCGTCGACGGTGAACCCGTCGTCGTCGACGATGCCGACCGGGAAGGCGCTGCCCAGCATGGTACCGGCGTAGTCCAGGGCCATGATGCCGTCGCCCACGCCCAGGATCGGTGTGCCCCAGGCCAGCAGGACCTGGGAATCGGCGAAGCTCCAGATCCACGCGTCGCCGTCGATGATGTACAGCTCGAAGAGCCACAGGTCGGCCTGGCCCAGATCGGAGATCGGCGTGATGGTCGCCGTGTGGCCCCAGAGGTTGAGGAAGTCGGCCCACGCGGTCGCCATCGTGGGATCGATGTCGTAGATCACCAGGATGTCGTGATAGGCGCAGCTCCAGCACTCAGGCTCCTGGAAGCACAGGACATCGTCGCAGTCCTCGGCCCCGTCGCAATCGTTGTCCGTGTTGTCGGCACAGTCCTCCCAGGCGCCCGGGTTGACCGTCGGATCCGCGTCGTCGCAGTCCACGTCCTCCGTGTAGCCGTCCCCGTCGGCATCGACCGGCGCCGTGGTGTCGTCGTCGCCCGTGTCGTCGTCCCCGGTGTCGTCGTCCCCGGTGTCGTCGTCCCCGGCTGTGTCGTCGTCTTCAGGTAGGGGAGGGATGCACCCGGGCAGCGCCGACAGCAGGGACAGGGTGGCCAGAACGGTCAGGGCGCGGGTCCACATCAGTGACACCTCCGATGCCGCATGTACCTGCCGGGATTGCCCCCAGACGCCCGCACCCGGGTGCGGGGTATCAGAGGCAGATACCGCTTACGTCCACGTCGATCTCGTTGTCCTCGTCACACTCGTTCAGCGCGCCCACGCCGGCCCCGTCGTCGTCGACCACGACCACCACGCTCGTCGCGGCCGCCAGGTCGGCGGCGGTGGCGATCAGCAGCAGCGAGTCGGAGATCATGCCCGCGTCCAGATCGGCGGCCGTCGTGGTCCAGTCCAGCAGGGTCCGGACACCCTGGGCGTCCTCGGCGTACAGGGAGACCCCCACTCCGGCGGCGGCCATCAGCGCGCCGCCGTTGACCACCTGGACCACCACGGTGGCATCCAGGCCGCAGTCGGGCTGGCAGACATCGACGATCTCCGGCCACAGGTCGGGGGCCGACGTGGCCGGAATCGAACCGATACCCGCCTGGCGGAAGGTGTTGAACTGAGGCCAGTTGGGCTCCGACGGGGTGGGGATCGTCAGGTCGTCGTTGACGTTGCTGATGTGGTACGCGTGCTGGTTCCAGACCTGGCGGACGGTGACCCAGTTGTCCTCGGCGTCGCCGATCACTCGCAACCCCTTGTAGGTATCGTCGCCGGTGCCGCCGTCGTTGCCGACAACGATCTCGGCACGGCCGTCGGCGTCCACGTCCGCGATGATCGGGTACTCGTTGACGGTGCCGCTGTGGTGGTCGTCGTACTCCAGCAGCACGGTGCCGGTTGCGCCGTCGTAGATCCACAGCCGGGTCTCGTCGGCGTAGACCACCTCGGCCTGGCCGTCTCCGTCGAAGTCGAAGACCGACGAGCCGGTGCTGTTGGAGCTGTGGTCCTGCACGGCGTTGGACCACAGGATGGTGCCGTCGGTCTCGTATACGGTGTAGTAGTCGTCCCCCGGTAGCCCGATCTCCGGGACGCCGTCGCCGTCGTAGTCGGCGATGGTCGGCGGGCCGCCGTTACCGCCCCCGTAGATCGACCAGCTGGCCAGGTAGTCGCAGTTGGTGTCGAAGACGTAGACCGAGCCGCCCGAGACGGTCACGAACTCGCCCTCGCCGTCCAGGTCCAGGTCGGCGGCGCCGGGCTGGCCGTCGGGGTATCCGGTGTTGCAGACCGTGTTGCCGTCGGCGTCGTACAGGGCGTCACCGACCACCACCTCGAGCTGGCCGTCGCCGTCCATGTCCATGCCGAACGAGGTGTAGCCGCTGTTGCCGTAGCCGCTGTAGTAGCCGCTGCCGTAGCTGCCCACGCCGCGGACGCTGCCGTCGATGTTGTAGATGTAGGCGCCCAGCACGATCTCCGGGGTGCCGTCCCCATCCAGGTCGGACACGGACGGGAAGTGGCCCCGCAGGCCGTGGCCGTTGGCGGTGTCGATCCAGCGCATGGTGCCGTCGTATTCCAGGCAGGCCAGGTAGCAGGTGGAGCCGTTGGTGGCCATCAGCAGGATCTCGGGCCAGCCGTCCGCGTCCAGGTCGGCGATGGCGGTGCCGGCGTAGCGGTAGACGTCGTAGCCGGGGGTGATCTCCTGGATCGACCAGTGCACGGCGCTGCCGTCACCGCTGATCAGCCGCAACACGCCGTCGGTGCCGCTGTAGTCGCGGAAGGACAGCAGGATGTCCGGGGTGTCCTCGGCGGTGATCTGGCCGTCGCCGTCGTCGTCGGTCATCTGGCCCACCACGGGTGTGGCGATGTTGCCCAGATGGTCGGGGTACTCGACGAAGGAGGTCATCCCCCACTCGGTGACCGGGTTGAAGCTGCCCACCGGCGGGGCGTACTCGCAGGTCGGGTCCAGGGGACCTTCGTGCTCCGGTGGCGGATCGTCGCAGGGATCCGGATCGTCGACCCCGTCACAGTCGGAGTCGACCCCGTCGTACCAGGTCTCGGGGGCGCCGGGATAGACGTCGGCGTCGGCGTCGTCGCAATCGCCCACACACTCGGTCCAGCCGTCCCCGTCGTCGTCGGTTTCCTCGGGGGGGATGATGCCGTCGCAGTCGTCGTCGACGCCGTTGCAGACCTCGGTCGCGCCGAGGTAGATGTCGGGATCGCTGTCGTCGCAGTCCCCCTCGCACTCGGCCTGGCCGTCTCCGTCATCGTCGAGTTCGTCGCCCGGGATGGTCCCGTCGCAGTCGTCGTCGACCCCATCGCAGAGCTCCGGCGCTCCGAAGAAGACGTTGGGATTGGCGTCGTCGCAGTCCCCGTTGCAGGTGTCCTGGCCGTCCCCGTCGTCGTCGGCGGCGTTCAGGTCGGGATCGCTGTCGTCGCAGTCCCCCTCGCAGATCGCGGTGCCGTCCCCGTCGCCGTCGGTCTCGGGGATCGGGAGGATGCCGTCGCAGTCGTCGTCGATGCCGTTGCAGACCTCGTTGGCGCCGTCGAAGATCAGCGGGTTGGTGTCGTCGCAGTCGCCGTCACACTCCGTCTGGCCGTCACCGTCGTCGTCGGTCTCGTCCGCGGGCACCGTGCCGTCGCAGTCGTTGTCGACACCGTCACACAGCTCCTGGGCGCCGTCGTAGGTCTCCGGATCGGCGTCGTCGCAGTCGCCATCGCAGGCCATCATCCCGTCGCCGTCGACGTCGGCCTCGGCGGGGGGCAGGACGCCATCGCAGTCGTTGTCGATGCCGTCGCACAGCTCGGGCGCGCCGTCGAAGATGTCCACGGCGGTGTCGTCGCAGTCGCCATCACACTCGGCCTGGCCGTCGCCATCGTCGTCGCTCTCGTCGCCGGTGATCGAACCGTCGCAGTCGGTATCCAGGCCGTCGCAGCCCTCGTCGGCACCGGGGTAGACCG
>CAYTBN010000073.1:0-30923 GCA_964436045.1 uncultured Rickettsiales bacterium | reverse complement strand
TCGAGGTGGAGAAGCGGGGCAAGCGCAAGCTGACCACCGCGTGCAACTACCCGGTGGCCGACGGCGTCGAGGTGTTCGTGGACAGCGAGAAGGTCGTGCGCAATCGCAAGATGGTGCTCGAGCTGACCTTGTCGATGTGCCCCGGGTCAGCGGAGCTGCAGGAGCTGGCCGCGGACCACGGGCTCGAGGTGGACGACGTCCGCTTCCCCACCGAGGACAACGGCTGCATCCTCTGTGGCCTGTGCGAGCGCGTCTGCCGCGAGGTGGTCGGCGTCGAGGCGATCACCTTCAGCAAGCGCGGCGATCGCAAGGCCGTCGAGCCCCCCTTCGGCGAGGCGGAGGACTGCATCGGCTGCGGGGCCTGCGTCCACGTCTGCCCGGTGGACTGCATCAAGATCGAGGAGCGCGACGGCAAGAAGATCATCGTCCGCTGGAATCGCGAGCTCGAGGTGGTGCTCGATCCGGTGTCCGGTGCCCCCCTCGCCCCCCGGTTCATGCTCGAACACTTCCGCAAGCTGGCCAACCTGCCAGCCGATTTCTACGACAAGGCACCCTGGTACCAGGATCGCAAGTAGCCCCCTCATGGGCGGTTCAGCGCCACGGCGCCCCGCCAAAGAGCAAAAAACACGAAAAACCGAAAAACCCTATGATATTCAGAACTTGACTTCGTTCTGACACCGGCGGCAAGATGACAGTCCCGGAATAAGGGCACGTGCGTGTATGCGTGCTTCGAGCCGTGCGAAAGGTGGCAGACATGGCGGGCACTACCAGGATCCCCACTTGGCTCTCTCTCCTCTTCAGCACGGCCCTGATACTGGCGTTCTCCGTGTTCGCGGGAGGGTCTGGATGCCCGCTCGACGACGACGATGACGATGCCACGGGCGACGACGACGACGTCACGGGCGACGACGATGCCACGGGCGACGACGACGCCACCGGTGACGACGACGATGACGCCGTCGAACCGTTCCGCCTCGAAGGCGACGTCTATCTGGTGCCTGTGTACTACGAGCTCAACGGTGAGGACATCTGGGTTCGGATGGAGCTCGAATGGACGGAGGTCAACGCCGCAGGTTATCCTTACGGCAAGATCTACGTCGGGATCACCGAGGATCAGCAGTCCGCCGACAATCCGCTGATGCACTTCACCGCCCCGACCGTGCCGGCCGACCCGAAGAACGATCCCACCGCCTACATCTTCGATCCGGCTTCCTGGTCGCTGGACGAGGTGTATGTGATGGCCATCGCCGACACCTGGTACGACACCATCATCAGTCCCTGGGACGAGATGAACTTCCACGCCGACGGTATCGACACCACCGGCGAGCCGGTGCTGGACGCGGACGTCTTCATCGACGTCGAGCACATGTGGAACGGTTACGCCTGGGTCATCGGCCACCACGGCGGCGGCGGCGGCGGCGGGACCCCCTGCCCCGAGTGCTACTGGGATATCGACATCACCGGGGACGTCTACCTGCACGGCTCCCCCCACACCGCGTCCACGGGCAACTCGCTGGTGGCGGTCTACAACAACAACAACGAGGGGCCCTACTGGTTCACCTTCCCCGGCATGCTCGACGGTGGCGCCCAGGACGTCGACGTACCCTGGGAGATGAACGTCGGCGCGCCCTTCACCGCCCAGATGCGCGGCGCTTGGGACTGGAACAACAACGGCCTGTTCGAGCCGGGCGACGAGTGGGGCGCGACGGTCGACCCGCTGGGCGACGAGATCAACCCCTGGGCCTTCGGTGACGCGGACATCAGCGGCATGGACGTCCAGGTGCCGCTGGACGTGGGAGTCCCGCTGCCCGCGCCCTACGTCAGCATCAGCGGCGTCATCAGCACGGACGGGACCTTCGAGTTCGCCGATCTGGACCCCGGTGACGGGCTGTTCGTCGGCGCCAACAAGGATTACAACGCTCCCCAGCTGGAGCCGGCGGATCTGCTGGCGCAGGGATACCTCTGGGGCTTCGACCAGATCAATGGCGCCGCCGGCATGGGAGACGCGATCCCCTTCGAGGTCTGGGTACCTCGCTACACGACGACCTTCCTCAAGGTCGGCATCTACCCCACGGTGCTGCCCGACCCGACCCTGTACGAGACGGTCCCGACCGCGGTTCACGTGATGGGCGGGGACGTCGTGCACAACATCCAGATGACCTACAGCGGGCCGTAGCGCGACCCCGCCCCGCTCTCCTCCCCGTCTCCCCCTCTTCCTTTCAGCCGCGAAGCTCGCCCACCATCGCGGAATCCACAAAAAACACAATAAGCCAAGTTTTTACAAGTAGTTGACGCGGACAGGGCGTTGAGTGAGAATGCTACCCACTATAGATCGCGTGGGAGTGCCCGCGCGCGCATGCATGCACGGCACGAAAGGGGACAACACATGGGCCACGACACGAGGATTCCGAGCTGGGTATCCGTCATTCTCTCGAGCTTGCTGATCGTCGCCTTTGCGATGTTCACGGGCGGGGCGGGCTGTCCGGTCGACGACGACGACGCCGCGGACGACGACGACAACGACACCGACGACGACGATGACGACGACGTGGTCGAGCCCCTTTCCGTTACCGGGAAGATCTTTGCGACCCCGGTCTACTACGAGCAGGACGAAGCGGGGAATTGGGCCCGCCAGGAGCTCGAGTGGTCCGACGTCAACGCGGAGGGCTACAACCTCGGCCTCTTCTATGCGGCGATGACCGCGTCGCGCCAGAGCATGGACAATCCCTTCGTGATCGACGTGCCCAGCGAGATCCCCGCCGATCCGAAGAACGAGGGGACGGCGTTCTCCCTGGCGCCGGAGGCCGACGACCTTCCGGCGGACCTGGCGCAGGTCAACATCATGGCTGCGGTCGATTCGCGCCACGACACCATCCTGAGCTCCCGTGACGGGATGGTCTTCTACCCCGAGACCATCCCAGTCGACGGCGGCCCGGTCACCGATCTGGTCATCATCGTCGACGTGGAATACAAGTGGTGCGACCAGTGGGTGGTCGGCTTCCACGAGGAGGGCTGCGGAGGCGGTTGTGGCGGCGGCGGCACCGTCAACCTGTCGGGTCAGGAAGTGCTGCACGGCACCTCCCACACCACCGCGGTCGGCGACTCGGTGGTTGCGGTCTACAGCGAGGGCGGCGGCGGCCCCTGGTGGGTCACCAAGCCGGGCGAGATGGACGGCGCCAACCAGGACGACTACCTGCCCTGGGAGCTGGCCGTCTGCAGCAACTTCACCGCCCAGGTGCTCGGCGCGTGGGACTGGAACAACAACATGCTGTTCGAGCCCACGGACGACTGGGGCATCACCGTGGACGGTATCGGTGGCGACGTGATCCACGAGTGGGAACTGGGCGTCGAGGACGTCGGTGACATGCTCATCCGGATGCCCGAGTCCTTCGGCCTGCCGCTGTGGAACCCCTACGTGAAGATCAGCGGTGTGGTCCAGACCGACGGCAGCTTCGAGTTCGCCGATCTGGCCGACGAGGACGACGTCCTGATCGAGGCCCGCAAGGGTTCGCCGGCTGACCTCTACGCGGGCGAGAGCATCGGCGAGGCCATCGCCATCGGTGCGCTGTACAACTACGACATCATCGAGAACGCCAACGCGGGCGGCACCGAACTGGCCTACGAGGTCTGGGTCAAGCCCTACAGCTCGGCCTGGTTGATCTCCAGCATCGAGGTCGGCGGCAACGGCAACTTCCTCGACAACCCCGAGCCCGACGAGTCCGTGGTCCACGTCGAGGGCGAGAACGTCGTCCGGAACCTGACCATCACCAACAGCCCGTAGGGCCCGCGCCTCCGCCGCCAGCCCCGGACTCCTTCCTTGCGCGCCCGCGAGGGCGGCAGTATCCTCCTCCCACCCCGAAGTCCCCGACCGCGGACGCCCTCGCCCAGCCCCCGGCGTGGAGAGTCCGACGGCAGGAGGAGTCCTCCATGGACATTCACGACAAGATCGCCCAGCTGCGAGAGCTGAAGGAGAAGTCCCTGGCCGGCGGCGGACCGGACCGGGTAGCCAAGCAACGAAGCCTCGGCAAGGGCACGGCGCGTGAGCGCGTGGACAAGTTGCTGGATCCCGGAACGTTCCGCGAGCTGGACGCGCTCGCCATCCACCGATGTCACGACTTCGGCATGGCGGACAAGCGCATCGTCGGCGACGGCGTGATCACCGGCTATGGCGAGATCGACGGCCGCACGGTGTACGTCTTCTCGCAGGACTTCACGTCGTTCGGTGGCGCGCTGGGCGAGGTGTTCGCCGAGAAGATCTGCAAGATCATGGATCTGGCGATGCGTAATGGCGCGCCGGTGATCGGCATCAACGACTCGGGGGGCGCCCGGATCCAGGAGGGTGTGGTCTCCCTCGGTGGCTACGCGGAGATCTTCTTCCGCAACACGGTCGCCTCCGGCGTGGTCCCCCAGATCTCGGCCATCATGGGACCCTGCGCGGGTGGCGCGGTCTACTCGCCGGCCATCACCGACTTCATCCTGATGGTCAAGAACACCAGCCACATGTTCATCACCGGTCCCAAGGTGATCGAGACCGTGACCGGTGAGCAGGTGAGCTTCGAGGACCTGGGCGGCGCGCTGACCCACGCGTCGAAGAGCGGCGTCTGCTCCCTTGCGGCAGACGACGAGGACCACTGCATCGAGTTGATCCGCGGCATGATGTCCTACATCCCGTCCAACAACATGGAGGATCCGCCCTTCAAGGCCACGGCCGATCCCGTGGACCGCATGGACGAGGAACTCATCGACCTGGTCCCGGTGGATCCCAACAAGCCCTACGACATGCGCGACGTGGTGGCCCATATCGTGGACGACGGCGAGTTCTTCGAGCTCCACCCGCACTTCGGCCGCAACATCATCGTCGGCTTCGCCAGGATGGCCGGCCACCCGGTGGGCATCGTGGGCAACAACCCGGCCCACCTGGCGGGCTGCCTGGACATCGACGCTTCATGGAAGGGCGGTCGCTTCGTCCGGTTCTGCGACTCGTTCAACATCCCGCTGATCACGCTGGTGGACGTGCCGGGGTTCCTGCCCGGCGTCGACCAGGAGTACGGCGGCATCATCCTCAACGGCGCCAAGCTGCTCTACGCGTTCTGCGAGGCCACTGTGCCCAAGCTGACCGTCATCACCCGCAAGGGCTACGGCGGCGCCTACGACGTGATGAACTCCAAGCACATCCGCGCAGACTTCAACTTCGCGTGGCCGCAGGCGGAGATCGCGGTGATGGGCGCCAGCGGCGCCGTCAACATCCTGTACCGCAAGGAGCTGGGACAGGCGGAGTCGCCGGAGCAGCGCCGCGGGGAGCTGATCGGCGAGTACCGGGACACCTTCGCCTCGCCCTACATCGCCGCTGCCCGCGGCTACGTGGACGACGTGATCGAACCCCAGCAGACCCGGCCGACGTTGATCAACGCGCTGAAGGCCTGCACGAACAAGCGCGAGCCGCGGCCTGCCAAGAAGCACGGGAACATCCCGCTGTAGGAGCAGCCGTGGGCGCCATCGGCATCATGGACACCATCCTGCGGGACGCTCACCAGTCCCTGCTCGCGACCCGCATGCGCATCGAGGACATGGCGCCCGTGCTCCGCATGATCGACAAGGTCGGGTTCTGGTCGGTGGAGATGTGGGGCGGTGCGACCTTCGACTCGTGCATCCGCTACCTGGGGGAGAACCCCTGGGAGCGGCTCCGGTTCATGCGCCGCGAGATGCCCAACACCCGGTTGCAGATGCTGCTGCGGGGCCAGAACATCGTCGGCTATCGCCACTATGCGGACGACGTGGTCGATGCCTTCGTCGAGCGAGCGGCGGGGGAGGGGATCGATGTCTTCCGGGTGTTCGACGCCCTCAACGACGTGGACAACCTTCGGCGTTCCATCGATGCGGTGAAAAAAGCGGGCAAGATCGCCGAAGGCACCATGAGCTACACGGTGTCACCCGTGCACACCATCGAGAGCTACGTGGAGCTGGGCCAGACCCTGCGCGAGATGGGTTGCGATCTGCTGTGTGTCAAGGACATGGCCGGCCTGATCTCGCCGAAGGACGCGTACGATCTGGTCGCGGGACTGGTGGACCAGGTGGGTCTGCCGGTCCACGTGCACTCCCACGCCACCTCGGGGATGGCCGAGGCCGCCTACTACGAGTGCGCCCGGGCAGGCGCCTCGGTGATCGACGGCGCCATCTCGGCGCTGTCCGGCGGCACCAGCCAGCCGCCCACCGAGACCCTGGTCGCCATGTTCCGCGGTACGGAGTACGACACCGGCCTGGACCTGGAACTGCTCGGGGAGATCGCCGATCACTTCAGGGAAGCGCGCGAGCGCTACGGGCGTTTCGAGTCGAGTTTCACCGGGGTGGACACCCGGGTGCTGACCTACCAGATCCCCGGCGGGATGATCTCCAACCTGGCCAACCAGCTACGGGAACAGGACGCCCTGGACAAGATGGGCGACGTGCTCGAGGAGGTGCCGCGGGTACGGGCCGACCTCGGGTACCCACCGCTGGTCACCCCGAGCAGCCAGATCGTGGGCACCCAGGCCACCTTCAACGTGCTGACCGGGCAGCGCTACGGCACCGTGACCCGGGAGACCAAACTCTACTGCCTGGGAAAGTACGGCCAGCCACCCGCGCCGATGGACCCCGAGGTGGTGGAGTTGGCCATCGGCGACGAGACCCCGGTGGAAGGCCGCGCCGCGGACCTGCTGGAGCCGGAGCTTCCCGCTGCCGAGGAGCGTCTGGGCGACCGCTGCGAGGGGATCGAGGACGTGATCACCGCGGCGATCTTCCCGCAGCTGACCGACGCGTACATCAAGATCCGCGACGCGGGGGGCGAGGATCCGGACCGGCTGTTGGCGGCCCTGGCCGCCGTCGCCTTCGACGTCCAGGAGCGCAACACGCGCGTCGTCGACGACGGCCCCGCCACCGGCGGGGTCGATCCCTGGAAGCTCGCAGGCCGGTGGGAGGCCACGCGCTCCAGGGGTTAGTACGGAGTGACCATGGAATTCTGGCTCGAGATCGACGGAGAGACGGTGGACTTCGACGTCACGCGGGAGGGCGAGGAGATCCTCGTGACCCGCAACGGCGTGACCCACAGGGCCACGATGGAGCAGTCCGGAGCCACCTATCGGGTGATGATCGACGGCACGGCGTTCGAGCTGACCCGCGACGGCGAAGAGCCCCGGGGCGGCGGAGGCGAGCGAATGACCCTGACCCGGGAGTCGATGTCCCACGAGATCGGCTGGGTGGCGCGCAAGAGCAGTGCGTGCTCCGACGGGCTCGAGGAGGTCAGCGACGGCGAGGTCCATCCGTTGATGCCCGGCGGGATCATCGAGGTCAATGTGCAGGCCGGCGACGTGGTCCACGAGGGCGACGTGCTGCTGGTGCTCGAGGCGATGAAGATGCAGAACGAGGTCGTCGCTCCCGTGTCGGGGACGGTGACCGAGGTCAACGTGCGACCCGGCGACAGCGTGGACCGGAGCACGATGATGGTACGAATCGATCCCGAGGGTCCGGGCGGATCCTGATCCGAGCCCGGTGAGGGGAGTTTTCCATGGCGGCCGAAAGCCAGCGGCATCCGAAGGGGCTGTACGTCCTGTTCGCGACCGAGATGTGGGAGCGCGCGCGGCCATCTGGTGGCTGATGCTGGTCTATCTCCTGCACACGACCGGTGAGCTGTTCCTCTCGCCCATCGGCCTGTCGCTGGTGACCAAGCTGTCCCCGGTTCGGGTCGTGTCGACGATGATGGGGCTGTGGTTCGCGTCCGCCGCCCTGGCCGACTACATGGCCCAGCGGATGGAGGAGATCGTCCACCACTTCGAGTTCCCGCTGTGGCAGACGTTGATCGGCACCTCCCTGGACGGCGGCATCGTCCTGCTCGCCCTGACCCCGCTCCTCAAGAAGTGGATGCACGGCCGGGGGTGAACCCCCGAGGAAGGGCCCCGATGACCATCGATGAGGGACTCGTGCGCCGTGTGGACGCGCTGGAACGCAGCGTGCGCCGCTGGCGGTTCGCCGCGTCGGGGGTGATCGCCGCTGCGATCGTGGCGATGGCGGCGATCTGGGGGGCTTGCGCGGCCTCTTCGCCCGCGCGGCAGGATCGGATCGCCGTCACGACGCTGGAGATCGTGGACGGCGACGGTCGGCCCCAGGCCGTGTTCCAGGCCACCGAGGCGGGACCGGTGCTGGCGATGGCCGACCCCCACGGAATCGACCGCGCCGGCCTCGCGGTGACCTCGTCGGGCGCGGCCCTGGCGCTGGCGTCCGCGGACGGGATCGAGCGGGCGCTGCTCAGCGTGGGGACCGATGGCAGCGGATTGTTCCTCAACGACGAGCAGGGCCGCACCCGGCTCACGGCCGGGGTTGGCGAGACCATGGGCTCGGGCCTGATCCTGACCGATGGCAACGGGGCCACCCGCGCTGGCCTCGGCCTGGACGAGAGCCGGGGACCGTCGATGATCCTGCTGCACGGTAACGGCGCCCCGCTGGCGACCCTGCCGTGACCCACGCCGGACGCCTGCGCCCCCTGGCCCGCCACGCGGGTCGCCTGGCGGGGGTCTACGGCGCCTGCCTCACAGCCGCGGCTGTCCTGTCCTGGCCCCTGCTGCGGACCGCCTCCGGCCACCTGCCGGGCCCCTGGCCCCACCCCGACATCACCACCGCGGTCTGGTTCCGCTGGCACCTGGTGCAGCGGCTGGCGGCGGGGGAGTCCCCCCTGTTCGCCCCCGGGCTCTACCACCCGGACGGGATGGATGTGACGCTTCACATCTGGAATCTGGGCGTCTCGTTCGCCCAGGCGCCGTTTGCCGCGGTGTTCGGACCGCTGACCGGGTTCAACGTCTCCCTGCTGTTCCTGGCGGCGTTCAACGGCCTGGCGGGCTACGTGCTCGGGCGGACGGTGGGGGGCGGCCGCCTGGCGGGCGTGGTCGCGGCCGCGGTGCTGCTTGCCAGCAACTTCGCCTGGGCGGAGATGATCCACGGTCGCTGCGAGCAGGGTCTGCTGGCGTTCGTGGCCCTGGCGGTGGCGGGCCTGGTGCAGCTGCGGCGTGGCGCGGGCGGAGCCGGGATGGCGGTGGCGACGGGGCTGGGGGTCGCAGCGGCAGGCCTGTGCTTCTGGTTCTACGCTGCGTTCCTGGGCTTCTTGATGGGCGGCCTGGCCGTGGTCAGCTTGCTGCGGCGTGACTGGCGGGGGCTGGGCTGGCTGGGCCTGGCCTGCGCCGTGGCCGCGGTGATCCTGGTGCCGGCCGCGATACCCGTACTGGTCCGGATGGCGGCCGACAGCTCGCCCTATGCCCGCACCGTGGCCGACGGCGCCGAGGTGGCGTCGCTGGTGGACGGGCTGCGCCGTCAGTACTCGGTCACCCTGCTCGGTTCGGCCCTGTGGCCCACGGCCGCATTCCCCCAGCGGGTCTGCATCGGGCTGCCGTTGCTGGGGCTGGTGGCCTGGGCTGCCGCGCTGGCGGTGCGCAGCGCGCGTGCCCGGGCGGGTTTCCTGCCCTGGATGGCCCTGGGGGGGGTGATCCTGGCGGCCGGTCCGATGCTGCTGCTGCGGCCGGAAGAACCGCTGGTGATCGGGGGACGCGTCCTGCCGATGCCCGGGGCGCTCCTGGACGCCCTGCCCCTGTTCGAGCGCCAATGGTGGCCCCATCGCTGGTTGTCGCTGTCCGTCGTCGGTGGGGCCGGATGCGCCGCCGCCGCGATGGCGGCACTCCCCCGCGGTGGCCGGCTCGCTGGCGGGGTGGCGCTGGGTTTTGTCCTGCTGTTCGCCGTCGAGGCGCGGTTGATGTTCCACGGCGCCCCGTACGCCGCCTTCGCAGGCGACCCACAGCCCCTGGGCGTCCCGGCCTACCTCGAGCGGCTCGCCGCGGAGCCGGGCCAGCATCCGCTGCTTCAGCTGCCCCTGCGGCGGGTGGACGACGCGGCGCTGATCTACGTCCCGTTCCACCGCCAGCCCGTGGACGGCGGTCCGGCCTACACCGTGGACGTGCACGCCGAGCCCGCCTACCTCCGGCGCATCGCCGCCAGCCCGGCGCTGACGGCCCTCGATCGCCTCGCGCGCAACCAGGATCCCCCCCCCGTGGCCGACGTTCGCCGCTCCCTGCGCGAGCTGGGCTTCCGCCACGCGGTGTTCTGGAGGGACCAGGACGTCTTCGGCCGGGACTGGACTGCCATCTACAGCCAGTTCTTCGACGTCGAGCCGGCATTCGCCGACGCCGCCGTGGTGATCTGGGAGCTATAGGGCCCCGGCGCGGGCCGTGGCGCACAGCTTTCGCAACCCATCGTCGTCGGTGACCGTCCGCTGGGCGCCGAGAAGCGCGCCCGCCACCGCCTCCCTCGAGAGCTTGACCCCCTCCGGATCCAGCACCCGGGGATCGCGGGCGACCAGCTCCAGCGTGCCGTGGGCGAGCACGAGCGGCACCACCAGGAATAGCCGAAGTGCGACCCGGTCGGCCGGGACCTTCAACGTGTACTCCAGGGCCAGATCCAGGTGCTCGCCGGCCACCCCCGCCACCTCTCGGATCACGCCCATCGCCCGGTCTCGCTGCTCGGGCTGCAGCAGGTCGCCCGGAGCGATCCCGTGTCGCTCGCAGATCCGCGCTGGAAGGAAGCACCAGCCGCGGCCGTGATCGGCCCGCACGTCCTTGGTGATGTTGGTCATCTGCAGCCCGTGGCCGAAGCGCGCGGCCCGTACCCGCAGCGCCCGCCGGGTCGCCCGGTCCAGCGCGTCACCTTCCACGGCGATGAAGGTGTCGGTGAGCATGTTGCCCACGGTGCCGGCCACGAAGAAGCAGTACCGGTGTAGATCGTCCAGATCGGTCAGCACCGTCAGCTCGCCGGGACCGCGCCAGCGACGCGAGTAGTGTGCCATCCCCCCCGCCATCTCGTACACGTGGGGCCGGATGGCGGTCCGCAGGCGTCGCGGCAACTGCCGGAACTGGCGGAAGACGGACCCCGCCCGGCGGCACAGATCGGCGTCATCGTCGTGGGGCCGGCCTCCGCCGAAGGCCCGCTCGAGGGGTGCGGGATCGGCGCCGTCGTCCGCGAGCAGGCGCTGGAACAGGTCGAACATCCGCGCCCGCTCGGCCGCCCGCAGCGCGGGGTCGTCTTCGATGGTGTCGACGATGCGGCACAGCAGGTAGGCGGCGCGTACCGCCCGCCGCAGGGGCTCCGGTAGGGCCTCGATGGACAGGGCGAAGGTGCGCGAGACCCTCGGCAGCAGCTCGATGCAGACCGCCTCGTCGCTCATCGGCAGCTCCCAATCGCGGAGGGACACCAGGCCTGATCCTACGCCCCTGCCTCCCCGGTTCCCACCCCGTCCGGCGCTCTCCCCTTGCGCGCGGCCCGGTCAGCCCGCATCGTGGAGCCCGCGGACCCCTGGAAGGACGCGGAGCATGAGCACCCTCGGCAACTCGTGGCGCCCGTGGCGGCCCACCGGTACGGAGTGGATCGGGTGACCGAACTGGCCGCCCCGGCGGGGGATGCCGAGTCGCTGCGGGCCGCGGTCAACCACGGCGCGGACGCGGTCTACCTGGGCCTGCGGCGGTTCAGCGCGCGGGCCCGGGCTGCCAACTTCTCCCCCGCCGAGCTGGCGGCCGCGGTGGCGAGCTGCCGTCCCCGGGGCGTCCGGTTGTACGTGACCCTCAACACCCTGGTGTTCGACGGTGAACTCGAGGCCGTCGAGGCCACCATCGCCCAGGTCGCCGCCGCGGGGGTGGACGCGATCATCGTCCAGGATCTGGGGGCGGCGGTCCTCGCCAGGGCGGTCTGCCCCGAGCTGACCATCCACGCATCGACGCAGACCGCGGTGGGCCACGCGGATGGCTGCCGGATGCTCGCCGACCTGGGAGTCGCACGGCTGGTGGTGCCCCGGGAACTCTCCGTGGAGCGCATCCGCCGGTTGCGGGAGCAGACCGATCTCGAGCTGGAGGTATTCGTCCACGGCGCCCTGTGTGTCTCGTGGTCCGGCCAGTGCCTGGCCAGCCTGGCGCGGGGAGGGCGCAGCGGGAACCGGGGGGATTGTGCCCAACCCTGCCGGCTGCCCTACCGGCTGCGCAAAGACGGAGAGCTGGTGGCCGACCAGGGGGTGACCCACCCCCTCAGCCCCGGCGACCTCTGGGCGGTCGATCACCTGGCCGCTCTGGTCGACGCAGGTGTGGACAGCTTCAAGATCGAGGGTCGCCTCAAGCGGCCCGAGTACGTCGCCTCCGCGGTGCTGCACTACCGCACGCTGCTGGACCGCATCGCCGATGACCCCGGGGCCGCGCTCACCGAGGAGGAGCGGAGGGACCTCCTGCAGCCCTTCCACCGCTCCCCCTCGCCGGGATACCTGGGCGGCGTCGACCATCGCGCCCTGGTGGTGGCCGGCGGGCCGGGGGGACAGGGTTTGCCGGTGGGGCGGGTGGTGGAGACGGCCGGCAGGGAGCTGATCCTGGACCGCGGCCGGCTCCCGCTCGAGGCAGGCGATGGCATCGCCCTCGACGGCGATGTGGGGGGGCGCGTACACCAGGTGACGGCGCTGGCCGGGGGGCGAGTCCGGATCCGGATGGGGCCCGGGTTTCCCGCCGACGGGGTTGCCATCGGCCAGCAGCTGACACGGACCGACGATCCGGCGCTGACCCGCCGGTTGCGCCTTGGCATCGAGGGGCGCTCGCGGGACGCTCGGCCCCGTCGACACCCGGTGACGGCGCGCCTGGTGGGGCAGGCAGGCGATCCGCTGGTGCTCTGGCTCGACGACGGGGAGGGGACCCGGGTATCGGCGGCCAGCGAGCCGACCCTGGAGCTGGCGCGGGAACATCCGCTGGACCCAACCACGGTTCGGGAGCGCCTGGGCCGGATGGGGGCCACGCCCTTCCGGCTGGCCGGGATGACCTGGGAGGTCGGTCCGGAGCTGACCCTGCCCCTCGGTCAGATCAACCGGCTGCGCCGCGCGGCCTGTCGAGACCTGGAGGAGCGGCGAGCGGTGCCCCCGCGTCGGGCGATCGCCAGGGGGCAGGGCCGGGCCCGGCGGAGCTGGCCGGCCGGCGGCGGCGAGGCCGCGATTCCCCGTGGGCTGTCCGTGCTCTGCCGATCCGCGGAGCAAGCGGAGGCGGCGTCGACGGTGGCGGGCGTGACCGTCCTGATCGCCGATCCGCCCGCGGGTCTGGACCCCGCTCCGTTGATCCAGCGGGCCCGGTCCGCTGGCATCTTCGCCGTGGCCGCCTTGCCGCGGACCGTGATGCAGGGCGAGGCGCCCGTGCCCCGGCGTACGCCGTCGGCCGACGGCCTGCTCGTGCGGAACCTGGCCCAGCTCACTGCCATCGGCTCAACCGATGCTCCTCCGGCCTTGCTGGGCGACCTGGCACTCAACGTGGTCAACGCCCTGTCGGCTTCGGTCCTGCTCGGCGCGGGTCTTTCGACAATCGCCCCGGGGGCGGACCTGGACGTCGGCGGCGCCTGTGCCCTCGCCGGCCAGCTCGATCCGAGCCGGCTGGAGGTGATCCTCCACGGGCGGCTCCCCCTCTTCCACACCCGACACTGCCTGTTCGCGGCGCGGCTGGGCGGGGCGGCAACGCGCGCCGATTGCCGGACGCTCTGTCATGACACGGCCCTGGCGCTGGAGGACCGCGACGGGCGGATCAACCCGGTGGTTGCCGACGAGCGCTGCCGCAACACCGTGCTGGACGCCGACAACCGGGACTGGCGGACCGGACTGGCGGCGCTCCGGCGATCGGGTGTGGTCCGCTTCCGCGTGGAGTTCGTGGACGAACCCGGAGATCGGGTCCTGGAACTGCTCCGATCCCTGGCGACTGCAACCTCGCCGAATCCCTGATCTCCCCGCCACCGCTGGGTCGCGCTACACTCTGGGCAATTCGCGCGGGTACAGCCAGGCCGCGCGCGACCGACGATATTGGCGGTTGCCCGAGGGGAGCGGGCGGACGATGCCGGCAGCGCACACTCATTCCGGAAGAACCCTCACGCTGTTGGCGGCGGCGGCGCTGGTGTGCGTTCTGGTCTCGCCCGCCCTGGCCCTCGATCCAGCCAAGCGCCCTGGCCAGTACGTACATCAGGGCTGGGACCGGGAGGACGGCCTGCCCCAGGTCTCGGTGATGGACATTCTGCAGGGCCGAGACGGCTACCTGTGGGTCGCGACCCAGGAGGGGCTGTCGCGGTTCGACGGCATCGAATTCCAGTCCCACGACAGCCGCAACACCGACGTGATCACCATCAACTACCTGGTTGCCCTGGCCGAGACCACCGACGGCAGCATCTGGGCCGCCACCGAGGGCGGCGGGCTGCTCCGCTACCGCAACAACCAGATCGACGTCTTCGACGGGACGACCGCCGAAGGACTCGATTTCCCCATCGCCCTGGCCGCCGGCCCGGACGGGAGCCTGTGGATCGGAACCCCGTCGGGCCTGCTCCGTGGGAAGGACGATCGGTTCGAGGCCGTGGCTGCCGACGGCCTCGCGGGGATCCAGGTCAATGCCCTGACCCTCGGGTCGGAGGGGCGGCTGTGGGTCGGCACCCGGGACGACGGTCTCTTCCTCTGGGCGGACGGTGAGTTGACCCGTCTGCCAGGCGCCCCGGAGCTGGAGACGGCCGACGTCCGCTCCCTGCTCGAGGCTGCCGACGGTTCGTTGTGGGTCGGCACCCGCGGCCTGGGAGTGCTGCGCTGGCGCAAGGACCGCGTGTGGCCCATCGCGTCCGACGAGTTGAGCGGATCCACCGTGGAGGCGCTGGCCGAGGACGACCACGACAACATCTGGATCGGTACCAACGAGCGCGGGCTGCTGCGGTGCACGACGGTGGGCATCATCGCCCGATTCGGCGTGGACGAGGGGCTGAGCCACCACCGGGTGCGGTCCCTGCACGCGGACCACGAGGGCAACCTGTGGATCGGGACGTTCGGCGGTGGCCTCGACCGCCTCCGGGACGGCACGTTCACCGCGTTCACGACCATGGACGGGCTCAGCGGGGACGGCATCTGGTCGGTGATCGAGGGGGAGGGCGGCGCCCTGTGGGTGGCCACCGAGAAGGGGCTGGACCGCATCGTCGGCAACCGGGCCGTCTCCTTCCCCGGACGCGACCGCCTGCTGGGGCTCGACGTGCTCTCCCTGCACAGGGATTCGGCGGGGGTTCTGTGGGTCGGGACCTACGGAGACGGGATCTTCCGGCGAGAGGGCGATGGCTGGACCCAGATCACCACGGCCGACGGCCTGGCGGGCGACTACATCTACGTGATGGCCGAAGGGCCCGACGGGGCACTGTGGGTCGGGACGCGGACGGGCCTCTCCCGGATCGACGGCGAGCAGATTCGCAGCTTCGGCGTCGACGACGGATTGCCCCAGGAGATCGTGCGCGACCTCCACCTGGACCGCGACGGAACCCTGTGGGTGGGGACCCAGGGGGGCGGCGTGGCCCAGGTCACGGACGGCGCCCTGATCCCGCTGGATCTGGGCCTGGTCGACGCCCAGCAGCAGGTGTTCGCGATCCACGAGGGTACTGACGGCCGCATGTGGCTGGGCACCACCGGCGGGCTGGTGAGGATCTCCGGCGAACGCAATACCCTCTACACATCCCGGCAGGGGCTGTTCGACGACAAGATCTACGAGATCGTCGACGACGGCGAGGGATCGCTGTGGCTCACGTGCAACCGGGGCGTGTTCCGGGTCTCGATGAGCGATCTGGAGCGCTTCGCGGCTGGCGATCTGACCCGGGTGCACAGCCGGCCCTACGACGAGGCCGACGGCCTGCCCGTGGCCGAGTGCACGGGTGGGTCCCACCCGGCGGGGATCCGTTCGTCCGACGGTCGGCTGTGGTTCACCACCGTACGGGGACTGGTGGTCTACGACCCGGCGACCGCACAGGAGGCCGGCCGGGCGCCGCCCATCGCCGTGACGCGGGTACAGATCGATGGAAGCGGCGTGTCGGACACCCAGGAGCTGGTCCTGGATCCGGGGGGCCACGCCATCCGCCTGGACTACGCCTCGCTGTCGCTGACCCAGCCGGAGAGCCTGTCCTACGTCACCTGGCTCGAGGGGGACGAGGACGGGTGGACAGATGCCGGCCGCCAGCGGTACGTGGACTACCGCGGGCTGGGCGCCGACCAGTACGTGTTCCACGTCAAGGCCGTCGGCGTGGACGGAACTCACAGCGAGACGGAAGCCTCGCTGGCCTTCGAGATCCGCCCCCACTTCCACGAGACGACCACGTTCCGGATCGCCGCCGCCGCGGCCCTGGTGATCCTGGGCTTCTGCCTGCCCGCGGTGCGGGTGCGGGAGCTGCGGCGGCGCAAGCGGGAGCTGGAGATCGAGGTCGACGAGCGCACCCGCGAGCTGCGCGAGATGGCCGACGAACTCAAGGAGCTGTCGCTCTGCGATCCGCTGACCGGACTGCGCAACCGGCGCTACCTGTTCGAGACCATGGACGCGGTGATGTCCGAGGTCGCCCGCCAGTACGCCCGGAACAACCCGGGGGAGGCGGACCGGCGGTCCAAGCCGGACGACGAGGTGATGGGACTGTTCCTGGTGGACATCGACCACTTCAAGGAGGTCAACGACACCTACGGCCATGACGCGGGGGATTCCGTGCTCGTGCAGTTCGCCGACGTGCTGCGAGGCTGCGTCCGCGCCGAGGATCTGGTGGTGCGCTGGGGCGGCGAGGAGTTCCTGGTGGTGTTGCCCCGCACCCGGCACTACCACCTCAAGCAGTTCGCCGAGCGGCTGCGGCTGCGGGTCGCCGAGAAGGGCTTCGAGCTGGCCACCCAGCAGGCCATCCATCGCACCTGCTCGGTGGGCTTCACCTCCTATCCGCTCTTTCACACGCCGGACGTGGACGTGGACGTGGACCTGGACCAGCTGATCTGCGCCGCCGACCGGGCTCTCTATCTGGCCAAGCACGAAGGCCGAAACCGCACGATCCACGTCATCTCCGGCAGCCGCCAGCCCGAGGACGCCGACGCCGTCACCACCAGCCTCAGCTCCCTGGAGTGGGCCACGGAGAAGGGGTACCTCAAGATCGAGCGGTAGGGGGGGGATGCCGAGTCCGAGTCCGAGTCCGAGTCCGAGTCCGAGCCCACTCTTCACTCCGCTAGGCGATTCCCTTGTCGACCTGATATCGTGCGGTTGATGGCGGGATCTGTCCGCCGCCCAGGAGCGATCCCATGCGACGAACGGCCCTGTCCCTCCTCCCCTTGCTGTTGCTGGCCGGCTGTCCGGACCATCCGGATGTCCCCGTCATCGATCCGGTACCCACCGTCTGGGTCGAGCTGGAGTTCGCCCTCGACCAGGACACCGTCGCCGCCGGAGACTCGGTGGGGTACGCGGCGACGATGGTCACCGACTACGGCGCACGGAAGCCGGTGGAGGTGGATCTGGCCAGCGACATGGAGTCGGGCCTGACCCACAACACCGAGCTGTTGACCCCGACGGTGGCCGGGGACCACACCATCACCGCTGCGGTGGTCATGGACGGAGAGGTCTTCACCGCAGACGCACCGTTGACCGTGCTGAGCGGCAACCTCGTGGACCTGGATCTGATGCTCGCCTCCTCGTCGGCCGCGGCCGGCGCCTGGATCACCTACACCGTGACCGGGACGGACTCGTGGGGGAATCCGGTGGACGCCGATGGGGTCGAGGTGACCACCGACGGCGACCTCGACGTGACCGCGGACTCGATCCGCGGCACGGTGGCCGGCGTGTTCACGGTGACAGCGTCGACAACGGGCACCGCGGACCACGAAGATCTCGAGATCGTGGCCGGTCCCGTGGACGACGTGGAGATCCTGCTGTCGTCGACCACCATGGTGGCCGGCGGTGCGGTCACCTGGAGCGCCACCTACGAGGACGCGTACGGCAACGAGGTCGAGGAGGCGTCGTCGTCGGTCACCGCCGACAGCCCCGACGTGGTGATCAACGGCGATCAGATCACCTGCACCGTGGCCGAGCAGTATCTGGTCCGCATCGACGTGTTCGAGGGTAGCGAGCCCTGGGACAGCGCCCTACTCGTGGTCGAGGCGTCCAGCCCGGCAGCCATCTCGCTGTCCCTGTCGCCCTTCCCCCCCGAGGTGGACGACGTGGTCACCGCGACGGCAGCGGTCTACGACGCGTACGGCAACGAGACCCACGCGCCGTGGTCCCTGTCGGTCACCGCCGACCAGGGCTCGGATCCGACCAGCGTCCTGATCGCCGGCGACCTGCTGACCTTCACCGAGGACGGCTGGTTCAACGTCGCGGTGACCATCGAAGGGACCCAGATCAGCGACGAGACCGGCTTCTTCCTGGTGGACTCCTTCGGACCGGAGGTCGACATCTGGAGTCCTGCGCGGGGAAGCTGGAGCACCTCCTATGGCGGCACGGTGAGCGGCGCAATCAACGAGGCCTGGTCCGGTGTCGCAGCGGCGACGCTCAACGGCAGCCCCCTCACCCTGGACCTGGCCGGTGAGTTCAGCGAGGCGGTGTCCTACGACTTCGGCGTCAACCTGCTGGAGACCCTGGCCAGCGACGGGGACGGCAACACGTCCACCGACCGGCGCTCGGTGCTGGTGGGGAGCTTCGCCACCCAGGGCGGCAACGTCGCCAACGGCATCGCCGCGCGGCTGAACCAGGGCTCGCTGGACACCCTCGAGGTGCTGGGCGAGGACCTGGTCGCGTCCCAGGACATCACCAGCCTGATCCCGGACCCGGTGTTCTACGACATCGAGGAGTACTGCGCGACAATCTGGCCCTTCCCCGAGGTGTGCTACGCGCTGTACGAGCTGACCCTGCGGGTGTTCAATCCCTCCCTGGGGGCCATGGATCTGGAGCTGGATCCCCAGGGCAGCGGCGCCGTCTACACCAGCTTCACGGTCAACGACGTGTACATCGACTGGTCCGCAGACGGCGTGCTGTCCGAGTTCCCCTATTCGGCGGGTGGCAGCGTGTCGGCGGACTCGATCACCATCTCGATGAACGTCTGGCCGGCGGTCGTCAACGGCTCCATCACCGCCACGGTCAGCGACGTCAACGTCGCCAGCAACAACTTCGTCTTCGACTTCGACAGCTGGATCTACGACCTGGCGGTGATCTTCGGCTTCGACATCAACGGCATGGTCCAGGGGTACGTGGAGGACGCCATCCGCGAAGCGGTCGAGGACGAGGTCCCGGCCCTGCTCGAGGACGTGTTGCAGGACCTGGAGATCGCCGCGAGCTTCGACGTGATGGGGAGCACCTACGACTTCGTCGGCGACCCCGGCGCGATCCTCGTGGACGACAACGGCATCACCCTGGCCCTGGACACCTCCATCGAACCGGCCAGCTGGTCGGTCCCCTATTCCGGTCTCGGCAGCCTCTACGGCGGCTACACCCTGCCCAGCTACGGCGCCACCCCGGGGATGGTGGTCTCCCTGTCCGACGACTTCCTCGACCAGGCGCTCTACGCCTTCTGGGGCGGCGGACTGCTGGAACAGGAGTTCCCCCTGGGAGACCTGGGTATCGATCCCGAGGACTTCGACATGCTCCCGGACACCATGACCGACCCGCGGTTCGTGATCAGCGGCCTGCTGCCCCCGGTGGTGCTGCCGGGGACCAACGGCCACCTGACCGACCTGCAGCTGGGCGACCTCCAGCTCTCGCTGTACGGGGACGATCCGGCCGATCCGGCCAACCTGGTGCTGCAGATGTACATGGGCCTGGACGCCGGGCTCGAGCTGACCGTCACCCCCAGCGCCACCCTGTCGGCCACCATCGTCGACGCCGACACCTGGTTCGATGCGGTCTACCCGCCGATGCCCAACAACCTCGAGGGGGACTTCGAGGATCTGCTGGACACCATGGTCCCGTCGTTGACCCCGCTGATCACCGACGCCATCGGCGAGATCCCGATCCCGGAGATCTCCGGCTTCACGCTGACCAACATCTCCATCGCCGCATCGGGGCCCGAGCTGGGCTACGTGGACGCTGGCGGCGACCTGCTGGGACCGTGATCGGCGGGCTCCCCGACCAGAGCCGTTATGACGTGATCGTCGTGGGTGCGGGCCCTGCGGGCAGCACCGCCGCCTACCACCTGGCCGACGGGGGGCGACGGGAGGTGCTGGTCGTCGACCGGCAGGGTTTCCCGCGGCACAAGACCCGTGGAGGTGCCCTGCTCCGCTGTCGCGACTGGGCGGCCGAGTACCCGTGCTACGCCGCGATCACGGGCGAGCTGCCCGCTCACCCGGTCGAATCCCTGCGGATCTGCGCGGGGCGGGTGCCCTGGTGGGAGGGGCGTGGCGGCCACTTCTTCGACCAGGTCAAGCGCTGGGAGTTCGACCACCTGCTGCTGCGGACGGCGCTGGCCCGACCGGGCGTCGCGTTCCACGTCTTCGCGGTGCGGAGCGTGGAGCACCTGCCGGGGGGTGGCGTGCGGTTGTCGGACGGCGCGCGGGAGCTGGAGGCCAAGGTCGTGGTGGGCGCCGACGGCGTGTCGAGCCGGTTGGCGCGGGCCCTCGGCAATGCCCCGCGCAACCTGGACACGGCGGGGGTCTGCCGCGTCCTGGAGCTGACCTGCGAGCGGCCCCACGAGACCGCGGTGGTCTTCTACCTGTGGGGCGGCGCGCCCGGGTACGGCTACCTGTTCCCCACCGCCGCCGGCTACCACCTGGGGGTGGGCTACCTGGGCGATGCCGGCCGCCGGGCGAGATCCCTGCTGGCGGACTTGCTCCGCCACTGCCTCGCGGAGGGGTTGATTCCCCGGAGGTACGAGGTCCAGCGGACGGCGGCGACCCTCGCGCCAGCCACGGTCGCCGACACCCTGGCCCACCGGGACATCCTGCTGGTGGGCGACGCCGCCGGCCTGCTCGACCAGCTCAGCGGCGAGGGCATCCACCAGGCCATGCGCAGCGGGCAGCTCGCGGGTCGCCTGCTGGCCGAGGATCTGTCCGAGGCGGCGCCGCGGTATCGCCGCGCGATCCGGCCCCTCGTCGACGAGGTCACCTACGTCAGACCGCTCCGGCCACGCCTGCTGGGCGGGGCGATGCGTGGCTACTTTGCCCTGTCGCGGCTGGCCGCCCCGCTGAAACGCCCGCTGGTCAACCGCCTCTTCCGGCGGATTCCGCCTCTTCCGGCGGACCGACCTGCCCGCCGGGAGCCATTACAGCCGGCTCCGCTAACGCCCCGTCCCCCTTGGTGAGTACCCCTGGCCCGATCGCTGCTACGATGTCCCCTCCGGCGGGGGCGACCCGGCGGAGGGCGACGGGGAGGCGTGCATGGGCGGCTACCGGCTGGGATGCGACATCGGCGGGACGTTCACCGACTTCGTGTTGCTGGACGACGCTACCGGGGAGATCCGGGTCCACAAGTGTCTGACGACGCCGGGGGACCCGTCGGACGCGGTCGAGGAGGGGATCGTCGGGCTGTCCCAGACGGTGCCGGGGGTGGCGGGGCGGCTGGACGAGGTGATCCACGGCACGACACTGGTGATCAACGCCATCCTCGAGCGCAAGGGGGCGGCGACCGCGCTGATCACGACGCTGGGATTCCGGGACGTCCTGGAGCTGGGCAGGGAGATCCGCTACGCCCCCTACGACGTGTTCGCCGAGTTCCCCGAGCCACTGGTGCCGCGCCCGTTGCGGATGGAGGTGAACGAGCGTGTGCGGGCGGACGGGACGGTGCTGCGGCCCCTGGACGAGGCGGGAGCGCGAGCCGCGATCGAGGATCTGGCCGCCGCGGGTGTCGAGTCCATCGCGGTCTGCCTGATCAACTCCTTCGAGAATCCAGGGCACGAGCGACGGATCCAGGAGCTGATCCGCGAGATCGCGCCCCACATGGACGTGTCGATCTCCTACGACGTGCTGCCGCAGATCCGCGAGTACGAACGAACCTCGACCACGGTCACCAATGCCTACGTCAAGCCGCTGACCGGCCGCTACCTGTCCGGGCTGCGGTCGCGGCTGGGCTCGCTGGGTTTCGACGGCCGGCTGTTCATCATGCTGTCGTCCGGCGGGATCACCTCGGTGGACACGGCCGCCGAGTACCCGGTGCGGATCATCGAGTCGGGACCGACGGCGGCGGTGATCGCCGGCCAGCACTTCGGCGAGCGCTTCGGCCTGCCCGAGATGTTCTGCTTCGACATGGGGGGCACCACGGCCAAGTCGTGCCTGATCCAGGGCGGCGTCGCCGGGGTGGTGCCGACCTTCGAGGTGGGGCGCGTCCAGCGGTTCATGAAGGGCAGCGGCCTGACGATCCAGGTGCCCGTGGTGGACCTGATGGAGATCGGCGCCGGGGGGGGGTCGCTGGCGCGGGTCAGCCGGATGGGGACCCTGCAGGTGGGGCCGGAGAGCGCAGGCGCCGACCCGGGACCGATCTGCTACGGCCGTGGGGGCAAGCGGCCCGCGGTGACCGACGCCGACCTGCTGCTGGGCTACCTGGACCCGGACTATTTCCTGGGCGGGGAGATGGCCCTGGACGCTGGCGCCGCCCGACGGGGGATCGAAAAGGAGATCGCGGGACCGCTGGGCGTGACCTTCGAGCAGGCGATCTGGGGCATCCACGACCTGATCAACGAGACCATGGCCGCCGCGGCTCGCACCCACATCGCCGAGAAGGGTGGCAATCCCGGGATCCTGACGGTCGCAGCCTTCGGCGGAGCCGGGCCGGTGCACGCGTATGGGCTGGCCCGCAAGCTGGGAGCGCCGCGGCTGCTGGTGCCGCCCAACGCCGGTGTCGGCTCGGCGATGGGGTTCTTCACCGCCCCGCGGGCCTTCGACCTGCTGCGCAGCCACAAGGTGCCGCTGGAAGGCGCGGACTTCGGCGCCATCGAGGGGATCTTCGCCGAGCTGGAGGCCGAGGGGGCCCGAACCCTGCGCGGAACCGGCGGCGAGGATGCGGCGCTGCTCATCGAACGCTCGGTGGACGCCCGCTTCGTGGGTCAGGGTTCCGAGACGCGGGTGGCGCTGCCCCCGGCGGACTTCACCGACCTGACCCGTGACCGCCTGCGCGCGGCCTTCGATCGCGAGTACGAGCGGCTCTACGGACGCACCTACCCCGACTCGCCGGTCGAACTGGTCAGCTTCCGCGTGCGCGCCAGCTTGCCGGTCCCTCGGCTGAGACTCCCGGAGATCGACGGCGCCGGCCGCACCCTCGACGCCGCTCGCAAGGGCGCGCGCCAGGCGTTCTCGGCCGAGGGCCGGGTGTTCACCGAGTTCCAGGTCTACGACCGCTACGAGCTGCCTCCGGACGTGGAGTTCGCTGGCCCCGCGATCGTCGAGGAGCGGGAGTCGACGATGGTGATCGACGCGGGCGCGACGGCCCGCCTGGACGGGACCGGCTTCCTGTGGATCGACCTGCCCGGCGCGAAGGGGAGGGGGTGAGCCGATGACACGGACCTTCGACCCGGTGACCCTCGAGATCCTCTGGCGGCGGCTGATCTCCATCGTCGACGAGGCCGACGCGGCGGTCTCCAGGACCGCATTCTCGTCCCTGTTGCGGGACGCCCACGACTACACCTGCATGTTCACGGACCAGCGGGGGCGAGAGCTGGCCCAGGGTACCTTCGCCACCCCCGGCCAGTCCGGGGCGATGGCCCTGGGGATCAAGGGACTGGTGGCGCGGCTGCCAGCCGACGGTTTTCGCCCCGGCGATGCCTACATCACCAACGATCCCTGGGCGCTGGCTGGTCACCTCAACGACGTCTGCGTGATGAGCCCGATCTTCTTCGCCGACGCCGTGGTCGGCTTCACCGCCTGCGTGTTCCACCACGCCGACATCGGCGGCCGTGTCGCCTCGGACAACCACGACGTGTTCGAGGACGGCCTCTTCTTGCCGCTGATCAAGCTGCTGGACGGCGGCGAGCCGAACGAGGCGCTCCTGGAGACCATTCGCTGGAACGTTCGCACGCCCGACGAGGTGATCGGCGACATCCGTTCACAGATCGCGGCCAACCACGTCTGCGCCCAGCAGGTGGTGCGGATGATGGACGAGTACGATCTGGTCGAGCTGGACGGGCTGGCGGACGAGATCATCGGCCGCACCGAGCGCAGCATGCGCGCGGCCATCGCCGAGCTGCCAGACGGCGTCTACCAGTCGGACGGCGTCATCGAACAGATGGCGGGACGCGAGGACCTGGTGATCCGCTGTGCGGTCCACGTGGAGGGTGACGGCATCACCGTGGATCTGGATGGATCGTCACCCCAGGTAGACTGGGGCGGCAACGTCGTCTTCAACTTCACCTACGCGTACGTGTTCATGGCCCTCAAGAGCATGTTCGACCCCGATATCCCCAACAACGAGGGGTGTGCGGCGCCCATCGCCATGCGGGCCCCCGAGGGATCGGTGGTCCACTGCCGCTTCCCGGCCGCGGTGGCCGCGCGGATGCAGATCGGTCACTTCCTGACCGAGATCGTGTATCGGGCCCTCGCCGACGCGATGCCCGACCGGGTCATCGCGGCGTCCGGCGGCACACCTGCCACCATGAACGTGTTCTACGGCCAGCGGGCCGACGGCGGCCGCTGGCACACGGTGATCATCCGCGGCGGCGGCACGGGCGCCGGCCGCGCCGCCGACGGTGGCCACTGCTACATCTTCCCGGCCAACGGCGCCAACACGCCGGCCGAGATCCTCGAGAGCGACACCCCGTTGCTGGTCGAACGCCGGGCCCTGTTACCCGACTCCGGCGGCCCCGGCATGATGCGCGGTGGCCTGGGGCGGCGGGTCGAATTCCGGGTCCCGGACGGCGACGACGCCCCCGCGGGCCCCGTCAACCTGGGCATCCAGTCCGGCCGCTTCCGCCGCCCGCCCGAGGGGTTGTTCGGCGGTGGCGACGGCGCGCTGGCGCGTTTCGAGGTCAACGGCGAGCCCGGCAACCCCTACGGCCTGACCCGGCTTGGCCCCGGCGACGTGGTGACCATGGACGCCGCGGGCGGCGGCGGCTACGGCGATCCCCTGGCCCGGGATCCCTTCGGGGTGCGCCGAGACGTGCTGGCCGGCTACGTGTCGGTGGACTCGGCCCTCGAGAACTACGGGGTCGTCCTCCACCCCGAGACCCGGCAGATCGACCTGGATGCCACCCAGCGAGAGCGCGCCGCCCGGGCCGACTGAGTCAGAACAGGAAGACCGGCCCCACCGACAGGGCGAAGTCGTGGGTCATCAGGCCCAGGCGGGCGTTGAGCGGGGTGAGGGCGCGGCTCTGGGCGTCGGCGTACAGGGCGTGCAGCTGGTAACCGGCGTCCACGAAGATCCCCACGTGCTCGCTGGCGTTGACCTGCACGCCACCGCTGACCAGGGCGTTCCAGCCGACCCAGAACTTGCTGGAGGATTCGGCCCCCAGCGACGCGCCCAGCTCCGACGCCGAGGGGCTCGACAGGCCGGACAGGCCGGCGCCCAGGCGGATGGTGAACTCGACCATGTCCCTGCCCTTGTGCGGCACCGGGATGCGGATCCACAGCAGGGGTGACAGGTCGGCGATCACGTGGGGCGCGATGCCCAGGAAGTGCGCGTCCACCAGCACGCCACCGCCGATATTCGCCGATCGGCGGCCGGTGACCTCCAGCCCGATCCCGAAGCGCGCCACCCCGTCGTACAGCTCGTCCCGCACGTCCCGGTCCCGGTCCTCGGTGTCCCCGCCGATCCAGCTGGTCGCCGCCCCGGGGATCCCGAGCATCGGCTTGACCTTCAGCGCCGTGAATGCCTCTCCCTCGGGCTTGTCCCGCGGCGGATCGTCCGGGTCGATGATCTCGTCGTCGAAGGCCGGGCGCGGCGACAGATCCACCTCCAACGCCGTCTGCTCGCCGGGGCGCACCAGCGCCAGCTGGGGCGAGGACTCCACCTCATCCGAGCAGATCTCCACCCGGTGGTAGCCCTCGTCCAGCGTGCCGATCCAGGGCACCGGTCCGACCTCCTCGCCGTCGATCCAGACGGTGGCGCCCTCCAGCAGGGGGGTGCCGGCCACGGCGAGCTTGCCGCGATCCAGGACAAGCTCGGTCTCGGTCTCGGTCCCGGTCCCGGTCTCGGCCCCTCCACAATTCGCCACACACTCGTCCGCCACCGCGATCGTCCCACCGCACGCCTGGTAACAAACGTCGTAGCGACTCCCACACCCGCAGTCGGGCACGCAGATCAGCCGCTCCTCCCACTGGCCGAGGTAAGACTCGAACTGGGGCTCGATCCGCTGATCTGGATCGTCACAGGCGGGATCCGAGGCATGCTGTTCGGCACAATCCGCCTCGTGCAGGACCCACGCCCCGTGGGCCGCATCGTGCTCGGGCGTGGCCCGCTCGAGCGCCTGTGCCGCGCATTCCGCGTACAGGTCGCGGCAGTCGCCGTCGCACAGGTCGAACTCCACCACACAGGCCGTCAGACATTCCTGGGCCCCCGGTGTGCCCGGAGGGTTGTAGCGAGTCACCTGCCGGTGGACGGGCTCGGCGGCCTGGGCTGCCGATAATGACGCCAGGACGCAGAACCCAACCCCGACCAGAGCGACGCGATATCCCATTGCTCGACCCCAGATGTCCCCAGATGATGAACAAAAGCCGCGGGCACGTCACCCCTCGCTGTCGATCCGCCCGGGACGGCGGCGCTCCGTCGGAGGTACAAGGGGCCCTTGGGGAGATGCGCGGGATGCTGAACTGGCTCAACCGGCTGGCCGGCGGCGACTTCGAGGCGGCGGCAGCTGACTCGCCCCGGCGCCGCGCCAAGCTGCTCGCGACGGTGGGGCTGGTGGCGTTCTCGCTGTTGACGCTGGAGCTGCTGCTGGCGCGTATGTATCCGTTCTTCCTCGGCAATATCAGCGCGTTCCTGGCGATTCCAGTGACCATGTTCGGCCTGTCCGTGGGCGCGCTGGTGCTGCACTGGCTCCCGGGCAAGGCGTCGGCCCGCTGGCTCCCGCTGCTGGTCCCCCTCCTGTTGCTGGCGGCGCTGGCCTCGTTCCTGCTGTTCTTCTTCCTGTTCAACGAGGTCTTCAATCTCACCCACTACCGGATGCAGAATCCGCGCAGCGACGCCCTGAAGATCGCGGTCCTGTCCTCGGTATTCGTGCCGCCCTTTGCCCTCGGTGGAATCATCCTGTCGACCGCGTTCACCGCGGCCGCGCGGCAGGTGGGGCGGCTGTACGCCTTCGACCTGTGCGGCTCGGCCTTGGCCTGCCTGCTGGCTCCGCTGCTGCTGCAACTCGTCGATCTGCCGGTGGTCATCTGCTCGGTGATCGCGGCGCTCGGCGTGGCCACCGTCGTCGTGCTCTCGGCGCGCCGGGGGGCGGTGACGGTGGGCGCTGGCGCGCTGCTGATCGCCCTGGTGGCGCTGGCGGCCAATCAGCGCGTGTTCGTCGAGAAACCGGACGCGGACCTCCTGGGCGTGCGCTACGCCAAGGGGCGCGAGGTCTCCGAACGGATCCATCGCTGGAACGCCATCTCGCGGGTGGCGCTGTTGAGGTTCCGGGGCCAGGGGAGCGCCAGCAGCCACCGCCTGATCCACGACGACGGCATCTCCAACGTCATCGTACGCCGCCACCGACCGGCGCGGCTCGTGGACCCGCCGGAGCTGGCCGGCGCCCACGGCATCCCCTTCGTCCTCGATCGGCCGCCAACCCGTGCCCTGGTGATGTTCGCCGGCTGCGGTCAGGACATGATGCGGCTGCTGGAATTCTCCGGTGGCGAGCTGGACGTGGTCGGGGTCGAGATCAACCCGCTGGTCAAGCGCCTGGTGACCCTGGGGGACGATCCGTGGAACCTCGGCGCGTTCTTCGCCCACCCGAAGGTCGACCTTCGCATCGCCGAGGGGCGCGGCTACCTCGAGGGCGACGACAGCTCCTACGATCTGATCTTCATCGCCTCCAACGGCGCCCAGCACGCGGTCCGCACTGGCCACGTGCGCAAGTTCCTCGATACGGTCCAGGCGATGGACGCCTACCTGGAACGGCTGGCGCCGGGGGGGGTGATCGTGTTCCACGAACAGCCCCGGCTGCACAAAGACGAGATGTTCAAGCGCCTGCTGGCCCGGCGGGGCGGAGTGGCGTACGAAGACGCGGTGATGGTACTGGGCCGGGGGCGATATCGGGCGGACTTCCCGATCATGACCACGGTGGTCAAACCGGACGGCTTCTCTGCGGACGAGGCGATACGCATCGGCGATCTATGGGAGGCGGAGGAGCGCAACGGCGTGTTCTACGGCCCGGACTCGGAGCCGGTGCCGGCGCTGGCGGATGCCATCCGCGGTCCCGTCGACGAGGAGCGGTTCGTGCCGGTGGACGATCACCCCTACGAGCGCCCCCTGCTGTGGTCGGACTTCCAGCTGAATCCCCCGCGCCGCGAGCTGGGCCGGACGCTGTACGCGCTCAACTGGGTCAAGATCTTCACGACCTTGTTCTTCACCGCGCTGGCGTTGCTGGCCACCGCCGCGTTCTATCTGCGGGCCCGGGACGGCCGCCGGCTCCCGGCGTGGCTTGCCGGCTACTTCCTGTTGACCGGGGTGGCCTACATGGGCGCCCAGGTGGGTCTGATGGCCAAGCTCGAGCTGTTCCTGGGTAATCCGCTGTACGCGATCTCGGTCGTGCTGGCGTCCTACCTGCTGGCCAACGGCGCGGGCGCAGCCTGGGTCGGCCGGCGCGAAGCTGCGGCCAGACGGCCCTCGATCCTGCTGCCCGCAGCCGGAGCCGCGATCGCCGTACCTCTCACCGTGCTGGTCGTCGACGGCGTGCTGGTGCAGCTGCTCGGCTGGCCCCTGCCAGTCAAGGTACTCCTGGCCCTGCTGACCGTGGCGCCGCTGGCCTTCCTGCTGGGGATGTTCTACCCGCTGGGCGTGTCCCTGGCCGTCGATCGGGGGCTCAAGCAGCTCGTGCCGATGACCTTCGGTCTGGCCACGCTGTCGTCGGTGCTCGGCTCCACCTGGGCCATCGTGCTGGTGATCAACCACGGGCTGCGGTCGGTGATCCTGGGGGCGGGCGTGGGTTACCTCTTGCTGGCGGCGGTCACGCTCTCGGTCGGGTTCGCCAGCCGGCGATCAGGGTGAGCAGCAGCAGGGTCAGCCCCGCCACGATCGGAATGGCCAGCCTCATCCAGACTCCGGAGCCCGCGTCCAGAACCAGCGCCCTGCCCGGATGGACACCGCCAGCAACACCAGGAGCCAGGCCAGCAGCAGGGTGTTGGCCCACACGTAGGTCTTCCAGCCCTCGGCACCGCGTACGGGGCATGCGTAGACCGCCCAGACGATGCCCAGCAGGGCCGCATCCAGCGCCCGCCAGGCGCCGGGCCGGGCTCTGGCGATCACACCGGTTCCGGCGTTCGGGGGGAGGGGATCACCCCTGGGGCGGGCGCCCAGAAACAGCAGCAGCACGAAGATCGCCCCGTAATAGCGGCTGGCCACCGAGCCGACGAACACAAGCGCTGCGCCCAGCAGCAGGGCGTCTCGCCGGTCGCTGCGCAGCATGGCCAGCAGCACCAATCCAGCGAGCAGCACCTGGGTGATGCGGGTCAGGGGGGCGTTGCGACGCATGTTGCGCCGGTTGTCGAGCTTGGCCGCGGGCCGTGCAAAACCGCCGGACCAGTCCAGCCCGAACAGGTGCTGCAGCCCCAGCCGCTTGGAGCCGTAGGCGTGCTCCGCGCTGTGGTGGCCGATGTTGCCGGTGAACGACGCCCACATCGAGAAGCCCTGACGGCTGCTGAGGCCGCCTGCCACGAACAGCACCAGCATCGTTGCGGCCGCCCCGGCCAGCAGCCGGCGGTGGGCGTGCGGGATGCGCCGCTCCCGGATCAGGGTGGCGGCGCCCTGGACCAGTGGCCCGGCCAGCAGGAGCAGCGGGAACACCCTGACCATGGCGGCGTACGCCAGCAGCACCCCCGCGGTCCGATGGCGGTCCAGCCGCCAGAGGGCCACCCCGGCCCAGGCCGCTGCGAACCAATCCAGCACGAACATCTGGCCGAACATCCGCTCCGGGTTGCCGAACCAGAGGTAGAACGCCCCCAGCACCAGCGCCGATCGCGCCCAGCCGAACGCGCGGACGCTGACTGCGAACGCCATCAGCACCGCCAGCACGTCCAGCAGGATCAGCACGGTCTGGCTGACGGGATCGCGGATCGAGAGCAGGCTGGCGATGGTGACCCCGACCGCGTGCCAGGCTGGCGAGGGGTTGTACCCCCGATCGCGCAGCGGCCCCTGCCAGTACCCGGGTGCCCGGAGCCGGGTGATGTACTCCAGATCGGCCTTGAAGGCGGCCCACCGCTCGTCGCTCCAGCTGTCCAGCCGTTCGCCGTTGCGGACCGGTGCTGCCGGCCTGAACGAGTAGGTCTCCAGGTCCCGGATCGTCTTGACCCGCTCCAGCTGCCGGGCACCCTCGGCGTCGGCCACCAGCGCCTGCTCGTACAGGTGGGTGTAGCCCAGCTCGTCGAAATACTTGGCGCCCAGATAGTAGTGGAACAGCCCCCAGACGTAGAGCTGGTCAGGGTCACCGAGCCCCTTGACGTGCCTGTGCGACTGCACCCAGAACCCACCGGCCGCGACGGCCATCAGCGCGATCACCAGCGCGGCCCGTCGGCTGCGGGTGCGGGCGGCCCGGCTCCAGCCGGCCACCGTCAGAGCGGCGAGCAGCAAGACGAGCATCTCCCGCAGATATCCGGTGTCTCTGCTCACGCCCACGTGACGGGCCAACCCCGCGACCAGCACCAGCGCCAACCCCATCAGGGCCGCGGGCAGCACTCGCTGGAGCACGGCTCGGGCGCGGCGTTTGCGCGCCCCAGGCTCGGGCGCGCTGGCGGGGGTGGATGACGTCACGATGGGCGGATTCTAGCGTCGTCCCCCCGCGCGCGTCGCGGGCTGGCGTACACACGGGCTCGGGCCTGCCCGTTGGTGCGGCGCACAAACGACGACGTGGGTATCCGCCCCGGCCGCCCGGTCGCGACGCGGGTGTAGGGGTATCGATCCATGGGGAGCTAGCCCGGTTCGTTCACGAATACAAAACGTCAAAGCCTGAAATCCTTTAGAATTCTGGTTGCTTAGGCCGAATTCAGAAGGAGGCTC
>CAYTBN010000072.1:0-32209 GCA_964436045.1 uncultured Rickettsiales bacterium | reverse complement strand
AGTGGGTCCGCGATTGTGAGTTCCCATGGGACTGTCATCAGCCCTACCCGGACACCGTCGCGGACCGGCTGGAGCCCTGGCACGTCGTGGACGGCGCGAGCTGGACCACGCCGGTCCCCCTGGGTCAGGGAGAGCTGACGGTGATCCACGACGGGGGTCTGCTCGAGTGTCTGGCCGAGGACGCGTCGGGGGACGAATCCAACATCGCCTGTCCCTTCGACGACGCCGACATAGAGCAGTACGAGCTCCAGTTGCAGGCAGCCATCGACGGCGCCACCGCGGGAGGGGTGAACGCCTTCACGATCGTCTGGAGCCTGGGCGATCCACCGGAGAAGGAAGTGTTCGAGCGATGGATGGGCGCCATCGATCCCTACGTCGAGGATGGCGCCGCCCACTGGCGCACCACCGACGAGGTTCTCGTGATGTTCCGGACGCTGTACGGCCTCGCCCCGGGGGAAGGGTCGTGACAGGGGCGGTGGAGATCCGTGCTCAGCGCGGAGCCTCCAGATAGGGCTCCAGTGCGTCGTGAAGGAGGTAGACGGCCCCGGCATCGGACCATTCGTCGGTGCCGTGGACGTCGTTGTCCCGGTGGGGCGCCGCCACGGCGATGAAGCGGTCGTTCGGGTCGCCGTCCCAGCCGCCGCCACCGCCGAGGGAGTAACCGGCGAGGTCGGACACGGTCCAGCCGGTCCCGTGCAGCACGCGTTCTCCACAGAGCTGGATGGTCGCTTCGCCCACGGGTACCTCGGCCTCGAATCCGCCCGACCGCCCCGTGAACAGGTAGGCGACACCCTTGTAGACCTCCTCTCCCCGGAGCGCTCCCTGGGGGGCTCCCAGCAGGAAGTCGGCGAACCCGTCCTGGTCGAGGTCGCCCGTTCCAGCCACCGCGAAGCCCAGGGCGTCGCCGTCCAGGGCACCGACGAAGGTTGTGTGCGCCTCACTGTTGAGGTTCACCGTCCGTAGCTCGAGGTCGATCAGCGGATCGACCAGCAGGTACACCACCCCGGTCCCCGCGGCCTGTTCGTCCGCGGCCCGCTGGGGCGCGCCGATCAGTAGATCGGCCATTCCCGATCCGTCCAGGTCACCCGCGTCGGCGACCGCGTACCCCGCATACTCCCCTTGCTCGCCGACCAACGCCGCACACTCGCCGCCCACCAGCACCACGCCGTCGAGCTCGCTCCAGCCGGCGGCCGGACACAGGTAGGCCGTCCCGGCGAAATTGCCGTTGCGGCTCGAATAGGGCGCTCCGAGCACCACGGCGGCGTTCGCCTCTTCCGCCATCGCCTCGACGGCCATGCCCAGCCCGTCGCCGTTGGCCTCGCCGACGAACTCCAGGGTGTCCGTCACGTCGCCCGGGGTGGCGGCGGCGGTCAGGTCGGATGCCAGGTCCTCGCGACCCGCGATCAGATAGACCCTGCCTGTCCCGTTGTCCCCGTCGATGTAGACTCCCTGGCTGTGGCGCTCCGGGGCGCCGATCAGCAGGTCGTCGAGGTCGTCACCGGTGACGTCAGCGCCCCCCGCCAGGGCGTATCCCAGGTAGAGATGGCCCCGGTCGCCGGTCAGGATTCCGTCGGGCTTCCGCTGCCCCAGGTCGGGGGCGGCGAAGTCGACGTAGATCCACACCCCGCCGCCGACCTCCTGCCCGTTCGTTGCTGGCGCGCCCGACAGCCCCAGGGCCAGCTCCGCAGAACCGCTACCGTCGAGGTCGCCGACGAAGGCCGTCGCGGATCCCGCCGACGCGTAGGGCTGGGTCCCGTGGCGCTGGTGGCCGTCCGCAGAGGACTCCGGGTCGAGGGGCGTGTCGTGGGGCAGCTCCGCTGGCGACTCCACAGCGAAGATCACGCCGACCTCGGGTGCCGATCCATCCGGGGACGGCGTCCGCGGCGCGCCCACGACGACACGACACTGGTCATCGGCCGTCATCGCGGCCCCGACGGCGCCCTCCCCGGCCCGCCCCCACAGCGTGCGGTCGGCGTCGCCCAGCCACAACAGGTTCGGCGGCGGCTCGGGCGTCGGGCAGGCCGCGATCCAGCTGACGAAGGCCAGCAGCGGGGCAAGCAGCGCCAGCCTCCGCGGCCACCGTCGCGACACAGGCCGGGTTGATCGTCCCTCGCCCTTCATCTCCACGCGCCTCCTCGAATCTCCAGGGTGACGCGGAATCCGTCCACGGGACCCCGTCCGCGACCCGGCTCCGGCCGCGCCGCCGCACCGACGCTCAGCCAGGCGGTCGGGCCACCCCGCTGGCGCTGGAGGGCCACGGTGATCCCCAGCCCGCCGAAACCGAGCGCGGCGGACGAGCAGCCCGCCACCAGCAGCGTGCTCAGGCCACGCCAGGTCCGCAGGGTGGGGTCGTCCGCCCAGCCGGGGGTGATCCAGCGCTCCCCCCGCGCCAGCTGCCGTCCGGTCAGACCCAGGCCCACGCCGCCAGCGATCGCAGCCACGGTCCCCAGCAACCCGACCGCGGTCAGCGCACCCTTCCCGGCGCGTTGGCGGCGGTGCGCCACGCCGTCGTCCATCAGCCGGACGCGTGTTAGGGCGGAGGCCGTTGGGGTCCAGCTCCAGACGCTGGCGCCACCTCGCATCACGACGACGTGTCCGACGGGGCGGGAGCCGTCGCCGGCCAGCTGATGCAGCACCGCGGCCACGGCGCGCAGCAAGCCCGGGTCGACCACCAGCGCCCCTCGATCCGCCCGCAGGGTGATGAACACGGCCCGCAGGTGGAGGTCGCTGCCCGAACCGACCTGCACCAGATGATGGCCGGCGGGTAGGGCCAGGGGCTCCGTCGGATCGGCCACCTCGCGACCATCGATCCAGACCCGCATCCCCTCCGGCGGGGCCAGCTCGAGGGTGGCCTCCGGTCGCTGTCCGACCAGCTCGGCGGCCTGGTCGAACAGGGGGCGGGCCTCGCTCGGGAAGGCATCGACCCAACCGAGATCGGGGTGGATCGACAGGGCATCGGCGAAGCGCACTCGGGCACCGGAGTCATCGCCGTTCTCGAAGGCCACGATCGCATCGAGGAAGGCCGGTCAGGTCAGCTCGTCGGGGGGACCGGCGAGGCCAGACAGAGCTGGGCGGCCTGTACCTGCGCCACCCGTGACGCGGTCTCCTCCTGCATCAGGAACGCCTGGTACAGCTCGTCGCGCAGCGACTGATACTCGGCGGGATCCTGGGGCTCGCGGTCGCAGACGCGGTGCTCCGCGGCGCCGAAGACGCCCAGCTCATGGATCGGCACCAGCTGATCCAGGTGGACCAGCGAGACCTCGGCGGAGATCCGGGGCCGGGCCCGGGCCAGCGCCTGGCGGACGATGTCCTCGCTCTCCGGCGCCGGGGGCAGGCCCAGGTAGACCACCCGCGGTGTTTGTCCGGTCTCGGTCTCGGTCTCGGTCTCGGTCTCGGTCTCGGCCTCCGCCCCCGCCGCGCCCGTCGCCACGAGCATCGCCAGGCCCAGCACCCACACGGGGCGGTTCCGCGCAGCGAACGCGCCCATGAGCTGGCGGATCAGCCGCACTCTGCGCCCCTGTCGAAGTCCCAGCAGATGAACTGCTCGCCTCCGTCGACCTGGAGATCGAAGGACTTCTCGTGCCGGTTTCCCTCACCGTCGATCCGCACAAGGGTCAGGTGATGACCGCCGGCCTCCACCGGATCGACGCGGGTGCGCATGTGGGTGCGGCTGCCGTGCTTCTTTCCGTCGACATAGACGCTGCAGGCCTGCAGGCAGGTGATCCGCAGAGCGCCTGGTTGCGCGGGTTGCGCCCCGGGGATGGCCGCCGCCGTCCCGCCACAGTCGTCTTCCTCCTCTTCGTCGGGATCGACCGCAGGGGAGTCGGCCTCGCGCTGGGTCCCCGTTTCGCGCTCGCGTTCCACGCCGGGTTCCTGTTCGCCGAGATCCACATGGCCATCTCCCCCGTCGGGGTGGTCTTGTGGGAGCTGGCCTGGCAGCGCGGCACCGGGCGTCGGAGGTTCCGGTGTCGGCGCCGCGGGCGTGGCCGGATCGACCCTGTCGGCGTCGTCGTCGGCGTCGGCGTCGAGGGCCTCGAGTTCTGGCGGGTTGCCCCACCAGACGTGGGCCGCCGCCCACGCACCCACCAGGACGAGGGCGGCAAAGGCGACCGCCGCGAGCGGGCGCCGTGGCCAACGCCGGGGAGCCGGCGGGTCTTCGCTCCGTGGGGGGGCGGCAACCGGGGGGAGGGACGATCCGGGGGTCGGGGTGGGCCAGTCCGGGTCGCAGAAGACCGTCGAGAAGCGGTCCCAGAGCGCCGGATCGGGCGCGGCCGCCATGTCGGGGGGCTTGCCAGTGGGGTAGGGATCCAGCGTCTCTTGCATCGAGTGGGTCGAATCGTCGGCCAGATCCTCGGGCCGCACCGGAGCGAAGCTTCGGTCGTCGGCGACGCGGTTCATCAGCCGCGCCACGACCTCACCCATGGTCGCCGACGCCGGGTAGTCCCGGCTCAGCGCGGTCAGCTCGTCCGCCAGTTGCCCGGCGCTCGCCTGTCGATGGTCAGGATTCCGGGCCAGGGCCTTGGCGAGGATGTCGCCGCAGCCCGGCATCGTGGTCTCGGCGCGTTCGATGGACTGGGTCAGGTCCCGGAACAGGATCTGGTGGAGCAACCCTGGCATCTCGTCGGCAGTGAACAGCAGATGATTGGTGATCATCTCGTACAGGACGACGGCGGCCGAGAACATGTCCGCGCGGCCGTCCAGCGGCTTGCACTCCACCTGCTCGGGCGACATGTACCGCGGCGTCCCCTTGATCACGGCCGACGTGGTGGTCTGGTAGAGGTTCGTTGCCGCTTTGGCGATGCCGAAGTCGAGGATCTTGGCCCGCCCCTCCGCGTCCAGGATGATGTTCGAGGGCTTGACGTCGCGGTGGACGAGCCGCAGCGGCTTGCCGTCGAGGTTGCGCAGGCCGTGGGCGTGATGCAGCCCGCGGCACAGGTCGCTGCCGATGGCGAGCACCGCGAACCGGGGTAGCAGAGTCGTTCCCATCCGACAGGCGTGGATCACCTCGGTCAATGTCGGACCGTCGACGAACTCCATCGCCATGTAGTACTGGCCGTCCACCTGGCCGAGCTCGAGGATGTCGACGATGTTGCCGTGGTGCAGCAGGCCGCCGATGCGGGCCTCGTTGACCAGCGCCTCGGCGATCTTGTCCTTTGCGCCGAACACGCCCGAGCGCAGCGTCTTGACCGCCACGCGCTTGGCGAAGCCCATCGGCCCGGGAAGGATCGCCTCGTAGACGGTCCCGAAGGCCCCCTCGCCCAGCTGGCGCAACAATCGGTACTTGCCGAACGCGACTCCACGCGCCGCGTCGGCCGCTTCTGGCTCGGGTTGATCCACGGGCGGGTATCTTAATCAACGGCGCCCACCCCCGCGCGCGGACTAAATCGGGGGTTGTCCCGGCTGAGCCGCCGGCTGTCTCGCCTCAGCAGCCGTGATCGGGGTAGACCGTCTCGTCCGCGTCGTCGCAGTCCCAGCCCTGGGCGGGATAGGCCCCGTGGTCGTAGTCGCCGGGCTGCCACCACAGGGGGTAGCCGTCCAGGTCCAGGTCCCAGAGGCCGGCACTCTCGGCTCCATGTGCGCCGATGTCCGACGGCGAGCCGTCCGGGTCCAGCCATGTGGGGTTTCCGCCGTCCACCAGCGCGCCTCCGGCGATCAGGTGGACGTCCCACTCCTCGGGGTCGTCTGCCCCGATGTCCAGGAACTCGGGGACCAACGACAGGTTGCCCGAGGACCCCGTCGGATCGGACGCGAAGTGCGCCAGATCCCCCCCCGTGTTGCCCCCGACGTTGCAATAGCGAAGCTCGGGATCAGGGCCCGCCAGCAGGTAGATCCCACCCCACTCGGTGGCCAGGTTGTGGGAGACGGTGATGTTCTGGGCCGAGAGCGTCGGGGAGGCCAGGTAGATCCCACCGCCCCGGTCCTGCGCCACGTTGGCCACCAGGGTGGCGCTGGTGATCACGGCGGTGGTGTCGACCAGTTGCAGGCCCCCGCCGGAATCGGTCGCCGTGTTGCCCGCGATCACGCCGCCCGTCAGCTCCAGCTCGGCGATCTCGGCGTAGATTCCCCCGCCGTTCCCGCCCAGGTTGCCCGCCACCCGAAGCCGGTCCAGCAGCGCGGTCCCGTCGTGCAGATAGAGCCCTCCGCCCCGGCTCACCGCATCGTTGTGGGTGATCGCGACATCCCGCAGGGAGGCGACGCCGCTGACGGCGATCCCGCCCCCCTCGTGGCTGGAGTTGCGCGACACGGTCACACCCTGGACCGCCGCGTTGGCCCAGGACAGCGACAGCCCACCCCCCTGGCACTCCTCGCAGCTGTCGGTCGCGTTGCCCGTGACCTCCCCACGGGTGAAGGTCGACACTCCGCCGCCGAGCCACATCCCGCCACCGTGGATCCCGGCCTCGTTGTCCGCGAGCCGCACGGCGAGCATCGTCAGGTCCGAATCCTCCGAGTAGATCCCGCCGCCGTACAGTCCCGCGGTGTTCGCGCTGGCGTCGACGTCCTCCAGCGCGAGCGTCGAATCCCGGATCCAGATTCCCCCACCGTCGTCGTCCGCCACGTTCGACGAGGCCACGATCCGCGCCAGGCTGGCGGAGGACTGGTCCAGCAGGATTCCGCCGCCGATCCCGGTGTCCTCGGCGGACTGGTAGGCGTGGTTGTCGGTGACCACCAGGTTGCGAAGGGTGGGTGACGCCGCCTCGACGCGGATCCCGCCGCCCCGATCCGAGTAGCCACCCCGGACGGTGAATCCCTCCACGACGGTGTCGCCGCCTTCGCCATCGTCGATCAGCAGGACCGTGCCGCCCTGCTCCCCGTCGATGGTGGTGGCGCCGGGTCCGGCGAGCCCCACGAGCTGCAGCCCCTTGCCGCCGAAGTTGATGCCCGCCTCCGGGTAGCTGCCCGGCTCCACGCAGATCGCGTCGCCGTCGGACGCGGCGTCGACCGCCGAGGTGATGGAGTCGAAATCCCCGGGGACCCGGTGGGAGCAGCTGATGCAGGGGCCTCCGCCGTGGGTGTCGGGGTCCCCGTCGCAGTCCGTGTCCTCCCCCCGCACTCGTCGGCCGCCTCGGGGCTCACCCAGGGGTCACCGTCGTCGCAGTCCCCATCGCACCCGGCCAGCCCGTCTCCGTCCTGGTCCTCCTCCTCCTCGAGCGAGCCATCGCAGTCGTCGTCGACCCCGTTGCACGCCTCGTCGGCTCCGGGGTGGATACCCGCGTGCGAGTCGTCACAGTCCCCCAGACAGCCGATGAAGCCATCCCCATCCGCGTCGATTTCGTCGTCGGGGATCTCGCCGTCGCAGTCGTTGTCGCGGGCATCGCAGATCTCGGCGGCGCCGGGGTAGGTGTTGGGATCCTGGTCGTCGCAGTCCCCCGCGCCTTCGGTCACCCCGTCCCCGTCCGCGTCGTCGTCCGCCGGGCAGGCCACGCCGCCGGCCAGGCACACGGTCACGGCCACCACGGCGGACCGCGCAGGGAGGAAGGCGGCCGCTAGCTGGCGGAAGATTGCGCCTTCTTGATCTCCTGGTACCCGTCGATGGCGCAGCCGAGTGCCAGGCAGAAGAATGCGACGAACATGATCAGGAAGGGCGTCTTGTCTTCCAGCCCCTTGAGCGGGACCTGCTCGACGTAGGTCGCGAGGACGGCGCCCACCGTGAGGAAAGCGCCCATGATCTTCTTGGGCGTGAACAGCAAGTAGCCGAGTCCGAGAAGGAAAAAGTTGAGAATCGTGCCGACCCAGACCTTCCACGTCATGATGGGCTCTCCTCATCCCGCGGGGCATCCTGGCACGGGCGGTGAGCGGCGGGCAGCCCCCGGGATCAGCCGGGGTCGGGGAACCACAGCCGAATCAGGCTCCCACCGATGAGGATCTGGTCGCCCGAGACCAGCGAGACTTCGTGGACGGGGTTGCCGTTGAGCAGGATTCCGTTGGTGGATCCCAGGTCGACGATGGTCCACTCGCCGGAGGGGGCGCGCAGCAGCATCGCGTGGTTGGCCGAGGCCGCCGGGTCGTCCAGGGCGATGTGGTTGCTCGCGTGCCGGCCAAGGGAGACCTGGGCCAGATCGAGGGGCTCCAGTGTCCCCTTGTGGGGTCCGTCCACGAACTCCAGCACGCCCAGCGTGCCCTCGGGGAACCCCGGCACCGCCGCCACCTCGGGCCTGTCCCCCGGGTCCCGGCCCGGAACGTCCGGGGCCAGGGTGAGGGTCTCGGTGGACATCAACTCGTCGGGATCCGGACCGAGCTCCGCGGGTGGGGACGATGTCGCCCAGTCCCCGCGGTAGGCTGGCCCCAGCATCGACTGCTCCTGCATCTGCCGCAGCACGGACCGGACCAGGTCCACCTCCACCGAGAACGAGCCCATGGTCTCCACACGCAACTGGGTCGCCGAGGAGCGATTGCGGGCCTCGTTGTGGAGCGCTTCGATCCGGTCCCTGAGGCCCCGCACCACCTCTTCCCACGCCGCCTCGGTATCGGACCCCGCCGCCGGGAGAACACCCTGCGTGGGGAGGGCGGCGACCTTCCCCAGCAGGGTCGATTGCCAGTCGCAGTCTTCCAGGATCAACGGCGCGACCACCGCCGCGCCCGTGGCGTGGTGCAGCAGCGCAGTCAGCACCTCGCTGCCCCCCAGGTACCCGGACCCGAGCAGCTCGTCGCTCACGAGCATCAGCAGCAACTCGACATCGTCCGCCGCGTCCGGATCCCCTCCGGTATCGGGAGCCGGAGGTTCCGCCGTCCGGTCCTCCACGGGAGCGATCAGCCCCTCGTTCTCCAGGGCGTCGAGGTGGGGCTGCAGCGCGTCCCGGTGGGCTGAATCCCCAGGCGCGAAAGCGACAACGGTCTTCAGCGGCGCGGGCCCGGACATGGTCCTCCGGCCAGAAATTGTAGCGGCGCGGCGAGACGGCGCAAAGGCTCCGTGTCACCGGACGGCGGGCTGTCCCGGTGGGGTCCGTCACGGACAGCAATTTCGGTCCAGGAATTGGGGCCTGGAGCCTACAGCTCGGCGACCTCCCAGACCTGGAGCCCCGCCTCGGTCGAGATGAGGACTCGGATCGCCTCGGCATCCCCGTCCTTCGTCGACCACACGTCGAGGGGGAGGGCGTGCTTCAGCTCTTCCGGCAGGGGCTCGACGAGGTTGCCGAGCACCTGCAGCGAGGCCCCCTGTCCGAGCGTGATGATCGAATAGACCTCGCTCCCCAGGACGCGGAGGCGCGGAGGGTGCTCGGTGTCGAGTTCGTCCGGCGCGGGGACTGGGAGGTACCCGCCTGCGACCCCTCCGACGGCGAGGGAGCCGTCCGCATGGAGGACAACGAGGCGGGTCCCGATCTGACCGATGTCGATGACTGCGGGGCCAGCAGGGATGTCCTCCACGCGCCCAGATCCCCCCGGCCTCGCCGGAACACCTCGCCGCGGTCGGTGAGCTCGTAGAGGCTCGGGAGCTTTCCGCGGATTTCGCGGGGCCGGGCACTCGCGGAGCAGCAATACGATCGCCGCCGCATCGTCGATGACCTGGAGCGGCTGCTCACGCGTTGTGCAACAAGGCGGTTGCACCTGCTTCGGGAGGTGGTGGGGTGAACGCGCCCGACCCTCGCGCCCGGCCCCTGCCGCCCATCGACATCCTGACCCTGCACGGGGCGGACGATGGCCGGGTCTTCGCCCGCCAGGCGCGCAGTCTGGCCCGCGTCTGCGACCGGGTCCGTCTGGTCGCGCCGGGCGCGACGGACGGTCTCAGGCAGGGCGTGGAGCTGGTGGGCGTGCGGCAGCCAAAGGGGCGACTCGAACGGCTGGCAGTAACCCCCTGGCTGTTGCTGGCGACCACCGCGCGCGATCCGGCGCCCGTGGTCTACGTACACGACGCGTCCATGCTGTTTCTGCTGCCGCTGCTGGCGCTGATGGGACGGCGCTGCGTGTACGACGCCCACGAGGACTACGGCAACATGGTGCGTCACCGCGAGTGGATCCCGGCGCCGCTGCGAGGCGTCGCTGGCTGGGGCGCCGATCGCTACGAGCGAGGACTGTCGCGGCTGGCGGTGGGCGTGGCGACCGCCACGGCCCCACTGCGGAGCAAGTTCCCGCACCGCCGGGTGGTCACGGTCTACAACCTGCCCACCGACGATCACCTGGCGCGGGGGGCGCGGGAGCAGACGCCGGCCCGGGAGCGGGAATTCGACCTGGTACACCTGGGCACTCTCAACCCCCGCCGCCGCGCGTTCTTCGCCTCCGTGCTCGAGCGGCTGTTCGAGAAGCGGGCGTCGGCGCGGGTGCTGATCGTCGGCGCACCGCCGGACCACCAGCGCTGGTGGCGACGCCGGTTCCCAGCGCGCCACCTCGAAGCGGTGGGCTGGGTGCCCCACGACCAGGTTCCGGCGCTGCTGGGCCGCTGCCGCGTCGGGGTCAGCGTGCACCCGTGGCTGACACCCCATCTGGAGCTGGCGGTGCCGGTGAAGGTCTTCGAGTACATGGCCTGCGGCTGCGCGGTGGTCTGCTCGCGGATGCCGGAACTGGACCGCCTGTTGCGGCCCCGGGACCGGCGCCGGATCGCGGTCGTCGACGGCGCGGACGAGGAGGCCTGGCTCGCCACCATCGAGGAGCAACTCGAGGATCCGGATCGGATCGATCGGCACGCCGCGCGGCTGCGGGCGGGCCTGGCCGAGCGCTACGGATGGAGCGGCGAAGAGGGCAAGCTGCTGGCGTTCTTTCGCGAGTTCACCAGCGGGCGGAGGGACGGATGAGGCGGCTGATGGTCCATGCCGACGGGTATGGCTTCGCACCGGGGATCAACCGGGCCATCGAGGACGTACTGCCGGCCGGCTTCGTTCGCGGGGTCAGCATCAACGCCAACTTCCCGGCTGTGCGTGACGTGACTGGCCTGTCGCGGCGGTTTCCCAGGCTGTCGCTGGGGATCCACCTGAACCTGTCGGTGGGGCGGCCGGTTTCCAATCCCCGCGAGGTGCCGAGCCTGGTGAACGGGGCGGGGGAGTTCTGGTACCGCGAATTCCCGCGCCGGGCTCTACTGGGCCGGATCAAGGCCCGGGACGTGGAGCGGGAGATCGACGCCCAGATCGCCAGGCTCCAGGGCCTGGGAATCACCCTGTCGCACTGGGACAGCCACCGGGGAGATCACATCTACCCGCCCTATCTGTGGGTGGCGATGCGCTGCGCCCGGCGCGCGGGGATCCCGGCGATGCGTACCCACCGCTATCACGTGGTGACCCGCGGGCGGTGGCCAGCGCTCGGCCGCGCGCTGGATCGCATTCGCCGGCCCCGGCCCCTGGTCACCTGGCCGGTGCGGAAGGCCGTGTCGCAGCTCGGGCGCGAGTGGGGGTTCCGCACCGCCGACCGGGCCGTGTTCTTCGAGTCGCGCCCCGGCCGCGGCCCGGATCGGTTGGACAGCTGGCTGCACCTGCTGGATGCCCTGCCCCGGGGTACATCGGAGGTCTGGTGTCATCCCGGGTATCCGGACGCGACCCTCCGCCGCTACTCGACCCTGCTCGACCAGCGGGTTGGCGAGGCCCGGGCGCTGGCGTCAGCGGAGCTCGTCCGTTGCGCTGGCCGCTGTGGCGTGGCGCTGATCGGCAGCGCCGAGCTGTGAGGAGATTACCGTGACACCATTACGACGCCTGATCGTCAACGCGGACGGGTTCGGTCTCTCGGCGGGGACCAACCGCGCGATCATGGAGTGCCTGGCCGCGGGATTCGTCCGCAGCACCAGCGTCAACGTGAACTTCCCGGCCGCGCAGGCGGTGCCCGATCTGGTGAGGGAGTTCCCGAGAGTCAGCGCGGGCCTTCACGTCAACCTGGCGGTGGGGCGGCCGGTGTGTCCGCCGGACCAGGTGCCGTCGCTGGTCGACGATCGGGGCCTGTTCTGGGACACACGCTTCCGCTGGCGATTGCTCCGTGGACGGATCCGCGCGGACCATCTGCGCCGTGAGATCGAGGCGCAGTTCCTGCGGATGCGAGAGCTGGCCGGGGAGATCACCCACTGGGATGGGCATCGCAACGAGCACCTGCTGCCCGGGTACTTCGAGAACGCGCTCCGCATCGCCCAGGGGTTTGGCGTGCGCCGGATGCGCTGTCACCGCCATCGGATCTACCTGGGCCTCTGCGACGGCACCTGGTCACATCGGGCGCACTACGTCCGCCGACCGGCCCGCGCCCTGCGACACTCGATATCGGGCTGCCGTACGGTCCAGGCCCGCCGGGCTGGGATGAGGACCGCCGACCGGCTGATCACACCCGCCAAGGTCTCGCCGGACAGCTGCAAGCCCGAACGGGCGATGTGGGAATCCCTGGTGGCCTGGCTGCCTCCGGGTACGAGCGAGATCTACTGTCACCCGGGATACCCCGATGCGAGCCTGCGCGAACACGCGCGATACGTGGAGCCCCGGCGCGCCGAGGTGGCCGCTCTCAGCGCACCGGGCCCGTTGGAGAAGGCCCGGCGCGAGGGCGTATCGCCGATCTCCTTTCGGGAGCTGTGAGATGGCCTTCGATGGGGCGCGCTGGCTCTACGATCACCTGCCTCCGGCGCTACAGAACACGGCGTGCACCGCGGCGGGGGTCGCCCGGCTGAGGGCTCGCTACGGACCCGGACAGCGAAGCTGGCAGCGGTTCTTCGAGCGCAGCGGCGGCTGGAGCGATGCCGAGCTGCGCGAGTACCGCCGTCAGCGCCTGCGGGAGGTGTTGCGACACGCGTACGAGCACGTACCGTTCCACCGCCAGCGTTTTTTGGAAGCGGGGGTGGTGCCGGACGAGATCCGCGACGTCGACGATCTGGCGCGGCTGCCGCTGCTGGACAAGGGAGATGTGGTTCGGGCGGGCAGGGGCATGCTGGCCGATGACGTCGATCCCCGGTCACTCCACGTCCACACCACCAGTGGCAGCACGGGCACTCCACTGACGCTCTACCGGTCCGCGGACGCGGTGCACGCGCTCTATGGTTTCGGCTGGGCCCGACTGCGGTCAGGGCTCGGGTTTCGCGATCCGTACGCTTCGTTTGCCGGCGCTGGCATCGTCCCCGCGGGCGTCCACCGGCCACCGTTCTGGCGGACCAACGCCGCCGCAAACCAGCGGCTGTATTCGGTATTTCATCTGCGCGAGGACCATCTGGTCGACTACGCCCAGGCGCTGCAGGAGCAGGAACTGGCCTACATCGAAGGGTACCCGGCGCCCGTCTTCCTGATCGCCGACTGGATCGAGCGCCAGGGATTCCGCTTCACCAACAGGCTGCAGGCGGTGTTTCCACCGCCGAGGTCCTGCGGCCCCGGCACCGGGCGGCCCTGGAGCGGGTCTTCGGAGCCTGCGTCAGGGACCAGTACTCCCAGGCCGAGGCCTGCGGATCCATCACCGAGCGGCGTTGTAGGCACCTGCACGAGGATCTGGACTACGGCGTCCTCGAGCTGCTGCCGGTGGGACGCGAGGGCCGGCTGGTGCGCGCCGAGATCGTCTGCACCTCCCTGCACAACCTGGCCTGGCCGCTGATCTGCTACCGGGTCGGTGACCTGTGCCTGGTGGATCCCGACGCCCGCTGCGAGTGCGGAATGCCCGGCAGGATCATCGAGCGGATCGAGGGACGGACCGGCGAGGGCTTCCGGCTGCCGGACGGGACCCGGATCACCAACATCTCGGTCATCGCCAAGCGCTGTCGTCACGTCCGTTTTTTGCAGGTGATCCAGGAAGAGGTCGGCCGGATACAGGCTCGGGTGGTACCGGACGACGGCCATCGCCGCGACCGCGACGGGGCGGCGTTGGTGCGGGAGTTCCGGAGCCGGCTGGGGGAGACGCTGGCCGTCGACGTGGTCTACGCCCGCGAGCCAGCGCCTCGCGGGCGTCGCGGTAGGCCTTCGTGGCGCCCTCCTGGGGCTGGACCCCGCCCAGCCCGACAAATCGGTCGGGGTGGCGGGCGCACAGCTCCGCGATGAACCGATTCTCGTGGCGGTTGCCCCCCGACAGCACCGCGACGGCGATCCCGTGGCGGTCCATCTCGTCGAGCTGCTCGTCCACGGTCAGGAAGCTCAGGCGGGATTCCATCTTGTAGAGATCGACGTAGGGCGCGAAGGCCGCCGTGGGTACGGGTGTCCAGGCCTTCAACGTTTCGGGAAACCGGGGCCGAACACGGAAATTGATGATCTCCTGCATGGCCGTTGTCCTCCACTATCTCGGTATCGATCAGGTCAGCTGATGCCCTCGGTAAATAGAACCGAGAAATACCAGTTTCGGGGATCCATCGAGCGGTCGTGTCCCAGCGTCGGATCGAGGACCCGCAACATCACCGGGGCGCCGGAGCGACGGCGGATCCGTGGTCAGGGCCTGCGCTCGAAGGAGGGCGCGTCGATCCGCAGGAATCCAGCCCGGGTCAGGGCCCGCTGTTGCCCTGCGTTGGGACCCAGCACCCCCGCGCGGACCAGGCTCACGCCCCGTTCGACGAGCGCGCGGGTCACGGCCGCGAACATCGCGGCCAGCAAGTCCACGTCATCCCCTTCGACCAGGGTGTCGATCAGCCGCGCGGTCCCGTCTTGTCCTTGCGCGACGACTGCGTACCCCACGAGGTCCGCGCCCCGGCGCGCGATCCACAGGTCGTGGTCGACCCAGGGATTGTCGAACAGCCGCCAGCGCAGGTAGCGGCTCGAACGCCAGATGGTGATCCCGTAGCGGGCGCGGTTGCGATCCCAGAAGGCGTCGATCTCGTCCGCGACGGGGTCCAGCTTGGTGCTGACGGTCAGGGTCAAGTCGTGGCCCAGGCGCCGCCGCCGTCGCCGGGCGTGGCCGACAGCCACCGGAGCGAGCAGCGCCAGGCTCCGCCGCGCCGCAGTTCGCACCCGCGGCCGTCCGTCCAGTACCTTGCTGGCGGCGGCGTCGAGGAAAGCGGCCGCCCGCGTCCGGTCGGCGAAGTGGAGGTACTCTTCCCAGCGCCCCAGCTCGCGGTACCCGAGCTTGGCCCGGATTTTCCCCGGCGCGCCCCCCGCTGGCTGGCTGGCCGATCATCCGGCGTAGAATCCCTTCACCGCGGCCACCACGTGCCGGATCTGCTCGCTGGCGAGCTCGGGATAGACCGGCAGCGCCAGCGACCGGGCGGCGGCCCGTTCGCTGTGGGGGAACTGACCCTTGCTGTATCCCAGCGCGGCGAAGCACTCCTGCTGGTGCAGACTGAGCGGGTAATAGATCGCGCTCGCGATGCCCCGCTCCGTCAGCCGCTGCTGGAGGGCGTCGCGCCGCCGAGCGCGGATCACGTACTGGTTGAACACCGAGCCGTTCCCGGGCCGAACCACGGGTGCCGTGACCTCGTCGACTTCCGCGAGCAGGGTGTCGTACAGCGCAGCGTTGCTGCGACGGGCTGCGGTCCAGCGTTCCAGGTAGTGAAGCTTGACCATCAACGCCGCCGCTTGCAGCGTATCCAGCCGGAAGTTCCCGCCGACCCAGGAGTGGAAGTACTTGGGGTTCGAGGCGTGGTTCCGGCACTGGAGGAGCCGCTCGAGCAGCCCGGCGTCACGGGCCGTGACCATCCCGCCGTCACCCAGGCCGCCCAGGTTCTTGCTGGGGAAGAAGCTGAAGCAGCCCACGTCGCCGAACGAGCCGGCCTTGCGGCCGCGCTGGGTGGCGCCGATGGCCTGCGCAGCGTCCTCGATCACGTGCAGCCCGTGGCAGTTCGCGATGTCGCAGATCGCATCCAGGTCTGCCATCTGGCCGAACAGGTGGACGGGCATCACCGCCCGGGTCCGGACGTTGATCGCCGCCTCGATCCGGGCCGGATCGATGTTGAAGGTGACCGGGTCGATGTCGACGAACACGGGACGTGCGCCCGTGCGCCAGATACTGCCGGCGGTGGCGAAGAACGTGTACGGGGTGGTGATCACCTCGTCACCCACACTGATCCCCAGGGTCATCATGGCGCAGAGCAGCGCATCCGTGCCGCTCGACACACCCACCGCCCCGAGGCAATCGCTGTACTCGGCAACGGCCTGCTCGATCTCGGCGACCTGCGGGCCGTTGATGTACCGGTGACTGTCCATCACCTCGGTGGCCGACGACACCAGGTCGTCCCGGAGACCCTCGTGTTGTGCTGCGAGATTCAGCATAGGTACCTTCATCGGCTCTCTCCTTTGAACTCGTGGTAGCCACGCCAGCCGATCGCGAGCTTGCTCGGCAGCGGTTCGTCCTCGTCCAGATCCAGGCAGCGCAGCCGCCCCGGCGATTCCTCCCGGTAGCGGTAGCCGGTCTCGGGACAGGCCATCACGCCGTCGGCGCCGGGCCGGCCCAGCCGGTGTCCGTGTCGCGACATCCAGCCTCCCTGCACGGCAGGGACACCGATCATCAGGGCGTAGTCGGGGGCGTCGCGGGTCACCGTCGATCCGGCGGCCACGAACGCGTATCGACCGATGGTGGTCCCGCAGACGATGGTCGCGTTGGCGCCGATGGTCGCGCCCCTGCGCAGGCGGGTCTTCTCGTAGAGGTTACGGCGTGCCACCTAGCTGCGCGGATTGGTCACGTTGGTGAGCACGCAGCTCGGGCCCAGGAACACGTCGTCCTCGACGGCCACATCCGTGTAGATCGCGACGTTGTTCTGGATCTTGACGCAGCTTCCTACAACAACGTCGTTGCCGATCATCACGTTCTGGCCCAGGACGCAGCGCTCGCCGATGGTGGCCCCCGGCAGCACGTGGGTGAAGTGCCAGACCTTGGTGCCCGTGCCCAGGGAGGCGCCGGGGTCGACGTAGGCACTCTCGTGGACGAATGCGGGATCGCTCGAATCGCTCGAATCGCTCGAATCGCTCATGTCGCTTCCTCCTGGAGGTCCACCGGAACGCCGCCCTGGCGCAGGGAATCGGCCCCCGCCTGGAGCACCTTGACCACCCGGAGCCCGTCGGCTCCGTCACTCCGGGGCTGGCGGTCGTCGCGGATGCTGTCCAGGAAGTGCTGGCACTCGGCCTGCAGGGGTTCTGCCGCCGGGAGCTTGGGGATGCGGATGTCGCCCACCCGCAAGGTGATCGCCTCGTGGAAGCTGTCCACTCCGGGGACCACGGCGCCCTTGTCGTAGATCCGGACCTGCTCGCCGGCCTGCATGTCGTCGAGGACCAGCATCTTGCTCGATCCGACCAGGGTGACCTTGCGGATCTTGTGGGGATCGAGCCACGAGACATGGATGTGGGCCATTCGCCCGTCGGGGAACGTGAGGCTGGCGAACACCACGTCCTCGATCCCCTGCTGCAGGTAGGCATGACCGCTGGCCGAGACCCGCACCGGATCCGCGCCGAAGAGGTAGCAGGCGATGGAGATGTCGTGGGGGGCTAGCGACCACCAGGCGTTCTCGTCGGTGCGCACCACCCCCAGGTTGACCCGCTGCAGATAGAGGTACAGCGGATCGCCGATCTCGCCACCGTCCATCAGCTCCTTCATGTAGTTGACCGCGCCGTGGTACTCCATCAGGTGGCCGACCATCAGCTTCCGATCCACGTCGGCGGCCAGCCGCTCCAGTTCGGCGGCGTCGCCCACCCCCAGGGTCAGGGGTTTCTCGACGAAGGTGTGGCGCCCAGCCGCCAGCGCCCGACGGGCGAGGGGGAAGTGCGAGGGTGCCGCCGTGGCGATCACCACCGCATCGACCGTGTCGTCCGCCAGGACCTCGGCGAAGCTGCCCGTGATCCGGGTCGCCGGATAGAGGGCCGCCATCCGTCCACGGATGTCCGGATCCAGGTCACACACGTAAGCCAGGTCCGCATCGGGGAGCCGTGCGAAGTTGCGCACCAGGTTCTTGCCCCAGTGTCCCGCGCCGACCACCGCAACCGCCGTCATGAACACACCCCTCCCCGGTCGGCACGCGATGTGTGCCGATTCCTGAGTACATAAAATGTTTCGGTCTTGCCCTGTTGAACCGTGGACGATGCGAATGGGGCAGAATAGAAGCAGGTTCGCGTCAGTCCAACCCCCTGGAGTCGCGAACTGCGCCGACGAAGAGCAAGCAGAATCGATGGTGAGGGTGACGATGCGGACTCGGAACATGTGGTTGATCGCGGGACTCGCGGTGGCGCTCGGGGCGGGGTGTTGCGGGGTCCTGGCCAGGGAGTCGGGGACCGGACGGGGAGGGGGCGGCGCAGAGAAGACGCCCGCGGCCGAACCGCTGACCTTCCAGTGGAGCGAGGCGAAGCTCCTCAGCGACGACGGCAACATCGCTGCACGGACGGCACAGCGTGGATTCTCGGTCGCGGCCGACGGGGACCGGGTCCACGCCGTCTACCAGTCCGTCATCAGCCGCGAAAACGGCGAGGTGTACCACCGACGCTCGGACGATGGCGGGCTGACCTGGGGCACGCCGCAGCGGCTGACCCACCACGACGGCCGGGCGATGGCGCCCACCATCGCGGTGAAGGGTGACGACGTCTACTGCGTCTGGCGCGACACCCGCTTCGGCAAGGACGGTGAGCTGTACTTCATCCGCTCCACCGACGGCGGCGACAGCTGGGAGGGCGCGGTGCGGCTGACCGAGGACGAGGTGCGCACCGCGGCGCCCAACATGGTGGTGCTTGGCGATTCGGTGGCCATCGCCTGGGAGGACTACGGCATGGCCAACAAGCGTTCCGACGTCGAGTTGCTGCGGTCCGCCGACGCCGGCCGGAGCTGGAAGCCGCGACAGTCCGTGATCGAGGCGGTCAACGGCTGTCCGATCCTGGCCGTTGGCGAGGGTGACGTGTTGAACCTCGTGTCGTGCTCCTGGGACCACTCCAAGCCCACCGAGGGCTACAACTACGAGCTGTACTTCCGGCGGTCCGAGGACGGCGGCGCGAACTGGACGGCGCCCCGGCGGCTCACCGACGACGAGAATGGCGATTCGCGCTTCCCGGTGATCGCCGCATCCGGCCGCACGCTGCATGTGGCCTGGTGGGACGACCGGGACGACGACCGGTACCCCCACCGGGGATACCCGCCGATCTCGCCTCCCTCGGACCACAACTTCGAGGTCTACTACAAGCGCTCCACCGACATGGGTGAGACCTGGAGCGAGGACACCCGGTTGACGAACTCGGTGAGCGTCGCCTCCAACCCCGCCATCGTCTCGCGGGGCTCGCGGGTGTTCGTCGTCTGGGAGGACAACCGGGACGGCGGCAACGCGATCTTCTTCAAGTACTCGGCGGATGACGGACTGACCTGGAGCGAGGACATCCGGCTGACGGATCCTGCGCACGACGGGATCGTGCCCGGCCTGGCCGTGGGCGACGACGGGGCACTGCACCTCATCTGGACCGAGAAGCGCGATGGAAAGCCGCGGGCCTACGTGATGCGGGGTGTGCCCAGCGGTGGCTGATCCGTCCCGGGGGCGACGCCGCTACAATTCCCCTGTGCATCTCCACCGCCACCACCTGGAATTCGCGGGATTGCTGCTGGCCCTGGGGGTCGCGTCCGGCTGTGGCGGCGACCCGACAGCGGGATACCAACCCCCGGGTGGGGGACAGGCCAAGGGCTGCCGGCAGAGCGCGGAGTTCGCGGAGCCGATGGCGGCCGGGGTGGGGCTGTCGAGCCACCTGGAGTGGCGGGACGACGAGGTGTCCGAGGCGCGGCGGGCGTTCGAGATCGCACGCTGGACCGAGATCGGCGCCCGCCTGATCCGCCGCGACCTGAACTGGTCGATCCTGGAGCCGGTCCGCGGCGAGTTCGATTTCACCCTCGCCGACCGGACGGTGGCTGCGGCGGAATCCGTGGGCGGGGAGGCAACCGGATTGCTGGTCTACGGCAACGCCTGGGCGTCCGAGTCCAGCGACGACACCGCCACACCGCCCGACGACCCCGCGGATTTTGGCGACTATTCCGCCGCGGTGGCCGAGCGATACCGATCGCGCATCCGGCGCTACGAGGTGTGGAACGAGCCCAACGCGGGTATCCGATTCTGGAAGCCGGAGGAGGATCCGGAGGCCTATGGCACCCTGCTGATCGAGGCGGCGGATCGGGTGCACGAGGTCGACCCGGATGCCCTGGTCTCCTTCGGCGGGCTGTTCCATCCGCCGATGTTCATGACCACCCCCGGGCCGGTGTTCCTCGACCAGGTGTTCGACGCCCACCCCGGGCTGGCCGAACACATCGACGCGGTCGCCTTCCATCCCTACCGTTACCCGTTCACGGCGCCCGAGGAGGAGGAGACCCACGAGTCGCTGGTGGACTCGACATGCGGCCTCTACGAGCAGCTGGAGGCCCGGGGAGGGGGCGACCTGGAGCTGTGGATCACCGAGCTGGGCTGGCACACCGCCCCCGAGGCCTTCGTCACGGGCGTGAGCGAGGCGGAGCAGGCGGCCTACCTGGTGCGCTCGACCCTGCTGGCCTTCGCCCAGGGCGTGCCCGTCTACCAGTGGTACACCTTCCGGGACTCCGGGGACGACCCGGAGGACCAGGAGCAGATGTTCGGCCTCTACGGGTACGATCCCGATCCCACCGACGGCATCGAGGCCGCGCCCAAGCTGGCCGCCACGGCCTACGCCACGCTGACGGCGCAGCTCGGCGAGCACGACCGCATCGAGGACCTGTCGATGTGGCTGGGCCTGGACGCCACGACCTACGCCTACCTGCTGTCGGGCGGGGATGGCGAGACCGTCGCCCTGTGGCGGGTGGACGGGGCGATCGGCGTGCAGTTGCCCGCGGAAACGGCGGTGAGCGTGACGACCATGTTGGGGGAGCGCACCGACGTCAGCCCGCTGGATGGAGCCATCGAGGTGACCGCGGGACCGGATCCCGTCTTCGTCCGCGTTCCAGGCTCCCGCTTCGTTGACCGCTGAGCGCGGGGGATGTCCCCCCGGCCGGCGTCGCTACTCGACGATGATCGACACGTCGTCGACGTACCAGCCCTCCTCGGTGACCCCGCGGTCCGAGCCGAACAGGAAGCGGAAGCGGAAGGCGTCGGTGAAGTACTCGGCTCCGACCTCCACGCTGACCTTGTCCCAGTTGTTGCCGGGGATGACGTTGGACCACCCCTGGTGACCGTCGATCTGCGGGGAGTCCAGGCACTCGGAGTAGTTGCCGTCGATGAACCCGGTGTAGGGCGGATCGGGCTCCACGTCCACCCAGTGGTCGCCACCGTCGGTGGACATCTGCACCGCACCGCCGTCGTAGTTGGCCTGCTGCCCCTGCTCGAAACGGAACAGGTGCATGAAGACCAGCTGGACCGCGGACCCATCACATCCCGACAGGTCCAGGACCGGCGAGACCAGCTCACCGGCCTCGCAGTTGCCGTACTCGCCCTCCAGGCGCGTGGCCCAGCAGTTGTCGCCGGAGGCGCAGTCCGCGTCCGCGGGGGTGCCCAGCTCCCAGGGGTCGTCGAATCCGCCGTCGCTGGACTGGTGGGCGAATCCCCCGTCCCCGTCCTCGAAGTCGAAGGCTACCCCGTCGCAGGTTCCCCCGGTGTCGTCGTCGCCTGTGTCGTCGTCGCCTGTATCGTCGTCGTCGTCGTCGCCACTTGCGTCGTCGTCGTCGCCGATCAAGATGTTCCCGCTGTTGTCACAGCCGGCGAGGGTCCACGCCAGTGCGATGGTCAGCAGCAATACGAGGTGAGTCGAGGTTTTCATCGGTGCGCCTCCCGGGGAGGAGGGTACCAGGGATCCCGGCGTCCGCGCGCGTGCGAGTGCGAACCACAGTTACAGCTACCGCAACAGCCAGAGCTACACCTGCCGCTAAAGCTCGGACACCGCGGCGGTCGCCGCCCGGCCGTGCGCCCGGGCGTGTGGGCTGGCATCGCAGTGATGGGATCGGGGCTCGGCACGCGGACAGTGTACCGGTCGGGGTGGGGCTGCGGATCAGTCCATGCGGATCCAGATCGGCGAGGACCACGCCATCTCCCGCTCGACCCAGCCGGGAACCTCGTCGGGCAGCGGGCTGCCGTCGGCGTTCGCGTGCTGCTCGACCTTGACGTAGTAGCTGTTCCAGCCTGCCGCCGCACAGTCGGCGCCCAGGTCGGCCATCACGTTCATCGGGGAGGAGGGGTCGGTCCACTCCTGGCAGACCTCCCACTCGCCACGGTCGGGATCGAGCCACAACAGGGAGACCCTCTCCAGATTCTCGCCGTCCTGCTCCACGTGGATCCGGGCGATGGCATTCTCACCCGCCGCCGGGTCGATCTCCGTCTCCTCGCCCATGTGGAACCACTCGATTCCACCGTCGCCCGTGGTGGTGCCGACCTCGAACCACAGGCCGATTCGGGCCCCGGTGGTCCCGTAGGCGAAGCGGTCCCGCAGGGCACCGAACACACCGCTGCGGGACAGCGCCCGCTCTTCGCGCGGGTCCGTGACGTAGGCGGCGACCAGCCCGGTCTGATCGATCCGATACGCGTCGTCGGCGATTTCGTCGCCGTCCTCGTCCAGGGGCGCGCTGGGGCAGGACTCCAGCCGGCCAAGTCCCTCGCCGTCCCGCCCGGGCTGGCCGTCGTGGGAGTCGCCGCTACCCACGATCCCCATCCGGTGCAGGGGCTCCCCATCGAGGTCCGTCATCGCCAGCGCCTCGCGGACGGTGAGCCCCTCGTATGCCGCCTCCCGACAGCCCACCGGATCGTCGTCGGGATAGGTCATCCCGCTGAATTCACTGCTCCCGTGGCGCGAGAACACCTCGACCAGCGGCTGGTAGCTGGCGGATAGGGGCGTGTCGCAGAGCTGGGGTGCCTGGGGCCAGTCCATCTGCGGCGGCCGGCCGTCCTGCTGAGCGGGGTGGTGGGCGACGGTGATCAGGTCCAGGTTGGGGACGGTACCGTCCCTCAGCGCGTCGTACCCCCCCCACATTGCGCACGGCTCGGCGTAGTCCTCGGAGGTGGAGCTCAGCATGGGAATCGACGCGTCGCCCTCCAGCTCGTACCTGGACTGCCAGGGACGACCGGGATCCTGATACAGCAGCACGTGTCGGTGGCCGTACTCGCGGCTGGTCCACTCGTAACCCAGCAGGGTGACGAAGTGCCGGCCGCCGGGGCAGCTGGCGGCGTCCCGCGGTCCCTGGCAGTTCATGGCGTTGGCCGCGACCTTGGTGGCCTTCCAGCGGTAGCTGTCCAGGTCGGCGTCGTGGTCCGTCACCGCCCCGAAGTCCAGGTCGGCGTCGTCGCGCATGGTCTCGAACATCTGCATCGGCGGGATCGAATCGGAGGCATCGGCGCTGACGCTGGAGTGGGCGTGAATGTCGCCCCAGAAGGCATGGACGCGATCGGGGACTCCGGCCGCGATATCGAGCGTCGCGAGCGCCTCGTCGTCGTCGCCGTCCGGATCGTGGCATCCGGCGAGGGTTGCTCCCGTGAGGGACAAGATCATCGTCCAGACCATCGTGTGATTCCTGATTGCCGTGGAATCCATTGTGTTGCCTCCCGCGATGGGTATCAGCAACCCGCGTGCCAGAATCCCGAGAACGACTTCGCTCACAGAAAACGAGGGACGTCGCGGGGGGCGCCCGCCCTGGCTTCGCGCGTCCTTCGCGCGCCTGGCCGCGGGCGAGCAGGATCTGGCCAGGGGTTGGCAAGAAGTTGCCCACGTTTGTTTGCGGTGATCCCCGTTTGACCACAATCGTTGTCGGCGACGGCTACGACCTGGATCCCTGATCTGCCCCCACGGCACCCAGATAACCCTGTACCTGGTCGGCCACCCGGCGGGACTGGCCGATCGTGCCGCTGACGGTGCGGTCCGACGGGTAGAGCTGGGTCGAGTCGATCAGGTACAGCCCGCGCATCGGCGTCTCGGTCGTGGGCACCTCCTTGCCGAAGCCCGGTGGGCAGACCGCCTGGGCGTAGGGCGAGCGGAAGACCCGGAACGCCCGCACGTCGTCCTCACCCATCCCGGGCCGGATCATCGACAGCACCCGTACGAACTCCTGGCGGAAGGTGGCGTCGGTATAGCGGAACCGGGGATGGTCCACCGCCAGGTAGTGGGGCACGTAGACCAGGGTGTCCCCGGAGCCGGCGTCGGGGTTGAGCGCGGTGGTTTCGATGAGCCCGCTGTAGGGGATCCGGCTGTCGTTGATGTTGCACCAGAAGCTGTCGGTCACCGAACAGCGCAGGTGGACCACCAGGCAGGCCACGCCGAGGAAGGAGACCCGGGCCAGATCGGCCCGGTACTCGCCCAGGCTGGCGGGCAACATCGGCGTCAGCTGGGGTAGGGGGACCGCCATGACCGCCGCGTCGAAGCGTCGCGGGCGGCCCCGCACGCGCAGGCCGCGCAAGCCGCCGGTCTCGCGGGCGATGATCCCCTTGACCGGCGCCCGCAGGTGGATCCGGCCGCCGTGGTCGAGGATCCCCTGGCGGACGCTGTCGAGGAGGGTCTGCATCCCCCCGCGGATGTAGCCCATCACCTGGGCTCGCGTGGCCCCCTGGCGAGAGGCGGCCACGCGGTGCACTCGATGCCAGATCCACGCGGCGCTGATCTGGTCCCGGTACTTGCCGAACTTCATGGTCAGCAGGGGGGACCAGACCACGTCGTAGGCCCGCTGCCCCAGCCGCTGCTTGAGCCAGACGTGAGCCGGCACCTCGTCCAGGTCCCGCCAGTCCTGATCCCGGCCCCAGGCCAACGCGCGCAGGCCCATGTTGATCCGCGCCGCGAGCGGGATCGCGTCGAAGGCCAGCAGGTCCTTTCCCGAGGTGAACGGATAGAGCCGGCCCTCGTAGTAGAAGGTCGTGCGTGCGGGTTTCCAGCAGAAGCCGCCGTCGAAGCCCAGCTCCCGCGCCAGCTCCAGGATCTCGGCGTCCGGGAGGCAGAAGAAGTGGTAGTACAGGTCGTTGCGCTGGCCCCGGTACTCGAAGCTGCGGGCCAGCCCTCCCAGCTCCGCCGACGCCTCGAACAGCTCCACGTGGATCCCGGCCCGGGCCAGGAAGTACGCCGTGCTGAGCCCGGCGATGCCGCCGCCGACCACCGCGACCTTCATCGCCGTCGACCTCCGTCCATGTCCCGCAGCCGCTTGCCCGGTCCAAGGTAGTACCAGGCCCGGTACCACAGGTTGGCGCCGTGACACATGACGTCCAGCAGCGGGGTCTCGAACACCACCTTGCGCGCCACCGAGGTTCGCAGGGCCATCTCCAGCGCGCTGACCACGTTGTGGGTGGCGGGCTCGAACTGCAGGTCCAGCCCGGTGATGTCCTCGCCCACGACCTCCACGTCGGTCATGTTGCCACTGCCGTCCGCTTCCAGCGTCCGCAGATGGTCGATCTCGGCGGGGTCGAAGCCCATGATCCGCGCCGCCACGCTGTCCAGCGCCACGATGTCCCGCGCCGCCAGCACCCGGTCCACCCGCCGCGGGCGCCCGGTTTTGGGCCCGCCCCCCTCCATCGCGATGGTGGCGTCACAGACCGCGAAGATCGGCCGGAGCACCTTGTGGATGTCCGCCAGCACCTGGGTCAGCACCAGGTGATAGTTGTGGCGGAACACGTCCAGGCAGCCCCACTGGTTCTTGACCGCGCAGGTGATGGTGCTCTTGTTGTGGGTCTTCATCACCGGGACGGTCACCAGCGCGCGCTGGGTCAGGATCTCGGGCAGTCGCAGGGCCGGGACGTGGTGCGGATCCGGCACCGGCACGTCCACGAATCGCCCCTTGGACATGTTGACGAACTCCACGTCGTAGCGGCGGAGCAGGGGCTCCATCCCCGTGCGGCGGAACGCCTTCTCGATGTCCACCAGCACCTGGTCCGACTCGACGATCGCGATGGATCCGGCGCGCTCGCGGATGGCACGGATCACCCCCTCGACCACGGCCGGGGAGGTCACCGCTCCGGGCACGTAGAGGTCGAATCCCAGGTTGGGCTTGAGCGCGACGTCGGCCCCCGGCTCGAGGGCGTCGAGCACCCCGGCCAAATCCATGGCCTCGGCGACCGCGTCGGCCACCGAGTCCCGGACCCGCGTCACGCTCACCACCGGTCCCGTCATCGGACATCCTCCGGCGCGGCGTCGGCCGCCTCGCGCCTCAACACCAGGTGGTGCGGCCCGCTGGAGACGGCGGTCCAGCCGTCCAGCACGGGCGCCATCTGTGGCGTCCACAGGGCGTCGAGCCGCTGGGGCTCGAGCACGGCGACGGCGGTCACCCCGCCCTCGATGCGTTCCGCCACGCTGGCCGCGGTCACCTCCCGAGGGTGCAGGTGATAACCCCGCCGGTCCGCGTAGTACAGCACCTCGGGCCGCTGGTGGTCGATGGCAAGCACCAGTTCGTCGGGTGACGTGCTCGACGCGACGGCCTCGGCCAGCTCCGACCAGCGGGGGTCCTCCCACCCGCGCAAGAAGCGGCGGAAGGGATTCAGCTCCAGGCACATCACCAGCACGAGCACGGTGCCCGCGATCGCCACGCCGGCTCGCCAGCGGGGTCGGGGTCCGCCTCCGGCGGGTGTGGCAAAGGCAAAGGCGCCGAGCAGGGCCAGCGGCTGGACCAGCGGCAGCTGGTAGTAGTCGTGGGCCAGCTGGCCACCCAGGGAGACGAACATGTAGGCCCCGACGGCGGCCAGCCAGGCCAGCGGCAAGGCGATCCGCGGATCGCGGATCGAGGCGCCCAGAGCCAGCAGAACCAGCCCCAGGCCGGCGAATCCGCACACCTCCTGGGTCACCCGCTTGAACAGCAGCACACTGGTCTCGGGATCGGTCAGCATGGCCGCCGACCCCCACTTGTCCGTGCCGGGCTCGAAGGTGAAGGCCCAGGCGAAGTGGTCGACCGTCAGCGAACGCCAGTACAGCGCGCCGTAGTACGAGATCCCCAGCCCGATACCCGCGGTCAGCGCTACCAGCAGCTGGGGGTGGAACAGCGCCCGCCAGCCCCTGGTGCCGCGGGCGCCGAGCAGGGCCGCGGCTGCCGTCGCCGGGACCACGGCGGCGCCCACGGGCAGCTTGATGCCCACGGTGAGGGCCACGCCCAGCCCCGCCAGCAAGGCGTCCCGCCAGCGGGGGCGCGCCCCCCAGGCGTGGGCCCGCTCGACGGCCAGCCCGAGGAAGGCCAGCATCACCGCATCCTCGAGGAACGAGGCGCCGTATCCCGCGATCAGCGGCGCCTGCAGGAAGAGTACGGCGGCCAGCAGCCCGGCCCCCGGACCGGCCAGGCGGCGCCCCAGCCGCTCCAGGAACCAGGCCGCCGCCAGGGTCGCGATCAGCGCCAGCAGGCGGGGCACGGCCGCTGGCTCTGTACCGGCCACTCGCCAGGCCACCCCGGTGGGCCAGCACAGCACCGGCAGGTTGACCCCGTACAGCAGCCCGCCCCCGCCCAGATCCAGCTGGGTGACGGTGGGGTCCAGGGTGTCGCGGGCGAAGTTGCGGGCCACCATCGCGTTCTGGGTCTGGCGCCAGGAGTGCATGCCGAGGAATGGCCGGGAGAGGCCCACGGACAGGGTCAGGGCGGCGCCCAGGTACACGACGGCGCGCGCCACGCGCATCCAGCGAGCCCTGCGTTCGGCGTCCGACCCCATGGAGACCCTTTCGGAGCGTGCCAGTGTAACGTGGCGCGGGCGGCCGGGCGGAAAACCGCGGGATCCGGCATCGGGCTCGGGAACGCCGTTTCCTGCTAAGCTGCATCGGCGGCGAAGGCGGCGAAGCCGCCGACTGCGGGCTTGCAGTAGGTGTGGTGGTGAGACATGCAGGCTAGGCTTGCCAACCAGCCGCGTCGTCGGTTCCGCGGAGGAGACACCCATGAAGCGCGCACGATCGATCGGAGTCGTGGCGAGCCTGCTGACCGTCATCGGTGGGCTGGTGGTGGGCGGCTGCTGCCGGGCGCCGGGCTCGAAGGACCGGGAGCTGGACTCCCTGCAGTCGGTCATGGATGCGGTGGAGATGGCCTCCGAGGAGCAGAGGCTGAACCTGCTGGCCGCGGGTTTTGTCGTCGCGGCCGACGAGAACGGGTGGAAGGTCGGCACCTGCCGGGATGGCTGGGACGCCTGGAGCCGCGCGTCGGTGGAGATGCAGCAGATCCTGCTGGCCGAGGCGCTCTCCGGCTGCAAGTCCATGTGTCCCGAGGGAAAGGCCGCCAAGGAGGAGGCGCTGGCCTGGGTGTCGGCGGCGGACGCCCGGCAGAAGGGGCTACTGCTGATCGACGCCTGTGACGAGGCTGGCCCCGAACCGGTGTTCACCGACGAGATGGAGCGGCTGCGGCCCCAGATGTCGGTGACCGGCTACTGGACCTTCCGGTCGGCCTTCGACGAGACTTTCCAGCGGCTGGACAGGCTCGGTGGCACCCGGGCCGAGGAGCTGCGAGGCCGCTACGAGGAGCTGCTGCCGTGGGTCGCCGAGTCGCTCGCGCTGCACCAGGCTCCTTTCGACGACGACCTGCAGGTCCCGGAGTCCACGGCCCAGAAGCGGCCCGGGGTGGCGCCGACGCTGCAGATCTGGGCCGACCGGATCGTACTGGACGGCGAGGAGGTACTGGCGCTGAGCGATGGCAAGGCCGCCGCCTCCGATCGGAGGGACGGCCGGATCGTGCCTCTGTTCGAGGCCCTCGATGCCCGGGCGGCCGAGGTCGTGGCCGAGCGTGAGGCCGCCGAGGCGCCGATGCAGCTGGAACTCGAGATGCCGGTCGAGGACGACGGGGCGTCCGAGGCGCCGCGGGTGGGCTCCAACGTCGGCAAGGCGAGCAAGAAGCAGGGCAAGCGGCGGCGGTCCAAGACCAAGGAAACCCAGATCGCCAAGGAGGAGATCGACCGGCAGATCGCCGAGAGCGCGGGGATCCTGGCGGACCTGGACACGATGGGCTCCGGCTCGCTGTTCGGTTCGGGGATGACGGGCCTGTTCGCCCCGATACGGATGGACACTCCGGGGCTCGAGACGCCCAGCCGGGACGCGCGTCGACTGCTGATCCAGTGCCACGGCGAGGTGCCCTACGGCCTGCTGCTGGACGCCACCTCGATGGCCTACGAGGCCGGCTTCGGCGAGCTCCAGCTCGGCGTGTACAACCCGGACCTGGGCCGCCAGTCGACCGTGGAGGCGAGCCGCGGCGTGTGGCGCTTCGGGCACGATCCTCACGTGGAGGAGGAGCTACCTCTCCAGCTCTCGGTGGTGGTGGACGAGGGTGGATTCGTATTGCTGGGAAACACCGCGGTGCTGGCCGCGGGCCGCAGCGACAGGGGCTCCGCGGGTGGTGAGCCCACGATCCCGCGGCTGGCCGAGGCCCACGACTACCGGGAGCTGACCCGGCTCCTGGCGCTGATCAAGGACGAGTACCCCGACGAGGAGACGGTCGTGGTGGCGGCGGCCCCCGGGATCCCCTACCACGTCCTGATCCAGACCCTGGACGCGGTCCGCGAAGGCGGGGAGATCGTGGACGGCCAGGCGCGACTGCTGTTCCCATACGTGAACCTCGCCTCGTCCGAGAACCTGCTCGGCGCCTACCGCAACTACGACCGGCAGCGCGGCCGGCGCGGGTCCGGGCACGGCGGAGGCGGCCACGGCTACGGCAGCGGGTCCGGGCACGGCGGAGGCGGCCACGGCTACGGCATTGGCGCCGGGATCGCTCCCGGGCTGGGGGGATCGTCCGATGGATCGGCCCGGGCGAAGCTGGGCGAGCTGATCGTCCTCGGCGCCCTGGACCAGTCGCTGATCGTCAAGGTGATCAAGCGTCAGATGGCGCAGCTGAAGTACTGCTACCAGAAGCAGCTGACGAGCAACTCCGGCCTGTCCGGCAAGGTCGTGATCAAGTTCGTGATCAGCAAGGACGGCGAGGTGTCGTCCGCCAAGGTCCAGAGCAGCACGATGAACGACTCGACGGTCGAGCAGTGCATCACCGGCCGCTTCATGCGGTTCGTCTTCCCGGAGCCCAAGGGCGGCGGCATCGTGATCGTCAAGGCGCCGCTGACCTTCGAATCCCGATGACCTCTCCGGGTGCCACGGCGGACGGCCGCCCCGTCGGCTTGCCCGGCCGTGTCCCCCTCAGCCCGCCGACAGCGCCTTGGCCTTGCGCACCAGCTCCAGGAACCCGGCCCGGTACCCGTGGGGGTCGCGGACCGCGCCCTCGCCGCCCAGCTCCAGCACCGTGTCGTAGTTGGCCCCGCCCTTGTACTTGCTGTCCCGCAGCAGCATGCCGAAGGTCGCCACCGCGGCGGCGAACTTGAACTCGCCGGACGCCTGGTCGTAGCTGGCGCCGCTGTCGGCGATGGGGAACTCCAGCAGCGACGAGGTGTCGCCGTCGGGCTGCTTGTAGCGCAGCTTGAGGAAGCACAGCTCACCGGAACCGTCGGTGACCGAGGTGTCCTCGGGCTTCTGGTATCGCAACTCGTCCACCCCGGGCAGCTCGATCGCGACGCCCACGGGCACGATCTCGTACAGCGCGGTGACCGTGTGACCGGCACCGATCTCACCGGCATCCTTGGTGTCGTCGTTGAAGTCCTGGGCTGCCAGCAGGCGGTTCTCGTAGCCGATCAGCCGGTAGGCCTGGACCTTGGTCGGATTGAACTCGACCTGGATCTTGACGTCCTTGGCGATGGTCACCAGGGTCCCGCCCATCTCGCTGACCAGCACCTTGCGGGCCTCGGCGATGGAGTCGATGTAGCCGTAGTTGCCGTTGCCCTTGTCGGCCAGCTTCTCCAGGGTCGAGTCCTTGTAGTTGCCCATCCCGAAGCCGAGCACGGTCAGGAACACGCCCGACTTGGCCTTCTTCTCGATCATCGTGACGAGGTCGCTCTGGTTGGTGACGCCCACGTTGAAGTCGCCGTCGGTGCACAGGATCACCCGGTTGACGCCGCCCTCGATGAAGTTCTCGGCCGCCTGGGCGTAGGCCAGATCGATGCCGGCGCCCGCGTTGGTCGAGCCGCCGGCCTGCAGCCGCTCCAGCGCGTCGAGGATCTCGCCCTTGCGGTCCGCCGGGGTCGACGGCAGCACCAGCCCCGAGGCGCCCGCGTACACCGCGATCGCCACCCGGTCGTTCTCGCCAAGGTGCTCGACCATCATCTTGAGCGAGCGGCGCAGCAGGGGCAGCTTGTTCGGATCTTCCATCGAGCCGCTGACGTCCAGCAGGAAGACCAGGTTGCTCGGCGGCCGCTGGCTCAGGTCCAGCTCCTGGCCCTTGAGCCCGATCCGCACCAGCCGGTGGTCGGTCTTCCACGGACATCCGGCCACCTCGACGTGGGTCGCGAACGGGGTGTCGTCGCTGGGCCCCGCGTAGTCGTAGGAGAAGTAGTTGACCAGCTCCTCGATCCGGACCGCACCCGCGGGCGGCATCGAGCCCCCCTCCAGCATCCGCCGCACGTTGGCGTAGGACGCGGTGTCCACGTCGATGGAGAAGGTGGACAGGGGGTTTCCCTTGACCGCCAGGAAGTCGTTCTCGGCGACCGAGTCGTAGGCTTCGGTGTCGAACCCGTCGCCGCCGTCGCCGTCGGTGTCCTTCTCGGCGCGGCCCCGGGTCGGGGACTTTCGCTTGGCCCCGGCCGGCGCGGGGGACATGACCGCCATGTCCTCCATCTCCGCCTCCCCGGCCAGCATCGGCTCCTCCGCGGGCTGCTCGTCCATGAGGGGCTGTTCGCCCGTGTCGGGTTCGTCGAGCTTCGGCGGACAGGCCAGGAGTGCGAAGCCCAGCGCCAGCAGGGCCAGCCGCGCGGCGGTGCCCGGCCTGGGGCGGCGGCTGCGGAGAGTGGGGTGCGAACGACGGTTGCGCTGAATCATGGTGTTCCCCTCGATGTTGGGTTCGGTAACGCTACGCAGGTAGGACAGCGGCGGTCGCTCCCGGTTCCCCGGGGGCGAGGGTATCACCCGGATCAGGTGGAGAAGAGGCCCAGCTGCGGCCCGTCGAGGGCGCGGCGGATCTCGGCCTGGGTGGCCGAGGTGCCGTCGGCTCGCAGGTGGCGGACCTCGACCCCCGCGGCTTGCAGCGCCTCGCCCAGCAAGTGGAACCGATGGCAGCGCGCCGGATCCTCCTCGGCACACATCAGGCAGGCCACCTCGCCGGCCGCCAGCAGGCCCCGGAGCCGCTCGATCCCCGCGACGAAGTCCGGGTGTTTCCAGCGCCGTTCCGGCACCAGCTTGTCCCGCAGGTAGCTACCCGGATCGGTAGGCATCCCGCCCAGCGCGTCCCCCGCGAACAGGTACCGCACCCCCATCGCCGGAACCCACTCGGCCAGCGCCCGCTTGACGAACTCCGGCCTCCGCTTCGAGTACGGCGCCGACCGCACCTCCACCAGCACCGTCACCCCCGCCTCGCGGATGGTCCGGATCAGGTCGTCGACGGAGCGGGTGCCATAGCCGAGGGTGAGGATCGTCGCGGAGTTGGGCATGCGAACAGGGTATCCGAGTCCGAGTCCGAGTCCGAGTCCGAGTCCGAGTCCGAGTCCGAGTCCGAG
>CAYTBN010000071.1:0-32375 GCA_964436045.1 uncultured Rickettsiales bacterium | reverse complement strand
TCACAGTCGTCGTCGACGTCGTTGCAGACCTCGGAGGCGCCCGGGAACACGGTCGGGTCGGCGTCGTCGCAGTCCCCCTCGCAGGTCATCGCGCCGTCGCCGTCGACGTCCGCCTCGCCACCAGCGAGGGCGCCGTCGCAGTCGTCGTCCAGCCCGTTGCAGATCTCGAGCGCGCCCGGATGGATCCCCGGGGCCGCGTCGTCACAGTCGTCCCCACCCCCGCAGTCCGCGGACAGGTAGCCGTCCCCGTCCCCGTCGATGTCGTCCACGAGTCCATCGCAGTCGTCGTCGGTCCCGTTGCAGGTCTCGGTCGCATCCGGGTGGATCGCCGGATCCCCGTCGTCGCAGTCACCGTGGCAAGGCGAGAGGCCGTCGCCGTCCTCGTCCACGTCGTCGGCGATCACGCCGTCGCAGTCCGTGTCGATGCCATCGCACCCCTCGGGCGCCCCCGGATAGACGGTCAGGTCGCCGTCCGCGCAGTCGCCCTCGCAGGGGCTGTAGCCATCGCCGTCGGCGTCCTCCTCGTCGTGGGGCACGAAGGTGTCGCAGTCGTTGTCGACACCGTCGCAGATCTCGCTCGCGCCCGGGTAGCTCTCGGCATCGCCGTCGTCGCAGTCGCCCTCCTCGACGGTGAAGCCGTCTCCATCCAGGTCGTCGACGCGGATCTCGGCGCCGGCGGCAACCCCCACCCGCAACACCCGCTCCACCGCGCCGCCGCGGGTGGAGTAGGACAGCTCGAGGGTTCCCCAGTAGGTCCCCGGTGACGAGGCACGGAAGCGCACGGTCGACGAGTACTGTTCGCCCGCGCTCACGGTCTGGGACAGGGACTTGCGCTCGTCGGGGAAGAAGAAGGCGCCGGCGCGATCCTCGGTCCAGATCAACTCCGTGACCGTGGCCGGACCGTCGGCCGCGTTGATCACGGTCAGCCGTCCCTCGAGCACCGAGCCTGGCGGAGCGACCCCCAGGTCGATGGGCTCGGAGTCGGGTCGCAACTCCCCCTCGCTGACGCAGCCGTGAGCGGCGAGGACCAGCAAGACGGCGGGGAGCCAGCGGTGGGCCCTTCTTGGGGCGCGGGGGGAACTCATCCCGTTCATTGTAGTCGTCGAGGGCGCCGTCGGCGAACCCCATCAGCCGCCGGTCGAGGCAGGACGCGGGGCGGAACTCAGCGCGAGCGGCGCCGCATCAGACCCAGGCCGGCCAACGCCAGCAGGGTCAGGGTCCACGGGGGCACGTCCTCCAGCCCGGTGGCGTCACAGCTGCAGTCGTCGTCGTCGTCCATCGGGGTGGAGTCGTCGTCATCGGCGCTGCCGGTGTCGTCGTCCCCCGAGCTGTCGTCGTCCCCGGAGGTGTCGTCGTCCCCGGAGGTGTCATCGTCTCCGGAGGTGTCGTCGTCCCCCGTGGTGTCGTCATCGCCGGTGGTGTCGTCGTCGCCGGTGGTGTCGTCGTCGCCGGTGGTGTCGTCGTCGTCCGCCTCGCAGTCCAGGTCGTCGCCGTCCACGTCACCGTCGCAGTCGTTGTCCAGGCCGTCGAAGCAGTCCTCGCTCAGCGCGGGCGAGACGTCGGCGTTGGTGTCGTCGCAGTCGCCGTCACAGGTGGACAGGCCGTCGAGGTCCTCGTCCTCCAGGTCCAGGGTCGGGTCGTTGTCGTCGCAGTCGCCCTCGCAGCTCATCCAGCCGTCGACGTCCGCGTCCTCCTCGTCCGCTGGCAGCACGCCGTCACAGTCGCCGTCGCTGCCATCACAGAGCTCCGTCGCGCCGGGGTAGATGTCGGCGTCCGAGTCGTCACAGTCGCCGTCGCAGGGGTTGAAGCCGTCCCCGTCCTGGTCGTCGCCGGTGTCGTTGTCGGCCACGTCGTCGCAGTCGTTGTCGAGGCCGTCACACTGCTCCGGGGCGCCGGGGTAGGTCAGCGGATCGGCGTCGTCGCAGTCGCCACCACCGCAGGCCTCGTCGCTGTAGCCGTCGCCGTCCCCGTCCGCGCAGCAGGCCGGGTTGGGCTCCCCGGGCGTCCCGTAGTCACCGCCGAACAGCTGGAAGGCCGGATCCATCGGCGTCTCGCACCAGAAGGCACCGTCGTCGTTGAGGGCGGTGTCGAGCGCGCCCGGATCCAGGGACGTGGTGGTGCCGCTGGGATCGGGCCAGGTGGCCCCGCCGTCGTACTCGATGGCGTCGAGCAGGAAACCGCCGTGTTCCAGGTAGATCTCGTCGTCTCCATTGGCCAGGGCGAACACGCCGCCGTACTCCAGGTCCGCGTCGACCCAACCGTTCTGGGAAGGCTCGCCGTTGCGGGCCAGCACTCCGTGGCCGAAGGCGTCGATCCACAAGTCCTCGTCGACGGTGAACTCGTCGTTGTCCAGATCGAAGACCTCGACGCCGATCAGGTTCATCGCCACCGCGGTGTTGTTGAACACCTCGAACCACTCGCCATCGCTGTCGGCGGTGAAGTCCGGGTTCTGCATCACCTCGGTGATCAGCAACGCGTTGGTGGGCAGCGCGCCCTCGTCGAACAGGCCGTCGCAGTCGTTGTCCACCGCGTCGTGGAGCTCCGCTGCACCGGGGTAGCTTTCGCCGTCCTCGTCGTCGCAGTCGCCGTCACAGGTAGTGGCGCCGTCGCCGTCGACGTCGTCCAGGTTCAGATCGGCGTCGGCGTCGTCGCAATCGCCGTCACAGGTGGTGGCGCCGTCACCGTCGGCGTCGTCCAGGTTCAGGCTGGCGTCACCGTCGTCGCAGTCGTCGCAATCCGTCCAACCGTCGCCGTCCGAGTCACCATCGTCGACCACGCCGTTGCAGTCGTTGTCCTCGCCCGTGCACTCGTCGTAGGTCACGCCGGGGTTGATCGCCGGGTCGGAGTCGTCGCAGTCGTCGCACTCGCCGTAGCCGTCGCCATCCCCGTCCGGAGCGTCGTCCGTGGCTGGATCGCAGTCGTCGTCCAGGCCGTTGCAGGTCACCTCGGTGGCGCCGGGGTAGACCAGCTCGTTGCCATCGTCACAGTCCCCATCGCAGATCCGGATGTCGTCCCCGTCGTCGTCACTCTCGTCCGCAGGTACCGTCCCGTCGCAGTCGTCGTCGATCCCGTTGCAAGCCTCGGCCGCTCCCGGGTACACCGCCGCGTTGCCGTCGTCGCAGTCGCCGTCGCACACGAAGTAGCCGTCGGCGTCCTCGTCCACCTCGTCCTCGGGGACCAGGCCGTCGCAGTCGTCGTCCAGCGCGTTGCACAGCTCGGGAGCCGCAGGATAGGCCGCCGGATCCGCGTCGTCACAGTCGTCGTCGCACAGGCGGAATCCATCCCCGTCACCGTCGTTCTCGTCGGCCGGCACGAGCCCGTCACAGTCGTCGTCGATCCCGTTGCAGGCCTCGTCGGCGCCGGGGAAGACATCTGCGTCGCCGTCGTCACAGTCACCGGCGCATTCCATCGAGCCGTCGCCATCCGCGTCTTCTTCGTCCGCGGGCAGGTTGCCGTCACAATCGCTGTCCTTGCCGTCGCATAACTCCGGCGCGGAGGGGTTGACGTCTGGATCGAGATCGTCGCAGTCGCCACCGCAGGGATTGAAGCCGTCGCCGTCCAGGTCCTCGCCCGTCTCCTCGTCCACCTCTCCGTCGCAGTCGTTGTCCTCGAGGTCACACTGCTCCGGGGCGCCAGGGTAGGTCAGCGGCTCGGTGTCGTCACAGTCCTCGTCGCACAGGTGATAGCCGTCACCGTCGGCGTCCGCCTCGTCAGCGGGGATGTTGCCGTCGCAGTCGTCGTCCACCCCGTTACATTCCTCGGTCGCCGCGGGATTGACCGCCGGATCGTCGTCGTCGCAGTCCCCGGCGCAGGTGGTGTACCCGTCGCCGTCCTGGTCGTAGCCGTCGTCGATGATGCCGTTACAGTCGTCGTCCACGCCGTTACACAGGTCGGTAGCCACTGGATTGATAGCGCCGTCGCCGTCGTCGCAGTCGCCGCCGCAGGTGGTGAACCCATCGCCGTCCTGGTCGAAGCCGTTGTCGTTCACCCCGTCGCAGTCGTCGTCCGCTCCGTCACAGACCTCCGCGGCGCCGGGATTGACCGCCGGATCGTCGTCGTCGCAGTCATCGCCGCCGCAGTCCACGCCGTCGTAGCCGTCGCCGTCGAGGTCCAGGCAACAATCCGGGTTCAGCTCGCCGGGGGTCCCGTAGTCGCCGCCCGACAGCGCGTAGGCCTCCATCGCGTGGGTCGCGCACCAGCTCGCGCCGTCGTCGTTGTCCAGTTCGTCGTACAGCGTCGGGTCCAGCGAACTCGACTGACCGGTGGGATCGGGCCACGGATCGCTGTCCAGGTACTCGACCTCGTCCAGGGTCACGCCGCCGTGGTCCAGGTAGATCTCGTCGTCCCCGTTGCTCAGCTGGAAGTCGGAGGGATAGACGTAGTCGACGCTCACCCCGCCGTTGAGCTGTTCGTCACCCTCGCAGCCGAGCACCACGTGCTGGCCGGGGGTGACCCACACCGTTTCGTCGACCACGAAGCTGTCGGTGCCGGCGTCCCCGACCTCGAGCCCCAGCAGGTTGATGGGCAGGTTGGTGGCGTTGAACACCTCGAACCACTCGCCGACGTCCTCGTTGACCGCGTCGGGATTCTGCATGATCTCGGTGACGATCAGCGCGCCAGCTGAAAGCTCGCCCTCGTCCACCTCGCCGTCACAGTCCTGGTCGACGCCGTCGTAGAGCTCCGGGGCCCCGGGGTAGACGTCCGGATCGCCGTCGTCGCAGTCGTCGGCGTTGTCCACGTAGCCCGTGGGCTCGTCGCAGGCCTCGTCGGTCACGTCGGGGTTGCCGAAGGTGTCCTCGTCGGCGTCCTCGTACCAGGTCAACTCGTCGAGCGCCCCGTCCTCGTCGACGAGCCCATCGCAGTCGTCGTCCTCGCCGTCGCAGTACTCATCCGCCCCCGGGTGGACATCGCCGTCGACGTCGTCGCAGTCGTCGTCGTTGTCCACGTACCCCTGGGGCTGGTAGCAGTCGACGTCGCTGACGTTGGGATCGCCGTACCCGTCCTCGTCCGTGTCCGCGTACCAGGTCAGGACGTCCACCGCCCCGTCCTCGTCCACATCGCCGTCGCAGTCGTTGTCCACCTGGTCGCAGACCTCGTCCGCGGCCGGGCTGATGGCCCCGTCGCCATCGTCGCAGTCGTCCGAGTTGTCGACGTAGTCGTCGGGCTGGTCGCAGGCCTCCTGGTTGACCGCCGCGTCGCCGTAGCCGTCCCCGTCGGCGTCCGCATACCAGATCGTGCCGTCGATGGGCTCCTCGTCGACGGTCCCGTCGCAGTCGTCGTCCTCGCCATTACACAGCTCGGCCACACCGGGGTACTGGTCGCCGTCGGCGTCGTCACAGTCGTCGTCGTTGTCCACGTAATCCTGGGGCTGGTCGCAGGCCTGCTGGCTGTCCGTGGGATCGCCGTAGCCGTCCCCGTCGTCGTCGGCGTACCAGGTGGGTGCGTCGACGGCGTCGTCCTCGTCCACGGTACCGTCGCAGTCGTTGTCCACCTGGTCGCAGACCTCGTCCGCGCCCGGGTTGACCTCCGCGGCGCCGTCGTCGCAGTCGTCGTCGTTGTCCACGTAATCCTGGGGTTGATCGCAGGCCACGTCGGTGACCGTCGCGTCCCCATAGCCGTCGCCATCGTCGTCCAGGTACCAGGTCGGAGCGTCGGCCGCGTCGTCCTCGTCCACCGTGCCGTCGCAGTCGTTGTCTTCACCGTCGCAGACCTCGGTGGCGTCCGGGTTGACGTCGGCGTCGGTATCGTCGCAGTCGTCGTCGTTGCCCACGTACCCCTGGGGGAGGTCGCAGGCGTCCGTGGTGGACGAGGGGTCGCCGTAGTTGTCGCCGTCGTCGTCGGCATACCAGGTCGAGGCGTCGATGGCCCCCACGTCGACCGTGCCGTCGCAGTCGTTGTCGACCTGGTCGCAGACCTCGTCGGCGTCCGGGCTGATCGCCGCGTCGCTGTCGTCGCAGTCATCGGCGTTGGCGACGTAGTCCTGGGGCTGATCGCAATCGTCCTGGCTCACCGAGGGATCGCCGTAACCGTCCCCGTCGTCGTCGGCGTACCAGGTGGTCTGGTCGACGGCGTCCTCGTCCGTCTGGCCGTCACAATCGTCGTCGATCCCGTTGCAGGTCTCGGCGGCGTCCGGATTCACGTCGGCGTCGTCGTCGTCGCAGTCTTCACAGGAGTAGAACCCGTCGCCGTCGGCGTCCAGTTCGCTGTCCGTGTGGATCCGCATGTAGATCGAGTTGACGTCGATCTCGACGAAGCCGGTGCCATCCTGGGGCGGCGTGCCCCCCAGCCCGTCCTCGATGATCGCCGCCTGGTGCTCGCCAAAGGAGTGCGCCGCTGGATTCTGGGCTGCGCTGGCGAGCTGGAACGTCACCAGGTCCGCGGCGTAGTAGGCGAACACGTAGTACATGCCCGTCTGGAGGGTGTAGGGCATGGCCCCCGAGCTGTGCCAGCTCGCGCCCGAGGCGGGCGACGCCACGGCGGTCGAGGAGACCAGGACGTAGTCGCTGAGCTGCAGCGCGCTCTCGTAGACCAGGAAGACGATATCCGTCGCCTGAGGAGCGTCCAGGAACACGTCGAAGGCGGCAAGCTCGGTGTCCTCGGTGACCAGCCAGCGACCGCCGCGCAGCCCGTCCGCGGCCTGCAGATCCAGGTCCGGCGTCTCGTTGGTGTCCGTGGTGTACTCGTAGCCCAGCCCGTCGCAGTCGTTGTCGACCCCGTCGCAGATCTCGGCGGCCCCCAGGTTGACGTCCGGGTTCGTGTCGTCGCAGTCGTCGCCCCCGCAGTCCTCGTCGTTGTAGCCGTCCCCGTCCGCGTCGCCGCAGCACTCGGAGTTGGCCGCACCGGGGGTACCCAGGTCGCCGTCGCCGAAGATGTCGCTGGCCTCGCACCAGTTGGCGCCGTCGTTGTTGTCCCCGGTCAGCTCGTCGGGGTCGAGGGACATCGCCGCGCCCGTCGGATCGGGCCAGACCGCCCCGCCGTCCCACTCGATGAAGTCGACCACGGTGCCGTCGTGGTCCAGGTAGATCTCGTCGTCGGTGTTGCCCAGGGTGAAGCCGCTGTACTCGTACTGGACCGGGGCGTTGCCGTTGAGCGCTCCGTCGTCCTCGGTGCCGAACACCACGTACTCGCCGTCCCCGAGGAACAGATCGCCGGTGACGATGAAGTCGTCCGTGCCCAGGTCGTACACCCACAGTCCCTCGAGGTTCAGCTCCATTCCGGAGTTGTTGTAGACCTCGAACCACTCGCCGTCGGTGTCCCCGACCACGTCCGGATCCTGCAACACCTCGGTGATGATCAGCGCGTCGGTCGGCAGCACCCCGTTGTCGTGGTAGCCGTCGCAGTCGTTGTCCTTGCCGTCGAGGACCTCGACCTCGCCCGGATTCACGTCCGGGTCGGCGTCGTCGCAGTCGTCTTCTTCGCCGTCGGGGCAGCTGGGATCCCCGGGGGCGCCGTAACCGTCTCCGTCCTGGTCGGGGCAGCCGCCGATCACGTTCCAGTAGAAGTTGATGAAGCTGCCCGGCACGTAGACCACGAAGTCGTCGTTGTTGGGCAACGGGCCCACGCACTCGAAGTAGAACTCCACCTGGCCGTCATCGCCGAAGTAGCCGCCGGGGATGGTCTCGGCGTACACGTCGTTGTTGCCGTCCGGACCCAGGTAGCTCATGGTCAGCGTCGTTTCGCTGACCCAGCCATCCGCCGAGTACGTCACCTCGCAGCCGTTGCCGACCGCGGCGGGGTAGATCTCGATGTAGACGTCGTGATCGACCGCGTCGTCGGGCACGTCGGCCGGCTGTCCCTGGCCGTTGGTCCGCCCCAGCGACACCTCGTTCATGTTGTCGGCTCGCTCGACGAGCACGTCGCCCACGTAGACGTAGTTTCCGTTCAGGTCGTCGGCGAAGGCGTCGGCTCCCCCCGCGTCCCCCTCGTAGGTGGTGGCGCCAGCGGGCAGACAGATCAGGACCGCCGCCAGCGCCCCCGCGCAGGCCGTTGTGCGTTGTGCGTGCGAGTGCTGCTGCATCGTCGAGCCGGTATCCACGGTCCGCATCGGTCGCTCCTCGATCGGTTCGTTGGTGGTGGCTGGATCGCGCGTGCCGGGCGCGCGTCCCGGAGGAAAGACTAGCAACATTCGCCTGCGCGGGCGCGCTTTATGCGGGGCTCAGGAGGCGAGGTTCCTGATGCCGAGGCCGGACTGTTGGGTGTGTCCCATGCCGCGGACCGCAGGTGCAGGAACGGGTCCACGGGCACGGCCTCGGCCAGCAGCGCCGTTTGCCCGCCGGAGAAGCGGATCTGCACCTGCTCGACGGGCACGCGGCTGCTGCGGGAACGAGTTGCGGGGGCGCAGCCATCACCGGGCCGGAGGGGCTGCAATCTTGCAGCCTTCGCGAGCTCTCAGTCGGCGGTGGGCACCTGCACATCCAGTTTTTTCATCTTTCGCCACAGGGTGGTCTTGTGCACCCCGAGCTCGCGGGCGGTGGCGGCGCGGTTGAATCCGTTGCGGGCCAGGGCGGCGTAGAGGAACTGGGCCTCGAGTTCAGCCATCGTCGAGCTTTCGGGACGCGGGGCCACCCCGGCGTAACGCTCGACCAGCTCGGCGGGCAGGTGCTCGACCTCGATGGTGCCGCTGGCGCAGACGATGAAGGCGTACTCGATGGCGTTCTTCAGCTCCCGCACGTTGCCCGGGTAGTCGTGCCGCATCAGCAGACCGAGGGCATCGTGGGAGATGTCGAGGATCTCCTTGCCCTGGCGGGTCCGGTTCAACGTCAGGAAGTGATCCACCAGCAGGGGAATGTCCTCGCGCCGATCACACAGCGGGGGGATGTGCATCCGCACGACATCGAGCCGATAGAACAGGTCGTCGCGGAAGTCACCGTCGGCCACCAGCTGCTCCATGTCGCGGTTGGTGGCGGCCAGTACCCGGGCGTCGGTGTGGATGGTCCGGGTCGCACCCAGCGGCTCGAACACCCCGTCCTGGAGCACGCGCAACAGGCGCACCTGCATCGCCTGCGAGACGTCCCCGATCTCGTCGAGGAAGATCGTACCCCCCTGGGCCTGCGCGAAGCGGCCGGGCTTGTCCCGGCGGGCGGCGGTGAACGCCCCGGCGACGTAGCCGAACAGCTCCGACTCCAGCAGGGTGTCGGGCAGTGCGCCGCAGTTGACGATCACCAGCGGTCCCGCCCTCCGCGGACTGAGCTCGTGGATCGCCTGGGCGAACAGCTCCTTTCCCGATCCGCTGGGCCCCTCGATCAGCACGGTGCTGGGCGATTCGGCGATCTGGGGCATGATGTCGAACAGGGCGCGCATCCGGTGGTTGCGGCTGATGATGTCCGCGAACCGGCTTCGCTCCACCAGCGCCCGCCGCAGCTTCACCTCGGTGGTCAGGTCCCGGAAGGTCTCGGCGCCGCCGATGATCACCCCCCGGTCGTCGCGCACCACCGCCGTGCTGACGCTGATCGGCACCTCGACACCGTCGGGGCGCACCGCGTACACGGCCTGGTTCACCTGGGGCTCGCCGGACTCGACCGTCCGCCGCAGGATGCAACCGGACTCGCAGATGTTGGTGTGGAAGATGTCGCTGCAGCGCGAACCGATGGCCTTTTCGGGCGGGACGCCTGTGATCTGCGAGGCGGCGCGGTTGAAGCTGGTGACGCGGAAGTCCTGATCGACGGTGAACACACCGTCAGCGATGCTGTCGAGGATCACATCGGTGAAGCTGGCGTCCCCCCCGTTCGCCTCGCCGGACATCGCGCCTCCTGCGGCTCCCGTCCTCTTCTGGTCATCAAGTATGGCGCCTGTTTGCAGAATTGCAACCGCAGCTGCGGTCCGCCTGCGAAGCTCTGGAATGACCGCTCGACAGACGGCCCCCCGGCGAGTAAAACGGGGCCCACCCCCTGGAGAACAGTGATGGTCACCCGCATCGAGGTCGCGGCCCGGCCCGGCGTGGCAGACGCCCGCGGTGCCGGCATCCGCTCGGCTATCCGCACGTTCCTGGCGCTCCCCGTCGACGACGTGTCGACCCGCACGATCTACAAGATCGACGCTCCCCTCAGCCCGCCGGAGCAAGAACGCGTGATGAGGGAGTTGACCGACCCGGTCACCGAGCGCTCCAGCCTCTCCCGGCTGCCCAGCTCCGGAGCCGACTGGGTGTTGCGGATCGGATTCCTGCCCGGCGTGACCGACAACCTGGGCCGCAGCGCGCAGGTGGCCATCGAGGACCTGATCGCCCGCCCCCTCGGCGACGACGGCGGCGTCTACACCGAGACGGAGATCCACCTGGGCGGGGGTGGCCTGGACCGCGGAGCCGCCGCCCGCGCGGGGGGCGAACTGCTGGCCAACCTGCTCATCGAGTCCCTGGGCGTGCTCTCGGGCGCGGAATGGGATGCGGCGGATCTCGATCTCTCGCTGCCCCGGTTCCAGGCCGCGGGCGATCCGCAGGTTCGCACCATCGACCTGTCCGGGGACGACCCGGATCTGGAGCGCATCAGCCGCGAGGGGACCCTCTCCCTGTCGTTGAACGAGATGAGCACGATCCGCGACCACTACGCGGATCCCGCGCGCGCCGCCGCCCGGGGCGCCCTCGGAATGCCCGGCTGGCCGACGGACGTGGAGCTGGAGTGCCTTGCTCAGACCTGGTCCGAGCACTGCAAGCACAAGATCTTCAACGCCACGATCCGCTACCACGAGGGCGAGCGGACCGAGACCGTACGATCCCTGTTCAACACCTACATCCGCGGCACCACCGAGCAGGTCGCCGAGCGCGTCGACTGGCTGGTGTCGGTGTTCCACGACAACGCCGGCGTCATCCGCCTGGACGACGAGCGCAACCTGGTGTTCAAGGTCGAGACCCACAACTCGCCGTCTGCGCTGGACCCCTACGGCGGAGCGATGACCGGCATCGTGGGCGTGAACCGCGATCCCTTCGGCACCGGGATCGGGGCCGAGCTGCTGTTCAACGTCTGGGGCTACTGCCTGGCGTCCCCGTTCTACGGCGGCGAGATCCCGGCGGGCCTGCTGCACCCTCGACGCATCCGCGACGGCGTCCACAAGGGGGTGATCGACGGGGGCAACCAGAGCGGCATCCCATACGGCCGCGGCTGGGAGTTCTTCGACGAGCGCTACCTGGGCAAACCGCTCGTGTACTGCGGCACGGTGGGCTGGATGCCCAGCGAGGTGAACGGCGAGCCCTCCGAGAACAAGGACGTGTGCCCCGGACACCGGGTCGTGATGGTCGGCGGACGCATCGGCAAGGATGGGATCCACGGCGCCACCTTCTCGTCCGAGGAGCTGCACGCCGACTCCCCGGTACAGGCGGTGCAGATCGGCGACCCGATCACCCAGAAGAAGATGACCGACTTCCTGCTCGAAGCGCGGGACGCGGGCCTCTACGCCGCCATCACCGACAACGGTGCCGGCGGGTTGAGCTCGTCGGTGGGCGAGATGGCGACCCTCTGTGGAGGGGCCTGCATCGACCTGGCCGAAGCGCCGCTCAAGTACGCAGGCCTCGACCCTTGGGAGGTCCTGCTCAGCGAGGCCCAGGAGCGCATGACGCTCGCGGTGCCCGCCGAACAGCTCGAGGGCTTCCTGGCGTTGGCGCGGCGACGGGAGGTCGAGGCCACCGACCTCGGCGAGTTCACCACCGAGCCGGTCTTCCACGTTCAGCAGGCCGGCAAGACCATCGCCCACCTGGACATGACCTTCCTCCACGACGGCTGCCCGACCCTCGTGTTGGATGCCCGCTGGCAGCCGCCCGCGGCCGCGGAGCTGGCTGACGTGGAGCCCGGCGATCACGCCGAGGCCCTGCGCGCGCTGCTCGGTCGGCTGAACCTGTGCTCCAACGAGACCAAGGCTCGCCAGTACGACCACGAGGTCAAGGGGCTGAGCGTGGTCAAACCGTTCGTGGGTGTCGGCGCGGACGTGCCCGGGGACGCCGCGGTGTTCCTGGCCGGGCACTCCGGGCGCGCGGGCGTGGTGCTCTCCGAGGGCATCCTGCCCCGATACTCGGATCTGGACACCTACTGGATGGCCGCCGCGGCGGTCGATCTGGCCGTGCGGCGCGCGGTGGCGGTGGGCGGCAGCGTGGGCCGGATCGCGGCCCTGGACAACTTCTGCTGGCCCGACCCGGTGCAGTCCGAGCGGACGCCGGACGGCCACCACAAGCTGGCGCAGCTGGTGCGGGCCTGTCGCGGTCTGCAGGACGCCTGCCTGGTGTTCGATCTGCCGCTGATCTCCGGCAAGGACAGCATGAAGAACGACTCCACCCGCGGTGGGGTCAAGATCTCGATCCCCCCCACCCTGCTGGTCTCGGTGATCGGCACCATGGACGACGTCAGCCGCGCCCAGACCCTGGATGCCAAGCGGCCCGGGGACCTGCTCTACATACTGGGCGAGACCCGGGCCGAACTCGGGGCGGGCGAATACCTGCAGTACCTGGGCGAGCAACGGGAGGGCGTCGGCTGGCTGGGCGATAGGGTCCCCACCGTCGACCTCGAGCTCTCCCGGGCCTGCTGTGAGGCCGTGGGTGGCCTGCTGGATCGCGGGCTTGTGCGGACTGCCCACGCGCCAGGTCCCGGGGGCCTCGCGCTGGCACTGGTCCGCACCGCCCTCGGCGGCCGGCTCGGGGTGGATGTCGACCTGGCCCGGTTGCCTGCAGCGCAACCCCTCTCGCCCGCCGAGGCGCTGTACAGCGAGAGCGGCGGCAGGTTCCTGCTGTCGGCCGCCGCCGATGACGCCGCCGAGGTGGAGCGGGCGATGGAGGGACTGCCGTGGGCCCGGATCGGCGAGGTCACGGCTGCGGCCCCGGCGGCCCGGGTTTGCCTCCGGGAGGGGGAACGGACGCTGGTCGACGAGGCACTCGAGCGCCTGGAGCGGGCGTGGAAGGAGACCCTCCATGGCGTCTGACGTGCGCGCACTGGTGATCACCGGATTCGGACTCAACTGCGAGGCCGAGACCTCCCGCGCCTTCGAGCTGGCGGGGGCCCTCCCCGAGCAGGTCCACCTCAACGACCTGCTCGACGGGCGCCGATCCCTGGACAGCTACCACGTGCTGGCGTTCATCGGCGGCTTCGCCTTTGGCGACCACCTGGGCGCGGGCACCGTGTTCGCCAACCGGATCCGCTGCCGGCTGTGGGAGCCGATCCAGCGCTTCGTGGCCGATGGCAAGCTGGTGATAGGCATCTGCAACGGGTTCCAGACCATGGCCAAGCTCGGCCTGTTGCCCGGGCTGCCGGACGATCCCTTCGCGCGACGGATCGCACTGGCCAGAAACGACCGCGGGTCGTTCCACGACGGCTGGGTCACCCTGGGCGTGGACACCGAGTCCCCCTGCGTCTTTTTGCGGGGCATCGAGCGGATCGAACTCCCGGTCCGGCACGGCGAGGGCAAGCTGGTGTTCGCCGACGACGCGATCCGGGCCGAGGCGGTGGAACGGCACCTGGTCCCGCTGACCTACCTGGATCCGGACCGCGGTGAGCCCACCGAGGAGTTCCCCTACAACCCCAACGGCGCGGAGTTGGCTGCTGCCGCCCTCTGCGATCCCAGCGGCCGCATCTTCGGGCTGATGCCCCACCCGGAGGCCTATCTCTACCCGTACAATCACCCCCTGTGGACCCGTCGTCGGCTCGACGGGCCTCTGCCCGACCAGGGGGCGGGGCTGGCCCTGTTCCGCAACGCCGTCGAGTTCGCCCGCGCCGAGATCGTCTGACCCCTGGATCTCGCCACGCCGGGGCCGAATACTAGGGGCGCGCACCACCGGAGGGGAAACCGGAGGGGAGACCGCGCATGCCGAACATAGAGCTCGTCCAGAAGAAGGATCTCTCCAGCTTCCGCCGCATCGCGATCGGAACCTGGGCCACCACCTACGATCCTTCGGTCTACGGCAGCATGACGGTACCTGCGGATGGCTGTATGGAGTACATCCGCAAGTTCCGCGAGCGCACGGGCAAGAAGATCACGATGACCCACCTGATGGCCAAGATCGCCGCGGCGGCCATTGCCGAGATGCCTGACGGCAACGCGATCCTGCGATTCAACAAGGTCTACCTGCGCAAGACCATCGGCGTGTTCTTCCAGGTGGCGCTCGAGGATCCGGAGACCGGCGAGCTGGACCTGTCGGGCGCGACCATCTTCGATGCCGACAGCAAGTCCCTCCTCGAGATCGTCGACGAGTTCGAGGCCAAGGTCGCCAAGGTCCGCAAGCTCAAGGACCCGGCGCTGGAGAAGACCCGGTCGACGTTCAAGAAGATCCCGGCGTTCATGCTCAACCGGATCCTCAAGATCATCTCTTTCCTGTGCTACACGCTGAACCTGGACATGCGCTGGGCTGGACTGCCCAAGGATCCCTTCGGCTCGGTGATGGTGACCAACATCGGCTCGCTGGGGCTCGACCAGGCCTACGTGCCGCTGGTGCCCTACAGCCGGGTGCCCCTGCTGATCGCGGTGGGGACGGTCAAGGACGCGGCCGTCGTGAAGGATGGGGAGATCACCATCGCCAAGGTGATGGACCTGTCGGCGACCTTCGATCACCGGCTGCTGGACGGTACCCACGCCGCGGTGATGAGCAAGGTGGTCCACGCCTGGTTCGACGACCCCTTCGGCCACTTCGACGATCTGGACTCGATGCCCGAGGCCCCAAACGAAGCTACCGACCCCGAATAGGGGCCGGTAGCCACGCGGGTGGCGTCGCCAGGCCTCCGCCCGGCGGAGGAAACTCTAGTACACGCAGACGTCGGTGGTGGCATCCAGGCCGAAGTCGTCGCCCACGTCCGGCTCGCAGTGCAGCCCGGTGGCGCACTCGGCGCTGGAGGAACAATCTCCCTGGCCGAAGCCGCAGGGGCACGGCTCGCTACAGAAGGCGGCCTCCCCGGGGTTGTCCACGTGGCAATCGGCCGGGCTCTCGACGACCAGGATGGCGTACACGCTGGCCTCGGCGCCCTTGACCATGGCGTAGTACTCGCCGTGGGTCGCGCCGTAGTTGGAGCAGCTCTCCTGGTCATTACCCTCGATGACGGGCGCGCAGGTGTGGTCGTCCTCGCTGATCTCTTCACCGGCGTGGGTGTACAGGTCGGCATCGCCGGCCGCGGGCCGGACGATGATGTCGTAGCGCTTGAGGCTGTCGGTGTACCAGTGGAAACGGTCGGTGTCGTCCTTGGCCACCGAGCGGACCAGCGGCGTACCGGCGGTCAGCTCGATCTCGCCGGACTTGGCGGCCGCACCGTCACCATCGAGGAACTTGTAGTCCGCGCCGTAGACCGCCTCGACCTCGGGGTCGACCATGATCTCGGGATTCAGGTTGACCTCCCCGGACTGGATCCCGGCGTCGGTTCCGTCCTGGCCATCGACGGTGATGCCGTCGCAGGCGATGAAGAAGGTTGCGGTGGCGATGGCGGCGAAAAGGGTGAGGTGGTGGCGCATCATGCTTTCTCCCAAGCTGGTGTGGCGTCCTGCGGGGACTCTTCTTGTCCCGGTAGGGTGTATCGGCCACGTTTTGGGAAGCTTTAGAAAAAAAGTGTGAAAAAAACGCGGGGTGTGCGCGCGCGCCGTGCCTCGCCCGCGCGTTCTCTGTGGTTGACTCGACCCCCGAGCAGCGGTGATAACCCCCGGGCAAACCGGCCAACCTCGAGGTGGGAATGTTCAACCGCACCCTGTTCACAGCCCTCCGGCTCGCCACGCTGTCAGCCCTCATCGGACTGCTCGCGGCGCCCCACGCCGCCACCGCCCAGGAACCGCCTCCCCCGACGGACGACGATGCGATCCGCGCCCTGATCGCGGACGCGGGCGACGCCGACGCCAACGACGACGCTGGCCTGGTCACCGTGTTCAAGCGCACGCGGGTCGACGTCGAGGACAGCGGGCTGGGCCACATCGAGAATCACGAACTGATCAAGTGCCTGTCCGAGGAGGGCGCCGCCAAGCTGGCGCGGTTGCGGCTGGACTTCGACCCGGCATCCAACTTCGTCGAGCTGCGCACCCTGCGAATCCACCGGGCGGACGGATCGACCGAGGATCTTCCGCTGGACCGGTTTGTCGATCTGCCCCAGCCCCAGCACGCCATCTACTGGGGCGCGCAGATGAAGCTGGTGCCTGTGCCCCGGCTGCAGGTGGGGGACGCGATCGAGTTCGCCACCTACATGAAGGGTTTCCTGATCGCCTACCTGGACGAGCTGTCCCAGCACGACTCGGGAGCCGGTGCGGGCGGCGCAACCCCCGAAGGCGACGAGCGCTACATTCCGCCGATGCGGGGCCACTTCTACGACGTGGTCTACTTCCACGACCACCATCCGATGAAGTCGCGCCACTACGAGGTGCGGGTGCCCCGGGACAAGCCGCTGCAGTTCGAGGTGCACAACGGCGACGTACGGAGCTACGTCAGCCACGACGCGGACCACTCGGTGTACCGGTTCTGGAAGAGCGACCAGCCGGCATTCCACGGTGAACCGCGGGCGGTCGGCTTCCCGGACGTCGCGACCAAGGTCGTGATGGCCACCGTGCCGAACTGGCCCGAGAAGTCCCGCTGGTTCTGCGTGGTCAACGAACCCCAATTCGAGTCCAACGCGGCCATCGACGCCAAGGTCGCCGAGATCACGCGCGGACTGAAGACCGACGACGAGAAGATCGCCGCCATCGTCCACTGGTCGGCCGACGAGATCCGCTACTCGGGGATCTCGATGGGCGCGGGCGAGGGCTACACGCTGCATCCCGGGCCGATGATCTTCGAGGACCGCTCGGGGGTCTGCAAGGACAAGGCGGGCATCGCCATCACCATGCTCCGCGCCGCGGGCTACGACGTCTTCCCCGCCATGACCATGGCCGGCTCCCGGGTCGAGCGGGTCCCGGCGGATCAGTTCAACCACTGCGTGGTCGCGCTGCGGCGAGACGACGGCAGCTGGCAGATGCTCGATCCCACCTGGGTCGTGTTCTCCCCCGAGCTGTGGTCCAGCGCCGAGGGCGAGCAGCACTACGTCATCGGCACCCCCGAGGGGCTGGAGCTGATGCAGACTCCGGCCTTCGACCCGGCGGACAATCGCCTGACGGTGGTCGCCAGCTCCACGCTGGCTGCCGACGGCAGCCTCGCGGGCAAGGTCAGTTTCACCGGCCAGGGTTACGCGGCCCAGCGGCTGCGGCGGGAGATGGTCCACTACTCGACCGCCGCCGACCGCCAGGCCTGGTTCGAGGAGACCATCGGTCACCTGGGTGTGGGGGCCGTGGTGAAGCCGGTGTCGGTGTCCTACGCCACGGTCCGCGACCTGGACCGTCCGATCCGCTACGACGTGTCCTACGAGGTGCCGGAGTACGGGCTCGACGGCGACGACGCACTCTACTTCGCACCGCCGACGGCGCACCACCTGATCACGGCCGGGCGCGTCGCACCGTACCTGGATGCCGCCGATCTGACCGAGCGAGAGCAGCCGCTGCTGCTGTGGGCGCCGCGGATGAGGGAGGTGACCGAGACCGTGACCCTGCCCTCGGGATACTCCGTCGCCCACCTGCCCGAGGACCGGACCATCGATGGTCCCGTCGCCTCGCTGACCACCCACACCGAGGTCAAGGGCCGCAAGCTGGTGTTCACCTACGAGCTGGTCGTCAAACGCCGGGAGATACCGGTGGAGCACTACGAGAACTTCCGCGAGGTGGTGCAGGGCGCGCTGGCGCTGCCCGATGACCTGGTCGTCCTGGAGAGGAGGTAGTCCGATGCGTACGCCGAGCACACTGCTGGTGGTCGCCCTGGTCGCGACGCTCCTCGCTTCCCCCGTCGCCGGGGCCCAGGTGCCGGACTTCGTGGCCGGCGCCCCCGATGGTGCCGACTATCCGGACGACGACGGGCTCATCCTGCGACAGATGGTCCGGGTGACTCTGAACGCTGACGGTCGGGTCGAGACCCACGTCAAGGAGTCGTGGAAGATGCTGACCGCGTACCTGACGCGGCACGACTACTTCGACCCTCGGGTCAGCTGGAACGACGCCCGCCAGACCCTGCGCATCGACCAGGCGCGCACCTTCATGGCGGACGGCACGGTGATCGACGCCAAGGACAACAGCCGGGTGCCCAATACGGCCGACCCGTTCCAGTGGGCCGTGCCCTACGCCCAGATGCGGCAGGTGACCGTGGCGCACGTGGGGGTGGAGCATGGAGCGACCTCGACGTTGGCCTACACCCTGATCGACCGGGCGCCCTCGGGTGAGCCGTTCTACGGACAGGTCGAGGCCCAGTCCTTCGTGCCGATCCTCGATCAGTGGATCACCATCGAGGTGCCCGAGGGCACCGAGCTGAAGCTGGCAGGCGTCCACTGCGACGCGGTGGCCCAGGTGTCGAGCGAAGCGGGCAAGACCATCCACACCATCCACCGGACCGACGTGCCCCGCGTGAACCTGTCGGAGAACGGCTGGGATCACACCGCGCTGCAGCGGGTGGTGTACTCGACCGCCGCCGACTGGGAGCAGGTGCGGACCCACCTCGCCGGCCAGGTCGAGGCAGCGGCGGTATCCGACCACCCGGTCACCCTCAAGACCGACGAGATCCTCGACGGCAGCACCCAGCCCCGCGAGCAGGTGGCGCGACTCCACCGCTTCGTGGTCGACGGAGTGCGAACCATCGACTGGCCGGTCGCGGACTTCGACCACAGGGTGCGGACCGCCGCCCAGGTGCTGGACAGCAGCGTCGGGCATCCCCTGGACAAGGCGATCCTGTTGACGGGCATGATCCGCGGTGCCGGCATCGATGCCCACGTGGCGCTGGTCTCCAGCGACCCCGTGCTGGCAAACGAGGTGCCCTGCCCGGACGCCTTCGACCAGGTGTGGGTCCGGGTGCGGCTCGGCGATCCGGGACCCGAGCTGTGGCTCGACCCGACCGCCGGACACGACGAGCGCAACCGCTGGGACCTGGCGGGGCTGCCCGCGCTGATCGTGGATCCGGCCGCCACGGGTATCGCCCTCCATCCGACCCTCGACGCCGAGGAGAACCGTGCGGCGCTGCGGGCGGACGTGGCGCTGACGGTGGACGGCGACTCGCTGGCCGTCGCCGGCACGGCCGACGTGGACCTGGCGTTCCGCTACAACCCGCTGGCGGGGTTCGACAGGGATGGTTCGCGACACCGCAAGGTCGCCGTCGGCGTCGCGGGTGGATTTGGCGGGGCGGACGCCGACCAGGTCACGGTGGCCCAGCAGGGCGCCGAGCTGGTCTCGTTCCGCGCCGAGTTCTCCGGTGGCTCGATCCCCGTACCGGACAGCGGCCTGGTGCGACTGGCGATCCCCCGGGTCCCCGGAGCCGTGACCGGCGCCGATGTGGACAGCTTCCGCGGCGCGCGCACCCTCCCGGTCCGGTTGCCCCAGGGCGCGGGCATGGAGCGGGTCGACCTGACCGTGACGTTGCCCGAGGGCTTCGAGCTGGCCTTTTTTCCCGACGAACTGGCCCTGGCCAACGGTGCTGGATCGGTGCGGCGCAGCGTGACGGTGGACGACGACGAGCTGTCGGTCACCACCCTGCTGGTCCTGGAGCAGGACGAACTGCCCGCCGCCAGCTATCCCGACCTGCGAGCCCTGCTCGACGCGCTGGAGACCGACTCGGCGTCCACCGTACTCCTCCGCCGCGCCGACTGAACGCACTCAGGGGGGGACGATCGAGGACCACTCCGGATCCGACGGATCCTCGCCGTCGACCTCCCCCAGCACCGCCTCGTGATCGACGGCGCACGCATTGGCCGTCCGCCGGCCGCGCCCCTCGTCCATCGGCAGCCACAGGACAAGGCCGTGCTCGTCCCCGCGCAGGACGAGGGCCCGGGTCTCGGCCAGCTGGGCCGGTTCGCGGACGTGATCCCAGATCCGAATCCGGTCCAGGTGGCCCCCGAACGGACGGCCGGCGGGACCGCGCAGGGGGTCGCCGCCGATCCACAGGGGCATCTCGCCGGCCAGCGGCGTGACCGGTGAGTGCCCCTCGGTGTCGAGGATCCCGTCCACGAACAGACGGATGATGCCGGTGCCGCGGTCGTGGGTGACGGCCACGTGGGTCCACGTCTCCCTGGGGATCGCCGTCTTGCCAGCCATGCCCCAGGCCCCGCCCTTGTTGGCGATGCCGAACTCCAGGACACCGCCCATGTCGGCCCGGACCCGAAACAGGAACGAGTCGCCACCGCCATTGGGATCCCGGCGGGCGAGGATGTTGGCCCGCGGGACCTCGGGCCCATCCAGCCGGATCCAGGCCTCGAGGGTGATGCCGTCCCCGTCGATGCCTGCCAGGTTCTCGATGATCGCATGGTCGTCGACGCCGTCGAAGTGCAGGCTGTAGCCGGCTGCGGCGCTGTCGCCGCCATCGACAGGGGCAGCGCAGCGACAGCCCGGAAGCCACGCCAACGCCAGCGCCAGGACGATCGCCGCACCGCCAGCTGGCCTGACCACCTGCCCACCTCCTCCCGGTAACGGGTTCCTTGTACCATCCGCCGCCGCTCGGGCTCCACTTGACGTACGCGGGCCGCGACCGCCAGGGTGGGACGAGCGGTGGAGACGACCCGCCGCCCGGAGCGCGATGGAGGCCGTCCTCTACTCACCCCTCCTGCTGCTCGTGCCCCTGCTGCTGGCGCGGCGGTTGCCCGGCAACCCGCTGGCGTCCGACCGCTGGGACTGGCGGATCGATCCGCCGCTGGCCGTGCTGTGCGGCGCGGGGCTGGGGCTGCTGTGGGGTTTCTGGCTGGCCCGGTACCACCTCCTCGGCGAGGTGGTGACCGCCGCCGACTACCAGGCCTACTGCGCCTCGGTCACCGCCCTGGGATCGCCGGACGTGGACTACTGGTACCCGATGCGTTCGGTGGCGGCCGGCGTGTTGCCCTGGCTGCTGTCCCGCTCCCTTGGAATCCTGGACGGGCTCGCGGCCGCGGCGCTGGTGTCGGCGATGGTGCTGGCGGCCTCTCTGTACCTGTGGGGGCGCGCCCTGCACGGGCGGCTGGCTGGGCTGGCGGCGGCGATCACGGCCTCGGCGGCGACACCGCTGGTCCTGACCACTCGCCACGTCTCGTTCTACCCCGAGATCGCCGCCTGCCTGGCGGCGGGGGCGGCCGGGGCGGCGCTCGCCGTGCGTTATCGCAGCTGGCCGGCCATCGCGGCCGGCAGCGCGGGCGCCGGCCTCGCCCTGCTGTCCGACACGCGTGGACTGATCTTCGGGCTGCCGTTCCTGGCGCTGGTCACGGCCGTGGCGCTCTGGGCCCCCCGGCGGCGGATTCCCGGACGCCTGGCCGCGCTGGCGGCTCCCCTGCTGGCGGCGTGGCTGCTGGGCGGGCCGGCCTTCGCGCCCACGGCTCCGCTGGAGTTCCAGCTGGCCACATCGGCCAACGACACCTCGGGGGCAGGCTCTGTGATGTCGGAGTCCGACGCGAGCCGGGGTTACCGCTTCGGACACAGCAATCCGCTGCTGATCCCGTCGACGCTGGTGACGCTGTGGCAGACGTCGAGCCGGGTGTCCGACGACTTCGGCGACCGCGAGGTGGGCCGCCGCAACGAGCGGCACCGCAAGGAGCAGGTCGCGCCCTGGCTGCCGGTGGCCTGGACCTGCCTCGGCCTCTCGCTGCTGGCGCTGTGGCGCCGCCCGTGGCTGCTGGCCGGGCTGCTGATCACCGTACTGCCGTTCGCGGTCAGCCTCCGGGGCACCACCCACTGGGAGGTGACCGTTCGATATCTGGCGCTGGCGTATCCGATGCTGCCCCTGCTGTTGGGGGTGGCCATCGCGCTGTTGGCCCAGGGCGCACTCCGGGCCGACAGTGCGACCGCCGCCGCCGAGGGGGATCGCCGTCCCTGGCGCGGGCTGCTGCGACCCGCCGCGGTGTCCCTGTTCCTGCTGGTGGCGACCCTGGGTATCTTCCCGTCCTGGCTGTCCCCTGCCGCTCCATGGCGCACCCCCTTCGAGTCCACCCCCGAGGCGCTGCAGAGTTCGCGCTACGCGGCGACCGGTGTCGACCGCCCATCCGTGCCGGTCAACGAGGTCTGCATGGAAGGACTGCGCGCGGACGCGGCGCGGGATCTGGGGCCCGAGAGCGCGATCTACGGGGCCGGCGACGATCGCTGATCCAGGGGTTCCTGTGGGTCGGCCGCCGGCCCTGCCGGGCCCGGCGCTGGACCGATCACGTAGCCCATCTCCTCCAGCCGACGGCGGGTCTCCGGATCGATCCCTTCCAGCGCCTGACGGTCCACCTCCGCCCCGCAGGTCCAGCCACGGTCGCGCTGGAAGCCCGCGATCAGCCCGCGCAGCTTGTCCAGGGCGACCGGGTGAGCGGCGACCAGATCGGTCTGCTCGCGGGGATCGGTGGACAGATCGTAGAGCTCCTCGATGCCGATCGGTACCCGGTTGAGATGCTCCAGCCCCGCCGCGCCCGCGAGCTCCATCTGCATGCCGGGCACCCGGGACGGCTGGGCTCCGCTCGGGTTGAACACGTAGCGGTGTCCGGCAGTGCGCACGGTCAGGATCTGGTCCTTGAGCTCGGAAAACGCCGGCTCGGCGGCCAGGGTCTCGCCCCGCAGCAGCGGCGCCAGGCTGCGGCCGTCGAACCCGGTCGGCACCGGGACATCCAGCAGCTCGAGAACCGTGGGCGCGATGTCGATGCTCTGCACCACCGTCCCCTCGCGGCGTCCCGCGGGGACCACCCCCGGCTGCCAGAGGATCAACGGGACGCGCAACACACCCTCGTACACCGAGGCGTGGTGGAAGAAGTAGTCGTGGTGGTCCAGCAGCTCCTCGCCGTGATCGCTGGTGGCCACCACCAGCGAGTGGTCCAGGAACGACCGCTCCTCCAGCGCCCCCAACACGCGGGCGATCATCGCGTCGGAGAAAGCGACCTCGCCGTCGTACAGGGACTGCAACCGCTCCAGGTCCGCCGGCTGCGGTGTGTCCAGTCCGAACATGATCCGCGTGGTGCTGATCGATCCGCCGTCCACTCGCCCGCCGTAGCCCGGATCACCGAAACGATCGTGGTCGGCTGGCGGTGCGTAGGGGTCGTGGGGCGCGACCATGTGGATCCACAGGAAGAAGGGCTCGACCGCCCCGGTTCGCAGCCAATCGATGGCCCGATCGGCCGCCACCTGGTCCTGGGGTTTCTCCTCGACGGGGACGACACTCTCGAATCCCCGCCAGGCCTGCTGGTAGCTGTTGGTCAACACCGCGTGGGTGGAGTAGCCGCGGCCGAGGAGGGACTCGGCCAGCGTCGCGGGTCCGCTGCCCAGCGGCATCCCGTTCTCGCGGACACCGTGGGTCACGGGGTGCTGGGATGTGAGGATCGAGGTCAGCGAGGGCCAGGTCGAGCCCCGCTGGACGTACGCAGCTTCGAAGAGCGTGCCCTCCGCGGCCAGCCGGTCCAGCTCCGGGGACGTGTCCCGCGAATAGCCGTAGCATCCCAGGCGATCGGCGCGCAGGGTGTCCACCGTCAACAGCACCAGATTGGTCGGCGGGGGGGACGCGCTCCGGCAACGACAGCCCGGCGGCGGCGCCAGCACCAGCAGACCGCACAGAACCAGCAGACTCAGCGCCACCCCGCGCCAGGGGCGGGCGGTGGGAGCGGGCGTTGGCCGGTCGACGCGCGGGGGGGAGACGGGCAATACTCGGGTCCCGGGGCGGAACTGCCGCCCCTGATGCAGATCGTAGAGCCCACCCCTGGGGTGGTCAAGGAGGGCGAGGAGGCCCTCGGCGATGGCGGAGGCGAACAGGGCAACCCTGGCGACCAAGGCGGCGGTCATCATGCGCAACCGCACCCTGGTGGCCGGGGTCGCGTTGACGGTGGTCGCGCTGGTCGCGCGGCTGCTGGCGATGCGCGCCGGACTGGGGGGAGACGCGCTCCCGGTCGGTCCGGATGCCGAGGACTGGGTGCTGGCCACCGGGGGCATGGCAGAGGGCGACTGGAGCCTGCTGCAACCCAACCGCTACCCCCTCTTCCCCTGGCTCGCGTCACTCCTGGTTCGGCTGACGGGGGTGTCCGCCAGCGGCGCCCTGTTGATCCTCTCGATGCTGGCCAGCTCGCTGACGCCGTGGGCTGTGCTGGGGGTCGCCCGGCGAATGCTCCCGTTTCCCGGAGCGGTGGCGGCTGGCCTGTGGATCGCCCTGGCCCCGTCGCAGCTGCTGCTGGGGGTGTCCACCATCGCCTACACCCTGTTTGCGCTGGCCTTCGTCGGCGTCCTGGCCTCGCTGCTCGACGAACACCGCTGGCGGCGGCCAGCGCTGGTCGCCGCCTGCTGCCTGGTGACCGTGGCGACCCTCAACCAGGGATTCCTGTGTGTGCTGGCGCTGCTGCCCGCGGGTCTGCTGCTGCAGCGGGGCTGGACGGCGGCGGCGGGTCTCGCGGGGGCTGCCCTCGGGCTGGGGGCGGTCCACTTCACCCACCCCTCCCCCACCAGCGCCACCCGCTGGATGCTCCAGGAATCGGTGGTCTATCTGTCCGGCAACATTCCCGAGGAGACGGCGCGGGTCGGCGGCACCTACGCCCAGGCCTTCGACTTCTGGGCCCAGCAGACCTTCCGCCTGGGGGGCGGCTGGACCGCGGCGCTGCTGGCGCTGGGGATCTGGGGGCTGGCGGCGGGCCTGTGGCGCGGCCGGCGCGATGGCACACGGCTCGCACCCTCCCTGGCGCTCGCATGGGCGGTGGCGCCCGCGACGATCCTGATCCCGGTGATGGGCAGCGGTCATCACCTGATCCACCTGGTCCCCCTGCTGACTGTGACGGTCGCGGGAGGGGCGCTCGCGCTGACCCCCGGGCGCGCGGGCATCGTCGCCGGTCTGGCCGTCGCCGGACTGGTCGGCGCCCTGGGCGTCTCGTCCCTGTCCGGCGCCATGCGGGACCTGGAGCGGAGGGGGGACGAAGGACGCGCGGCGCTGCAGACCGCGGAGGCGGCGGTGGAGCTGATCGGCGAGGACGGCGCTCTGATCGTGCCGCCGACCCACCCGGGCGACCCGGCCGAGATCGTGTTCAACATCCAGTGGGCGTTTCCGCCGTCGATGACGGTGATCCAGCTCGGCGATCTGAACGATCCGCGGCCGATCCCCCCCCTGGACGAGGCCACCGCCCGGGGCGCGCGGGTGGCGGTGGTGGGTGCGCTGGGTGACGACTACTGGGCCGCAGGGCCCTACGTGTTCACGGGCCGTCAGGTCTCCAAGGCGCTACCCTCCCGCCCCGGGGACACACCCCAGGCCATGCACCTGGTGACGGTCTCGGCGCGCTGACGGATCAGGTCCCGGGCTTGCCCGTGTTCCAGCGCAGCAGCCCCGTCCGGCCCTGAAGCCGTGCGAGCATTCGCTGCCGCATCCAGACCTCGCCCCCCTCGCTCCAGTCCAGTTGCAGGCAGGCTCCCCGTGGGGCGTTGTGGCTCGGGCAGCTGACCGAGGCGCCGTCGGCGATCCCGGGCAACCTGTAGAGGGTGCCGGACACACGGTTGTTGCCCACCGTCCCCAGCAGGGTGCCCACCGGGGGTTTTGAATGCTGGCCCAGGTGGCTCTCGACGCTGAACAGCAGCACCTCGCGTCCGCCGTACAGGGCCACGAGGCGGGGCAACAGGGTGTCGAGCTCGTGCTGGAACAGGAAGGCGGACGGGCGATCCTGGCGGACCGCGAACAGGGAGTCGGCGTTCTCCACCCGCTGCGAGGTGACGATCACCGGCTCGGCGCCCACGCGCTCCGAGCCCCAGTCGACGATCCGCGAGATCTCCTCGGGCGGCGACGGCCAGGCCTCGGTGTGGAGCTCCCAGCGGGGCGGCACCTGGCCCTCGTTGAGGTCCGGCACCGTCGCCATGGCCCAGGCGAGGGAGAACCCGATGGCGACGACGGCCGCGCCCCAACGTACCTTGCGCCAGGGCGGAATGGCGACCAATCCCGCGATCCCGGAGATCACCAGGACGTGGGCCAGCAGGTAATACTGGGACGACTGCTGATCCGAGATCAGGAAGGCCCCGAAGGGCGCGATGGTACCCAGCAGAACCAGCGGGCCCGCCCTCGCCTCGCCCCGCTGCAACAGGACCGTCAGCGCGAGACCCGCGGCACCCGCACCCAGGGGCAAGCCGGCCACCGCCAGGTAGAGGGTCTCGAACATCGAGTGGCCGGGGCGGTGGACACTCTCGCCCCGGGCCGCGTACCCCAGCATCGCGTCCACTCCGCCGGCGGGCGACAGCCGCAGCACCACCGGCACCAGCACCGCTCCCAGGGCCGCGCCAGCCAGCAACATGCCCGCGGAGCGGGCCACATCATCGAGCCAGACGCGGCGGCCCGGGGCATCGGTGGCGCGATCCTGGCCTGCCCGCAGGCGCAGCAGCCAGGCGGTGGCCACGCCGCCGACGGCGGGTGCGGTCAGGAACTCGCGGGTGTTGTAGACCAGCCCCACCGCCAGTCCGGCGGCGAGCCACTGCCAGATCCGGCCATCGCGCCGGGCGGCACAGGCGGCCCACACCGCGAGCAGCACCAGGGCGATGGCCAGGCTGTCGTAGCGCACCAGCGAGGCGGTGGAGACCATCGGCGGGAACAACAGGGCGGCAGCGGCCATCATCCCGGCCGCGCGACCGCCCGAGCGCCGCCAGAGCATGAACAGGGGCAGCGCGCACAGGCCAAACGCGGCCGCCGAGATCCCATGGCCGATCACCGTCGGTCCACCGAGCCAACGCCCCACCGGGGTCACGGCCATCGCCGCCACGAGCGCCGGGTAGAGCGCGTTGTAGAACGTGTTGGGGATCTCGGATGCGACGGCGGCGGCCGGGTAGCTGCCCGCGATCATGATCCGGTGGATGTGGGCCAGCAGCCAGGCGCCCGTCGAGGAGCGGACCTCGGAGAACGGGCCGGCGACCGCATGGATCGCGATCACGCCGGCGAGCATCAGCAGCGCCGCCACCAGCGCGACACGCACCGCCGGAGGTTGCAGCCAGGGGTGGGCGCGCAGGCGGTCCATCAGTCGCCGAATCGCCGCTGGGTAGGGTTCCCTCACCGATCCAGAACTACCACGCCGCTCACGGGGTGGCGACGGAACGCACCACATCGCCGGCCGCGGTGTCGAGGACCAGCCCTTCCACGTCGCCCGAGGCGGGGATCGCCAGGGCACCGCGGGTCCAGGTGAAGCGGACGTCTCCGGCCCCCGGGCCATCCCCGGCCAGATCGAGGTAGACCACGAACCGCACGGCCCGCGGCGGGGGGGTCAGCTCCAGGCCGAAGCTGCCCGGCGCCGTCAGCCGCGTGGTACCGACCACTCGCTCCTCGGAGGCGTCGAACACGTCGATCTGGATCGAACCGCCGCTGAACTCCGGCACGCTGACCGTGCCGTTGATCCGGGGCAGGCGTTCCTCGGCCGCGGCGTTGGTCTCCGCGTCGGACGGGGCGAACTCGTCGGTGAACTCCGGCAGCTCGCCACCCCGGGGATTGACCTCCAGGGGGTTTCCATCCGGCCAGCCACGTTCGAGGAGGGCCGCCTCCACGGCATCCGCCAGCAGGGCGTGACCGCGGGCGCTGGGGTGCATCGCGTCGATGAACAGCTCGTCCGCGCTCACACCGCTGGCGTGGAAGATCGTCGGGATGTCCACCAGGGGTGCGCCGTGGCGGGCGGCCGCATCGCGCATCACGTCCCGGTAAGGATCCCAGGCCGCCGGTCCGTGGGCCGAGGCCGGGCCCAGGTCCTCCCGGTTGGCGAGCATCAGGAACATCACCTCGCCACCGCTCTCGTGGACCAGCTCCACCATGGTCTCGAGGTTGCGGGCGTAGTCGTTGATCTCCACCCGGCGAGCCCGTCCCCCCGCGGGCCGCCCCTCCATCCAGCCGACCTTCTTGGGGTCCGGCGCCTTGACCTTGACGCGGAGCAGATAGTCCGTGATCCGGAAGGCCGCCGACAGGTCGAGGATCGCCCGGATACGGCGGGCACCGCGGTTCCCGAAGGTGCCGTAAGCCGCCATCATCTCGCGGTCGATCATGGTGTCGAAGTTGTTGTCGGACCACAGGGTGCCGATGATCAGGACGTCGGGGTCCAGGGCCAGGCTGCGAATCTTGAGCAGGTTCAGCGCCTGGTAGGACGAATACCCCGGCACCGCGCTGTTGATCACCTGCACCTGGTCACCCGCGCGGTCGTCGAGCAACGCGGTGAACACCTCCTGGTCGTAGACCCCGAACCCGTAGACGCTCGAATCGCCGACGGCCATGATCCGGCGGACGCCGCTGGGCTTGTCCAGCTCCCAGTCCGGTCCGCGCAGACCGAAGCGGTTGATGTAGGCCGTGACCTCCATCTCCTGGCGGTCGCCGGGCACCATCTCCCACAACAGATAGGGGTTGCCGGGTAGGTTCGGTGCGCCGTCCTGGCGCTCCGGGGGCGGGCTGGTCGACTTGATCAGCAGCCCCCGGCCGACGGTCCGCGCGCCCAGCTCGGCGATCCCGAAGAACGCGACCACCACCACCGCCGCGTACACGAGGCGGCGGCGGCGCGAGAGGGGAGCACGAGCGGGCAAGAGCGCCTCCGGTGGGCACAGAGGCCCTGGAACATGGTAGGGACCGCTCCACGGGGGATCAACAGCGCCGGGCGCGCTGCGTGTGGCACGGGCCCCCCGGGCAGGGTACAACAGCGGTTCCCCCGTCACGCGCCCCCGCGGGTCGCCCTGGAGATGAACGGATGAGCAGCAGAGCCACCGTCGCGGTCAAGCGAACCCGGCCCGCAACCGTGCTGTCCGACTACCACGAGCTGATGAACCTGGCCGGCTACCAGGACGTGATCGACCGCACGGCGGACACGGCGCTGAAGGTCAACATCTCGTGGCACTTCTTCTACCCCGCGTCGTCGACCACGCCCTGGCAGCTGGAGGGTGTGATCCGGGCGATGAAGGCCGATGGCTACGACCCGGACCTGATCCACGCCTGCCACAACCGCACCGTGGTGATCGACGCCCATCTGGGCGAACGGGAGAACAAGCAGATCAACCCGGTGGAGGCCCACGGGCTGCGCAACGTCCACCTGTACGAGGGCGAGGAGTGGATCGACGTCCGCGACGCGGTCGGTGACCTGGCGAGCAAGTTCCTGGTGCTCAACGAGGTCTATCCGGACGGCTTCAAGATCCCCAAGCGGTTCATCGGCGAGAACATCATCCACCTGCCCACGGTCAAGACCCACATCTTCACCACCACCACCGGGGCGATGAAGAATGCCTTCGGCGGGCTGCTCAACGAACGCCGCCACTGGACCCACCCGGTGATCCACGAGACCCTCGTGGACCTGCTGATGATCCAGAAGAAGATCCACAAGGGCATCTTCGCGGTGATGGACGGCACCTTCGCCGGCGACGGTCCGGGACCGCGCTGCATGATCCCCCACGTCAAGAACGTGCTGCTGGCCTCGTCGGACCAGGTCGCGATCGACGCCATCGCGGCCAAGATGATGGGCATGGATCCGCTGAACGACTGCAAGTTCATCCGGCTGGCCCACGACCTGGGGCTGGGCTGCGGCGATCCCCGGGAGATCGAGATCGTCGGGGACCTGGACGCCGGCAACGAGGTCTGGGACTTCCAGGGGCCCTTCCACGAGATGACCTTCGCCTCGCGCAACCAGCACCGCATCTACTGGGGTCCGCTGAAGAAGCCGGTGGAATGGTCGCTCAAGACCTGGCTGGCGCCCTGGGCCTACGTGAGTTCGGTGGTCTATCACGACATGTACTGGCTGCCCAAGATGGGCGCCCACCACGTGGCCGAGGCCCTGCGCAGCCAGTGGGGCCGGCTGTTCACCAACTGGGAGAACGTCCGCCCGGACGAGAATGGCTATCCGGATCTGGGCAGCACCCCCGGCGAGATCACGACCACGGGGATACGGCATTTCCTGCGCGGGATGCGACTGGTGGGCATGGCCGTCAAGGAATCCCCCGAGTTCGCCAACTCCCTGCGGGCGGGGATGCACAAGCGCTGATCTCGGACTCGGGCTCGGGCTCGGTCTCGGTCTACCGATCAACCTCGGACAGCAGCAGCGCACCGCGCTCGAAGCTGCCGCAGGCGCGGAGCTCCCGGCCATCGGCGCAGCCGCCGGGGACGCGGGCGACGCGGCCGGTGTCGGCGCAGATGGCGCCGTCCTCGTCCCACTCGGCCTCGAACTGCCAGGGCAGCAGGTCGGTGCGGATGCCCACGTCGTCGTAGAAGTTGATCGGCGTGCCGTCGACGGTGTGGGGGGTGCCGTCGCCGCAGTAGTCGGCGCGCATCATCCGGGTGCAGGCCTGGTGCAGGGGCCGCAAGGGCTCGGCGACCAGATCGCCGTCCTCCCAGTACTCGACCATCCCCCACGGGCCGTACCCCGCCTCCACGCACTTGGCCAGCGCATAACGCCGGCAAGCGAAGGTGAACACGTCCGGATTCTCGATCCAGTCGCCGCCCCCGCGAACCCCCTCGCCCAGGTTCCACTCACCCTCCAGGGCGATGGCCTGGATCGGGTAGTCGGTCTCGTCCACGCCGCAGAGGTATTCGAAGTCCTCCATGTCCCGGGTGATGTAGGACACCTCGTACAGGTAGATGTCCCCGGCATTGACGTCGCCGGTCATCGAGAACGAGTCGACGCGGATCGTCGCCGCGGTGCCGTCCTCCAGCTCCCCGTCGAGCAGCGCACCCACCAGTTCCACCTCGTCGACCGGACCCTGGGTCGATACCCCCCGGAGCCCGCTGCCCGCCAGATACACCTCCAGCAGGTCCAGCTGCGGGTGGGTGGCCCCCGGCAGCGCCACCGACTGTAGCTGGGCGCCGTCGATCAGCGGCCGGTTCAGCTCCCGGCCGTTCAGGTCCCGGCCCGGGATCAGGTCCACCCGCTCGATCACCCCCACCGCCTCCAGCGGCATGAACTCGATCTGGCCCGGGTCCATCCCCACGAACTCCCCCCCGAGCGCGCCCAGATCCTCGATGTACATGTCGTCGGCCAGCGCATCGGCGGCGGGCAGCGCCGCGGTCATCAGCGCGGCAGTCGCCGCCCCGGTCAGCATCCGTTGGAGGTTCCTCATGATCGTGTCTCCTCGCCTCGATTGATTGGACCGCTCGGGGTCCGGGTTTCGAGGGGGAGTACACGGGCGGAGGGGGCGGTCTTACATCGTCAGGGTACGGGCTCGGTCTGGGTGTCGGCCTCGGTCTCGGACTCGGGCTCGGACTCGGTCTCGGTGGTCCGGCACACCGGCTCGGGCTCGGGCTCCGCCACCCGGTCCCCAAATCCACCGGAGAACAGCAAACCGAGCTGGTCGAATTCCCGGACCGTCGCCTCGTCCTCCTCGAGGCAGGACACCAGCAGATCGAACGCGGCCTCGTCCCAGAACACGCCGAAGTGCTGGCCGTACTGGGGGATCATCCACTGGCCCAGGCCGTGGCTGACCTTGTAGTGGTCGCGTTCCCGCGCCCGCTGGGCGAACGCCTCGTCGCAGATCTCGATGTTCAGCGCGCCCGGGAAGGCCGAGGTGGTGTAGGGGATCATCACCTCGTCCTCGCAGACGTAGATCGAGTACATCCTCGTGTCCGCGCCGTCCGGCAGGCGCCCCGCGGTGTGCACGGCCATGAACTCGCTGTCCGGCTTGATGTCCGCCAGCGCCGGGAAGTAGGCGACCGGGAAGCCCGTCGTGCCGTTGTGGGCCGACACGAAGGACACGAAACGATCCACGTTGACGTGGCCGCCCAGCTGCTGGAGGTAGTAGCGGGTGGCGATACCCCCGTCACACTCGGCGATGATCTTGATCGGCGCGCCGCCGCGGGCGTCGACCACCGCCTGGATCGCCTCCCCCACCTCGGCCGCGCCCTCGGTCAACGTCTCGCTGAACAGCCCCTCGGACTGGAAGACCACGGCCTCGTAGCCCCGCTCCTCCAGCCGATCCCGCATCACGTCGAAGAACTCCGCCACGATCATCGAGCCGGTCACCAGCATCACAACCGGCCGCTCCCCCGCCGCCGCCTCCGCTGCCAGCGCCGCCGGAGGCCGGTAGGAGTCGGCTCCGGAGCGATAAGCGTACCCCACACACCCCACGGCCTGGGCCGTGAGCGACGCGACGAACAACAGTGCCAGTCCCCGACGGGTCATTCTTCCCTCTCCGTATCGGTCTCGGTCTCGGTCTCGGTCTCGGATCCTACGCATCAAAACACAGAGCAAACTCGAAAGGACGCGGCCGCTCGGCGACGGAGCGGAACTCGCGCTCCTTGATCTCCAGCCACTTGTCGACCACGGGATCGGTGAAGACACCGCCGCGGGTCAGGAAGTCCCGGTCGGCCTGCAGGGCGGTCAGCGCCTCGCCCATGGCCACCGGCAGGCGCCTGACCTCGGAACGGTCCAGGTCGCGGGAGGGGCCGTAGCCGCCGGCCACCGGGTCCAGGCCCCGTTCGATGCCGTCCAGGCCGGCCATCAGCATCGCCGCCAGCGCCAGACAGGGGTTGCAGGTCAGGTCCGTGGGCCGGTACTCGACCC
>CAYTBN010000070.1:0-32579 GCA_964436045.1 uncultured Rickettsiales bacterium | reverse complement strand
CGTGCTTCCCGGGAACACGGCCGGGCAAGCCGACCGTGGCACACGGAATCTGGGCAGCGGCGTCGAACGCTGCTAGATAGGTGGACTGGGGTTGGAGGTTCGATGGGACGCTATTCCTTGATCGCTGCACTGGCGGTACTCGCGGTCGCGGCCGGGGGCTGCCCGCCGCCGTCCGCGCTGGACCGCGCCTATACCCTGCACACGAGCTGGCTCGACAGCGGCGACCGCGAGGCCCTGGAACAGGCGGCCGACGCCTACGGCGAGCACGTGACCGGCTGCCCGGGCACCGAGAACTGCTTCGAGGCCTTCCGTCGGCTGGGGGACCTGCTGATGGAGCTGGACCGTCACCAGGAGGCGGCCCAGGCCCATCGCCGGGCTGCGGAGATCGCGCCCACGGTCGATGATGCAGTGTCCGCGGCCCGGGCCCAGGTGACTGCGCTGGAGGCCTGGCTGGGGGTGCCGCCGCAGGGCATGGGGACCACCCGCTGGAGCGCCGGTCCCCCGTTGATCGACTCGGATCGTCCGCCAACGCCCGCCGACCAGCCCCAGCACATCAGCCCTCCCGAGCGGATGCTGGTGGAGGCCGCGGACCTGCTCCTGGAGCTGGATCCCGAGCTGCGCGACCGCACCGGAGTGCGCTACCAGACCGCGTTCCTGCTCTATCAGCGGCGCCACTACGACGATGCCTCGGATCGCTGGCGCCAGATGGCCGAGATCGACCCGGGGGCGGCCGAGACCCTGTCGGCGATGCAGATCCTGCTGCCGACCCACCACGCCCGCGAGGCCTGGGCCGAACTGGTCCGCGACGGTGGCTTCTTCCTGGGGCTGGCCGGGCTGCCCCTGGGCGCCGCCGAGCGGGCCAACCTGGAGACGATGGTCGAGGAGGCCCGAGCAAGGTGACCGCCACCTTCGAGCAGGGCCCGATCCGGCCCCCGAGCGAGGCCCGCAGCCTGCTGGTCCGGGTGACCCGCAACTGCCCGTGGAACCGCTGCGCCTTTTGCCCGGTGTACAAGGGGCGGGACTACAGCGCCCGCCCCCCCGCCGAGATCCTCGCCGATCTCGACGAGATGAAGGCCGCCGCAGAACGGGGCGAGTTTCCCCTGGCCCAGTGGCTTGCAGACGGTGGCCGCACCGTGTTCCTCCAGGACGCCAACGCCATCGCCTCTCCGCGAAAGAAGTTGCTCGCGGTGCTGGAGGGGATCCGCGAGCGCTTCCCGACCGTGGACCGGATCACCACCTACAGCCAGACGCGGACCCTGGCCCGCAAGCCGGTCGAGCTGTTGACCGCGTATCGGGAGGCCGGGCTCAGCCGGGTCCACGTGGGGCTGGAGACCGGTTCGGATGCGGTGCTGGAGCTGGTGGACAAGGGCGCCACCGCTGCGGTCCACATCGAGGGCGGCCGGCGGGTTGTGACCTCCGGCCTGCACCTGTGCTGCTACGTGATGCCGGGGCTGGGCGGCGTGGCTCTGAGCGAGGACCACGCGGCCGAGACCGCGCGGGTGCTCACCGCGATCCAGCCGGCCGCAGTGCGGCTGCGCTCGCTGGTGGTCGCGCCCCGGACGCCGCTGGGGGAGCTGGTGGCGGCGGGCCGCTTCGATCCGCTGTCCGAGGCCGCGATGGTCGCCGAGATCCGCGCGATGCTGGCGGCGATGGACGGAGTCCACGCGCGGCTGGTCAGCGACCACGACCTGAATCTGTTGCCCGAGCTCGAGGGCCAGCTGCCGGGCGACCTGCCGCGGCTGCTGGCGATCTGCGACACCTTCCTGGGCTGGGGGGAGGCCGATCGCAACCGTTTTGTCTTCGGCCGGCGGGCGCGGCTGGTCGGATCGGTGGCCGACCTGGGCGTGGCCGGGGTCCGCGACGCCATCGACGATGCCGCGGCGCGGTTTGGGGTCGATCTTCTGCTCCCCATCGACGAGTGGATGCAGCAGCTTCGCCGGCAGATGGTGTGAAGGTCGCGTCCGAGATGACACCCCGCATCGCCTATGTCATCACCCCCCACGGCTTCGGCCACGCCGGCCGCGCGACGGCGGTGATGCAGTCCCTGCAGCGCCGCTGCCCGGGCGTGGCGCTGGACGTGATCACCCGGGTGCCCGAGGCGTTCTTCGCCCACTCCCTGGAGCGCCCCTTCACCTACCACGACCTGTTCACCGACGTGGGCATGATCCAGCAGACCCCGATCCGCGAGGATCCGGTGGCCACGGTCGCGGCCCTGGACCGGTTCTTCCCCCTGGATGGCGGGCTGGTCGAAGGGGTCGCGGAGGGGCTGCGGGAGCGGGGCACGGACCTGGTGATCTGCGACATCGCCCCGCTGGGGATCGCAGCGGCCCGCGCGGCGGGCATACCCTCGCTGCTGGTCGAGAACTTCACCTGGGACTGGATCTACGCCGGCTACCTGGACCGGGCGCCCGCGATGGGGCGGCACTCGGCGTACCTCGGCGAGCTGTTCGACTCCGCCGACCACCGGCTGCAGACCGAGCCGATATCGGTGCCCCGGGAGGGTGTGCCAGCCGTGCCGCCCGTGAGCCGGGTGCCCCGCGATCCCGGCTCGATCCGCCCTGCGCTCGGGATCCCGGACGGGGCGCGGCTGGTGGTGTTGAGCATGGGCGGCCACGATGCCCACTATCCCTGGCTGGACGAGCTGGCTCGCTTCGACGACACCGTGTTCGTGGTGCCCGGCGGTGCGGACGAGCTGCGTTGGCGACACAACGCCCTGCTGCTGCCCACGCACAGCGGGGTCTACCACCCCGACCTGATCGCCGCCTCCGACGCGCTGGTGGGCAAGGTGGGCTATTCCACGGCGGCCGAGGTCTACAACGCCGGTGTACCCTTCGGCTGCATCGCCCGGCCCTGGTTCCGCGAGGCGGGGGTGCTGGCGGCCTTCGCCCGGGAGCGGATGCCGGGGATCGCCATCGAGATGGAGGAGTTCGAGGGGGGCGACTGGCTGCCGCGGTTGCCCCGGCTGCTGGAGGCCCCCCGCGTCGAACGGACCGGTCCCAACGGCGCCGACCTGGCCGCCCGCCATGTGCTGGTCGAGCTGCTTGGCCGGGCCGAGGAGGAAGAGGGATGAGTGTCATCGAGCGCCCCTACGACGACATCGAGATCGGCGAGAGCGCCAGCGTGACCAAGACCATCACGGCGATACACTGACGGCGACCTGCGAGGTGATCCACAAGCGGGACGACAAGCCGATCCTGCGGCTGCGGACCACCGTGACCAACCAGGACGGCCTGGTGGTGACCGAGGGCGAGGCCGTGGTCAAGAAGCCCCGGTGAGGGGGCGAGGGGAGTGAAACCGCAGATGTACGTAGACGAACGCAGACGGGGCGCGTGGGCCGGCTGGCTCGTGGGGCTCACGATCGCGCTGGGGCCTGGCACGGGGTGTCCGGCGGATCCGGACGACTATCTGGGGGATGACGACGACTCGACCGGGGACGACGACACCACGGACGACGACTGGGATCCCCGCTTCGACGTCCTGGTGTCGGTGGCCGAGGCCGAGCTGGACGCGTCGTATGCGCCGGGCGTGTCGGTGGCGGTGATGGAGGCCGGCGAGGTCACCTTCGCCCGCGGGTTCGGCACGCTGACGCCCCTCGGCGCCGATCCGGTGACCCCGACCACCCTGTTCCAGATCGGCTCGACCACCAAGATGATGACCGTCACGGCCCTGCTGCAGAAGGTGGAGGACGGCGAGGTCTCCCTGGACGCGACCCTGGCCGTGGCGCTGCCGGAGCTGGAGTTCGCCCTGGACGGTTCGTGGAACGACCAGATCCGGGTCGAACACCTGATCACCCACCAGGGGGGATTTGCCGACCACGTGGACTGGGAGGGCTCGAGCGACGACGCCGAGCTGGCCGACTTCACCTACGGCTTCTTCGCGGATCAGCTGTGGCTGATGAACCCTCCCGGGGCGTTCTGGAACTACTCCAATCCCAACTTCTCGCTGGCCGGACTCGTCACCGAGGAGGTGGACGAGCGGATGTGGCCCGACATCCTGGTCGAGGATGTCCTGCTGCCCCTGGGGATGGACCGCACCTACCTGCGCAAGGCCGAGGTCGAGGCCGACGGGGACTACGCCGAGAGCTGGGGCTGGGGCTCCACCGCCGACATGGCCATGCACCACGTGACCATGGACGACATCGGCGACGCGGCCTGGGTCCGGCCCGCCGGGATGGCCTGGTCGACGCCGAGCCAGATGGTGCGCTTCGGCGACTTCCTGATGCACGGTGACCAGGGCGTTCTCGACGACGCGTTGCGGGCGGAGATGGTGGCCGAGCAGGTCAACACCCTGTGGTACATGGACGAGATGCACTACGGCTACGGCGTGTTCGTCGACCGGGGGATGACGGATTCGCTGGGGCGCTATCACGTGACCCCGGTCCACGAGCACGGGGGCAACACCCTGTCGTTCACCTCGATCCTCTACGCGCTGCCCGAGTACGACGTGGCCGTCTCGATCCTCAGCAGCGGCTACGGGACGTCCTTCCACGGGACCCTCGAGGCCGCGCTGAACGCGGCGATCGACCTGCCGGATCCCGTCGATGCCCCGGAATACGAGTTCGACCCCGAGCGGCTGGACGACCACGTCGGGACCTACCTGGATCCCTACAACGTGGGCGCGATCATCATCACCCGCGAGGGGGACGGCCTGCGGATCGAGATGCCGGAGCTGGCGGGCTACGGCATGGACGTGGACCCCGATCTGGTGACGATCAGCAGCGACCTGTTCCACGTGGACATCGACGGCGGGCTCTACGACCTGACCTTCATCGCCGCGGACGAGGGCGGACCGTCGACCTACCTGCGCAACCGGTCGTTCATCGGGATCCGTGCCGAAGAGGTCGCGCTGACGGGCGACCGGGCCCCCGTCGATCGCGCATCCATCGCGCGTGCCCTCGCCCCTTCGCCCCTGTCTCCCTAGTCGGGTGATACGGTGGCGGTATGCTGAATCCACGTCTGGTCTTGATATTGACCCTGAGCCTGGCCCCTGGCGTCGCGCACGCGGGTACGGCGCTGCAGTTCGACGGGAACGACGACCATGTGACCATGGGAGTGGCGCCCGAGCTGGGGCTGGCGGCGTTCACCGTCGAGTGCTGGTTCCGCTGGGACGGGGCCGGCGAGACCTCCAGCACCGGCTCGGGGGGCCTGGACGCGTATCCGCTGGTGGCCAAGGGGCGGGGCGAGTCCGACGGCGGCACCCAGGACATGGCCTATTTCCTGGGGATCGACGGTGCCAGCGGCGTGCTGGCGGCCGACTTCGAGGACATGGAGTCCGGCGCCAATCACCCGGTCTACGGGACCACGGTGGTGACCGACAGCGCCTGGCACCACGCAGCGATCACCTACGACGGCACACTCTGGACGCTGCTGCTGGACGGGATGGTCGACGCCACCCTGGACGCGGCTGGCGCGGTACCCCGTCATGACAGCGAACAGCATTTCGGCGTGGGCACCGCGATGAACACCAGCGGATCGGCCTCGGGGCGTTTCCTCGGCGCCATCGACGAGGTGCGGGTGTGGTCGGTGGCCCGGGACGTGGCCGCGGTCCGCGACACCATCAACTCCCCGCTGGGCCCGGAGGACGACCTGGTCGCCCGCTGGGGTTTCGACGAGGGCAGCGGCACGTACGCCGCCGACACGGTGGGCGACGCCGAAGGCACGGTACTGGGCGCGGGGTGGGTCCCCAACGCGCCCTTCGACATCAACCTGCCGCCGGACACGCCGATGCTGATCTGGCCGCCGGACGGTGGCGAGAGTGACGGGGACGCGAGCCTGACGGTGCTCGTCGAGGATCCCGAAGGCGACGAGTTGACGGTGCGGTTCCTCGGTCGACCGCTGCCGGACGACGAGCAGCCGTTCGTCGTGGTGGCCCTGCCCGACACCCAGTACTACAGCTGCGAGTGCAACGGCGGCGCGCCCGAGACCTTCATCGCCCAGACCGAGTGGATCGTGGAGCAGCACGAGCAGCTCAACGCGGTGTACGTCGCCCACCTCGGCGACTGCGTGGACCACGGCGACAGCTACGAGGACGAGTGGATCAACGCCTGGGCGGCCATGTCGCTGCTCGAGGATCCGGCCACTACCGGCCTGACCGAGGGCCTGCCCTACGGCATCGCGGTGGGCAACCACGACGCCAGCCCGTCGGGTCCCGGTGGGACCACCGAGTTCTACAATCAATACTTCGGCGTCGACCACTTCGAGGGGTTCGGCTACTACGGCGGCCACCATGGCGACGACAACGACAACCATTACGCCCTGATCAGCGCGTCGGGATACGACCTGGTGGTGCTGTACCTGGAGTACGACACCAACGCGGATCCGCTCCTGTTGACCTGGGCCGACGAGGTCCTGGAGGCCCACGAGGACCGGATCGGGATCGTGATCAGCCACTACGTGCTGCACTCGTCCGGCTCGTTCTCGGACCAGGGTCAGGCGATCTACGATGCGCTCAAGGCGCGGCCCAACTTCGCCCTGATGATGGGCGGCCACCTGACCGCCGAGAACCACCGGGCGGACACCTACGACGGCCACACGACCCACACCCTGCTGGCCGACTACCAGTTCCGGGACAACGGCGGGGACGGCTGGCTGCAGCTCTTGCAGTTCGACCCGGCCGGCGACGCGATCCACGTCCGCACCTACTCGCCGACCCTGCAGACCTACGAGGTGGACCCCGACAGCGAGTTCTCGCTGGACCTGCCTCTCTCGTCGACCCGCTTCGAGGAGGTCGAGGACGTGGCCTCCGTCGAGCCGGGGAACGAGGCGCAGGTCCCCTGGAACGGCCTCGAGGAGGGGGCGCGCTACGAGTGGACCGTGGAGGTCTCCGATGGCCGCACCATCCAGAGCAACCGCTGGACGTTCACCCACACCGCCGCGTCCGGCGACGACGATGATGTGGTCGACGACGACGACAGCGCCGACGACGACACCGGGGTCGATGCCGATGACGACACCGGTCCGGGCTCCGGGGGATGTGGCTGCGACCAAACCGGCCGCGGGCACGGGATGGCGGCGTTCCTGTGCCTGGTCCTGGCGCTCGCGCTGGGTGTGCGCCGCCGCTGAGTTCGGCTATTCGCCGCGCCTGGATTCGTGGAAGTACTGGTAGCGCCACAGCGCCTCGGGACCATGACAGGTCGCGCAGGTCTGTCCCCGCGAGGTACGCGCCTGGTGTGATTCACCCCGGGTCTCATCGTTCCCCACCGAGCAATCCGGCGTCGACGTCGGCCGGCAGGTGACAGGCCTTGCAGAGTTCGCCATTTCCCAGCGAGAGCCGCAGGTAGTCCGGTCCTCCAGCAGCGGCCAGCCGGTCGGCAACACCGCGTAGATGTCGCCCTCGCCACTGTTCTGCTGGAACGGCACACCGATGTCGTGGGGATCTTCCTCGTGGCAGTGCAGGCACCCCAGCCCGGCGGATGGGTCGAGCGGGAGAGGGCCCCGCGATTCTCATGACAGGAGATGCACTGGCCCGTGTCGTAGACGTCAGAATCGAGGTCGATGTAGTAGAGGGCCGGGTCGGTACCCGAGCCACCCAGCAGCTGCGTCACCCGGTCGCCGGCGTCGGCGATCGCCTGGGAGATCTCGCTGTTGGGGTCGTTGAGATTGCCCGCCAGCCGCGCCTCTCCCGGACAGGTGTTCACGCAGGCCGGGGTGACACCCTGCTCCATCCGGTGGATGCAGAAGGTGCACTTGTCCACGGGATGGGGGTCGTCGACCGAGAGGTCGTAGTCGGCGGGGATGCCACCAGCGGTCTTGGACTTGTCCAGGAAGCGCGCGCCGTCGGGGCAGTCGGCGACGCAGCGGCCGCAGCCGACGCAGCGGTCCTGGTCCACGTGGACCAGGCCGTCCGGGCGCTGGTAGGTCGCCCGCGCCCAGAATTCCTTCTTGTCCCCGTTGGGGAACTCGAGAACGGCCTTGATCGGCGTCGTCGGGCAACGCTCGAGGCAGACCGGCTCGTAGCAATGGTTGCACCGCCAGGGGAGGTTGAGCCGCTGGGTGTTGGGGTATGTGCCCTTCTCACCGATGATCACGGACGCGCGGAAGACGCCCAGCCGCACGTCGTTCTCCGTCTTGCAGGAGACCGAGCAGGCCTTGCAGCCCTGGCACCTGCTGAGGTCGATGAGGAATCCCCACCGCACCTCGGAGCTGTCCTGCTCCGGGTAGGTTGTGGGGAGCTCGTCGCAGGGAACCGGAGCGGGTTCGTCTTCTTTGCAGCCCATGGCCACGTAGGTCATCACTCCGGCGCCTGCGAGCGCCCCTGTCTTCAGGATTTCTCGTCGATTACGGGGGGATCCGGAACCCTTGCTGCCTCCGCATGAAAGGGATTCTTACTCAAGGAGGGGCGCCCGCGACGAGGATCTGCAGGAACACGAGAACGCTCGACCCGAACGCGATACTGGCGACGATCATCACGCCCACGAACTGAACGCGAATCCCGGGCCGTAGCCAGCTCCTCGTCACTGCGGATCTCCGTTCCACATGCCCTCCGAAGGGGTCTTCATGCGTGTGCTCGACGACGGTGCTTTGCGGCCCGGTGATCCGATCTGCTTGCTCTCGACGCCCTCCTAGGAGCCCTCCTCACGCGTGTCCATTTGGTAACACAGGGCCCGCGTCGCTCGATCTAGAAGACCTCGGGCTCACAGATCCAACCCGGATCCTCGGGTTCGGGGCCGACGGACAGGCCGAGGAAGCCCTCGGCCGCGCTGGCCGAGCTGTCGGCGATCAGCTGGTCCGCTCCCTCGTCCAGGTACAGCAACATCAACGTGTCCTGGTCGACCGCGAACTGGGCGCCGGGGGTGAAGTCGGCGGTGTAGCGGGCACCGTCGCTGAGACGCAGCGAGGCGATCGTGCCGGTCAGCTGGAAGTCGTAGCTGCCCTGGATCCAGTCCGGGTGGTAGTCGCCCAGGGTCAGGCCGAGGCCGTTGTCGTGGACGCCGCCTGCGTAGGGAGTCTCGCTGTCCAGCTGCCCGTCGACGAACAGGGCCAGCCGCGCGCCGTCGTAGACCCCCGCCACGTGGCGCCAGAGCCCGGGTCCCGTCGGGCTGGCGCCCACGGCCGCCTCCTGGGTGTACCCGTCGGGTGACACGTGGAAGGCGAATACGCCGCTGGCCGTGTCGTGGACCAGCCGGAAGCTCTGGCTGCCGTCGACGGCGGTGCCCCAGCGGCCCGTGATCAGCGAGTGGTTGACCGGTGACGCCCCGTCGATCCTGACCCAGACCTCGACGGTGAACGGTCCGCTGATGGCCGGGGTCTCGGCTGCGGGGATCACCGCCAGGTCGTCCACCCCGTCGAACTCCAGCTGGCAGCCTCCCTCGTCCACGATCCCATCGCAGTCGTTGTCGACCCCGTCGACGGTCTCGGTGGCGCCGGGGTAGACGTCGGGGTTGCCGTCGTCGCAGTCCCCGTCGCAGGTGGTCACGCCGTCGGCGTCGTCGTCCTGCTCGTCGGTGGCCTCCCCGTCACAGTCGTTGTCGCTCCCGTCGCAGAGCTCGGGGAACCCCTCGCCGACGGTGGCGTCGCTGTCGTCGCAGTCATCGTCGCAGGCCAGCTGGCCGTCGCCATCCGCGTCCGTCTCGTCCGCTGGCACAGCGTCGTCGCAGTCGTCGTCCTGGCCGTTGCACAGCTCGACGGCCCCCGGGAACACGTCGCCGTCGTCGTCGTCACAGTCGCCGTCGCACTCGCTGAGACCGTCGCCGTCGTCGTCGCTCTCCAGCTCGTCTGTCTGGTCGTCGCAGTCGTTGTCGAGGATCCCGTCACAGACATCGTCGGCGCCTGGATGGAGGTCTGGATTCGCGTCGTCGCAGTCGCCCTCGCACAGCATGTAGCCGTCGCCGTCCTCGTCGATCTCGGTGGACTCGGGCGAACCGTCGCAGTCGTTATCCACCCCGTCGCACTGCTCCGGCGCCCCGGGATAGACGTCGTCGTCGTCGTCGTCGCAGTCGCCGCCACACTCCGTGAGCCCGTCCCCGTCGTCGTCGGTTTCCTCGTCCAGCGAGGATCCGTCGCAGTCGTTGTCGACCCCGTCACACACCTCGGCCGCGCCCGGGTGGACCGCCGCGTCGGTGTCGTCACAGTCAGCGTCCGGTTCGTCCCCGGGCGCGTTGCCGGCGAAACCATCGCCGTCCCGGTCCTTGCCGTCGACGTCGTCGCAGTCGGCGTCCTCGCCGTCACCGTAGACGTCGGGCGCGCCGGGGTAGACATTGGGATCGTCGGGCCCGCAATCGCCCTCGTCCGGATGCCCGTCCGCGTCCCGATCTCCCTCCGGCGCCCCCGTCGTCGGGCAGCCGGCCTGGAAGAGCACGAACAGCGACGCGATCAGCACGCAGTGAACCCGCATGGAACTCCCTCCTCGTCTGATGGATGTCCCAGCCCTTGCAAATTGGCGGCCCAGCGGTAGGGTCGCGGGGAGCCTGCCCTGGCTCAGTCCATCGGATCTCGGACACCCGGCGCAGCGCAACGGCAGTCGTCGCAGCCGTCCCCGATGCTCTGACATGAACCACGGAGGGGCCTGTCGCGGCCGAGGAGCACGCCGATCCCCAGCATCGCCATGGCGGTCAGGACCAGGACGGTGGCGAGCAGGAAGGTGGTCACGGCGCGGTCTCCTTGGGTTCGAAGATACGTTCCGCGAACCGCGATGTCTCTCGTTCGTCGAAGCTGCCGTCGTCGTTGCGCGTCAGGAACAGCGCCGCCAGGCCCTCCCGCTCGGCGATCTCCGGTCCCTCGTCGGGGCCCAGCACCATCAGCGCGGTGGCCCAGCCGTCTGCCTCCGCGCAGCGGTCGTGGACCACCGTCACCGAGGCCAATCCGTGTTCCACCGGGCGGGCCGTCCGCGGATCGATGGTGTGCGAGACACGCCGTCCGGCCAGCTCGTAGAAGCTGCGGTAGTCCCCCGACGTGGCCATCGCCGCGTCGATCAGGGACAGGGCGCGGAACACGTCTCGGCCCTCGTCGACCGGGCGCTCGATCCCGATGCGCCACGGCACCCCCGCGGCGTTGCGACCCCGGACGCGCACCTCGCCGCCGACCTCGACGAGGTAGCGGTCGTGTCCCTGCCCCTCGATGGCTCCCGTCACGCGGTCGACACCGTAACCCTTGGCGATGGCCGACAGGTCGATCTGTACGCCAGCCCGCGCCTTCCGCACCGCTGGTCTTGCCGCGTCCATCTCCAGCAACGAATAACCGATGTCCTTGCCCAGTGCGGCGATCTGCTCCGGATCCGGCTCCGCGTCGAGGGGTTGTTTGTGGTGGAAGCCCCACAGGCCGACCAGCGGCGCGACCGTGACGTCGAACGCGCCACCGGAGCGCTCGCTGATCCCGCGGGCCAGCTCCAGGACCTCGACGGTCTCGGCCGCCACCGCTGTCCAGCCGGTCCCTTCCCCGGAGTTGATGCGGCCGATGTCCGACGTCTCGCGGTAGTGCGAGAGAGTACCGTCGACCGAGGCCAGCTCGGCTTCCACCCCGGCGCGCAGGGACTCCAGGACGTCGGCGCTGGCGATGGGGACCACGACCGTGACCTGGAAGGTCGTCCCCATCGTCTCGCCAGCGAGGAGCACCGTCTCCGGCGCCGCCGGGGCGGGTTGTCTCCAGATCCCCCACAACAGCGCGCCGAGCAGCCCCAGCCCGGCAACGGCCGAGACCAGGATGCGCGACCTCGTGGGCGCTGGGCGGGGCGGTGGCATCGGATCAGCCGAAGTCGTCGAACAGGATGTTCTCGCGCTCGACGCCGAGGTCGAACAGCATCGCCTGCAGCGAGTCGATCATCGCCGGGGGGCCGCACAGGTAGTACTCGATGTCCTCCGGGGCCGGGTGCTTGCTCAGGTAGCGATCGCGCAGGGCCGTGTGGACCCAGCCGGTGGGTCCCTCCCAGCCATCGGACTCCCCGGGGCTGGAGAGCACAAGCTGCCACCGGAAGTTGTCGTGCTCGGCGTGGAGCTGCTCGAACTGGTTGACATAGAACGCCTCTCGCAACGAGCGCGCACCGTACCAGAACGAGATCTTGCGCTTGGTCTTCAGCCGGAACAGCTGATCGAGGATGTGGGAACGCATCGGCGCCATGCCCGCGCCGCCGCCGATGAAGCACATCTCTGCGTCGGTATCGCGGGCGAAGAACTCACCGAAGGGCCCGGAGATGGTGACCTCGTCGCCGGGCCGCAGGTTGAACAGGTACGACGACATCTGCCCCGGCGGCACGTGCATCGCGTCCATCGGCGGTGACGCGATGCGGATGTTGAGCATGATGACGCCCTCCTCGTCGGGGTAGTTCGCCATCGAGTACGCGCGGGTGACGGTCTCACGGCTGGTCGAGGCCAGGGCGAACAGGTGGTACTGCGACCACGCCTCGCGGAACGCCTCGTCGATGTCGAAGTCCTTGTAGTAGACGGTGTGCGGCTTGCACTCGACCTGCACGTATCCGCCGGCCCGGAACGGCACCTCCTCGCCCTTGGGCAGCTCGAGGATCAGCTCCTTGATGAACGTCGCCACGTTGCGGTTGCTGCGCACCCGGCAGAGCCACTTGCGGGCCGAGAACAGCTCGGGCGGGACCTCGATCTCCAGGTCCTCCTTGACCTTGACCTGGCACGACAGCCGGGTGCCGTCCCGGGCCTCCCGGGGAGAGATGTGGCTCTGCTCGGTGGGCAGCAGCGCACCACCGCCGGAGTGGATCTTGACCGTGCACACCCCGCAGGTGCCCTTGCCACCGCAGGCCGAGGGGATGAACACCCCCTGGCTGCCCAGCGTCTGCAGCAGGGTCCGGCCGGCCTCGACCTGCAAGGCGCTGTCCTCGTCGTCGTTGACCTCGATCCGCACGGCGCCGCTCTGCACCAGCCAGCGCTTGGCCGTCAGCAGGACGCCGACCTGCGAGAGGATCACGCCGGCGAACATCCCGACGCCGAGCAGTACGACGGCCCACGGTTCCACGATCCGCGCCTCCTACAGCTGGATCCCGGCGAAGGCCATGAACGCGATGGCCATCAATCCGGTGATGATGAAGGTGATGCCGAGGCCACGCAGCCCGGCTGGAATGTCACTGTACCGGAGCTTCTCGCGGATCGCCGCCAGCCCCGCGATCGCCAGCAGCCAACCGATCCCCGACCCGAACCCGTAGACAGCGGCCTCGCCCAGGGCGTAGTTGCGCTCGACCATGAACAGCGAGGCGCCGAGGATCGCGCAGTTGACGGCGATCAGCGGGAGGAACACTCCCAGCGCAGCGTGTAGCCGCGGCGCGTACCGATCCAGCGCCATCTCTACGATCTGGACCGCGGCGGCGATGGAGCCGATGTAGGTCAGGAAGCCCAGGAACGTCAGGTCGACCTCGGCGAGTGATGGATGGGCCCATGCCAGCGCCCCGCGGGCCAGCAGGTGGGTGTAGATCAGGTTGTTCAGCGGCACGGTCAGCGTCAGCACGAAGGTCACCGCCACGCCGAGGCCCACCGCCGTGTCGACCTTCTTGGAGACCGCCAGGAACGAGCACATGCCCAGGAAGAACGCCAGGGCCATGTTCTCGACGAAGATCGCCTTGAGCATCAGGTTCAGGTAGTGCTCGAGCATCTAGTCGCCCTCCACCTGATCGGGCTTGATCGTCCGCAGCAGCCAGATCGACAGGCCGATGACGAAGAACGCCCCCGGGGCCAGCACCATCAGCCCGTTGGGCAGGTACCAGCCGCCCTCGGCGACGGTCCGGAGGACCGGGTAGCCCAGGAGGTTGCCCGCGCCGAGCAGCTCGCGCCAGAACGCCACGACCAGCAGCACCATCGAGTAGCCGAAGCCGTTGCCCAGGCCGTCGAGCAGGCTGACGCCGGGCTTGTTCTGCATCGCAAATGCCTCGGCGCGGCCCATCACGATGCAGTTGGTGATGATCAGCCCGACGAACACCGACAGCTGCTTGGAGACGTCGTACAGGTAGGCCTTGAGCAGCTGGTCGACGATGATCACCAGCGAGGCGATGATCGTGAGCTGAACGATGATCCGGATCGAGCCCGGAATGTAGTGCCGGATCAGGCTGACCGAGACGTTGCTCGCCGCCAGGACCGCGGTCAGCGCCAGCGCCATCACGATCGCCGGGACGAGCTGGGTCGTGACCGCGAGCGCCGAGCAGATGCCCAGCACCTGCAGCGCGATGGGGTTGTTGTCGACCAGCGGATCGACGAAGGCCTCGCGGGGTGTGGCCGCCATCGTCAGCGCTCCTCCCCGCGGAACCGCCCGAGGTAGGGGCCGTAGCCCTCGTCCCCGAGCCAGAACCGGGTCAGATTGGTCACGCCGTTGCCCGTCAGCGTGGCGCCGGAGAGGCCGTCGACGCGGTGCGGGTCTTCGGCTGGCGATCCCGCCCGTCCCTTGATCACCGTGATCCGGATCTCGCCCTGGTCGTCCAGCACCCTCCGGCCCAGCCAGAGTTCGCGCCAGCGGGGGGCGTCGATCTCACCGCCGAGCCCCGGGGTCTCACCGTGCTGGTAGAACGCGATCCCGCGGACCGTGCTCGTGTCCGAGTCGAGGGCCAGGAAGCCGTAGAGCGTCGACCACAGCCCCTTGCCCTCCACCGGGAGCACCAGCTGGTCGATGGATTCGCCCTCCAGCAGCTGGTAGACCAGCAGGCGGTCCGGCAGCCGGGCCAGCCCGGCGGGGTTGCCCGACACCGGCTGGCTGGTCTCTGGGTTCTGGCCCTCCCAGCGCAGATCGAAGCTCGCGGTGTCCACGTCCGGCAGCGGCTCCCCGGTTGCGCGCTCGATCACCACGGCCCGCACACCCTCGAACCGCGCCTCGATATCCTCCGGCGACAGCTTTTCGTCCGGCTGGACCAGCCCCCCGGCCAGCAGCACGTTGCGTTGCCTGTCCAGCGCGCGATTGGCGTCCTGCCGATCCCGCAGCGCCACCGCCGCCGTCGACACCAGGATCGAGCACACCACGCACACCGCGGCCGCGAAACCGAGGGTGTAGCCGGTGCCTCGCTCACGCGGCATGACGCGCCCTCCTTCGCCGGATGTGGGCCTTGACCACGTAGTGGTCGATGAGCGGCGAGAACACGTTCATCAACAGGATCGCCAGCAGCAGTCCGTCGGGATAGGCCGGGTTGAGCACCCGCACCACCACCACCAGCAGGCCGATCAGGAGCCCGTAGATCAGCTGCCCGGTCTTCGAGTAGGGCGCCGTCACCGGGTCGGTGGCCATGAACACGGCGGCGAAGGCCCAGCCCCCGAGAACCATGTGCCACCAGAACGGGATCGCGAACAGCGGGTTGGTCTCCGAACCGATCAGGTTGATCAGCGTCGCGGTCAGCACCGTGCCCAGCGTCACCGTGAGCATGATCCGCCACGAGGCGACGCCGGTGATCAGCAGCACCGCGGCCCCGAACAGGCAGGCCAGCGCCGAGGTCTCGCCCATCGACCCCGGTGTCCAGCCGAGGAAGGCCTGCATCCAGGTGGCCTCGAGCAGGGGCTCCATCCCGGTCTCGGCCGCGGCGGCCATCAGCGTTGCGCCGCTGAAGCCGTCCGCGGCGACCCACACCTCGTTGCCCGAGATCTGGGCGGGGTAGGCGAAGAATAGGAACGCGCGGGCTATCAGCGCCGGGTTGAGGATGTTCATCCCGACCCCGCCGAAGATCTCCTTGCCGAACACGACACCGAACGAGATCCCCAGCGCCACCTGCCACAGGGGGATGGTCGGGGGCAGCAGCAGCGGAAACAGCATCCCGGAGACCAGGAAACCCTCGGCGATCTCGTGGCGTCGCACGCCCGCGAACAGGCCCTCCCAGAAACCACCGACGGCGAAGGTCACCAGCAACACGGGCAGGTAGTAGGCACCGCCGAGGGCGAGGTTGTGCCACCAGGACGCCGGGTCGTGGCCGGACCCGCCGAGCAGCGCGACCAGCCCGCCGCGCCAGCCATCCGGTGGGAGCGCCCCGTCGGCGATGGCCAGGTTTCCCTGCACACCGGTGTTGGCCATCGCCATGATCATGCAGGGCAGCAGGGCCACCACGACGGTGATCATCACCCGCTTCAGGTCGACGGCGTCGCGCACGTGGGGGGCTCCCCGCGTGGTCTTGCCCGTGGTGTACAGGAAGGCGTCGGTGGCCTCGAACAGCGCGTGGGGCACGCGAAGCCACCTGCTGCGGCGCAGCAGCGCGTCCTGGCGGTCCAGCAGCCTGCGCAGCGGACGCATCAGCCTTCCTTCTCGATGCGGGCCAGCAGCTCTCGCAGGACGGGGCCGAAGTCGATCTTCGATGGGCAGACGAAGCTCGTCAGCGCCAGATCCTCCTCGTCGAGTTCGAGCACGCCGAGATCCTGGGAGCGCTCCATGTCGCCAGCGAGCATCGAGCGCAGCAGGAAGGTCGCCATCAGGTCGAAGGGGAACACCTTCTCGTAGGCGCCGAGTGGCACCATCGAGCGGCGGCTACCGTGGGAGCTGGTGGAGAATTCGGCGCGCGATCGCCCGGTGAGCCAGGACAGGAACAGGCGATGGACCGAGAACTTCCGCGTTCCGGGCCCGAGCCAGCCCAGGAACCGACGCTGATCGTCCTCGGGCAGCAACGTGATCTGCTGGTGGAAGCGCCCGAGGTACCCTCGCTCCTCGCCAGCGGCGCTTCGCCCGTTCCACACCGAGCCGGACAGCACCCGCGGGGATCCCTCGGCAGCCTCGTCGGCCGCCAGCTCGTCGATTGCCGCGCCGAGCCGGGCGTGGATCAGGCGCGGATCGCGAGCCGAGGGGCCGGAGACGGCCACGACCCGGTCGACGTCCAGCCGCTCGGTGGCCAGGAAGAGGCCGATGGCGGCGACGTCCTGGACGCCGACGTGCCAGGCCACCCGGTCGCGCTCGACCGGCGTCAGGGTGTGGATGTGCAGCCCCACGGTGCCGGCCGGATGGGGGCCGGCGAACTCGTGGATCTCGACTCCCGCGACCCCGCAGGCGTCCAGACCCGAGAGCGGATCCCGGCACAGGAACACCGCGCCATCGCCGGCCAGCTTCACCATCGCCTGTAGCCCCAGGGCCAGGTGCTCGCCGCGCCCGGCCAGCGCGGTGTCGAGGTCAGGCGCCCCGGGCTGGGTGTCCATCGCGGTGACGAACAACGCGGTCGGGGGGTCGGCGTCCACCGCCGGGGTCTTGCTGTAGGGCCGGGTGCGCAGGGCGGTCCACAGGCCGCTCTGCACCAACACGGCGCGGAGTTCGGCCGCGGAGTATTTCGAGATCGCCCCGCCCCTGTAGCTCGAGTAACTCTGTTCGGCCGGGACTCCCCGGCGTTCGGACTCCCCGAGTTCGATCACCACCGAGATCAGGGCCCGCTGGGCCCCGCGATGGATCCCCACGACCTCGCCCGCCCCCGGCGCCGTGAAGATCACCCCTGGGTTCTTGCGGTCCTCGAACAACGGCTGGCCGCGAACCACACGTTCGCCGACGCGGGCGCCGAAGCGCGGACGCATCCCCACGTAGTCGTCGGCGATGACGGCCACACGGGAGACGGCCGGCCCTGGGGCCACCAGCCGTCGCGGGACGCCGCGCAGGGGCAGGTCGAGGCCTCGTCTGACCCGGTGAGTCCGGGCGATGCCGGTGGTTGTCGTACTCGTCGGTTCCTCACGGCCCAGCGGGAGAATTGGACTCCGGCTCGACCTGCGACGATGGGGGGAACGCTGGTGGTCGCCTCGATCCGGTCGCCCCGATCAGGCTACCACGCCGTGTGAAGCCTGGCAGCCCACGAACTGGAGGGGGCTTCCCACGATCCGTGGGGTCCGCCGAACGCCCCCATGTCGGAGGTGGAACCGTCGGGATCGAGGATTTCAGGGATACCGGAGTCGACGCAGGCGCTGGCGGACTGTAGCTGGTAGTCGCCAGTGCCTGCGTCGACGAAACCGGGATCGGCCGACAGGTTGCCGTCGGTTCCCGTGGGGTCGGTCATGCCGGTGTAGTCGCCGGCGTCGTTTCCGTACACGTCGTTGTGGCGCCAGATCGAGGGTGCCGCGCCGCTCACCGCGACTCCGGCGCCGTCGAGGTTGGCGCTGACGATGGTGTTGACGACCTGGAACTCGTCCAGGCTGCGCAGGGAGATCCCCGCGGCGCTGGGGGCGCTGTTGCCCGCGACGACGGTGTTGATCAGCCACCCGTCGACGTCGTCGATGTAGAGGCCGCCTCCCTCGCTGGTCGCCGTGTTGTCCGCGAAGATCGAGGTGCTGACGATCAGGTCGACGTCGTCGGCACGGACTCCGCCACCGTACGCCGCCTGGTTCCCGGATCCCATGCAGAGCCTGTGGGTCGGCCGGCTGTCCGGGGGGGTGATGCGGTATCATCAGGGCCGTTATCAGACGGTGATCGGACCCTGAAGTCCCGCTCAACTGCGAGAGACGAAATCCCTGGGCGAGATCGCTCCATTCCCGAATAGCGGCGCCTCGAGGAGAGCCCGATCACCGGTGATCAGCAGCGAACCGGGCACGCCACCCAGCAGGTCCCACAGTTGTTGATCGCCCGGGTCGGGAGCTGGCTGTGGGGCGAACTCGGGATTCCGCAGCGCGCCGTTCTCGGCCAGCCGCTTGATGACCCGGTCCACGTCCGACTCGGCCAGCCGGTGAAACGAGCGGATCCGCGGCCGGAGCAGGACCGCGCGGTATTCGGCGAGCAGCTCCACCGAGACCACGAAGCGCAGCCGTCCCGAGAGCATGCCATCGAGGATCCGGGCTGAGGGGGAGCCCCGCTCGGCCGTGATCAGCCCGCTGACGACCACGTTGGTGTCGACGATTGTTAGGAGCCTGTCGCGCATAGGGACATCGGCTGCAAATCCGCCATGCACACCATCTCCACACCCCAAGATGTGGGGCATATAGCCCGATATGCCACCATATCTTGGGGTGCGGATCTGGCGTACCTGACGAATTTTCGCTTCGACACCCTATGCACGACAGACTCCTAGCCCCCGCCAGGTCATCGCTTGCGCGCGGCCCGCGTCTCGTCTACGGCGATCTCCAGCGCCTCGTCGCCGTACAGGACACTGCGCTCTCGCACGCGGTCGACCAGCGCCTCGACGGCGGCCGCCGGCTTGATCCCGTACAGCTCCAGGCTCGCGTCGATGATCTCGCCGATGGTTCGGCCGCTGCGGGCGGCCGCTTGCTTGAGTGCCCGGTGGCGTTCGTCGCTGAGGGTGATGGTCATGCGCGTCATGCGGCCACCTTAGCGCCAAAGCACCAAGACACCAGGGTGTCGTGGGGGCGCAGAGGGCTACTCCGGCTTGCCGTCCACGATCACGACGGTCTCCATCGCGGACGGCCAGCCGTCCTCGGGGCCCGACATGCCGTAGCGGGAGTGCTCGGCGGGGTTGGTGGAGCCCTTCTTGAGGGACTCGACCACGTCCATGCCGTCGACCACCTTGCCGAACACCGCGTACTGGTCGTCGAGGTAGGACTTGTCCTTGAGCACGATGAAGAACTGGGAGCCGGCGGAGTTGGGGTCGCGTTTGCGGGCCATCGAGATGGCACCGCGGACGTTGCGCAGGGAGGGGTCGATCTCCAGATCGATGGTCCAGCCGGGGCCGTTGCGGCCCTGGCCGTCGGGGCTGCCGCCCTGGGCCATGAAGGTGGGCAGTACCCGGTGGAAGACGGTGCCGTCGTAGAACTTTTGCTCCGCGAGGCGGATGAAGTTCTCCACGGTCTTGGGGGTCTTGTCCTTCTCGAGCTTGATCACGATCTGGCCGCCGCCGTCGACGGTGATCACCGCGTGGGGATCGGCGTACTCGCCGATGGCGTGGTTGGGATCGGGGGGACCGGGCTTGTCGGCGGGCTTCTCCACCAGGTCGGGGGACGGCGCGATGTCGGCGGAGGCGTCGCCCTCGCCCTCGGCGCCGGGCTTGGGCGCCGTCGCGGGTGCCTCGCGGCCCTCTGCCGGGGCCTCCTCGTCGTCGGCGCTGGCGGCTCCGCAGGCGCTCAGGGCGCCGAGGACCAGCAGAAGGCAGCAGGCAAGCAGGATCGACCAGTGGACTCGTCGCATGGGAACCTCCGTGTGCGTGGGACGCCGCGGGATTCCAGCGTAGGCGGCCGTCGCCCGTCAAGTCCTTGCCCGGTCTGGCGCGAGGGGATCTGTTGTATAAGGCAGGGGCGGATCCCGCAGGATCCGGGGAGGTCGACGATGGTTCGCTGGCGGCTGCTGGGATGGCTGTGGACCTGTCTGGCGCTGTGCGGTGCGGGCTGCCCGGCGGATGACGACGACGACTCCGCCGATCCCGGACCCGATCCGATCCACGTCGACATCGACGCCGAGTGCGACAACGTCAACCCCCTGTACTGCATGTTGCCCTGGCCCTCCGCCCGCTACCTGACCGCCGACGCCACCACCAACACCGGCTGGCGGCTGGACTACGTGCCGGAGGCCTTCCCGCTCAACATCGACGACGATCCCTTCGACGTGGAGCCCTACGCTCGCTTCGACGGCTTCCCCCCGTCAGCCCAGATCATCACCCTGTTCGACCGACCGGTGGACGGCACCGTGCTCCCGCCGTGGAGCGACTATGCGGCCTCGCTGGAGGACGACTGTCCGACCGTGCTGCTGGACATGGAGACCGGCGAGCGGGTGGCCCACTTCGCCGAGTTCGACGTGCGGTACGACTACGAGAGCGAGATCCTGCTGTACCTCCGGCCGGCGAAACGCCTGGAGGAGGACCGGCGCTACGCCGTCGCCATCCGCGACCTGGCGTACACCGACGGCACCCCCGTCGAGGCCAGCGAGGTGTTCGCCGCGTTGCGTGACGGGGTGGTCACCGACTCCGACCAGGTGGAGGCTCGGCGCCCGGGCTTCGAGGAGATGTTCACGGCGCTGCAGACCGCGGAGGTGCCCCGGGAGCACCTCATCCAGGCCTGGGACTTCCACACCGCGTCGGGGGAGGTGCTCTGGGGCGACCTGCTGGCCATGCGCGACGACGCCATGGAGCGCGCGGGCACCGGCGGCATCGCCTGCAGCGTCGACTCGGTGCAGGACGAGTACAACGACCAGTACTTCCGCCGCATCGACGGCACGGTCACCGTGCCCCTGTACATGGACAGCGAGTATCCGCCCGCCCATCTGGTCCGCGACGAGGACGGCAATCCCGCCTACCAGGGGGACTACGAGGTCGCGTTCGTGGCCTACATCCCGCGCTCGCTGGCCGAACCCGGCGTCGACCCGGGCCGGCTGATGACCTACGGGCACGGGTTCTTCGGCAGCGAAGACGAGGTGGGGTCCAGCTGGCTGCGCGGCCAGGCAGACGACTACGGCTTCGTGATGGTGGGCACCGACTGGGACGGGATGTCGGATGGGGACGTGGTGGCGGTGCTCCAGGCATTCACCGAACTCAGCGAGCTGTCGGCGTTCCCGGAGCGCCTCCTGCAGGGGGTGGTCAACTTCTTGGTGCTGAGCCGCACCGTGGCGGGCGACTGCACGGCGGACGAAGCGTTCCAGATCGACGGTCAGCTCGCCTTCGAGCCCGACCAGAGCTACTACATGGGCATGAGCCAGGGCTCGCTCATGGGGGCCACCACCCTGGCGGTGTCCCAGGACATCGAGCGCGGCGTGCTCAACGTGGGCGCCGCCAACTACGGCGCCATGCAGAGCCGCTCGCGGAACTTCACCGAGTTCGAGCTGATCTACTCGGCGTGGTACCCCGAGCGCATCGACCGGGAGTTCTACTGGTCCGTGCTGGGGACCCTGATGGAGATGATGGATCCCATCACCTACCTGCCGCACCTGATCGACGATCCCCTCCCGAACACGCCGGCCAAGAAGATCCTGTACCAGGTGGGTCGCTACGACGCGCAGGTGTGCAACGTGGCCTCGGACATCGCCGCGCGCACCGCCGGCTTCCCCCTGATGACGCCGTCGGCCGAGGAGGTGTACGGGCTGGAGGAGGTCAGCGCCACCTCCACCGAGGGTTACGACGGTTCGGTGTACCAGTACTGGGACTGTGGCGACCCGGCCGTGCCCGAGGGCAACGAGCCGCCGCCGGAGACCGAGGCCCACGAGTGTGTCCGGCGGCAACCGACCTGCCAGGACCAGACCGACCGCTTCCTGCGCCCCGACGGCATCGTCGTCAATCCCTGCGACGGTGAATGTGTGGTCGACCCGCCGTAAGGCGTCAGGGCGAGCGGCTACTCCACCAGCCCGACCAGCTGGCCCCCGCGGGTACCGACCACCACCCGTCCGTCCCAGAACACCGGGGACGACTCGATGGCGCCGCCGATCTCCAGCTCCCACAGCAGCTCGCCGCTGACCGCGTCGAAGCCCCGCATCACCCCGCCCGCGTCGCCGACCACCAGGGTCTCGCCGTCGCAGGCGGGCGACGACCATGACGGCCTGCCCAGGGGGTAGGACCAGGCGATCTCGGGCTGGCCGTCCTCGCCCAGCTCGGTGCGGATCGCCAGGATCCGGCCGCGGCCGAAGTCCGGCTCGTGGGAGGTGGGCACGAACACCAGCCCCGCCGACGGTCCGAAGCCCAGGGCCGCAGTTGCCAGCACACCGCCGTTGTAGTCGTGCTTGGCGTCGACCTTCTTCCACGTCCAGGCGGGCAGCTCCAGCCGCCAGGCGAAGTCCTTCGCCTCCAGATCGATCTTGGAGAAACGCATCACGCCCGTGGCCCTGACCGGCCGCCCGTGGACCTGCTTGTCGACCTCGGTGCCCACGTAGAGGTAGGGGTGGCCATCCTCGATGCTGATCACCGGAGTTGCGTCGGTGTCGTCCCCCAGGTCCAGGCGCAGCACCTCCTCGCCGCTGACGTGGTCGAGGCCGATCAGGCTGCCCAGGCTGTCGGCGAAGTAGGCGACGCCGTCGTGCAGCGCCACCGACGACTCGATACCCGGCGCCCAGCGCGACGACCCGTCGAGCTTGTCGGGGTTCCCGTATTTCGGTCGCACCGAGTGGTAGGTCCACGGATCGATATCCGGGTCGAGGCCGATCCGCTGGCCCTCCCAGTCGGTGCCCAGGTCGACCCGGTAGACCAGGCCGCTCTCCCCGCCGAGCAGGAAGCGGTCGCTGTCCTCGAGGATCAGCGCGTTGCCGTCGGCGCCGCCCCAGGAGCGGGTCGGCGCCAGCGGCTCGCCGCCGAAGCGCCGCTGGCTGCCCGGGATGTCCAGCAGCGCCCGGTTGTGGATCAGCGAGACCACCTTGTAGTGCCAGTCCCGGTCGTGGCCCGACAGGCCCTGGCCCACGTACAGCAGGGGCGGGCCGCGGGGATCGATGGACATCGTGCCCTTGATCGACGCGGTCTGGGCTCGGAACGCGGGGCGGCTGGGGTCGCCGCTGTCCAGATCGACGAAGTACACCATCCCGTCCAGGCCGCCGACCACCACCTCGACGGCCGGTCCGCCGGGCTCGGCGAACGGCTGGACCGCGCGGGCCTCGTCGGACCAGTCCACCAGCAGCGGCTGGCCGGTCCAGCCCACACCGCACCACTCGTTGCTACAGCGGACCCGCTGGCTCCAGGCCACCGTGGGCAGGCTCCGGGGGAGGTGTCCGATGCCCTGGCGATCCCGCCGCAGTGTACTCCGGAACCGCAGGATCCCTTCGGGTCGCCCGATCTCGTACTCGGGGATCTCGTCCAACCAGACCGGTGGTGCGACCTCCCCCAGGAGGTCCTCGTCCGCGGAGTCGTCGTCCCCGGACGCCAGGTCCAGCGGCGGCTCCGGCTCGACGGGCACACGGCAGCCGAGGAGTAGCAGGCAGAGCCAGACTTTGGGAGGGGCGGGTCGAATGGGTCTACTTCAGTCTGGGCACCAGCATGGGCGCCTCGATCAGGACCTGGGCCTCCTCGCGCACCATGTGGCCCTCGGTGAACACGGTCTCGGCCACCTGCACGAGCTTGTCGGCCTCGTCCCCGGTGCACAGCAGGGTCCGCTCGACCCGGAAGCCGCCCTCGAAGTCGACCACCTTGGCCGGCGCCGAGGTGGGCATCTCCTCGAGGTCCAGGCTGGCTGGCGGCGTGAACGCGATGACGCCGTCCTCGGCGACCTCGACCTCGTGGCAGCGTTCGTCGGTCAGCACGTAACGATGGTCCGTGCAGAACCGGACCCGGGCCAGCGCCTGTTCCTTCGTCTCGAGGAACGGAATCACCTTGCCGACGTCGGCGCAGGTGGTCAGCGGCTTGTCCTTCTCGCCCACGAGGATCTTGAGTTCCTGGCACGCCGGGGACGGCTTGCACATGCCCTGGCCGAAGAAGATCTGGGCGTCCCCGGTGGGGAAAGCCAGCTCCAGGGGGGTCTCGTCCCAGGTCACCATCGGCTGCGGCGGTCCGTCGGTCGGGCGCCCGGGGTTGGCAGTCTTGCCCCCCTCTGCCTCGGCTCCGGTCTCGGTCTCGGTCTCGGTCTCGGCCTCGGTTCCGGTCTCCGCCTCGGTCCCGGCCCCGGCCCCAGCCTCCCCGCTGGAGGTGGTGTCGACCGGCTTGGTGCAGGCGGTCAGGCTCAGGCCCAGGACCAGCAGCACGGTGATTCGGGGGTGGAGCATGTTGCCTCCTCGGCCGCAGACCTTCGCACGGGGCACGCGGGGAAGGCAATTCCAACCCAAATGCAGAAAGCCCCGGCCACGTGGACCGGGGCTTTCATCCCTCTTCAGGCGGTGTCGTGTGCTTCCGCTTCTGCTACCGCTGCCGCTCCTGCTTCCGCCGCCGTCGCATGGCCTCGCGCTGCTTCTTGCGCTTGGCCTCGCCCGGTTTGATGTAAAACATCTTCCGCTTGAGATCCTTCTTGATGCCCGCCTGTTCAACCTTGCGCTTGAACCGACGAAGGGCGCGCTCGAATGGCTCGTCTTTTTTTACCGTTACGGTAATCACGAACCATCACCTCCCTTCGGCCGGAGTCCCGGCAAGCGTCGGGCGATTATCGAGATATCCGGGGGGATGTCAACAGCGTTTCGGGGGCACGGATGGCCCGCGGACTCACTCGTCGATGGGGGTCATGAAGATCAGGTTGGCGTCGATCCCCAGCTGGGCGATGCAGGTGTCGTAGCGCTCGTCGATGGGCTGGTCGAACACCGTGTCCGGATCCACGGGCAACACGATCCAGGATCCCTCCTGGATCTCCTTGTCCAGCTGACCAGGGCCCCAGCCGGCGTAGCCCAGGGACAGGAACCAGTCGTCGTCCACGTGGCCTTCGATCAGGCCCCGGAGCACGTCCATCGAGCCGGAGACCCGGATCGAGCGGGTGATCTCCAGGAACTCGTCGTCCTGGGGCATCAGCGGGCGGAAGACGATGGTGCCCCGGTGTGGCTCCACCGGCCCGCCCCACATCACGGACCGTTCCTTGGCGTCACCGAGATCGAAGGCCACCTCGGTGAGCACGGTCTGTAGCTCCAGATCGGTCTCCCGGTTGATGACGATCCCCATCGCGCCGTCGTCCTCGTGGCGGCACAGCAGGACCACGGTCTTGGCGAAGAACGGGTCCGCCATCTGGGGCGAAGCCACCAGCAGGCCTGGGCTGAGGACCTGGTGCAATCCGGGGATGCTCGGCTCGTCTGTCATCGTTTTGCCAACCTAGGCACTAGTGTCCCCCCAGGCCAGGGGGCGGCGCAAGGCGGCGTGTGTCCGATCAGGGCATCGACTGCGGTCCGCCGTAGCAACCCATGTCCGCCCGGCTGCCGTCCAGATCCAGGTAGGCCTGGTCCGGATCGCCCGCGTCGATGGCGGGGGAGCCCGCGTCCAGGTGGAAGTCGTTCTCCTCGCCCCAGCCCAGGTAGAGCAGGAACGCGGGATCCTCGAACAGGTTGGTCTCGTCGAATTCGCCCGGATCGTCGCGGCCGTCGATCAGGGTCTCGTTGAGGTGGAAGTCGTTGTAGACCACCGACACCGTGCCCGAGCCCAGGGTCGGCAGCCCGTCGAACCCCATCGCGTCCCCGAGCTGGTGGGCGAAGATGCAGTTGCGGATCTCGAGTTCGTCCAGGGGATCGCTGGTGTGGAAGTAGACCCCCGCGGTCTGTTCGGCCTGGTTGTCGACCAGGGTGCTGTTGACCAGCGACAGGCTCATCCCCGACGAGGTGATGGCGCCGCCGTAGGCCGTGTCCCAGGTCTCGGTGTCGTCGGCCTCGTTGTGGTGGAAGCGGCTGCCGACCACCGACAGGGTCCCCTCGCCGAGGGCGTCGATGGCGCCGCCGTCCAGCGCGTCGCAGGTGGTGAACACGGAGCGGGAGATGGTGTGATCGCCACCCTCGATGGCCATCGCTCCACCGTATCCGCCGCTGTCCAGGTCGTGGAAGGTGCAATCGTCGGCCAGCAGCGGCGAGTCGTTCAGCCACAATCCGCCGCCGCTGCCCGTGGTGGCGTCGCTGTTGCGCACGTTGGCCCGTATCAGCACCACCGCCGAGCTGTCGGCGAACACGGCGCCGCCATTCTCACTGGCAACGCAGTCGTCCACCATCACGTCCTCGAGGGTCAGCGAGCCGTCGGTGACGTGGAGGCATCCGCCGTCCGTCGCCGCGCCGTTTCGCAGGTGGACGTCGCGCACGGTCAGTGCGCTGCCCGCGGCCACGCTGAAGACCCTGCCCAGGCCGTCGGCGTCGACGCGGGTCGCGTCGACCCCGTAGTCACCGATCACCGTGACATCCCCGGTGACCTCGAGGCCGTTCTCGTGAAAGATCCCACCCATCAGCCGCACGCAACCGGTGCCCGCGGCCAGGGCGCCGGCCACGCTGGGGAAGGGATCGAGCCAGGAACCGTCGCCCCCCGCCTCTCCGGTCACGCTGGCCCACACCGGGGTCACGCTCGGATCGCCGTCGTCGCAGTCGACGCCGGGCTCGAAACCGTCGCCGTCGCTGTCCTCGATCGCGTCGTCGTCGTCGTCCGCCGAGTCGTCGTCGCCGGTCGTGTCGTCGTCGCCGGTCGTGTCGTCGTCACCGGTGACGTCGTCGTCGTCGTCGGTCGGACAGCCCGTCAGCGGGAAGAGGCACAGGGCCAGGGCGGCGATCCACGCCAGGACCCGCGGTCCCGACCCCCCGTTGTTCGAGATCATCGTGCGCATGGATAGGGATCCTGCCACAGTCGCGCCCGTCAGGGGTCCACGCGCTCGGTCAGATCGATCCGCAGCTCCAGGGTCTGGTCCGGCTGGACCGCCAGCTTCTGCTGGAAGGTGCCCAGCTCCGGGTGGAAGACGGCGAGATCGGCGGCGGCGTCCGCGGCAGGGAGCGGGACGTCGGTCAGCGTGAAGCGGCCGTCCATGTCGGTGGCGGCCGCCGCCGGGTGGACCAGGAGATAGGCCCGCTCCCAGGGGTGGCGCTCGCAGGCGACGCGCAGCAGCCCCGGACGGGTCGGGAGGACGGGCGCGTCCTCGGCTCCGTCGGCCAGCTCGACGCGAAAGGCCTGAACATCGGCCGCGTCGTGGGCGACGAGGGTGTGGGCTACGTCATCGCCGTTGCCGACCCGCAGCGCGGTTCCGGGTGGCAGCACCAGGGCGCGGGGCGTCAGCTGGCAGCCCTCGGCGCGCAGGGTGAACCCCTCCTCGGGCGTCTCCACGGCCATCTGGCCGGGGGCGCCCTCGACCCATACCAGCGCCCCCTCCAGGTGGCCGTCGGCCACGGCGATCGCCCCCGCCGGGTGCTCGGGGCACGAGCGCCTGTCCACCGTGGGGACCACGACCTCGTCCTGGACGATCCCCCGGTAATCCACCTGGCCCCGCACGGTGGCGACGCCGCCGCCGCGCTCGTCGCCGACCGCGGCCACGGGCAGCTCGCCGTCTGCGGCGGTCAGCGCCAGCAATCCGTCACCGTCCGCCCCACCGAGGGGCTCGCCCCGTTCATCCCCGGTCGCGGGCTGGGCCTCCACGTGCACCAGGGGTGGGGGCGGCGGGGTCGTCGTCCCGGCGGTCCCGTCGCTCAGCGCCCCGTCGCTGCCCGCCCCGTCGCCGGTCGGAGCTTCGCCGAAGCTGTCGGCGCTGCCTTCCCGCACCAGCCTCCGGCCGTGATAGAGCTGTACGCCGATGAGCACCGCGCCCGCGACCACCAGCAGGAACCAGTTGGAGCGGAACCAGGTGGGGGAGGCCTGGCCGCGGCGCCGGGACGTGCGCGCGGGCTTGCGGCCCCCCGCGGACCCGCGACCCCTGCCCCCCCTTTTTTTCGCTGGCACCGACGTCAGCCCGTCCGGATGGCGACCGATGTGATGCCGGGGATCGCTTCCAGCCGCTGGACCACCTCGTCCCGGTCGGTCAGGGTGTTCAACTCCAGGTTGGCGTAGCCGCGGGCCAGGCCCCCCTCCTCGGCGTTGAGCTTGATCGACTGGGCGTCGACCTTGATTTCCGATAACACCCCCGAGATCGCCAGCAGCAGCCCTCGCCGGTCGCGGCCCAGGATGTCGAAGCGGACCCTCTCCATCCGCGGCGGCCCCTCCCAGGCGGCCTTGGCCATCGAGGCCGGCCAGAATTCGACCATCTGACGGATGGTGCGGCAGGTGCGGCGGTGGATGGTCGCACCGCGGCCCCGGGCGGTGTGGGCCAGGATCTCGTCCCCGTACTGGGGTCGGCAGCAGCCCGCCAGCCGCACGGGGATCGGGTAGCGCAGGCCGTCGATCCGAAGTGGCATGTGGAGGGGATCGCCGTCCTGGGCGTGCTCGCCGAACACCTCCTCCACCGTGGAGCGCATCGAGTCCTCGTCGTCGACGCCCAAGGTCTCGCTGACCTGGTCCGGGGACATCAAAGCCTCGCGACCCAGCACCTTGACCAGCTTGCGGACCTGGCCCTCGGGGAGCACGTGGGCCAGGTGAGGGAGGACATGCTCGTAGTCCAGGCGACCGGCGTGCAGCTCGCGGCCCAGCGCCTCGCCGTCCGCGAGTTCCATGGTCTCGACCAGGGCCGCGAACTCGGGGCTGCTCGCCTTGAGGGGGACGCCGAGCCGCTTGCGGCAGAACTTCAGGAACCGCGCCAGCTCCAGCTCGAACGCCTGGCGCTCCGCCCGCTGCAGCGCGCGGCGCAGGGCGATGGTCGCCCGGGTGGTGGTGACCCAGCTGAGGCGCTGGTAGCTGGGCTGGTTCTTCTCGTCGGTCAGGATGCGGACCCGATTGCCCGAGCGCAGGGCGGTCTTCAGCGGCCGGGGGTGGCCGTCGATCACCGCCGCCCGGGCCTGGTCACCGACCTCGGTGTGGATCTGGTAGGCGAAGTCGAGGGCGGTGGCTCCTTCGGGCAGCTTGAGCTTCTCGCCCGTGGGTGTGAACACGTCGATCTCGGGGAAGAACACCCGCGACGCCAGGTCCATCAGCTGGCCCGAGCCCACGCTCTGGAACGAGTCCACCAGTTCGTCGAGCCAAGACGTGTCCTCCACCTGCCCCGCCCGTAGCTGGGAGACCACGCCGATGTGGTTGGCGGTGTGCATCTCCTCGGTGCGGATCAGCACCTGGATCTTGGGGATCCCCGGCCCGGTGACCAGCGTATGCAGCGACTGGTAGCCGTTGACCTTGGGGTTGTTGATGAAGTCGCGGAAGCGAGCCGGCAGGTGGACGAAGCGGCGATGCACCAGGTTCAGGGTCCGGAAGCACGCATCCACATCGTCGACGACCAGACACAGGTTGAAGTTGCAGCTCTCCTCCAGCCGGCTCAGCGGCAGCCCCTGGTTCTCCAGCGCCTCGGAGATGGTGTAGATGCCCTTGTGGTAGTAGAGCGACGAGCACTGGATGCCCATCGAATCCAGGGTGGCCTTGATGTCGCCGACCACCCGGTCGACCTGCTTACCGATGCGCTTGTTGTTGGCGCCCAGCCAGCGGGTCACCGTCTTGTAGACGTCGGGCTGCAGGACCGCCATCACGTGGTCCTCCATCACCCGCGCCTCCTTGAAGAAGCCGAGGCGGGCGGCGATGGGGACGTAGAATCGCAGCGTCTCGGTGGCGATGCGCCGCTGCTTCTCCGGTCCGAACACGTCGACGGTCTTGATGTTGTCCACCCGGTCGAAGATCTTGATCACGATCGTCCGGATGTCCTCGGTCACCGCCGCCGTCAGCAGCTTGTGCAGTGTGGCCAGCTTGGGATCGGTGACCACCTCCTCGTGACGCAGCTTGGTCAGCCCGTCGACGATGTGGGCCACCTCGCGCCCGAAGCGCTCGTCGAGGGCCTCGATGCTCAGCTCGAAGGAGTCGTCGGCGTCCTCTACCGTGTCGTGGAGGATCGCCGCGGCCACGGACACGTCGTCCATCCAGTGCTCGGCGCACTCCAGGGCCACGGACAGGGGGTGGACGATGTACGCCTCGCCCGACTTCTTGCGGATGTGGTCGGCGTGAACTCGGGTGGCGAGCTCGTACGCATCGCGCACCCGCTCCAGATCCGGGTGTGCGGTGCGTTCGGTCAGGGTGTCGAGGATCGCGTTGAAGATGCGGGTGTTCCTGCGATTCTCGAGCCCGAGGAATCGGCCGGTGAAGCCCATAGAAGCCTGCCTGGCGGCCTTGGCCTCCCTCCACGCAGCAGATTATGCCCGCGGCCGGAAGGAGTTCCAAGCCAAGTTCGCTTCCCTTGATCACACAGCGCAGGTCCCTTTCTACCCGCCGGACTGGTGCATCTCCTGCAATACTTTCGGGGGATCGGTCGTCCAAGACCCCGGGCCGGATGGTGCTGGGGTGCCGCGATCGGCCGCCTATCCGTTGTAGGATGCGGCGCGCGAGGAGGGTGTTCTTGATGCGTGTTCGACCGGCCATCGCCGCCTTGTCGGTCACTGTTGCGCTGGGGTTGGGTAGCTGCTCGGAAACCCAGCTGGCCAACGCGATCGCCCAGATCTCGGTCTCCCCGGGCTCGGTTTCCTTCGGCGAAGTCAACCTGCTGACCATCGCCAGCTCTGGCCTGCAGGTGTCCAACGTGGGCAACGGCCCGCTGCACTTCCTGGCCGTGGAGGTGGTCGACAACGACGACCACTCGTTCTGGGCCTCCGCCGAGCCCCAGTCGATCGGACCGGGGGACGACTGGACCCTGACCATGTCGTTCGCGCCCACCGCCGAGGAGGCGCTGTCGGCCAGCTTGCGGCTGACCACCAACTCCGAGGAGGACGCGGCCCTCGACATCCCACTGGGGGGCGTCGGGGTGCGTCCGGTGCTGGACGTGACCCCGTCCGCCCTGCACTTCGACACCTCCGATGGAGCCGTCGCCAGCGACCAGACCGTGGTGCTCGAGAGCCAGGGCAGCGGTTCGGTGATCGTCGAGGAGATCCAGATCCTCGACGATATCCAGGGTGCGTTCGGCTACGACCTGCCGAACTCGGTGGAGCTGCCCTACGCCCTGGAACCGGGGCTGTCCATCGAACTGGAGATCGACCACGAGCCCTCCATCGGCGAGGCCTATGGGGCCACCGTCCACATCTACTCCAACGACCTGAACGACGAGGACCAGTCGATCACCCTGTCCGCCAGCGGGACGGGCACGGGGGGCGAACCCCCCGACGTCGCCATCACCGATCCGTCCAGTGGATTCGCCATCCAGGAGGGCGGTAGCTTCGACCTGGCCGGGGTGGTGACCGACAACGAGCAGGAGCCGCCGACCCTGGTGGTCTACTTCCAGTCGGACGTGCAGGGGAACCTGGGCGCTGTCATTCCGGACGGGGACGGCAACGTGGCCCTTGGTGGCGTGACCCTGGAACACGGATCCCACGTGGTGTCGCTGGTCGCCATCGACAACCAGTCCAACGTGGGTTCGGCGTCGATCAACGTGCTGGTCTGGGAGGAGGGGGAGACCTTCGATTACGTGATCTCCGGCGGCGACACGCCTTATCACTACTTCATGATCGACGACGACATCGCCTTCTATCTGAACGGGTCGCTGGTGTTCCTCGACGATGACGAGAATCAGAACCTGCACGCGCCCGTGGGCGTGTCCGCCACCCCGGGGGACACCCTGCGGATCGTGGCCACCGACGTCCTGGCCTGCACCAAACAACTCGACGCCCTCTACCTGCACCTCAACGACGCCAACATCCAGCCGCTGAACAGCTTCATCAGCATCTCGGCCTGCGACGACCACGACGACTACGACCCGGGCTACGAGGGTCCGTGGCCCAATGACTTCCTGGACGAGCAGTACGTGATCACCACGCCCTAGGAGGGAGGAGACGAGCATGACCGTGACCCTGCTTCGACTGCTCCGACGGCGCGGCTGGATCGCGCTGCTGAGCGTCTGGCTCCTCAGCGGTGGCTGCCTGTGCTACGGCGGCGGCGAGCCCCCGCCGGAGGACGACGACGACGACGACGATGACGACGCCACCAACAACACCGAGTTTCCCGAGTACGACGTGGCCGGGTTCTACCTGGATATCGGCGTGGACGAGGGGGACGACCTGTACGGCGGTATCGTCATCACCGAGAACGGCCGGCTCAGCGAGTGGTACGGCATCGACGGGGTGCACCAGGAGGAGGAGTGGCTGGTCACCCTGTCCCAGGGCCAGCTCGACAAGCTGATCCTGGCCATCGATCCGCCGGCCTGGTTCGGCGCCGACATCGACGAGTCCGGGGAGCCGGACTGCGTGGTCGAGTTCCGCCTGGGCACCGAGTCCAACATCGCCATCCACGAGTCCGGGTCGATCCCGGTGGAGATGGCCACCTTCTACGCCACCCTGGTCGAGATCCTCGACCTGTACGGGATCGAGGATGGTTGTTCTGGCTAGTTCCCATCCCAAAATGGCCCTTTTCCGCGATCTCGGCGTCGGGCCGCGGGG
>CAYTBN010000069.1:0-34176 GCA_964436045.1 uncultured Rickettsiales bacterium | reverse complement strand
CTCCTGGTCCGGAGACCATCATGCGCTCTGGACCGGTTATCGGGGGGCAGGACAACCCCGCTTCGACTCTCCCGCGGTCCATCGTGCGCCGTGGTGGACGGACCGGTGATCGCGGAGATCCCGAGCCGCACGGCGATCTCCTCGCCGGTCGGCCTTCCATTCGGGTCGGCCTTCAGCAGGTCCGCGCACAGCTCTGCCAGGTCCTCCTCGGCGGTGCCCTCGAATCGCCCCAGCGAAGGGGGCTCTTCGGTCTGTTTCTGCAACAGGACCTGGAGGAGGTTGCCGCTGAATGGCACACCCCCGGTCAACGCCTCGAAGAGGAGGACCCCCAGCGCATACCAGTCCGCCTTCTCGCTGACCTGCTCCCCTTCTGCCTGCTCGGGAGCCATGTAATCGCCCGTCCCGACGATGTAGGCCCCGGTGCTCTGTCCCCCCTTCCCGTGGTCGGTGACCTCGGTCACGATCCCGAAGTCCAGCAAGACAGCCCTGCCTTCGGGCGTGACCAGGACGTTGGACGGCTTGATGTCCCGGTGGATCTTCCCGTGGTCATGGAGGAAGCGCAGGGCGAGGACGAGCTGACCGAGGACGTTACGAAGTCGTTCCGGATCGAAGTCGCCGCGGGGCGCCCGCTGGCCCCGGACGTACTCGACGGTCAGCCTCTCCGACACTCGATCGACGTCGAACAGACCCGAGGTCGCCGCGGTGTCCACCAGCCCGCCGGGGGCCGACCCCGCCCGGCGGACGTGGGTCATGAGGTCGACCCCCTGGACCAGTTCCATGGTGTAGAACCAGATTTCCTTTTCGGAGATCAACTCGTACATCGACACCAGATTCGGGTGTCGGAGGTCGGTCAGGGACCGGAATTCCCGTTTCAGCCGGTAGAGGAGCGAGGGTTCCTCGGACGCGAGCATCTTCAACGCGAGGCGCATTCCTCGCCTGCGGTCCCGGGCCTCGTAGACCACCCCCATCCCGCCAGCACCGAGCCGCCTCAGGATCTGGAAGCGTCGAATTCGGGATACTCCGGCATCCAACTCCCGGCGCCTGTCCGCTTCGCGCGGGCCACTATGGTATCACGCGAAGCATCGGGCCCAAGGCCGGCCGACGACAGCTTGTCTCAATTATCCAGATTCCCGCCGATTAGCCGAGCTAAGGCCATCGGCGGGATCGAGGTGGCCCAGGGGGCGCGCGATCCTCGGCGACGATCTGGGGATCGCGGTGGGATCCCGATGGCGTAAGATCATCTGATCCGATGGAGTTCTTGGATGGCGCATAAGCCCAACGGATCCGCCGCACCTGGGCATGCGGGTGGTTTCGCCCAGTTCGCCGCTGCGCTGGCGTTCCGGCCAGCCAGGGTCTTGAGCGGCTATCGCCGCCGGAACCTCCGCCCGGATCTGGTGGCGGGGGTGACCGTGGCCGCGGTGGCGATCCCCCAGGCGATCGCCTACGCCTCCATCGCCGAGTTGCCTCCCCACTACGGGCTGTACGCGGCCGGGGTCGCCGCGGTGGTGGGCTCCCTGTGGGGATCGTCGCGCCACCTGGCCACCGGGCCCGTGAATGCCGTCTCACTGCTGGTGCTCCCCGTGCTGCTGGCAGTCGATATCCCGGGCTCGCCGAGGTTCTTGCTGGCCGCCAGCGTGCTGGCGGTGATGGTCGGCATGTTCAACGTCGGCCTGGCGATGTTGCGGTTCGGGGCGCTGGTCACGCTGGCCTCGCGCTCCGTGTTGCTCGGCTTCACCGCGGGTGCGGCGGTTCACATCGCGGTGGGACAGTCGCGCCACCTGCTGGGCATCGACGTTCCGACGATGCCAGAGCTGTATCGCACGGCCGCCGCGATCTCCAACGGCATCTCACAGGCCCACGTGCCGACCCTCGCGCTGGGGCTGACCGCCCTTGCGCTGACCATCGTTCTGCCGCGCCTCGGGCGACGGGTCCCCGGCGCGCTGCTGGCCATCGCGGCCACCGCCGGGGCGGTCCACCTGCTGGGTCTCGAGCAGGCGGGGGTGCAAGTCGTGGGCGAGATCCCACGCTCCCTACCTCCACCGACCTACGTCTCCACACGCATGGTGCCGGACTTCGAGCTGATCCGCGCGCTGCTGATCGGGACGATGGCGGTCGCCGCGCTGGGACTCGTCGAAGCGGTCGCGTCGGCTCAGGCGCTGGCGCGCAGCAGCGGTCATCGGCTCGACAGCAACCAGGAGTTCTTCGGCCAGGGTATGGCCAACATCGCCTCCGGCCTGTTCACCGGCTACCCCTGCTCCGGGTCGTTCACCCGTTCGGCGCTGGCCCAGCAGACAGGAGGCCGAACCCAGCTGGCCGGGGTGTTCACCGGAGTGGCGATCCTGGGGGGCGTGCTGGTGCTGGCGCCGCTGACACATTCCATCCCCAAGGCCGCGATCGCCGGCGTGTTGCTGGTGGTGGCCTGGGGCATGGTCGACAGGGCGGCGATCCGTCGGGTATTCCGCACCTCCCGGGCGGAGGCGACGGTGATGACCGTGACCTTCGCGGCCACCCTGGCCTTGCCGCTGGACTTCGCGGTGCTGTCAGGCATCGCGTTCTCGCTGGCGTTCTTCGTGATCCGCTCCAGCCTGCCGCGGGTCTACCCCGTGGTCCCGGACGCGAGGTTCCAGCACCTGGTGGAAGGCCAGCAGCAGCCGGTCTGCCCCCAGCTGGGAATCCTGAACATCCGTGGGCCGCTGTTCTTCGGCGCGGTCTACCACATCGAGGAGGAACTCAGGCACAACCACGAACGCCACCCCGGCCAGCACTTCCTGATGCTGAGGATGCACGGGGTCGACATCTGCGACCTCAGCGGGATCGAGATGCTCGAGTCGACGGTCAACACCTACCGCGGCCTCAAGGGTGATGTCTTCCTCGTGCGCTGCCGGCGGCCGGTCCTGGAGAAGCTGACCCAGTCCGGCTTCATCGACGACACCCTGGGCCGGGACCGGCTGCTCGACAACGACATCGCCATCGAGAGCCTGTTCGAGCGGATCATCGACACCACGATCTGCATGTACGAGTGTGAACACCGGTTGTTCGCCGAGTGTCAGGCGCTGGAGAAGCACGCGTATGGCGACGAGGTGCCCCCGGCGCCGCACCACTCCACCGGCCACGAGCGGCAGGTGGAGACCGACGTCTTCGCCGAGTTGATCCGGACACCCGAGGCAGCGCTGTACGACGTCCGCGAACCTGCCGAGTACGAACACGGCCACCTCCCCGGGGCGGAATGCCTGCCCCTGCGCGAGCTCGTAGAGCGGGCCGGGGAATTGCCGCGGGATCGGCACCTGCTGCTGGCGTGCCGCAGCGGCCGGCGCACCGCGCGTGGGCTCTTCATCCTCGAAGAGCTGGGATTCGAACGGCTCCACGGCCTGCGCGGCGGGATCCTGGCCTGGCGCGCCGCCGGCCTGCCGACCGAGGTGGAGAGTGAGGTCCCGCCGACCGTGATCGAGGGTTCCGAGCCGGAGTGACGGGCGGCCCGGGAACAGAATAGACATCCCGCGGCGGATGGCCAGTGTCACGACGGGCCTGCAACCGGATAGAATGTCGCTCGCGAGCAAGTACGTGAACACGAAGCGGAAACAGGCTGGGATCGTCGGGGCGACTTTGCTCGCGGGTGCGCTGTCCGTGCTCGCCGGATGCAAGGGCGACGATCCGGCCTCCACCGGTTGTCCCGAGGGGATGGCGTTGGTGGATGCGGTCGACGGACCGCTGTGCATCCACGCCTTCGAGGTGCGCCTCGAGCCGCTGCGACGGGGGGCTGACCTGCGGCAGGTCCTGCTCGACGATCCGACCCAGGTCGTGCTGCGGTCGGAGCTGAACCTCATGCCGACCAAAACCACGTGGTACCGGGCCGACGCGGCCTGCAAGGCCCACAGCCTGCACCTGTGTACCAGCCAGGAGTGGGAGGACGCTTGTGACGGCGTGCCAGGGGACGGTGGCGCCGAGTACGGGACGGTGGACGGTTCGTATTCCGTGGGGGACTGCAGCTTCACTGACGTCCCGGGCGAGGATCGCAAGCCGCTGGCAGTGACCGGCTCCTTCCGCCGCTGCCACACCCCCACCGGGCTCTACGACATGGCGGGAAACCTGTGGGAGTGGACCGACCCCGGCCAGCGGGACGAGGCCAATCTGCCGCTGATCGACAAGCGAGGCGGTGGCCACTACGGACGGGATTCGGTCGCCTGCAGCTACTCGTCGGTGGGCTCCCACCCCCCCAGCTTCGAAGGCACGATCGGCTTCCGCTGCTGCGTGCCGCTGAGCGATCTCTGACTCGACTTTCACCGTAAGCCGGATCACTCGAACAGTTCGGTCAGCGCCGTTCCCCGGTAGTAGTGCGCCAGGATCGCCTCGTGATCGTGACCCCGATCGGCCATCACTGCGGCGCCGATCTGGCACAGGCCGACACCGTGGCCCCAGCCTGCACCCCGCAGCACGAACCGCTGCGGCACCGGCCCCCGGCCCTCGGCCCGGACGGTGAACGCGGAGCTGTAGAGGTGGCTGTCGGCCAGCAACCGCCGGATCTCGAGCTCCTTGCCCACGACCGCGGTCCGCTCGCTGCCCTCGATGGCCAGCTCGACGATACGCCCCGACGGGCCACGGCGCTGGGGCCGCAGCGCCAGCACCGCCCCCAGCTCGAGGCCTCCGTTGTCGCGCAACAATCCCTGCAGACGGTCCTGTTCGATGACCACCTCCCAGCGGTGGAAGTCCCGGGTCCCGTGGTCCATCTCCGGCAGCAGCCGGGCCAGCAAGGCGTGGTCCGCCGTGTTGCACCAGGCGGGCGGCGCCCCCTCGATGAAGGCCGTGGCCCGCGCCTCGTCGGTCAGCGGAAGATCGAGATCTGTGTCCCCCTCAGCGGTATCGGGGAAGGCCTGCAGGTAGGCCGGATCCCGATCGCCCCAGGCGGACGAGAACAGCTCGGTCATGCCCCCGCAACACTTGGAGAAACGTGCGTCGCACAGCTCGTGTCCGTGGGTCAGCACCTGGCCCCGCGTCGCCAGGACTGCGTCGCTGGCCGCTTCGGAGAAGGCCCGGGTCACACCCTGATAGCGTTGGCAGTGGTCGTCGGCGCAGACGTCGAAGCCATCGTGGTCTTCCCGGTCGTACCAGCGGACGATTCGCAGCTGCTCGCCATCGTCGATGCGTTCGCCCCGCCCGCCCTGGGTGCCGCTCCCCCGGGCCACCAGCTGAGCCAGCAACCAGCTGCGCGAGATGATCGCGTGGGCGCGCAGCAGAGCTGGCGGACAGGACGCGCTCATCTCCGACGAGATGACCGAGACCAGGTAATCCTCGAGGGGCACGAGGTTGACCAGGTCCATGGTGTCGCCGTTCGCGTCCAGCGCCAGCGCTCCGCGAAACCGGAGATCCTCCTGCCGTTGCCAGTGGAACTCCACCCCCACCGTCATGCCGCGCACGACGAACGAACAGCTCGCCGGGTCGGTGGGCACCAGGACCACCCGCGGACCGGCGGCCAGCGATCCCTCGTCGACGTGGTCCAGGCGCACCGTTCCGGGCGGCGCCACGAAGGCCGACAGAACCGTACTGTCCGGAGCCTCTCCCACGACCTCGCCGCCCACGGCGACGCCGAAGACGCCGTCCAGCAGCAGGTCGGTCATCCGGGCGCCCTGGACCAGCCCAACCTGCAGGATCGGTTCATCCATCTGCGAGCCTCCGTTCCAGAATTCTCTCGTACGCTCCCGTCGCCGCCGGGGCCAGGCTGGTCTCGGCGAAGATCTCCGCCAGCCGGTCGCCGTCGACCCCATCGTAGTCCCGACGACGCACCGTGATCACCAGCCCGGCCATGTCCAGGGCGCCCGGGCTGATCAGGCAACGATCCGCGCCCTCGGCAGCGTAACAACGGGGCCGGTGGGCGCCCCGGGGGTAGAACAGCGCGGTGACCCGATCCCCCCGCGCGCTCAGCAGCAGATTGACCGGGGGTTCCTCCTGGCCACCCACGGCCTCGTCCAGTGCGGCCATCGCCACGCGCAGGCCGCGGGCGAGGCCGTCCGCCGATCCGCGGAGCACCGACAGCACCCGCGAGGACCCGCGCTCGCTCCACACCTCCAGGTCGGCGGTGCGCTCCAGCAGCCGGCCGGTACGCTCTCCCGGCCCGTCGACCAGGCGGCGCTCGTCCGGTAACAGTCCCGCCGCGACCGCCTGCAAGTGGATGTGGTCCGGAGCGGACGCCCCACACCGGGGCCCATTGTAGAACACGGTCAGCTGCCCCTCGGTCGCCGCCGCGAGCGCGATGGCGTCGTCCAGTACCGGCTCAAGCCGCTGGGGCGAGTGGCTCCGGTGCGCGGCCACGAGGTGCAGGGGCATGATGGGTGCCGGGTTGGCCAGCAACAGCAGCCCGTTGCCAAACGGAATCCCGAACTCCTCGACGGGCAGGTTGTCCGGGCACAGGAAACAGGGGCGCGCACGCAGGGACACCTCGTCGACCCGGGCGGTGGTGCTCGCCACCCGGCCCGGATTCCACTGCAGGGTCACCGCGCGGGATCCCAGCTGGACATCCCGGGTCTCGGTCCGATCCAGGGCCTCGAGGGCGCGGGCCAGCCGCGGCCAGCGCCCGGCTTGCCAGCGATGGAACGCCCGCAGGCGCGTGCCCAGGGGCTCCGGGCCATCGGCGATCCCGGCTGGAGCCAGGTGGGACGCCCAGCCGGTCATCCGTCCTCCCCCATCCGCTGCCGTGCCCGGATCTCCAGGGTCCGGATCCGGTCCTTGTACTGCTGGTGGCGGGCCATCGCGTCGGCGGAGAGCGCAGCGTCGGTGTTGCCCTCCCAGCGACGGCAGTGGTAGAGCGACTCGTAGATCCGCCCCACCCGGTATTCGCGGCTTATCCGCAGCGCCAGCGCGTAGTCCTCGCCGTAGCTCACGTTGGGCAGCGGGTGGCGGCGCACCAGCTCGCTGGCGAAGCAGCGTGGAGCGCCCAGACCATCGACGCGCAGGGCGTTGTTGGGTCCGTTGTCGTCGCTCCATTCCCGGTGGTCGATCAGTCCCGGCGGCAACGGCTGCAGCTCGAAGTCGACCAGCGAATAGGATCCGATCACCATCCCACAGGCGCCGTCGCGCAGCACCGTGACGACCCGCGCGAGCACGTCGTCTCCGTCGTACAGATCATCCGAATCCAGCTGTACCAGATAACGCCCACAGGCCGCATGAAAGGCCGCCTCGTTCCAGCAGCCGCCGATCCCCAGGTCCCGCCGCCGCGGTGTCGCGTGCACCAGCCGCGGCTCGCGGGAGGCCACACCGGCCAGCAGCTCGGTGGTCCCGTCCGTGGAGTGGTTGTCCACCACGATCACGTTGAACGGGAAGTCGGTCCTCTGCGCCAGGGCGCTGCCGACGGCGTCGATCACCGTCCGCGCCCGGTCCCTCACCGGGATCACCACGCTCGCCTCGACCGGGTAGCTACCGGCGGCGTCGAAGGCGGCGAACGGTGGCGTCACCAGGGCGCCGAGCCGCTCGAGGTGGGCGGTGGCCACCCGCTCCGCCTCTTGCTGGGCCTCGCGCTGGACGAGCAGATAGTCGAACACGGCCGCGCCACTGGCCCGTCGATCGTCGGCGACCCGGGTCGCCAACTGCTCGGGGAGGCGCAGGGGCAACGCCGCGAGGCTGGCCTTCAGGCGGAGGTCGTACCAGCCGTGCCAGCGCAGCTCCGCTGCGGGCGCCCCGTGCTCCGCCATCGCCCGCCGCAACGCGTCCACCGACCACAGGACCAGGGGGCCCAGGTCGAAACGGTCGCCCAGGGTGCCCAGCTGGTAATCCGCCAGCGCGTGGGACCGGCGATCGTCCCCGGCGGCGTCCACGAAATCCCCGTAGATCAGCGGCGCCCCGCTGCCCTCGGCGGCCGCCACCAGCCGGACGACGCCCCGGGGTTCGGCATCGATCACTCCGCCCCCGCGTAACTGGAGCAGGTAGGGCGTTCGCGCCCCCTCGACCCGCTGTGCGACCCGGGATCCCGCGCCCGGGTCCGCGGCGACCTGGTGGTCCACGGCGATACCGGCCACCTCGGCGGGCGGCGCCTCGTCCTCCGTCGACGCGACCCAGTGGATCGCCTCCACCAGCCCGGTGGCGGCGAGTCCCTCCAGGCTGCGTCGGATCCCCTCGTTCCAGCTTCCATCGACCAGCGCCGTGATCGGCTTCAACGTCCACCTCCGGCCGGGCTGAAATCCGTGGCCCGCGCCACGAGCAGCCCCGGCGTATCGTTGCGCTCCAAGAATGCGGTCAAGGGCTCGTCCACCACCCGGCCTGCGCTCCGACCTGCGTGGCGCAGCCGCAGGGGCGACGTCGCGATCAGCAGGCCCACGTGAAAGACGTCCAGATCGTCCCGGGTCGAGACGAAGGCCACCAGATCGCCGCTCCGGACCAGCGGGCCCAACTCCTGCGCCCGGTCGACGGGCAAGCACACGGGATCCCACGCGACCGGCGGATGGCTGGCCAGGGCCGACAGGGTGCGTGGCTCCCCGACGCGGGTCCAGCGGTCCACACCGACACGTTCGAGGAGGCCGGCCTCCTCGTTCCGGGCGATCCACTGACTGGTGTAGTGGTTGCGCCGGGACCAGGCGATCCGGCCGTCGTGGTACCGCAGGGCTTGCAGGGCGGGGACCAGACCGTCCGGATCCTCGGCCTCCGCCAAGGCCCAGACCGACTCGACGAAGGTGACACAATCGAAGCTGTCCAGCCGGCTCACCAGCTGCTCATCCTGCTCGGCGTCCCCGACGAGAGGGTTGGGGCGGTACGGGCGATCGAGGAGCATTCCGGACAGCAGGGTCAGCCGTGCTTCGCGGTCCATCCCATGGACCGTCGACAGCAGCCGGATCAGATCGGCGGGGTCGGCCCGCAGTTTCCCGTGCTCCATGTCTCGCTTCCCGTCCGCCTCCGAGACGATGCCCAGGCACTTGACCTATCATGGCGCAGGGAGGTTCGCCAGATGCGAGCGCAGATGCTGCTGTACAGCGGGACGCTGGCGTGCGCGATCCTGGTCTGGGGGTGTCAACCGATCGGCTACCTGGAAGACGACGATCGGCTACCCGGGGACGACGACGGGGACGACGACGACACCAGCGGCGACGATCCGACGGACGACGACACGGCGGACGACGACACGGCGGACGACGACACGGCGGACGACGACACGACGGAGGTCGATGGCGACGGCGATGGATTCACCGTGGCCGACGGGGACTGCGACGACGGGGATCCGGGGATCCACCCGGACGCGCCCGAGATACCCGACGGCATCGATCAGGACTGCGACGGTCTCGTCGACGACGGGACCGGGCTCTACGACGACGACGGCGACGGCTTCCGGGAGGCCGACGGCGACTGCGACGATGCCGATCCCACGGTCCATCCCCTCGCCGAGGAGGTGTGCGACGGCATCGACCAGGACTGTGACGGCACCATCGACGATCGGGACGCCGACGGCGACGGCTACCTGGCGGCGGAGTGCGGCTTCGACGACTGCGATGATGGCGATCCAACCGTCCATCCCGGCGCTCTCGAGCTGGCTCACGACGGATTGGACTCGGACTGCGACGGGGTCGAGAATCCCCCGGTCGGGAATTACTGCTACAGCGATCTGAACGTGATCTCGCCCCCGGACATCGTCGACTACTCGCTCTCGGCGGCCTACGACGCGGTGGGTGGACCGCTGGGGCCGGACCACTACTTCGACGACGTCGAGTTCGAGGCCCTGGCCGGTTCGACCGTTGTGGTCGCCATGAGCAGCTACTACGCGGCACCGGATCCGGTTCTGCTGCTGCTGGACTCGCTGTGCAACGTGGTCGCCCAGGACGACAACAGCTGGGGCGGGGACAACGCCTTCGTGGACTACGCCGTCCCGGCGGACGATGTGTACACCATCATCGCGACGTCGGCGTTGCCCCTGGAGACCGGCTACTACACCCTGCAGATCGGTGAACGGACCGAACCGGGGTTCCGCTGCCTCCACGACTTCTGGACCGCGACCTGCGGCGCGGCAAATACCAACTTCGGGCTCGCGGCGGGGGACGCCGAAGACGGGCCCCGGGGCGCTGGCTACTACTACGACGACGTCGAGTTCGAGGGGACCGGCGGCGCCACGGTGACCGTCAGCATGGATTCATGGGACTTCGACACCTATCTCTACCTGCTGGATCAGGACTGCCACGTGCTGGTCGAGAACGACGACCGAGATGGCCAGACCTCGAACTCCGGCATCTCGGTCCAGCTGCCGGCGGACGGCGCCTACAGCATGGTCTTCACCAGCAAGCACCCCATCTCGGGTCCCGCTGCGGCCACCGGCTCCTTCGACTGGGAGCTCGACTGCGCTCCCTGAGAGGCTATGAATCAGAATGGCGAGGCGAAGGTGTCGAAGATACCGATGCCGTCCTCGACGGCCAGCGAGGTGAACATCACGTAGTTCTCCGCCTCGCCAAACGCGGCGTCGAGGACCATGCCGGTCACCTCGCCGGGAGCGATCCCGAAGGCGGCCCAGCCCCCGTCGGTGGACGAAGTGGTCCGGTCCCAGTCCGGGTCGCCATTCTGGTCGGTGTAGACGCAGGGGTAGATCAGCCCCTGGGCGTCCTCGAAGTAGCACGAAAGCCCGCGGGCACCTGGCCAGGTGTCCGACTCGGCCCCCTCGACAGCGGTCTGGAAGCGCCCACGGACCATGGCCCCGTTCCCCGCTGACTCGGGATCGATCAACTGGGGGGCGTCCCCGTCCGGGTGAGTTGCCGCGTGCTCGTCGATCAGGGCCTGCGCGTCCTCCTCGGAGACGACGAACAGCGACCCGTCTGGCAGCTCGCCATCCTGGCTGCCCGTGACGCCGATGAAGCTGGTGGGGATGAAGCCGCCCTCCCAGTGGCTGGCCACCATGTACACCACGCTGTTGCCCGGGATCTGCGCGAGTTCGAAGGTGCCGTCATCCGCCGTCGCGGTCTCGATGAACGGTGTATCGACCCCGGTGTTGTAGTCGTACAGGGCGACCGGCGCGTCGCTCACCGTGTCGCAGCTATCCGGATTCCCGCAGGTGAACAGGGTCCCCGTCACGTCGATCAGCACCAGGGTCGGCTCGCAGCCGGCCAGCGCCAGACCCAGCGTCACGAGGATGGCGAGGTCTCTCATGGGACCAGCTCCAGGTCGAACAGGGCGGTGCACGCGTCCTCCACGATCAGAATGGGGAACTGGCCGAGGGGTGTGTCCGCAGCGTCGAACAGCTGGATCTCGGCCGGTCCGGCGGGCAGACCGAAGATGCCGAACTCCCCGCTGGCGCCGACGCCGACCAGTTCCGGCCGGGCGATGCCGAAACCGTCCAGATAGACGGCCTCGACGGGTTTTTCGTCGCCGGACTCCGCGAAGATCCGGGTGCCCGCGGCCAGCTCCGGTTCGGCCATCGTGCCCAGGGCGAACCCGCCTGTCCCGTCGCTGTCGGGAGCCACCGCTCCGTCGATGGCCTGCCCCAGGCCGACCTTGGACAGCAGCTTGAGGCGATAGGTCATCCAGTCGAGTTCGAGGATGAACAGCTCGCCATCGTAGGTGTAGAGGCTGGCCGGTGGCATCCACGCGGCGTGCACTGTCTTGACGTAGGAAACCGGATCCTCGGCGGCGCTGTCGTCGTCGTCCCCCGCCTCCTCGGCGGGCTCGGTCCAGGCCACCACGTTGACGTGGGTTTCCGGGGGCAGGCCGCGGAGGCGGTAGTAGGCGGGCGACGAGTCGGGCCAGGGTTCGGATCCCTCGGCCAGCAGCTCCCCGGCATCGTCGAACCCGTCGACGTGGCCGCCGGACAGGACCGCGGGGGGATCGCCGATCTCGGGCCCGACGTACAGGGTGCCGTACAGGGACACCGTCTCGCTCTCCTCGTCACCGGCGCAGCCGGGGGCGGTGGCGAGGGCCGTGGCGAGGATCAGTAGGGTAGCTGGTCTCGCATCCACAGGATTGCCGCCTCGAATCCCACGGCCAGGATCAACAGGGCCGCGATGATCATCCGGGTGCCCAGAGCCTCTGCCACCGGGTCGACCTCGCTCCGCGCCAGCGACCACACCCGCTGCCGCACTATCGCACGGCTCTCGGCAGCCCGCCACAGAGCGAAGATCGCCGGCGTCGCCGCGACCACTACCGCCGGACCCAACCAGACCAGCGCCAGGGCTATGACCACCGTCCCGACGAACTGCAGGTGGATGACCTTCTGCCGCTCGGCCATGGTGAACAGCACCGCGCGGTCCTCCGCCTGCTTGTACTGCCGTTTCTCCGAACGGGCACGTTCCCGCCTGGTCATCTCCAGCTGCGTGACCTCGAGCATCTCCACGTGGACCGCCGCCGCGTGGCGGATCTGTTCCAACGCGTCGCGGGCCGCGGCGTCCTCCAGCTCGTCGATCCCCTCCAGCCCGCGATGGGCGTCCTGGACCGACTGGGCGGCGTCGACCCACTCCTGGGACGCGCGCAGCTCGACGCTCGAGGACTGGACCGTGTCGTCCAGGCGGGTCACCGCGGCGCGCTGGGTGGCCGTCACCTCGTTCCGCGCCTCCAGCGACAGCGCGTTGGCGTCGGCTGGCACGGCCTCGATGGCCTCGGTTGCCTCGATATGGGCGAAGGGATCTCCCCGGCTGGCGCTCTCCGCGGCCACGGCCAGCCGCTGCTCCAGCGCCCGGAAACGCTCGTTGGTCTCGTGGTCGGCGAGCAAGGTCCACGGTTCGGCGTGCGTCAGCGCCTGGACCGCCGCCTCGTGCCCGGCTTCCCAGCCCTTCCGCGCGCGGGCCTCCAGCTCGACCAGCAGCTCGTCGAAACGTTCGGTCACGGCCGCCAGCAGCGGATCGTGGCGCACCCGCGCCAGCAGCACCGGATTCTCGGCCGCTGCATGGAGCAGGTAGGCGAACGCGTCGCGCAGGGCCCCGGCCTCGGCGGCGCTGGCGGCCAGCTCGTCCAACAGCCGCAGCTCGCCGATGGCGGCCGTCGTCTCCTCGGCGGCGTCGCTCACCCCTGCTCCTCCCCGTCGGAGTCCACCAGCAGACAGCGGGCGATCTGGTATCGGGCCTCGGCGCGCTCGTCGCCCGCGCCCCCCTCGACCACCCGTTCGAAGCAAGCGCGGGCCTCGCCGAACCGACCGAGCAGCATCAGGTTCCTGCCAGACCCCATCCAGGCGTCGAGGCGCAGGCGGCAGCCGTCGACGTCGCCGAGGATCTCGTCGTCGGCGTCGAGCTTGTCGACCGCGTCGAAGTGCCCGAGGGCGTCGACCGACCGTCCTTCCACCGTGCGCACGAAACCGGTCACGAAGTCGATCAGGGGATCGCGCGTGCTCACATGCGATGCCTCCTCGAGTTCGGCCTCGACCAGATCCATGCGGCGGTGCCGCACGTGGCGAATCGCCTTGATCAACTTGCGCGAGCGGGCCAGACGTCGGCGCTGGTCGTCGTCGGTGTTGACGGTCTCCAGCACCCCCACCTCCCGCTGGGCCTCGGCCAGGGTACGCACCAACGGACCCAGCGCCCGGGCGGCGAGGAGCGCTCGCAGGGCGGCGATGTCTCCACTCTGGGCCGCCGCCGCGTCGGGACCTTCTGCGCTCCAGATGCTCTCCGAGCGCAGGTGAGGACAGTCCTCGACCGTGTGAGAATCCTCGCAGAGTGGGCAGACCGTCACCATGGGGGGGATCCTAGTCCCCGTCCAGCAGGGCGTCCAGGAACGCCCCCGTGCGCGCACGCCGCTCGAGGTGGTACTCCACGAAGCGTTCGAGGAGGCCGCGAACCCGCCGCACGTCCGCGTCGGTGAGCCCCGTCCGTGCGGTCTCGGCCAGGTCCAGGGTCGCCAGCCGTTGCAGGGTGGTCAGGTCGCGCAGGGCGAGCTGGCGGGCTCCCGGATCATCGCCGACATGGTCCCCGCACAGCACACCGCCCGCTGCCACGGAGAAGCCCGCCGCACCTGGGCCGGGGGGGCGTCCACAGCCGCAGCAGCGCTGGACCGACAGTCCGACTCCCGACAGCTCCATCACCCGCATCGACGCTGCCCGAACCCACGCTTCGGACGGTGTGGCGCCTCCGTCGAGTGCCGCCAGCGCCTGCAAGAGCAGGCCGAACAGGTCGGGAATGGGTTCTTCCTCCCGGGCGACGGTGCGGACCAGCTCCAGCAGGTGGTCCGCCATCGCGGTCCGGATCAGCTCCTCCCGCAGCCCGAGGAAGGGCCGCAGCAGGTCCACCTCGCCCAGGCTGGACCGCCCTTTGCGCACGTGCAGCCGGGCACGGACCAGGGCGTACCGCTCCAGCCGTCCGCCATACCGCTTGCGACTCTTGCGCGCTCCGCGGGCGCGGGCGGCGATGCGTCCGCGTTCACGGGTCAGCAGGTGGACGAGGCGATCGGACTCCCCCAGATCGATCCCCCCCAGGACGATCGCATTGACGACCTCTTCGCTCACGGGATGAGGAAGGCCTTGGCGATCATGAAGTAGACCAGGATGCCGACCACGTCCATGAAGGTGGTCATGATCGGCCCTGTGGCCACGGCCGGGTCCACGTTGAGCCGCTTGAACATCAGCGGGATCAGGCTGCCCAGCAGCGCCGCCGAACTCATGTTGCACAGGATCGACAGCCCGACGACCAGCCCCAGTGCGGGCTTGCTCCAGCCCAGGAGGAGAGCGGCCAGGCCCACCAGCGCCCCGCCGCCGACGGCCAGCAGCAGTCCGGTGCGCATCTCTCTCGCCAGCACCCGCCACTGGCCGCGGATCAGCACCCGGCCGGTGGCCAGCCCGCGCACCATGATGGTCGCCGACTGGATACCCACGTTGCCGCCCATGGCCATCACCACCGGGATGAAGGCCGCCAGCAGAGCCACCTCGGTGATATCGCTCTCGAACCGGCTGATCAGGGTCGCGCCGATGATGCCCCCCGCCGCCGCCAGCGCCATCCACGGGGCCCGCATCCAGGCCGAACGCAGCACCGAGGCCTCGAGGACCTCCTCGTCGCCCGCGCCGACCATCTTCAGGAAGTCCTCGGTGGCCTCGTCCCGGACCACGTCGATGACGTCGTCGACGGTGACGATGCCGAGCTGCTTGTTGAACTCGTCCACCACCGGGATCGCCAGCAGGTCGTAGCGCGCCACCAGGCGGGCGACGGCCTCCTGCTCCATGTCCGGCGTGACCTTGATCACGTCCGGATTCATGATCGCGCGCAGCGGTGTGTCCGCCGGGTGGGTCAGCAGGTCCCGCAGGGAGAGGGTGCCGACCAGCTGCCCCTCCTCGTTGAGGCAGTAGATGTAGAACACCATCTCGGCGTCCTCGGCCTCCTGGAGCGCGGCGATCGCCTCGCGGGAGCTCACGTCCCGGTTGAGACTGAAGAAGTCGGTGTTCATGATGCCGCCGGCACTCTTGGGGTCGTAGTGGAGGAGCTCCTCCACTTCGGCGGCCTCGTCCCCCTTCATCCGGTCGAGGATCTGCTGGGAGAGCTCCTCGGGGAACAGCGGCAACAGGTCGGCGGCGTCGTCGGGCGACAGCTCGGCGAACACGCCGACCAGGTCGTCGATCTCCATGCGGGGCAAGAGCTCCGCGGCGTGTTCCAGGTCCAGGAAGGAGATCACCTCGGCCGCCCGTTCCAGGTCCAGGGACAGCACCTTGAGCAGGAACTTGGACTCCCGCTCGCTCAGCCGCGGGAACATCTGCGCCAGGTCGGCGGGCTGGGTCTTGTCGATGACCCGATCGAGGTGGGTGTGCGCGCTACGCCGGACCAGGCGGCGCACCGTGTCGAGCAGACGGGCCTGTGCCAGGAGATCCATCGTCCACTCCGTTTGTCACGGCTTATCCACCCAGTTCGTCCAGCAGCTGACGGGCTTCGTCGCCCAGGGCCCCGTTCTCGTCATGGGACTGGACGAAGTCCAGATGAAACTCGGCCTGCTCCAGGTTGTCAAGGCGCAGGTATAGCTTGCCCAGTGCCATCCAGGTGTTCAGATCAGCCTTGTTGCACTTGCGAGCCCGCAGGAAGTAGGACTCCGCCTCGTCCAGCTTGCCCTCCGCCTCGGACACCAGACCCATGTTGTGGATCGAGGGGCAGAACAGGGGCGTCACCTCCAGCACACGCTGGTAGGCCGCGCGGGACTCCTCGAAGCGGCCCTGGTTGTAGTAGGCCCAGCCCAGGTTGTGGATCGCGCGGCCGCTCTCGCGGTAGGTGGGCTCGTCGGCCGCCGCCTGGAACGCGACGATGGCGTCGTCCCAGCGGCCCCGCGACGCCAGCATCGCGCCCAGGTTCAGCTGGGCCTCTGGGAAGGGATCCTGCAGCCGCAATGCGGTCCGAAACTCCTTCTCGGCGTCGTCGAACATCTCCCGGACGAAGTAGCAGTTGGCCAGCAGATGGTGGCTCTCCGGCAGGTAGGGATTGAGGCGGATGGCCTCCCGCAGCTCGACGATCGTGCCCGACACGTCCCCCTCGTCGAAGTAGGCCTGGGCCAGCTGGTGGTGGCCCAGGGCCTTCTGCGCCCGCTGGGCGGTGATACATCCCCCCAGCGCCGCGCCCAGCGCCAGCACCGCCACGATCCGGGCCCAGCTCATCACAGGTACCTCCCGATGATCGGCGCCAGGTCGGCCTTGCGCCGCTCGGGGATCGCGTCGGGGGCGGTGAGGATCGCCCCCGCCAGCGCGTTGGCCGCGGCCGGGTCGTGTTCGGCGGGGATGGCTGCCGCGGCGTGGACCAGGATCCTCCTGGCGCTCTCGGCGTTGGCCCGCAGCGTCTTGACGATCTCCTCGGTGTCCACCGCCTCCTCGCTCTCCCGCCACGAGTCGTAGTCGGTCACCAGCGCGACCGTCGCGTACGCGATCTCCGCCTCCCGGGCGAGCTTGGCCTCGGGCAGATTGGTCATCCCGATCACCCGGCCGCCGAGGGTCCGGTACATGTGGCTCTCGGCGCGGGTCGAGAAGGCCGGTCCTTCCATGCACACGTAGGCGCCGCCCCGGTGGACGGTCACACCCGCGTCGCGGGCGGCCTGCTCCAGCACGTCCGCCAGGGCCCGACTCACGGGATCGCCGAAGCTGACGTGGGCGACCAGGCCATCGCCGAAGAAGGTATTGCGGCGCAGTCGGGTGCGGTCGATGAACTGGTCGATCACCACCACCTCGCCCGGAGCGCAGTCCTCCCGCAGCGAACCCACCGCCGACAGGGAGATGATCCACTCCACGCCGACCTTCTTCATCGCCCACATGTTGGCCAGGAACGGGATCTCGGTCGGCATCAGCTTGTGGCCGCGGCCATGGCGCGGCAGGAACACCATCCGGACGTCGCCCAGGTCCCCGCAGATCAACGCGTCCGACGGGTCCCCGAACGGGGTCTCCACGCGGACCTCCTCCACGTTGCGCAGCTCCTCGAGCTCGTACAGACCCGTTCCACCGATCACACCGACCGTCGCCCTGCTCATCGTCGTTCTCCGTTCCCGGGGACGTTTCGAGGCCCCCGCGGTCCCTGAAAGGCCGAGTCGCCCATCGTACGCGGGTACAGGTCCAAGTCAAGACGGGCGGGGGCTCACCAGATCCAGCCCGGGTCCAGGCGCGGGTCGCCGCCTTTGGGGGTCATGCGGTCTTCTGTGCCCGTCGATACGACACGTACATCCCCACCACCGACGCACCTCCGATCACGCCCAGGACCAGCCAGATGATCCACGGGTGGTAGGTCTGCCACAGCACCCGCTTGACGTCCCACGCGGTGGCGCCGTTGCCCATCTGGACGGCGACCACGTTGAGCAGCGGCTCCCCCTCCAGCTCCTTCGCCACGTCCTTGGCCATGCCGGCGTTGTCCACCAGCCAGCGTTGCGCCAGGGTGTTGCGGGAGGACAGCCAGTCGTACAGGGGGCCGCTCAGCCAGTTGCCGCCGGCCCAGCCGATGGCGAACGGGATGTTGGAGTACCCCATGTAGATCGCCTTCTTGTCCGGCGGAGCGGTCATGCCGATGTACTCGGAGAACTTGGGGCTGCAGATGATCTCGCCGATGGCGAACACGAAGATCATCAGGCCGACGACCATGCCGGCCTGGCTCAGCCCGGCAGCCACGAAGCCCACCAGGCCGATGCCCATCCCCAGGACGAGGGAGACCATCATCCGGTAGCGCCCGAAGAACCAGGACAGGGGCAGCACCAGCAGCAGGATCGTCAGCGAGTCGATGTTGATCAACAGCTCGGGTTTGGCCCGGCCGTCGGACATCAGGAAGCTCTCCTCGAACCAGGCGCGGCTCAGAAGTGCGGGGCCCTTCTCGTCCTCCTCCGCCGCGCTCCCGTCGTCGGCGGCGGGGGCAGCGGGTGCGGGCTCCTCGGGCGGCTCTTCGCCGCGCGCCTTGATCGCCGCGATCTCCTCGGCCTCGGCGATGGCAACCTTGGCCGCCGCCGGGTCCACGGCCGCGAGCGCATCGGCGTTGGAGCGGGCCAGCAGGTCATCCTCATCCTCCTCGGCGATCAGCGCGCCCACGTCCCGGGTGTCGACCCACTCGTCGATGAAGTTGGGCAGCAGGTCCCACAGCTGCATGAACATGAACCAGAAGCCGGACACGATCAGCAAGAAGCGCAGCATGTACTTGTCACGCCACAGGGTCCCCATCGTGTCGGTGAAGACCTTCCAGGGCTTCTTCTTGCGCGCCTCGGCGTTCAGCTCCGGCTCGCGGAACATGAAGGTCGCCGGGATGAAGTTGACCGCCGTGGCGATGGCCGCGCCGTAGAACACGTAGCTCCACGTCGGCGCTTCGTCGTTGCCGCGCAGGACGGCGGCCATCATCGGCGCGAAGAACCCGCCGACGTTCACCATCCAGTAGAAGATGCCGAACCCCAGCCCCGAGTTGCCATCGTTGAGCGACTTGGCGACCGATCCCTGCACCGGCGGTTTGAAGATCGCCGTCCCCGTCCCCACCAGGCAGGCCGCTGCCAGCATCGTCCAGAAACCGTGGGCGTTGGCCATCAGGCAGTAGCCGACGATGTTGATCGAGAACGCCACGTACATGGACTTGCGGTAGCCGTAGGATTCGGTGTAGCCGCCGGAGACCATCGGCACCAGGCACTGGATCAGCGCCCAGATCCCGAAGATCAGCCCCTTCTCGGTCATGCTCAGATGGAGCACCGAGTTGTCGCCGAAGATGTACAGCCCGACCACGGCCCGGACGCCGAAGAACGCCAGCCGCTCGAAGGACTCGATCAGGTTGGCGACCCAGAAGTTCCACTTCATCCCGCGGATCTGTTCACCCAGGGGCACGGTCGGTGTGGCGGCAGCTTCGGACATTCGACTTCCTCCAGCGCGAACGCCCGTTTTAATGGGTCGGGCGCGGGAGGCGCAAGTCAGCTCGATCGCCGGGAGGGAGCTGGTGGCCGGCGAGGAGGCCGCAGGCGGCCTCGATGTCCAGGCCGCGGGCGGTGCGGATGGCGCAGTGGATGTGGCTGCGGATCAGTCGTTCCTGGTAGGCCTCGACGGCGTCGGGATGGGGGGCGTCGAAGGGGGCGCCCGGGTGGGAGTTGAACGGGATCAGGTTGACCTTGGCTCGCACGCCGTGCAGCAGACGGATCAGCCGGCGGGCGTCCTTGAGGTCGTCGTTGACGCCTCCGAAGAGGATGTACTCGACGGTGATCAGCTTGCGGTGGGGCAGCGGAAAGCGGCGGCAGGCCTCCATCAACTCGTCGATCGGGAGCTTGCGCGCCGCGGCCGGCATCAGCGCCAGCCGCGCCTCCTGGGTGGTGGCGTGCAGGGACAGGGCCAGGTTGATCTCGCTGAGGCGGCCCAGATCGTCCAGCTGGGGCAGCAGGCCGACCGTCGACAGGGTGATCTTGCGGTGGCTCAGGTTGAGCCCCTCGTCGTACTGGGCGATATCGGTGGCGCGCACGACCTGCCCGAGGTTCAGCAACGGCTCGCCCATGCCCATCAGCACGACGTTGGAGATGCGCCGGTCCGAGTCCTCTTGGGCCTGGAGGATCTGGCTCAGGATCTCCGACGCCGTCAGGTTGCGCACGTAGCCGTTGAGCCCGGTGGCGCAGAACCGGCAGCCCAAAGGGCAGCCCACCTGGGTCGAGATACACAGCGTCAGCCGGACCGTCTCCGGGATCAGGACGCTCTCGACGTGGTGGCCGTCGTCGAGCCGCCACACGTACTTGACCGTGCCGTCCTGGCTCTCGCGCCGGGCGGCGAGCCCCAGCCAACCCACCCTGGCCACCCGGTCCAGGTCCCGGCGGAAGCCCTTGGCCAGGTTGGTCATGTCCATGAAGTCGTGGACCGGGGCCCGGTACAGCCAGCGCAGGATCTGTTTCGCCCGGTACGGGGCCTTGCCCAGCGGCTCGAGGAGGGCCTGGAGCTCTTCGAGGGTCATCCCCCGCAGGTCGATCCGCCCGTCAACGGCGGTCATGACGGCCCGGGCTGGTCTGCCTGGGCCCCGCCGTCCCCCGCGTCCCCGTCGTTCAGATCCGGGGCGACGATGCCAGCGCTCATGATCAGCTTGAACGCCTGCTCGACCGAGAGCCCGCTGTAGATCACGTCCTCCTCGGGCACCAGCAGATAGAACCCGGACGTGGGGTTGGGAGTCGTCGGGACGAACACGTTGAGGCACTGGCGCCCGATCTTCTCGGTCGCCGCGTCATAGGCCGTGCCGGTGACGAATCCAAGGGACCAGACCCCCACCCGCGGGTACTGCAGATAGACCACTTCCCGGAACCGGCTGCTGTCGCTGGTGAAGATCGCCTCCAGCAGCTGCTTGACCCCCTGGTAGATGGTGCTGATGACGGGCACCCGCTGGATCACCCGTTCGGTGTAGTTCACCAGCTGTCGGCCGAGGAAGTTGGTGGCCAGGAACCCGACGACGACCACGCAGACCAGGGTCGCGATGGCGCCCAGGCCCGGGATCGCCGTGAGGATCTCCTTGATGCCCCGCCCCTGGATCGCCCAGTCGCTCGGGATCAGGTGGAGCACCCCGTCGAGGGAGAGCACAAAACGGTTGAAGACCCAGATCGTGACGACGGCGGGCACCGTCACCAACAGGCCCGCCACGAAGTAGTTCCGTACCCGCGCCAGGTAGTTGCGCCACAACCGCTTGGGCTTGGGATCGGGGATCGTGTACTCCACCGAGGGATCGCGGAACTTCAACCTGGAACCTCCCCGGGCGGGCAGGCCCGCACCTCGAAGCGTTCGATGTGGGTGTCCGACATGGCCTGCACGTGTGTCCGGAAGCCGTAGCGGCCCTCGATCTCCATCAGGTACTCCCGCTCGGAGTCCACCAGCTGGTCCGCCACTTCCGGGTGGCATCGGACCACGATCCAGTCCGCCGGGTGCTTGAGCGCCTCGCGCCGCAGGGAGTTGAACACCTCCTGGGTCACCGTCTCGCGGCTCTTGGTGTAGCCGCGCCCGTCACAGTATTGGCAGGTGGTGCTCAGGTAGCGGACGACGTCCTCGCGCACCCGCTTGCGGGTCATCTCCACCAGGCCGAACTCGCTGATGGGCAACACGTGGGTCCGCGCCTTGTCGTTCTTCAGCTCGTCCACCAGCGCCCGGAAGACCTCCTCACGGTGGACCGCCTCGAGCATGTCGATGAAGTCGATGACGATGATGCCGCCGATATCCCGCAGCTGGAGCTGGTGCACGATCTCGCGCACCGCCTCCAGATTGACCCGCAGTGTAGTCTCCTCCAGGGTGTCGTGGCCCACGTAGCGGCCGGTGTTCACGTCGACGGCCACCAGCGCCTCGGTCTGATCGATGACGATGTGACCGCCGGACTTGAGCCACACCTTGCGCCCCAGCAACCGGTCCAGCTCCAGTTCGACGGCGTAATGGTCGAACATCGGCTCGATGCCGTCGTAGAGCTGGACCCGATCCGCCAGCGCGGGCAGGAACTGCTCGGCGAAGTCCTTGATCCGCTGGTAGAGCTCGGGATCGTTGACCAGCACGCGGTCGGTCCCAACGGACATCAGGTCACGGACGGAACGGATCCCCAGCTCCAGATCCTCGTGGATGCTCAGGGGGCCCTTGGCCTCCGCGATCTTCTGGTCGACATGGCGCCACAGCCGGCGGAGGTAGTCCACGTCCTCTCGCAGGACGTCCCAGTCCTTGCCCTCGCAGGCCGTGCGGACGATGAACCCCTCGCCGTCCCGCCGCTGGGCGACCATCATCTCGCGCAGCCGCTCGCGTTCGGCGTCGTCGGCGATCCGGCGGCTGATCCCCACGTGCTCGACGTTGGGCAGGAACACCAGGAAGCGACCGGGAAGCGACAGATAACCGCTGACCCGCGCGCCCTTGTTGCCGATGGGATCCTTGGCGACCTGCACGACCACCTTCTGGCCCTCGTGCAGGATCTTCTGGATCGGAGGACGGGACTCCAGCGCGTCGTCGTCCTGGACCTTCATCCCCTCGGGGGGGCTGTGCGGGTCCCAGCGCACGTCGCCGCCGTAGAGGAAGGCCGCCCGGGGTAGCCCGACGTCCACGAACGCCGCCTGGATTCCGGGGAGCACACGGGTCACACGGCCCACGTAGACGTTGCCCACCTGGCCCTGGTCTCCGTCTCGCTCGACGTGGTAGGCGGTCAACACGCCGCCGTCCCGCACTGCAACCCGCGTCTCGCGACCCACGCGGCTGATCAGCAGCATGTGATTCACGGCTTGCCTCCCGCCGGCGGCCAGCTGGCGACGTTCTGGGCCACCTTGCGCACGGACAGGGCGGCGCTTGCCGGCTCGCCCACCAGGGCGCTGACCACCTCGCGCAGGCGCAGCCCGGCGCCCTGCTCCAACGTCAGCATCAGACCGCCCGCGTCAAGGGCCTCCGCCCGCACCACCCGCGCAACGTCCACCTCCCGCACGCCCTTGCGGCGCTCCACCTGCAGGACCAGCGGCTCACGCAGCCGCTCCACCGCTTCTTGCGCAGGCCCGACATCCAGGCCCGACACCCGGTAGATCCGCTCCCGCAAGACAGCGCCCAGCGAGGGCGACCGGGGCGGCACGCGTTCCACCGAGTGGACATTGAATCCCTCGGGCAGCGCATCGTGCAACTGGGTGCGCACATCGCAGGTGTCCACCGGGGGGCGCACCTCGAGTTCGAAGACCTCGGCGTCGCTCTCCATGCCCACGGGGTTGGGGTCGGTGAAGGTCAACTTCAGGTGGGGGTTGAACCCCGAGGTGTGCAGCGCGGGCAGCCCCGCGCGGCGGATCGCCCGCTGCAGAACGCTCACGGTCTCCAGGTGGCTGAGGAGCGCCGCCCGGTCCAGACGGGCGTAACGCACCCGCAGCCGCAGCCGTTGCTCTGCGGGCAGCCGGGTGTCGAGGATCGTGCCCGCCGCAGCGTGGGCCACCGACGACGACGCCTCCGGCCGGGGCCGCGCCGACACCACCGCCCGGGCCTTGGCCGCGGGGGCATCGCGGTCGTAGAGCCGGTTGCGCACCAGCGGGGGATCGCAGACACCGCAGCTGTAGCAGGCACCTGTGGTGCAGTCGTGGCAACCGGCAGCCTCCAGGGCGGCCTCGTACTCCTCCCACAGCCAGTCCCGCTCGACTCCGACGGCGAGGTGGTCCCAGGGCAGCCGTTCCCCCCGTTCCCGTGGGCGACAGGCGATGGCCCAGGGGTCCAGGCCATGCTCGGCGAAGACCCGTTCCCAGATGTCCCGTCTCAGATGGTCGTTCCAGCCGTCCATGCGGGCGCCGGCCCGCCAGGCGTCCAGCAACAACGGACCCAGCCGCCGGTCACCGCGGGCGAAGACCCCCTCGAGAAACGACGAGAACGGCGAATGGACCTTGAGATCCGTCTTGATCCGCTTGAAGGACCCACGCAGCCAGCGTTGCTTGAGCGCCGTCTCGTCGGTGGTGAGCTGGGAGCACCACTGCAGGGGCGTGTGGGGTTTGGGTATGAAGGTGCTGACCGCCACCCGGATCTGGGCGCTCTTGCGTCGGGAGCGGGCCACGTCACGACAGCGGGCCACCAGGTCGACCATGCCCCGCAGGTCGTCTGCCTGCTCGCTGGGCAGCCCGATCATGAAGTACAGCTTCAGACCACGCCAGCCGCGTTCGAACACGTGGCCCACCGCGTCGAGCAGCTGTTGCTCGTCGAAGACCTTGTTGATCACCGCCCGCAGGCGCGCCGTGCCCGCCTCCGGGGCCAGGGTGATGCCGGAGCGGCGCACCTGGCGAATCTCGTCGAGCAATCCGCTGCGCAGGGTCTCCAGGCGCAGGGAGGGCAGGCTGAGGGCGACACGGTCGTGGGCGTGGCAGGCGGTCAGCGAACCCACCAGGTCGGGCAGACAGGTGTAGTCGCCCGTGGACAGGCTGAGCAGACCGACCTCGCGGGCGCCGGTGGCGGCCAGGCCCCGCTCCACGATGCCGCGGATGGTCTCGGGGGATCGCTCGCGAACGGGGCGATAGACGATGCCGGCCTGGCAGAACCGGCAGCCGCGGGCGCAGCCCCGCTGGATCTCCACGGCCAGCCGGTCGTGGACGGTCTTGCTGAAGGGCACCACGGGGCTGTGGGGGGCTGGCGCGGCGTCCAGATCGCGGATCACCCGGCGGACCACGGTATCCGGGGCGCCCATCCGCGCCTCGAAGCGGGTCGTCCGGCCGTCGTCGGCCACGTCGACCCGGTACCGCGAGGGCACATAGACCCCGGGGATCGCGCACAGGGCGTCTCGCAGCAGCTCCCGGTCGCCGCGCCCGCGCTCCCGCCAGTGGGCGACGGCCTCGCAGACCTCGACGATCAGCTCCTCCCCGTCACCCAGACAGACCGCATCCAGCACGTCGGCCAGCGGCTCTGGATTGTAGGCACACGGCCCGCCGCCGATGACCACCGGGTCGTCGGCTCCGCGGTCGGCGGCGAGCAGGGGGATGCCGCCCAGATCGAGCACCGTCAGCAGGTTGGTGCAGCTGAGCTCGAACTGCAGGGTGAAGCCGAGCACATCCAGTCGGTTGAGGGGGACGTGGCTCTCCAGGGTCGCCAGCCGGCGGCCGCCCTTCCGCAGGGCCTGTTCCATGTCGGGCCAGGGGCAGAACACCCGCTCGGCGGCCATGTCCTCCCGGTCGTTCACCACCCGGTAGAGCACCTGCAATCCCAGGTGACTCATGCCGATCTCGTACACGTCCGGATAGCAGAGCCCGACGGTGCAGCGGATCGCGCCGCTCCCCTTGCGCACCTGGTTCACCTCGCCACCGATGTAGCGGGAGGGCTTTTCCACCGAGAGGAGTAGGTCGCGGTCCATTGCGGCCGGCGAACCGTAGTCGGAACGGGTGTTCACGTCAACAATTCTAGGCGATATCCTCCGTGAAAGCGCGGGGTTGCGTGCGTTGAAGCCCGCCGCCGGTTTATGATCCGTGTCGTGCTGGCTGCAATCTGGACGGTTCTCGGCAAGGAGTTGCGGGAGAACCTGCGCGACTTCCACGTACTGGCGTACTCGCTGGCCTTCCCGATGTTCTTCTATCCGGCGCTGATCTGGGGGGTGTTCCAGATCGCAGGGTTGCAGCAGGGGCGCGCGGAGCGGGAGCCCGGCCGGGTGGACGCGGAGGGGCCCGCGGCGGCGGTGGCCGCCGTACTGGCCGAGCCCGGGGAGGACGAGTCCGCTGCGGTACGGCTGGAGCCGGTCGAAGGGGGGATCGACGGACTGTTGCGCGGAGAGCTGGATGCCGTGGTCCGCATTGCCGAGGACGGAGAGACGCTGGCGGCCACCGTCGACTACGTCTCGACACGCCCCCGTTCGACGCGGGCCTCCGGGGTGATCAGCAAGCGGCTCGGGGAGCTGCGGGGGGAATGCCTGGACGCGCTGGCGACGACCCGCGGCATCCCGGCCGACGACCTGTTGGCCTGGGAGGTGGAGCGGGACGATCGCGCGCCGCCAGTGGCGCTGCTGTCCTTCGTGCTGTCGCTGCTCCTGCCGGCCCAGCTGGCCCTGATCATGTTGATCGCCGCCCTCTACCCGGCCGTCGACGTGGTCGTCGGCGAGCGGGAGCGCTCGACGCTGGAGACCACCATGGTCGCGGCGGTGCCGCGGCTGGCGGTGATGGCGGGCAAGGTGCTGGCGGTGGCGACCATCGTCGCCGTGGCGCTGGCGGGCAACGTCCTGGCGCTCACACTGACGGTGCTGCACACGGCCTACTCCCTGGGGGCAGTCGAGGAAGTGACCCTGGACCTGCGCACCGCCGATCTGCTGCTCTCCCTGCCCGCACTGGCGGCCACCGTCCTGCTTGTGGGGGCGGCGATGGTGCTGGGAGTGCTACCCGCCAAGACGTTCAAGCAGGGGGAGCTGGCCGGGACGATGGTGGCGATGGTGGCCTTCGTACCAGCGATGGCGGGCATCATGCCCGACGCCGAGCTGGGGATCGTCACGGCGCTGATCCCGCTGACCAATTGTGTGCTGGTGGGCCGCGAGGCCATCGCCGGGCGGCTGGACGTCCTGCCGGCGATCCTGGCCGCCGGAGTCAACGGCACGCTGGGCGCCCTGGCGCTGGCGGTGGCGGGCCGTCTCGCCCGATCCGAGGGTTTCCTTTTCGGCGGGCGACTGCCGCGCTGGCTGCGCTGGTTGGAGCGACGCGATGATCGAGGTTGAGGGGCTCACCAAACGGTTCTACGACCCCGCCGAGCTGGTGGCGGTGGACTCGGTGTCCTTCCGCTGCGAGCAAGGTGAGGTCTTCGGATTGCTGGGGCCCAACGGCGCTGGCAAGACCACGACGCTGCGGATGCTCGCGACGCTGCTGGCCCCCGACGAGGGGCGCGCGCGGCTGGATGGCCACGACGTCGCCGACCAACCGGAGGCCGTGCGCCGGGCGCTGGGATACCTGTCCTCCAACACCGGGTTGTACGGCCGGCTGACCTGCCGCGAGATGATCCAGTACTTCGCCCGTCTCCAGGGGGTCGCGGATCCCGAAGGACGCACCGCCGAGCTGATCCAGCGCTTCGACCTCGGCGCGTTCGCGACCCGCCGTTGTGACCGCCTGTCCACGGGGAACAAGCAAAAGGTCTCCATCGCCCGGGCGATCGTCCACGATCCGCCGATCCTGATCTTCGACGAGCCCACCGCCGGACTGGACGTGATCGTGGCCCAGACCGTGCTTCAATTCATCGAGGAGGTGCGGTCCGCAGGACGCTGCGTTCTGTACTCGACCCACATCATGAGCGAGGCCGAGCGCCTCTGCGATCGGATCGGCATCCTCCACCGGGGCCGGCTGCTGGCCATCGGCTCGCTGGACGAGCTGCGCGAGGCCAGCGGCGAACGGTATCTGGAGTCGATCTTCCTCCACTTCGTGCAGCGGGAGGGCGAGGCGGAGTGAAGCGCGATCTCGGCCAGGTATTCCGCGGCGAGCTGCGCCACCTGCTGAGGGATCCAGCCACGCTGCTGCTGGTCTTCGTGCTGCCGCTGGTGATCCTGCCCCTCACGCTGTGGTCCTTCCACACGATGGATCAGGCGAAGGCGGGCGACGAGGTCGATGCCGACGAGAAGCCACTGGCCGTCGGCGGCAGCCCGGAGATCCGCGGCTGGATCGACGACGGTGACGGGCTGCGCTGGGTCGACGGTGAGGTCGGGGACGAGGGCGGACCCCTGGCCGAGATCAGCCTGGATGACCGCCTGCGCCAGGCAACCGTCGCCTTCCGCTCGAGTTCGGCGGACAGCCGCCGGGCCGCGGCCCGGCTGGGCAAGGTGGTGCGCCGTCACGGCGACGAGGAGGTGAACGAGGCGCTGGCGGCGGCCGGTGTCAGCGTGACCCGCTCCGAGCTGGTGTCGGTGGAGACGAGCGACCATGCCACGGCCCGCCAGCGGACCGGCCTGCGCATCGGCCGGATCCTGCCGCTGGCGTTGATCTTCCTGGTGCTCACTGGCGCGCTGTACACGGCCCTGGACGTGTTCACCGGGGAGAAGGAGCGGGGCACCCTGGAGACCCTGCTCAGCTCCCGGGTCGACCGGCGGTCGGTGGTGATAGCCAAGTTCGCCACCGTGCTGCTCCTGTCCCTGGGCGCCGGTGCGGTGGGGCTGCTGGCCTTTACCGGTGCGGTGGCCGTTGGAGCCATGCAGACGCCGGATGGCGAGCTGGTGCTGTCGGCGGGCACCGCCGGGGTGTTGACGGCCCTTCTGCTGCCCGTCGCCGTCCAGCTGGCCGCCGCGATGACGGTCATCGCGGCCTATGCCCCTGACTACAAACGTGGCCAGGCGTTGGCGATGCCCGCGATGCTGGTGGTGGTGACGCCCGCCGGGCTGTCGGCGATGCCCGGGATCGAGCTGGGACCGGCCCTGGCGCTGGTACCGGTGGCCGGCGTGGCGCTGGCCATGCGCGACGCCCTCGCCGGGGATCTCGGCTGGGCCATGGGCGGGCTGGTGGCCGTGGCGTCGCTGGCATACGCCGCGGCGGCGGTCTGGGCCGGGGCCCGGCTGATGGGCCGCGAGACGGTCCTGCTCGGCGGGCGGTCGACCGCCTCACGGCACGCCCGCGGCAACCACGTGCCCGAGGCGCTGGGCCTGTTCGGCGTGACGGTGCTGCTGCTGTGGTTCCTCGGCAGCATCGGCCAGCAGGCGAGCATGACCTGGGGGATGCTGTTCACCCATACCGTCCTGCTGGCCGGACCGGCGCTGGTGACGGTGCTCTACCTGGGATTGCCGCTCAGGCGGACCCTCTCGCTTCGCGATCCCCACCCCCTCGACCTGCTGCTGGCGGTGGCCGCCGGAATCGGCCTGCCCGCCATCGGCCTGACCATCTCCTGGCTCCAGGACCCCATCGTCCCGGTGCCCGACGCCCTCGCCGAGCAGATGCGCGCGGCGGTGATCGGGGATCACTCGCTGCTCGTGGTGCTGGCCACCTTCGCCCTGTTGCCGGCCATCTGCGAGGAGATCCTGTTCCGCGGCGCGATCCAGGGGATGCTGCGGCGTTCCTTGCCCCCCCTGGCCCTCTGTGTGCTGGTGGGGGTCCTGTTCGGTGCCTTCCACCTGAGCGTCAGCCGGGCCCTCCCCACCGGCGTCCTCGGCGCACTGCTGGCCTACGCTGCCCTCCGCACCCGCTCGCTGGCCGTCCCGATGGTGATGCACGCGCTCAACAACGGCCTGATGCTCGCGGCGGCCCACCAGGGCTGGCTGGGCGAGGAGACCGATCTATCCCCCGGTCTCCTGGCGGGCGGTGGCGCCCTGGCGCTGCTGGCCTGCGCTGGCATGGGCCGCTTCCGCCGCCCACGGCGTGGCTGAGGGCCCCCGCGACGGCCGGATCCTCGGTGCCAACCTGATCGGTGACACCAGCGCCGCGTCGGCGGTGCGCGAGGTGGTCGAGAGCGGCGCCGCCATCGCCGAGCACTCGGAGCTGCTGACGTGGTTCCCGGAGCTGGCCAAGGGCTGACCCTCGATCCTCAGTCCGGCGGGGTCAGCGCCTCCGTCATCTCGGCCAGGTCGCGCTCGTGGCCGATGGTGACCAGCGTGTCGCCCTCGTGGAACAGCTCGGTGGGCTTGGGATTGAACAGCATGGTCCCGCTGCGCTTGATCGCGACGATGATCACGCCGTAGCGCTCCCGCAGGCCCGACTGGGCCAGGGGCCGGCCGACCAGCTCGCTGCCGGCGAAGATGGCCGCTTCCTCGACGGCGATATCCGTGTTCTCCACCCCCGTGGCCAGGTCCCACATCTCCACCACCGTGGGCCGCAACAGGCTCGAAGCGATCTTCTGACCCCCGATCTCGTGGGGGTTGATCACCTTGTCGGCGCCCGCGCGCATCAGCCGGTGTTCGGACGACGGGTCGCTGCATCGGGTCAGGATGTAGGCCGCCGGGTTCAGCTCTCGAGCCGTCAGGGTGATGAACAGGTTGTCCGGATCGCTCGGCGTGCAGATCGCCAGCCCCTTGGCCCGCTCGATACCTGCCTTGATCAGGACGTCGTCATCGGTGGCGTCGCCGCTGATGTAAGGAACTCCGTCGGCCTCCAGCTCACCGACCTTGTCCACGTCCGCCTCGACCACCACCGTCAGCGCTCCGGCCGCCCGCAGCCCCCTGGCCACCTCGCGGCCGATGCGGCCGTAGCCGCTGACCACGTGGTGGTTGGAGATCGTCTCGATCACCTTCTTCATGCGCCGCCTCGCCAATCCCCGCTTGAGTTCGCCATCGACCAGACCCATCGCCGCCAGCCGCCCCAGGGTCAGCATGGTGTAGCTGGCCACCCCGATCCCCAGGAAGATCGTCACGATCGCCCAGCCCCGCCCCCACGACGTCAGCTCGTTGATCTCCCCGTAGCCCACGGTGGAGACCGTGATGATGACCATGTACAACGAGTCGAACCAGGTCCACTTTTCGATGAAGTGGAAGCCAGTGGCCGCCACGACGATGATGGTGATCAGCGCCGCGAGCGCCGACCACAGCTCCCGGAAGAGGTTGGCAGACAGTCGGGTGTAGCTGCGTTCCCTCAATGGTATCGGGCCTCGAAGCTGTCGAACTCACCGGCCGGCTCCGCCCAGCGCGTCTCCACCCGTTCGACCCGGGACAACGGGGAGCCCTCGTGGCACCAGGCGACCAGCGCGTCGCAACCGGCGCGGGGGCCCTCGGCCACCGCTTCGACCGTGCCATCCGCGGCGTTTCGGACCCAGCCGGTCAGCCCGAACCGGCGGCCGGCGTCCAGGGTGTGGGCCCGGAACCAGACGCCCTGGACACGGCCGTGGACGGTGATCCGGACCCGCGCCGCGTCTCCCCCGCTCACACCTCCTCCAACAACCGGCGCAGCCCGTCCTCGTCCAGCACCTCGATGCCCAGCTCCCGGGCCTTGGTCAGCTTGCTGCCGGCCGCCTCACCTGCCACCAGGTAGTCGGTCTTGGAGCTGACCGAGCCGGTGACCTTGCCGCCCCGGGTGGTGATGGTCGCCTTGGCCTCGGCGCGGGTCATCGAGGGCAGCGTGCCGGTCAGCACGAAGTTCTTGCCGGTCAGGGCCGGGGACGTCGCCCGGATCGCCCGGGGCTCGGCGGTGGTCCGCAACTCGGCGGCGACCAGCCGGTCCAGCAGGATCCGGTTGCGCTCGCCCCCGAAGAACGCCCGGACGCTGGCCGCCACCACCGGCCCCACGTCCTCGATGGCCTCCAGCTCCTCGGTGACGATGGCCCGCAGCGCCTCCAGGGAGCCGGCGTGGTCGGCCAGCACCCGCGCCCCCTGTTCGCCCACGTGGCGGATGCCGAGACCGACCAGCAACCGGTGCAGAGGCTGGCGGCGGCTGCTGTCGATGGCCTCCATCAGGTTCTGTGCGCTCTTGTCCGCCATCCGCTCCAGGATCACCACGTCGTCGAAGCGCAGGTCGTAGATCCCCGCCACATCCCGCACCAGGCTGCGGTCCACCAGCTGGTTGCACAGCTTCTTGCCCATGCCCTCGATATCCATGGCGTTGCGGGAGGCGAAGTGCCGGATCGCCTCCCGCAGCTGGGCCGGGCAGCTCAGGCCGTTGGTACAGCGCAGGACCGCCTCGTCCTCCTCGCGGTCCGCAGGCGCTCCGCAGACCGGACAGGCCTCGGGCAGCACGAACGGCTCGGTACCGGTGGGCCGGCGCTCCGGTACGACCCGCACGACCTCGGGGATCACGTCACCGGCCCGCTGCACGATCACCGAGTCGCCGACTCGCACGTCCTTACGCGTCAGCTCGTCCTGGTTGTGCAACGAGGCGCGCGACACGGTGACCCCGCCGACGGTGATCGGTTCCAGGTCGGCCACGGGGGTCAACGCGCCCGTGCGGCCCACCTGAACCAGGATCCGGTCGACGCGGGTGGTGCGCTGGGGTGGTGGGTACTTGTAGGCCAGCGCCCAGCGCGGGGCCCGGGTCGTCTCCCCCAGCCGCTGTTGGAGATCGATGTCGTCGACCTTGATCACCGCGCCGTCGATCTCGTGGGGAAGATCGTCGCGCAACCGGGCGATCCTCCGTAGCTGGCGCAGCACCTCGACGACCCCCTGGCAGCGCTCCCAGCCCGGTGCGACCCGGAAACCCCAGTCCGGAAGGGCATCCAGGAACGCCGAGTGGCTGGCGAAGGGCAGCGCGCCGGGATCGGCGCTGGAGTGGGCGAAGAACTTCAGCGAGCGCTCGGCGGCCAGCCGCGGATCCAGCTGGCGGACGGCGCCAGCGGCGGTGTTGCGAGGGTTCTTGAAGGTGGCCTCGCCCTCCGCCTCCCGGCGCCGGTTGAGGGCTGAAAAATCCGCCAGCGGGATCAGCACCTCGCCGCGGATGACGATCTCGCCCTCCACGTGGTCGCCGTGGCCATGGAGACCCAGGGGGATGGTGGGCACGGTGCGCAGGTTGTGGGTGACGTCCTCGCCGGTCCGGCCGTCCCCGCGGGAGGCGCCGACCTGCAGCACCCGCTGGCGGTAGATCAACTCCACGGCCAGCCCGTCGAGCTTGGTCTCGACCACATAGGGCAGCTGCTCGCCCTGCAGCCCCAAGAAGCGCTTGACGCGGGTGTCGAAGTCGCGAACGCCGTCCTCGTCGAAGGCGTTGTCCAATGACAGCATCGGCACCGGGTGGTCCGCCTTTTCGAGGTAGTCGACCGGGGCGCCACCCACCCGCTGGGTCGGCGAGTCCGGGGCGCGGAACTGGGGGTGGGTGCGTTCCAGCTCCTGCAGCTCACGGAAGAGCTTGTCGTAGTCGTAGTCCGAGATGGTCGACTGGTCGAGCACGTAGTACAGATGCGCGTGCTGGGTGAGCTCCTCGGTCAACTCGCGGATGCGGGCGGCTGCCTCGTCGTGGCTCGTCATCGAGGGTGTTCCATGCGGCTGTGGTGGGTGCGCGACCATGATCGGGCGCGGATGATCGGATTGTCAACGTGAACGCGCGCGCGTTGGGCGGAGTCAGCTGCGCACTTTCCGCCACGAAAACAACAGTTTGACTTGACACACCCGGATCACGTGTTGATGATGTCGAAGCTTCTCCGGCTCTCACCGGAGCAGTTCCCTATTGAAAGCCTGCGGACCCGCTGCTTCCAATCGCCGCGTGAGGTCCGCTGTAACGAGCAAGTCCTTCGAGACACGAAATCGGGCCAGCTGGGCGTACTGGCCACAGAGTAAACGCCCTACCCAGCCAGGATCCCGCTTCGGTAACCCAACGAACATGAGGTCCGTGAACCACGAGACCCACCCCACCCAACCTCGTGACATCACCCTGAGGAAGAACCATGCCCCGCCAGAACCGTCCCGGCCGTGACCGTAACCGACGCTCCCGTCGCCCCCCCCAGCGAGAACTCGAAGGCGGACCGCCCACAGAGGTCCGGTACGAGGACGACATCCGTCCCGGCCCGATGGACGCCAGCGAGTCCCTCGATCTCAACGAGCTCAAGTCCAAGCTGATCAGCGAGCTGGCCCAGCTGGCCAAGAAGCTGCGCATCGAGAATTCGTCGGGGATGACGAAGCAGGAGCTGATCTTCGCCATCCTGCAGACCCAGGCCGAGGCCGGCGGCTCCGTCTACGGCGCCGGCGTGCTCGAGTGCCTGCCCGACGGCTTCGGCTTCCTGCGTTCGCCGGACTACAACTACCTGCCCGGTCCGGACGACATCTACGTCAGCCCCTCGCAGATCCGGCGCTTCAACCTGCGCACCGGTGACACCGTCGAGGGTCAGATCCGTCCGCCCAAGGACTCGGAGCGCTACTTCGCGCTGCTGAAGGTCGAGAAGATCAACCACGAGGAGCCGGAGAAGACGCGGGACAAGATCCTGTTCGACAACCTCACTCCGCTCTACCCGGACGAGAAGTTCAATCTCGAGTACGAGAAGTCCAACTACAGCACCCGCATCATGGATCTGATGACCCCCATCGGTAAGGGTCAGCGCGGTCTGATCGTGGCCTCGCCCCGCACCGGTAAGACGATCCTGCTGCAGAACATCGCCAACGCCATCGCGGCCAACCACCCCGAGGTGAAGCTGATCGTGCTGCTCATCGACGAGCGGCCCGAGGAGGTCACCGACATGGAGCGGACCGTGCGCGGCGAGACCGTGTCGTCGACCTTCGACGAGCCGGCCACCCGCCACGTGCAGGTCGCCGAGATGGTCATCGAGAAGGCCAAGCGCCTGGTCGAGCACGGCAACGACGTCGTGATCCTGCTGGACTCGATCACCCGGCTGGCGCGCGCCTACAACACCGTCGTCCCGCCCAGCGGCAAGATCCTCTCCGGTGGTGTCGACAGCAACGCCCTGCACCGACCGAAGCGCTTCTTCGGCGCGGCTCGCAACGTCGAAGAGGGCGGCAGCCTGACCATCATGGGCACGGCGCTCATCGACACCGGCTCGCGCATGGACGAGGTGATCTTCGAGGAGTTCAAGGGCACCGGCAACATGGA
>CAYTBN010000068.1:0-34512 GCA_964436045.1 uncultured Rickettsiales bacterium | reverse complement strand
GCACCTTTTTGGAAGCAGCCTGGGTGAGGTCGTTGGCACCTTTTTGGAAGCAGCCCACGCAGAACAGCCGTCGCGCCGCGTCCAGCACTCCCTCGGTGAGCTGGGTGCGAGAGCGGATGCCGATCGCGTGCGCGTCTGCGACCCGGGACAGCAGGTCATCCCCCTCCAGGGCGCCGGCCAGGCGTTCCGTGCGGGCATAGCCGCTCGCGAAGTCGCTGGCACCCTGCTGCACCCTGCTTGGCCGCTCGCGAAGTCGCCGCTCGCGAAGTCGCCGATCGCGAAGTCGCTGGCACCCTGCTTGGCTCGCGAAGTCGCTGGCACCCTGCTTGGGCAGCCGCTCGCGGCTCGCGGGGCAGCCACTCGCGGCTCGCGAAGTCGCTGGCACTCTGCTTGGCCGGCACCCTGCTTGGCCGCTCGCGAAGTCGCTGGCACCCTGCTTGGCACCCTGCTTGGCCGCTCGCGAAGTCGCTGGCACCCTGCTTGGCCGCTCGCGAAGTCGCTGGCACCCTGCTTGGGCACCCTGCTTGGCCGCTCGCGAAGTCGCTGGCACCCTGCTTGGGTCGTGACCGCCGCCCCACAGCTTCGTCCTGCGCCGACCGGATTCAGAGTCTGTAGGTCGCACCCGCGCGGAGGACCTCTACCTCGGCCACCACTTCCCGGCCGAGACGGTCCAGAGCGTGGTCGCAGCTGTTGTGGGCCGACAGTAGCAGGCGCTGGGGAGCGGCTCGGTTCAGTGTCACGATGGTGCGGTCGAGATCGGCCTCGTCGATCCGGTCCCAGACGGGTTTTCCCGTCCCGAACAACCGCTGCGTCTGCACGCCCATCCGGCCGCGGCGTGACCCCGTGACCGGCAGGTTCAGTCCACCCCCGATGGCGTACAGGGGTTCGTCGGAGAGGCGGCGCACGAGGGCGAGGATGGACTCGATCGCGGGATGACCGGCCCCGATCAGGACCACCAGTCCCCTGTCCTTCAGCCGTGCCACGACAGCCTGCTCTTCCATCATGCCCCGGAAATAGAGCATGCGGGCCAGCGGCCCGGTCGAGGCCATGCCCTGGTCCAGCACGACCGCGCGTTCCACTCGCCTCACATCGAGGGCGTCAGCCTCGCAATCCGCGGGCACGAGACAGGGCTTGCGGGTGCCGCCCGAGAGGTTCGCGGGGAGTCGGATCGGTTTGCGTCGGCGGGTGGCCAATCCGCCCGCGGGGGCAGCTTGGCGGTGAGAAATCAGCAGCGCGCCGATGTCGGCGGTCGTCAGGCCCAGCTTCCGGGCGTTGTGCTCGAGCGCCGGATGATCTGCGCTACCGACATCCATCAACAGCGATCCCCGCTCGGACCGGACCAGGTACGACACGGCGGCCGCGCCGAGGAACCCGGGATCGTGCCTCTGCTCCACGACCACCGTCAGGTCCAGAGATCGCAGCGCGGGCATGTCCAGCGGCCGGGCCGCCTCGATGCGCCGGGTGTTGAGTTCCTCGGCCCGGCGTTGCCCGGCGCCGAATGCGTAGGATCGGGCAGCCAGCCAGGGGCCGACCGCCGGAGACAGAGTCGCCAGAACAGGCCACCAGGCAGGGGACACCCGTCGCGGAGACGTGGCGGTGCGACGGTCCCCCGGCGGCGGGACCCGTCGGGCGGCGCTCGGCGAGATCCACTCCCACTGCTGGGACGGCGCGGCCTTGCTCTGTGGTCCCGGCTTTTTTTTCGAAGCCAAGGGATCCTCCGACGGATGTCTCAGGGCGGCAGTACCCGCCCCGGCCCGGGGTTCGTCACGGGGACAGGGTGCCACCGGGACCCAGGCAGGGGGCGGCGGTGTCCAGGCCGCTCAGGCGAAATGCGCTCTCGGCGGCGCCCTTGGCGCTCAACCGCAGCGTCGCGTACCCCCAGGTCTCGAAATCTCTGGCGGAGAACACCGGCCAGTGTTCGGCCTGGTTCGGCGCCTCCCCCACGCGCCGCAGCTCGATCACGCCCAGCAGGTCGCCGGGGACGGTGACCGTCGGTTCGTCCCCGTCGCTGACCCCCTTGGCCGTGTGCCAGCCCTGGCGTCCAGTCGCCCCCCGCCAGCCGACCTCCACGTCCTTGCCGTACTCCTCGTTGGGTCGTTCGTCGCGAAAAACGCACCCTGGAAAACCCTCCGTAGTCCAGCTCGCCACCGCGTCCGGGCCGGTTCCGGCGCAGGATCCTCCCGCGCCCGGGACGGCGCCGACAGCGGGCAGCCAGGCCACGGACAGGCGTTCGCGAAGATCGACGCGGGCCGCCAGCAAGACCAGCGGCGCGAGATGTCCGCCCTCGCCATGGGCGGCCGCGAACACGGCGTGTTGCTCCCGGCAGCCGCCGCCGGGGCTCTGGCCGACCAGATCGGGCCTGGCCGCGCGCAACGGCACCCACGCGCCGTCCCCCCGATCCCGAAGGCCGTCGCCGGGGCCGCCCCGTCCCAGACTGGATCGCCGGCCATCCGGGCCTGGCCCACGTGTACACGGACATCCGGTCCCTCCAGGGTGGCCACGAATACGCGCAGATCGCCGGGATCCACGATCGTCGAGCCCTCCAGGTTCAGCTCGAAGCCGTTCGCCGACGGCGCCCAGAAGGGGATCAGCCCCAGGGCGATCAAGCCGGGCTGCAGTCGTCGGACACCGCGGTACATTCCGTTGCTGGGCATGCTCCCTCCGGTTTCCCGTCTCGGGGGTGCCATCCATCGTGCCAGAATCGGGGGGGCTGGATCGGGAGTTCGATCAGACCGCAAACCCGATGAAGGCGCTGGAGACCAGTACGGCGATGGCGAACCAGAAGCAGCTGTCGCACAGGGCCTTGCGCTGCGCCCTGATCGCGAAGAACTCCTTGACCTTGTCCGCGTCCGGTTCGGCGCCGGGCTCGAAGTGGGAGAACAGGACCTTCAGCGTGGGGTTGAGCCCGAAGAAGATCCGCATCCCCCAGATCGCGATGCCGAACACGAACACCAGCTTCACCGCCAGGGCGATCGTCGCCACCAGATGCATCTCGTGGAACGTTCCGTGAAAGGCGTAGTAATTCAGCGGAATGCCGACCCCGGTGGCGAACAGGACGAGCAGGAAGGTCATGCAGTACGGCGCGTTGGACTGCAACGTGTCCTCGACGACCTTGTCCAGCCCGTAGTGCAGGTTGGGGCCATACTGGGATCGGAACCCGACCAGCTTGCGGTTGTAGAACGGCGCAGCGGCGCAGCCCACGAGGGCAAGGTTGTGCAGTGCCAGAAGCACTCCGTGGATGACCTGTTCGGAGACCATGTCGACTTTCCTCCTCGTTGATTGACTGAATACCAGATCCACGGAGTGAGCCGGCGGAAAGAACGCGGACCTTCCCGGTTCCGGGAATCCGATCCGCCAATCTCTCCGCTTCTGGTCCCGTCGTTCAGTGTGCGCGTCATTGAACGCCACGGCGCTCGGCTACAGTCTGGCCCGGAGGTCGAACCGATGCCCGTGGACCGCGACCAGGTTTTTTCCATCGTCCGGAACTGTTTTGCCGAGGCGTTGGGGCTGGATGACGACGAGGTCACGCTGGACGCGTACGTGATCGACGATCTGGGCGCGGAGTCGCTGGACTTCCTCGACATCTCGTTCCGGTTGGAGGAGGCGTTCGAGATCAAGATCCCGCGCGGCGACATCCAGAGCGGGGCCGAGCAGGAGGCTGCCCGCGGCAGCGAGCCGTTCGAGATCGACGGTGTGCTGACCGCCCACGGGCTATCCAAGCTCCGCGAGGCCTTGCCCGAGGTGCCCGAGGATCGCTTCCGGGACGGCCTGACCGTGGGCGAGATCCCCACGCTGTTCACGGTGGAGACCTTCTTGAACCTGGTGGTCAAGCTCCTCGATGAGAAGGAGCGCGTGCTCCGCAAGGCGGGCTGACGCCGCCGGACAGCGGACCTCCGGCGATGCCCGCCGCCACCGGGGGAACCAGCCACAGCCCGACACCCATCCTGACGCCGATCACGGACCTGCCGCGACCTGCACCACCCGGTACTCGTTAGATCCCGGCGGCTTCCAACGAACGCGGGTGGGAATCACCTCCACGTGGACCAGATTTGGGTGAGCCGGATCTCGTCGATGGACATGGCTGCTCCTCCCAGCCGGCGGAAGGCGGTCCGGGTTGCCGGCTGCCAGGGTGTACTACCATCGAGGGGCGATCGGGGGCGAAGGTGGAGTGATGGCCGAGCGAGAAGAGCTGAGTACCGATCAGGTCGCGGAGCTGTGCGCCGACCTCGTCGGATTGCGGCAAACGCTCCTGGCGGTCCTCGGGGCCGGAGAGGAATCGAGCAAGCCGGTGGCGCTGGATCAGTCGTCGGTCGGCCGGCTGTCGCGCATGGACGCCATGCAGGTCCAGCAGATGGCCAAGGCCAGCCAGCGCAGCAACCAGCTGCGCCTCCAGCGCGTCGTCCAGGCCCTGCGGCTGGTGGACGAGGGCGAATACGGTCTGTGCCGCCGCTGCGAGGAACCCGTCGGATATCGTCGGCTCAAGGCGAGGCCGGAGACGCCGTTCTGCGTGGTCTGTCAGGAGGAGATCGAGAGCCGCTAGCGATCGCGGTGCCGTGCGCCCCGAGCGTCGCGTGCTATCGTGCCCGCCGACGGGGAATGTTGACGTGGCCAGTATTCAAGATCCGAGGCTCCCGCCGGTCCTGCGGGAGGTGCTGAAAGGAGCGCGCTCCCCGTTGCGAGGAGCGTGTTCGACCCTGATCGGTCTGGCGCCGCTTCCCACACGGGTCGCGGGTGGATTTGGGAGGGCGAGTGAGGAGGAGATCCCCATGATGATCGAGGACCAGGGCGACAGCGGCCTCGTGGTTCACCTGACGACGGAGTTCAGGGCGCCGCGGGACAAGATCTGGCGAACCTGGGTCGACCCCGAGCTGCTCTCCCGGCGGTTCATGGCCGCTCCCGGCTATCTCCCCGCCGAGGCGGAGGTGACCCTGGACGAGCTGGGGCCATGGAAGATCACGGTGCGTCACTCGCAGACGCCCGACGATCCGTCGATCCTCCAGGGGCACTTCTTCAAGATCGTGCCCAACGAGTCCCTCGTGTACAGCTGGGCCGGGAACGTCAACGGCGGCCAGTACCCGACGCTGGTCAACGTGAAGTTCGAGGACGTGGGCGCAGGTTCGCGGATCATCCTCACCCAGGGCATCTTCGAGACCGAGGAACACCGCATCGATCCGGAGCGCGGCTGGGAGGTCTGTATCGGGTGCCTCCACGAGCTGCTGGCATCGGACGTCTGAGGAGAGGGGCCGCCCATGGAGATCCAACGCGTTGCAACCGAAGCACCGGTGGTCCAGCTGACCGCCGTGTTTGCCGCGCCCGCTGACAAGGTCTTCGCCGCCTGGACCGCCGCCGCCGCCCTCCGCCAGTGGTTCATGGCCGGCGACGGCTTCTCCACGACGGATGTCGTCGTCGAAGCGCGCCCCCTCGGCAGGCTGAACCTGGTCGTCAACGCCCCCGACGACGGGGGAGCGACCCATATCCGGGGCCACGTGGTCGAGGTGGAGCGGGACTCGACCCTCCGCTGCACCTGGGCTGGAACGGCCGGGGACCAGCTGACGCTGCTGATCCTGCGCTTCGTCGCCACAGCCGACGGTGGCTGCGAGCTGCGCCTGACCCACGGTGTGTTCGAAGCCGATGAGGATCGCGAGGTTCACGAGCAGGCCTGGACCACCAACCTCGTGGCGCTCGATCGTTTCCTGTCCGGTTGAGAGGCTGTGATTCTATCTCTGTGAGTCGTCAGGCCACCTCGAAGGGCAGCTTCTCGATGGCGTCCTGGTGGATCGCGAACAGATCGAGCAGGCTGTTGGCCGCGACGTTGATGATGGCGTAGCGATAGCTGCCGATGGCCTTCATCTCCCCCTTCATGCTCGTTCCGGCCTTGCCATAGACCTTGATCGTGGCCTCGTCGTAGCGGCTGCCGAACTCGTCGACCTGCTCGACCGTGGGCACGCTCTTGAGCTTCTTGCCCTCGAAGGTCCGCATCACGAAGCTGGCGGAGTAGGCAAACTCACCGCCGTTGCGGCGGAAGCGCGGCTCCCGTCCCAGGGCCAGGTCCAGCAGGACGTCGTATGAGTTGGAGCCGTCGACATACTCGAACAGGTCCGCGAACTGGTACGAGAGCCGCGGGTTGACCTCGATCACCGACATCCGGTCCGTCGCTCGTTCGTAGAACAACTCGACGTTGAACTGGCCGTCCGTCCAGCCCATACCCCGCATCACCTCCGCGGTCATGTCGAACATCCGCGCCTGGATCTCCGGCTCGTAGCGGGACGGGTACTCGAACCGTTCGAAGATGTTGGTGCCGGGGAACATCACCGAGTCGGTGATGCCCATGATCGTGACCTGGCCGTCGTGGACGAAGCCGTCGACGGTGACCTGATCGCCGGCGATCAGGCCCTCGCCGATGAAGTGGTTGGCGTCGTGCTCGAAGTCGGTGAAGGCCCGCATCAGGTCGTTGAACGGCCGGGTGACCCGGCCCAGCAACAGGCGCTCGAAGACGTTGAAGCCCATGTGGCCGGTCAGGGCTTCGCGGGAGTCGACCTTGGCGGCGAACAGCGAGAAGGTGCCCTTCACCGGTTTGACGAAGAACGGGAACTCGATGTCGACCGGGTGGTCGGCGACCCCTTTGAGCGGGATGAGCGTGAACGGCGGCGTGACCTCGGGTAGCACCTCGCGCTGGGCAACCCGCGAGTAGTACTTGTGCTGGGCGGTGATGATCTGTTCCGGTGGCGTCCCGGGCAGGCCGAGCTTGTGGGTGGCCGCGGCGGCGATGACGGCGCCGATGTACTCGTCGCTCGAGAGCACGCCGTCGATCTCCTCGTCCCGCACCTTCTGACAGACGCGATCGACGAACTTCACCGCGTCGAAGGTGACGAGCTGGAGGTTGCCCGGGAAGTGGAAGAGATCGTCGCCGAGGTAGCGGAACTCGATCTCGCCTTCGTACCTGGACTGGTCGAACTGCGCGTGGTCCCAGGCGTTGGGAAACAGCACGAGGATTCATTTCATGACGCCATTCTGGGATGTTCGTGATGTCCAGCGCCACCCCGCTCCGAAGAGGTCGCGCGCCGACGGGTCACGGGAGCTGGATGGTGCGGACGCCGCTGGCGGTGGCGGGGTCCAGCTCGGGGAACGGCGCGGAGTCGAACGTGACGATCGCCGGGGTTGGAACCGCGTAGCTGTCCATCACCGGGGAGCCCGTCGTCGAGTGGTAGCCGATGACCTCGTACCCCGGCCACGAGGAGCCGACCCACATCTCGCCACCGGCCGAGGTGTACACATCGAGCGTCACCGGGGGCAGGCCCCGGTAGGTCGAGGCGTACATCGGGATGTACTGGACCCCGCCCTGACCGTCGTCCAGGGCAAAACCGAGGACGGCGCTGTCGTGGCCCAGATCGACGTAGAAATTCACGGTCTGGGATCCGATCTGAACCGAGTCGACGACTGTATACGACGGCTGCGGAGCAGGGGCCGAGCCGCCGCAGCAGGCCCCGCCGAGGGAGGTGATGGCTCCGGCCAGGGAGAGCCCGAGGGCTGCGAACCCGGCTCTGACGACGGGCGGGATCACGCCAGGCTCACTTCGTATCGGAGATCATGTCCGACGCCTTGCGGACCTCGACCGCCGGACCGATGAACACCACCCGGTCGTCCACGCCGATGACGGTCGTGCCGTGGGGCACCACGAACTTGTTGTCGCGGATGATGGCGGCGATCAGGCATTCGTGGGGGAGTCCCAGCTCGGTGATGGGTTTTCCGGCCAGCCGCGCGTTCGCGGGCACGACGGCGTCCATCAGGGAGGCCGCGCCGATGCCGAACTCGTAGAGCTGGGCCAGCCCTGGGCGATCGAGCAGGTTCTCGACCATCGCCGCGGTGGCCCACGGGGCGCTGATGGCGGTGACGTGGTTGGCCTCGAGGATCTCGGTGTACTCGGGGTCCTGGACGACCGCGATGACCTTCTCGTGGCCGAGCTGTCGTGCCTGCAGCGCCGCGATCACATTGCGGCCGTCGTCGTCGTACGCCGCGATGACCACGTCCACGTTGTCCAGCCCCACCTGTAGCAGGAGCTCCTTGCGCGTGCCGTCCCCCTGGTAGATAGGGCAGGCGTAGCGCTGCTCGAGCTCCTTGCACAGGGCGCCATCCTCCTCGATGAAGGTGACCTGATGTTCGCCGGAGCGGAACATCACCCGCATCTCCTCCTTGGCCAGCAGCCGGTTGGCGATGTTCTGTCCCAGCCTGTTGCCGCTGATGATGAGTACCTGCATGGGTTTACTCCTGAGTCTGGCGAGGAGGGATTGCACGCGGTTGACCGCGTCACGGGCGAGGATGGCCAGCTCCTCGCGGTTGGCCGGGCGGACCAGGTAGACGGCCAGGCCGAAGAGGGTCAGCACGCCACCGAGTACGAAGGAGCCGAACTCCAGCGCGGGTACGAACATCCAGGTGGTGATGATCCCGAGGATGGGGATGAGAGGGAACCACCAGGTCTGGAATGGCCGCCGCAGGTTGGGCATCTTCTTGTGCAGCGGGATGACCGCAAAATTGATGATGCCGAGACCCATCAGGTAGCCGAAGTCGCTGACGGAGGCCACGAACTTCACGATGCCCGTGGAGCCGAAGACGATCACGATCGCCGCGCAGAACAGCAGCGCGAGGTGGGGCGTCTGGAACCGCGGGTGCAGTCGGCAGAACAGCTGGGGGAAGTGGCGGTCGCGGCCGAGGGCGTACAGGATCCGGGCCGACGCGCCCAGGGTGACACTGAACGCAGACAGGCTGGCCATGATCGTCGCGGTGATGCCCGCCCAGCGGCCCCACGGTCCGAACAGCTTGTCGGCGGTGTAGATGAACGGGATCTCGCTGCTGGCGAGTTCGGTGTGGTGGACTGTCGCCATCATCACGCCGACGACGAACACGTAGATCGCTGTACTGACCGCGAGGGTGATTAGGATCGCGCGCGGGATGTTCTTGCCTGGCTCGACGATCTCCTCGGCGGCGTTGCTTATCAGCTCGAAGCCGACGTACGAGATGTAGATCAATGCCATCGCCGGGATGAACGGGCCCCAGCCCATCGGCGCCAGCGGCTGCAGGTTGGCCGGTTCCACGTCGGCCAGCCCGAGGCAGGCGATCCCGATCAGGACGGCCAGCTCGACCAGGTTCATCACGGTGATGACCAGGATCGCCTCGCGCGCGCCAAAAAAATTGACCGCGGTGAACACGATCGTCGTGGCCAGACAGATCACCGCGATGCTGGCGTCGGGCAGGAAGTAGGTGCGGATGGTCAGCGCGAAGATCACGGCGTACATCGCGCAGGCGAGCGTGTTGCCGATCCAGAAGAACCAGCCGGTGAGGAAGGCGATCGGGCTGCTCATGGTGCGGCTGGTGAACGAGTAGCCGCCCCCGGCCAGGGGGATCGCCGCGCTCAGCTCGCTGTAGTTGAGCGCCGTGAACAGGGTCAGGAAGCCCATCGCCAGGTACACGAACAGGCCGAGTGGGCCGATCATGTGGGCCAGTTCGCCGGGCAGGGCGAAGATGCCCGGGCCCATGGTCGCGCCGATGCCGATCATGACGGCCATGAAGAGGCCCATGTTCCGTCTGAACGTGACCCGCTGGGCCATCGGAGGTACTCCAGAGACGACTGACCGTGTCCTCGTTGCGCCCGGGCGCAGGGCGGGCAAGGTACCAGGGCGGCGCCGATCCGCTCAAGTCGTATGTCAACCGACGGGGTCGGAGATCCCGAAGAACCGACGAGCGTTGCCGCCGACGATGGCCGCCAGCGCTCCCCGGTCGAGGCCGCGACCGGCGATGCGGATCAGCTCACGGTCCCAGGCGTAGGGGATGTTGGGGAAGTCGGTGCCGTACATCACCCGGTGCGGGAAACTCTCGAGCAGGTCCCAGCGCTCCGGGTAGGGGAAGTAACCCGCCAGCATCATCGTCGTGTCGAGCCACACCCGGTCGCAGCGGACCAGCAGGTCGGCGTACTCGTCGAACTCGTCCCCGCCGAGGTGTGGCACGCACAGGTGGAGCCGGGGGATCGCCCGCAGCGCGGTCTCCGCCCGGTCGACGCTGCAGATGGCGTGGGTATCGCGCGGGTAGGCGGGGCTGTTGGGTTCGCGCCCCGCGTGGACCACCGCCGGACGGTCCGCCGCCGCGGCCACCGCCAGGGCCTGGAGCACGCCCGGATGGTCGATGGCCATGCCGATCACGTGGAGGTGCAACTTGATACCCGCGAGACCGTCGGCGAAGGCGTCCTCGAGGATCGCCACCGTATCGGGCTCGCCGGGGAAGACGGTCGCCAGGCCGGTCACCCGGGGATTCGTCCGGCACAGCGCCGCCAGCTCGCGGTTCATGTCGCGGGCCAGGCCGGGCCGGTGCGCGTACTGCAACGCGACCACGTGCTCGACCCCGCGCTCGAGCAGGAACGCCACGATCTCGGGGCTGCGCAGCCGGTAGCGGATCGGCCAGGCGTTGCGGTCGAACCATCGATGGATCGGGTCCCAGGCCAGGTCGGGGAAGAGGTGGACATGGGCGTCGATCACCGGAGGTAGATCGGCCGCGACCGCTCCCCCTTCGCGGTCGTCGAGGGCCGGGAGCGGAGCGACATCCATCAACGGTGAGCGGGCGGTGGGCACGGGATCAGGATACGGGCTGCAAGGCTCCCACGAAACGCGGCATCGAGTTGTTGCAGGTCGAACACCGGAGGGCCAGCAGCAAGGTGGCGTCGGGCGTGGCCTCGTCGATCTGCCTGGAGGTGGTGAAGGTGGTCATCGTGTTGCCGTCTGGCAGCCGCTCCGCGTGCCCGAGCATGTAGTTTCTGATGCACTCCTCGGGGCCGTACTCCCGGACCTGCGTGGCGCTCCACTCGTCCAGGTCGAGCTCGATCTCCGTGGCCCGCGAGCAGCCGTTGGCGAAGTTGCCCCGGTTGGGGACGAGCACGCTGTCCACCCGCGTTTCGTTCTGGGCGGGCGTTAACGATCCTGCGGCTGGGACCGGATCAGCTCCGCCAGCGTTTCGGCGATCAGGCGGTGTCCGGCGGCGGTGGGATGGCATCCGTCGATGAAGTAGCGCTGGGCCGCGGCTCCGCTGTCCAGGTAGTCGTAGATCTCCTCGGCCACCCGCTGGGTGGGCTGCGGACCGACGTCCACCGCCAGCAGCTCCTCGGTTCCTTCGGGCCCCCTGGAGAGCAGGCGCTGGACGGTTCCCTCGGTGACCAGGATCAGTCCCTCCTGCGCCTCCCGTTCCTGCAGCAGGGCGGCCAGATCGCGCCAGGCCGCGCCTTGCTCCTCGGCCACCGCGCGGGCCGCGTCGCCCGTCAACGCGATGTCCGGGAAGGCATACAGACTGCTGTACGGGGGCGCCAGCACGATGGGGGTCGCGCCGTGGGTACGGCAGCTCCTGATCATCGTGCGCAGGGAGTCGGCCACGGTGCGCTTCACGACCGGGCGGCGCGAAGCGACCAGGCGGAAGCCGTCGATGTCTGGATTGGGGTTGGTGAAGTGCATCGCGACGTCGTTGACCCCCGCGCACAGCGTCACCCAGCGGGGGCCCAGTGGCAGGATGTCGCGCTCCATGGCCTCCCGGATCAACATCGAGTCGTGGCTCGGCACGGCGGCGTTGATCGTCTCGTGGGGGCCGTCCACGGACAGCAAGGAGGCGAGCACGGCGGGGAACGCCTCCGCGTCGTCCACCCCCCAGCCGAAGGTCACCGAATCGCCCGCGCAGCCGATGCGCACCGTCCCGCGGGCAGCCTGGTCGTCGACCTCGTCGCCGCGAAACCCCCGCGAGTTGGTCGTCACCCGGAAGGTCGTCCGGCGGGTGACCCGGCGCCGCTGTTCGGGAACGGTCAACTCGACCGGGGAGCGGTGTGGCCGGCCGGGGATGACCACCCGTGCTCGGCGCAGGTCGGGCAACACGTAGGCCTGTCCGGCTTGATCGAAGGCCAGGACCGGATCGGATCGGTCCGCGGAGCGCCTGTGCAGCACCAACGCGGCGATCCCGGCGGCCAGCCCAAGCCCCAGCGCCACGGCGGTGACGCGGAAGCCCAGTGCTCGCCGCGTCGCGGTTGTCGTCTTGCTCCCCATCGCTCCTGGCGACGATGGTAGAGACCGGGATCCGGCCCGGTCAACACGCGGTCGGCGGCGCGGATCCGGGAGGGGCGGGGCGGGCGGCCTGTTTGGGGTACGATCCGGGCAAGGAGTGCGAGGTTGAATCGACCCGTCCGCGAAGACCGACGAGCACGGCGATGGCGGTGGCCCGCCGGCCCGATCCTCGCCCTCGCCTGGCTGTCACTGGCGGCCTCGTGCGCCGCCGACGGCGATTTCCACGTCGACGACGACGATGTGAGCGGAGACGACGACGCGACCGGGGACGACGACACCACCGGAGATGACGACGACAACCCGGACTGGGAGGGATTCGGCGACGACGACGTCGGCACCGAGGTGCCCACGATGGCGGGACCGGACAACGTCAAGCTGGGCGATCTGGACGGGGACGGCGATCTCGACGCGGCGGTGGCCAACATGGAGGCCAGCAATGTGTCGGTGCTCGACAACGGCGGGGATGGCGTCCTGAGCCCAACGGCGGTCCTGGAAGTGTGTGATGGCGTCGATCAGCTCGCGCTGGCGGACCTGGACGGTGACGGCGACCTGGACCTGGCGGTGACCTGCGCCTGGGACGACGTCATCGCCGTGCTCATCCGCGGCGACGGTGGCTTCGGCGAGCCAGTTCTCCACCCCTGCGGCTCCATCCCCCAGTCGGTAGCCGCTCCGGACCTGGACGGTGACGGCGATCTCGACCTGGCTGTGACCCTCGCCGGGAGCGATCAGGTGGCGGTGATGGCCAACCAGGGCCAGGGGAGCTTCGCGCTCCCCGAGACCTACCCGGTGGGGGACGAACCCGGCTTCGTGGCCCCGGCGGACATGAACGGTGATGGCGCGCCGGACCTGGTGACCACCAATTTCAGCGCGGGTTCGGTCAGCCTGCTGCTCAACGACGGAGCGGGAGGATTCCCACACAATATCTCGCACTCCACGGGCGGCGGTCCCGCCGGTCCGGCGCTCGCGGACCTGGATGGGGACGGTGACCGGGACGTGGTGACCGCCAACGAGTTTTCGGACGACATCTCACTGCTGTGGAACGACGGCGTGGGTGGTCTCTCGGAAGCGACCAGCCTGACGATGGGGTTGCGGCCGTTCTTCACCGCCGCTGGCGACCTGGACGGGGACGGCGACCTGGATCTGGCGGTGGCCATGGAGGGCGAGGGGACGCTGGCGATCCTGCGCAACCTCGGTGACGGCACCTTCGCCGCGGCCGAGACCTTCGCCGCAGGTGAGGAGCCCAGCTCGATCGCCCTGGGGGATCTGGACGGCGACGGCGATCTCGACGTGGTGGTGACCAACTACGGCAGCGACAGCGTGTCGGTCTACCTGAACCTCGCTACTCCTTGAGCCGCGGCGCCGGTGGCAGCACCTCGTACCGGATCCAGCGTGCATCCACGGGTCCGATGCGGATCGGGTGGCGCCGGGCGGCGCGCATTCGCAGGGGCTGGGTCAGCGCCGCATCGCCGGACAGCAGGAAGGCGGTCGCCTCACCACAGTGGGCCTTGAGGAACTCGCCGAGCTGGCTCCAGGCCTGCTCCAGGTTCTCGCGGTCCATGCGCAGTCCCCACGGGGGATTGCTGACCACCAGCTCGGGGGTGGTCTCGGGCGTCGCGTGCTCCACGGAACAACGGCGCACTCGGACAACGTGCCGCACCTCGGCCGCCACCAGGCTGCGGCGGGCGAGGCTCAGCGCGCCGGAGTGATGATCGCTGCCGACGATGGACAGGGGCCGTTCGCGGCCGGCCTCGTGGCGCGCAAGCGCCTCGTCGCGCAGTGTTTTCCAGGCCTCGCGGTCCAGATCAGGCCAACGCTCGAAGGCGAACCGCCGCCGCAAGCCGGGCGCCCGGTCCTGGGCCATGTGGGCGGCCTCGACCAGGAAGGTGCCCGAGCCACACATGGGATCGTAGAGCGCCCGGTCCCCGCTCCAGCCCGCCAGCATCAGCAGCCCCGCGGCGGTCGCCTCGTTGAGCGGGCTCTTGACCTGGATCGGACGCCAGCCCCGCCGATGAAGGCTGTCTCCGCTGAGATCGCGTAGCACCGTGGCTCGCTCGCGGGTCAGGATCACCCGGATCGGCACGTCCGGCCGCTCGGCATCCACATCGGGTCGGTCGCCGAATCGCTTCCGCAGCTGATCGACGATGGCGTCCTTGGTGACCAGGGCGACGAACCGGGAGTCCGTGGCCCGGCTGTCCCGCACGCTGGCCGACACGGCCAGGGTGTTGGAAGGCTGGAGGCTCGGCGCCCAGTCGAAATCGTACACCGCGTCGTACAGCTGACGGCGGCTGCCCGCGGGCCGGTCGCGGAACAGCTGCTCCTGGACCCGGCTCGCCGAGCGGCACCACAGACAGGCCCGATAGCCCATCGTCAGCGGACCCAGGAACGAGACCCTGCCCCGCTGCGTCCGGACGCTGGCCGCGCCCAGCCCCCGCAACTCGTCGGCGAGGACTTCCTCGAGGCCGAGGGCACAGGTGGCGAAGAAGGTACGGCTCATGCGTGCGCATTCTACCCGTCGGGGGCCTACTCCACGTAGCGCTCCGGAGCCGCGGTCGCCTCGTTGCTGCGATCCAGGTCCAGGGCGCAGACCCCAAGGTAGTAGCTGGCCTCGGCGGCACCCGCCGACCGGCCCGCCGCCAGCGGGGCCGAGAAGATCATCAGCGCCGCGACCACGGAGCCTACGATTCGCGGCCGGGTGTCCCCCAAGCGCTCCTCCTCGAAAACGGCGATCCCTTGGACCGAAGTATGGTCCTCCAGCGTGCTGAACAACCTGTTCATGTCGCTGGACTGACTAGTCTCCCCAGGCGTCCTGCGTACCCATGAAGTACTCGGTGTAGCTGGGATAGCCGTTGAACTGCACGCCCAGGGTCTGGTCGATACAGGATGTGTCCAGCTCGCGCGCCGGGTCGTCGAGGAAGGCCATGTAGAGCTGATCGCCGCAGTTCTCGCCGCTGGGTAACAAGGAGCCGTTGATCATGCCGTGGGCGCCCTGGGGGAAGTAGGCCCAGGTCTGGGCCGGGGCGGTATGGTGTAGGTCTCCCAGGCCGCGACGGCCTCCTCGGGGCTGGGACCCGGGTCGAGGTTGCGTTTGTCCTCAGGACCGTCATCATGGCGTGGTCTCTGGCCCAAATAGGGGGTGCCGTTCGATGTACGCGCTCGGGTGGACGCTGATATCCGTCGTCGTGATGGTCACGGTCTCGTGGCGGCTGTTCCAGTTCTCCCGCGAATCGCCCCGCGACCCCCACACCCACGGTTTCTGGCGGTTCTTCGCCTTCGAGTTGATCCTGGTCCTGGCCCTGATCGCCGCTCCCCGCTGGTTCGATGCACCCCTCTCGGTCCGGCAACTCCTGTCGTGGCTGATGCTCTGTCCGGCGGCGTGCCTGGCCTTCGCCGGCTACTGGACCTTGCGCACGCGGGGGGCGCCCACCGAGACCTTCGAGGACACGACCGTCCTGATCCGCAGCGGCATCTTCGGTCTGATCCGCCACCCCATGTACGCCGCGCTGCAGCTGCTGACCTGGGGGCTCTTCCTCAAGGCACCGGGGTTGCTGACCGGCGGACTGGCGGGAGTCTCGAGCGCCTTGCTGGTCGCGGCCATGCGCACCGAGGAGCGGGAGATGTTCGCCCGCTTCGGCAAGGACTACCTGGACTACTGCGGCGAGGTCCGGGCGCTGGTGCCTTTCGTCTTGTGAGCGAGCCCGGGTCAGCCCGTCAGTCGCCGGAACTCGCGGGCAGCTGGATCTCGATCCGGCCGGCCCGTCGGGCTGGCACGAGGTACCCGCCACCAGGGTCAGCGAAGCCAGCAGGAGGATCCCTCCGCCCATTGATGTTCGAGCGCTCGAGCCATGCGACCTCCCGGCCAGGATACCAGCGGCCGCCCCCCGGCAAAGGTCGCTGCGCGACGGCGGGGGTACGGGTTGCGGCCCGACCCGCGCGTAGGCAACATGGGCGCGCATGGACCGGGGGACGAGGAGGCGACGATGGCTGGATCCGGTGAGCTGATCATAGGTCTGGTCGTGGCAGGCGTTGCCGGCCTGTTGCTGATGGTCCTCGCGGTCGTGGTCGTGGTGGTCATGGTGCGGCGGCGGAGGGGCGAGTCCGAGCCCGAGTCCGAGTCCGAGGCCGAGCCCGAGCCCGGGTCCGGGTCCGAGCCCGAGCCCGAGCCCGAGCCCGGGTCCGGGTCCGAGCCCGGGTCCGGGTCCGAGCCCGAGCCCGAGCCCGAGCCCCCCAGCTCCCTCGACGAGGACGAGGAGGAGACCGAGGACACCGTGGTCACCGAGGACGACGGGGACGACCTGGACGGCACCCCAGCAGCGGGTCCCCGGATGATCAAGCGGGTCCAGTGCCCCTGCTGCGGCAGCGCCAAGGTCACCCCGTCTGCCACCGCCTACCTGTACTGCGACTATTGCGGGACGCTCATCGACTGGGACTTCCGGATCGCCTGCGAGGCGTCGGGCTCGGCGCTGCCGGGACCGGTCTACGAGGCGCTGGTCGACCGGCTGAACCCGGCCCAGGAGCGGGCGCTGGCCGCCGGGGATCGGGAGGGCTACCGCGAGACGCTGGTCCAGCTCTTCGAGGCCCATTTCGACGCCTGCCCGGCCTCCTACTCCCCGCGCCTCGGCGACCCCGAGTACCGCCAGGCCTTGCTGGACTACACCGTCGACTCCTACCTGGAGGCAGCCTTCGATCCAGAGACCAAGAGCCTGGAGAAGGCGATGGATGCCGCCGTCGGCGCGCTGGACTGGAGCGACGGGATGGACGTCGGCGCGGCGGGGTTCCTGGCGATGGTCGACGCCTTCGAGTCCCACTCCCGCCGCTGGATCGAGCTGACCACGCCGCTGATGGACCGGTTCCCGGACCACACCGATCCCGGTCTCGCGATGCGGATGGCGGGATCGATCTTCATCCAGGGCTGGTTGCCCTACCTGGACGACAGATCGAGGGACCAGATGCTGGCCCGTTTTGACCTGCAGGGGGAGTACACCGAGCTGCAGCCGGTGGACACCCGGCAGACCCGCTGTGGCGGCTGCGGCGGCCCGCTGGCGGTGGTGAAGGGCGCCCGCCGGGTTGTCTGCGAGGGGTGCGGGCGGACCAACGACATCGAGCGCGGCGAGATCACCTGCCACGGCTGCGGCGGGCGGGTCTCGATCCCCGTCGGCGTGGCCCACCCGAGTTGCCCCGCCTGCGGGGGCGACCTGCGCGTCGACGGCGGGATCCCGCTGTTCACGGACGCTTGAGCGACTACCGCAGCCGGACCTGAACAGCGGCCGAGGTATGGGCGGACCCCCAGAAATCGAGGCTCTCCAGCCTCGCCCTGCACTGGTCGAGGGTCTCCTTGATCGAGGTGTCGTCGCCGTCGGCGGTGGTGAGGGCGTTGGCCAGGACCGTGGCCGCCTCGTGGATCCGGTAGGTCAGGGCATAGCGGCCCGGTGGCGGTGCCTTCCACCACGAGCCGCTGCAGCCGAAGTCCTCGAGTGTGGTCTCGTGGCTCGCCCCCGGCGCCAGCGCGATGCGATCGGCGTGCCCGGGATTGCGGGTGTCGCGGACGCACTGACAGGGGTGGATCACCACCTCGAGCTCGCCGCCGTCCTCATTCGCGAACACGAGCCCGTGGACCTCGGGGTCGATCAGCTCCACGTCCCCCGTGCCCGCGTTGGTCAGGCGGATCCGGAGCTGCCCCTTGAGCCCGCGGGGGGTTCGTCGCAGCCGTTTGACCACCTCCAGCTCGACGAAGACGCCCCGTCGTTCATCGCCGTCGTCCTCATCGCTGATCGCGGGAGTGTCCACGCTCTCCTGCGCACGGGCGACCGCGGACAGGACGAGGGCGACAGCAAGTGCCGAGGCAGCGCACAGGCGGGTGGGCATCGTTCCGGCTCCTCCCCGGGCAGGATAGCAGGCCCGCAGGAGGCTACCGTGATACGCTTGGGCTAATCGGCAGCCCGCCGCCGCGCCTCCCGGACAAGATCACCCACGTTGTCCGGCAGGGTGGTGGTGGTGACCTGCATGCCGAGCTTGATCGGCAGATTCCCGCCCTGGACCGAGCAGATGGTGTACTCTACCACGGTCCCGTCGTCCGAAGGAGTGAACATCCAGGCACCCACGTTCACCGGGACCTCGATCGCCTTGGGATGGCGGGCGAAGAAGTCGTCGTAGATCTCCTTGTGGTCGCCGCCTTGCTCGAGCCGCTCCCAGCGCAACCCCAGGGCGGCGCCGTCGCGGATCACGGTGCCGCGCAGGAACCAGACCCGGTCCTTTGTCAGCGTCCAGTCCGGCACGTCGAGGTACTGGTAATAGTCGTAGGTCAACCCTTCGCGGGAGAGCTGGGCGGCCTCGGTGACCCCGGCGCCGCTCCAGCGGATGGCCCCCTCGAAATCCAGGGCGACGCCGAGCAGCAGCTTCGGAGTCAGATCGACGGTGGCCTCCGCGCGAAAGCAGTAGACCTCGTCCAGCGTGGTCCTCAGCACGCGCACCGCTCCCGCGTCGTCGTGCTGCCGGACCGAGTGTTCGATCCAGTCGTCGATGGACTGGACCTCGGCCCAGGTCGGGTCCGCCCGTCCGCTGGACGGCGCGGCCAGCAGGACCGCCGCCAGCACGGGGAGCAACCCGGTTGGGTTCCACCGCATCTCGTCTCCCTTCGCGCGGTTCACGGTAGCATGGAGCGGTGGACTCCTCCGCGCCCGATCCGCCACACCCGGCCGATGTCGCGACCTCTGCGAAGCTCACCGCGGCCCGTCGGCGGACCTCTTCCCCGGAGTCACGGACGGCTGATCTCCAGCAGCAGATCCTGCCAGAATTCCGGGTCCTTCCAGCGCCCGCCGACCGCCACCTGTGCCGCGCGGGTCCGCTGCTTGCGGAAACGGCGCCGCAGGGCAGCGCGGTCGTCCAGGGTGCCCCCGTTGGCCAGCAGCAAGTGCAGCGCGGTCAGCAGCGCGAAGGTGTTGAGCACCCGCTGACGTGCCGCTGCCGGCTCCAGCAGCAGGGGCACGGGGAGGAAGAACTTGGCTGTCAGGAACAGGGTACTGGGGGCCGAGTCGGCCAGCTCGGCCGGGATCAGCGAGAGGGCGCGGGCGCGGGGCAGCAGCTCGCCGGTGTGCAGCGCGTGGAGCTTGGCGGCCGCGGCTGTCTGGTAGACGAGAAAGGTCCAGGGTGCGGCTGGCAGCAGGGTGATGCCGGCGGCCTGGCGGAGCGTGTCGACGATGATCCGGGCCGCGTCGACGGTCTTGTCCCCCTGGTGCCGGGCGAGCTGCAACTCCTTGCCCTGGGCGGCCAGCAGGTCCTCCAGCGCCCCGCGCAGCTCGTCGACGCCGCGGATGTCCACGGGGGTGCCCGCAGGCAGGTCCGAGTCGTAGCCGAAGGCGCACGTGGGGTAGACGGTGTCCACCCCCAGCACCGCGCACCACTGCTGGAGCACCTGATCCAGGGCCCCTTCACCGTGCCTGTCCCACTGGTCGATCTTGTTCAGCGCGACCAGGACCTCGGCGCAGCCGGTCCGCAGCCGGCCCAGCATCGCCGCCTGCCCCGCATCCGCGGATCCGGTGACCACCAGGATGCCCACGTCGATGCGGTGCAGGAAGTCCTCGGTGGTGTCGGATCGGGAGGGGTCCAGATCCTCCAGGCCGGGCGAATCCACCAGCTGCAGCCGGTCCCCCAGGGTCAGCGACTCGAGGCGACTGGTGACCCCGGACTCGGCGCCCACGGCGGCAGCCGGGTTGTTCCGGTTCCGGCGCAGCAGGGCATTGGTCAGCGAACTCTTGCCCACGCTGACGCGCCCGACGATGGCGATGTGGACCGTGTCCGACAGCTCCCGGGACATCTGCTCCCAGGACTCGTCGAGGGCCTTGCCGAAGCGGAGCACCAGGCATCCTCCCGGGGCGGATCAGCCGTACATCACGTCGTGGATGACCTTCTTCCAGAAGGCGGGGTCACGCCAGTCGTCCGGAGTGGTCTTGGCGATGGCCGGTCGGGCCAGGGCCCGGTGGTCCTTGAAGGTCTCCTGGAGCACGTCCTGCTCGTGTAGCTCGTGACCGTTGGCCAGCATGGTGTTGATGGTCATCAGCATCGCGAAGGTCACCACCACGGCGACCGCTGCGGCTGCCGCGTCCACCACGCCGGTCGGCGGCAGGAACGACTTGATCGCCAGGAACAAGGACGCCCCCGCCGAGCGGGCGGCAAACGAGGGGATGATCGCCAGGGCGCTCTGCTTGGAGAGCACCCGCCCGGTATACAGGTAGTACAGCCCCGAGATCGCCGCCGCCTGGGTCGCGGTGATGTAGATCCCGCTGCCGGGGATGAAGGCCTCGCCGGCCACCGATGCCAGCGCTCCGGCGATGATCCCCAGGGCGTAGGTGGTCTTCTGGCCCATGTGGCGGGCCAGCAGCAGGTCCTTGCCGCGCTCGACGAGGAAGTCCTCCATGTCGGCCCGCAGCTCGTCGACCCCCCGGACGTCCAGGGGCACCTCGGCGTCGATGTCCGGATCGAAGCCGAAGGCGCAGGTCGGATAGATGGTGTCGATGCGCAGGCACTCCTTCCACTGGTCGATGACCTTGTCCCGCGCCGACGGCGCGTGGCGGTCCCACTCGTCGACCTTGTTGAGCACCACGAACACCGAGCCGCAGACCTTGTGCAGGTCCGCCAGGTGGCGGCGCTGGCCCGCGTCCGCCGAGCCGGTGACCACGAAGATGCCCACGTCCACGTGGCGCAGGAAGTCCCGGGTGACCTTGGAGTTGTCCGACACGATGTCGTCCAGCCCCGGGGAGTCGACGATGCGCACCTGGTCGTCCAGTCGCAGCACCGTCAGCTCCGTGGTGACGCCGGACACCGCGCCCACCGCCGAGACCTGGTCCTGCCGGTCCCGGCGCAGCAGGGCGTTGATCACCGACGACTTGCCGCAGCTGACCCGGCCGATGACCGCGATGTTCAGCGTCTGGCTGAAGTCGTTGACGCGCTCCTCGATGGCCGCATCGAGCTCCTTGCTGAAGTAGGCCTCGGTCAGCTCACCTCCGGCCGCGGGCTCGGGCTCGGCGGCCGGGGGGAGGGCGGGCAACAGCTCGGGGGCGTCGTCGTGGGATTCGTCGCTCATGGGCCTGCTCCGGGGGGGGGCGGTTGGTTATCCCACGGGTCCCGGAGGAGCGTCAACGAGCCGGGGAGACCGGGCAATTCTCGACCCGCGCGCGCGCCCCTGGATTTGAAGCTACCATGTTGCACGCACACGGAGAGGTGTCGATGACGCGTACGATCCTGCTGTCGCTCCTGTTCGCCCTCTGCAGTCTGCCCCTGGTCGGCTGCCCGTCCGGATCCCTCTCCTTGCCCGGCGATGATGATGACACGTCGGGGGACGACGACACGTCGGGGGACGACGACACCACCGCCATCGAACCGCCGAGCGTGACCGCCCTGGACTGGCGTCTGCACGCCGAGTTCGGCGCACTGGTCCACGTGTCGTGGGAGCAGAGCGCCGAAGCGGCGGTCCACGTGGAGTACAGCTTCGACGAGGGCGAGTGGCACAACGCGCCGACCCTGCAGGCCACCGCTGGCGCGAACGAGCAGCTCGTGGTCGGCATCCCCTACGCGATGGACGCCGCCTGGCGGGTCGTCGTGGAGCAGGGCGATGTCTTCGAGGGTGAGACCATCACCACCGGCGAGATCCCCGACGAGCTGCCCCAGGCCACGCTCGAGACGGCCGAGCCGGACGCCTGGCTGCCGTCGGGCAACTACCTGCTGACCTCGATCAACCGGGACAACGGTGGCTGGGCCGCCGGTCGTTACTGGACCTTCATCGTCGACCGAAAGGGCCGACCGGTCTGGGCGCGGGCCGCCCCGGGCGACGACTGGACCCTGTTCGCCCAGATCTCGGTCAGCGGGGACCACATCCTCTGGGATCAGGCCACCTACTGGAGTGACATGGACGACGGTGCAGGCTCCTCTGTCCACCGCGCCTACCTGGACGTCGAGATCGAGGAGATCGCCACCCCGGGGCTGCACCACGCCTTCGTCGAGCTGCCCGACGGCACGCTGGTCTGGGGCAGCCAGGACCACGGCGGCGGCGAGGCGCTGGTCGAGAAGGGCCCCGACGACCCCAGCGAGAGTGTGTTGTGGACCTGCAACGACGACTGGCCCGGCTCCGGCGGTCAGTGGGGCTGCGAGTCCAACGGCCTGTTCTACGTCGAGGCCACCGACACCTTCCTGTACAGCTTCTACACCAACAGCTCGGTGGTCGAGGTCGACCGGATCACCGGTGAGAGTCTCTGGTGGGCGGGTACCGTCAACGGCGGCTACGACTTCGTGCCGTCGAACATGCAGTTCTCGTGGCAACACGGCATCTCGTACACCGAGTCGGGCACCCTGTTGCTATCCACCGAGGCCGGCGGTGCGGGGTACGGCACGGTGCTGCGGGAGTACACGGTCGACCACGACGCCGAGACCCTCGAGATGGTCTGGAACTTCGGCGCTGGCATCCACGCCGAGACCAACGGCGACGCCTGGAGGCTCGACAACGGCAACACCCTGCACGTGGTCGGGAGCGCCAGCGAGATCTACGAGGTCGATTCCGCCGACGCCATCGTCTGGCACCTGGACTTCCACGGCACGCGGCTGCTCGGGCGCGGCCAGTTCATCGAAGACCTCTACACCCTCGTCTCGCCCTAGAACTCAAGCCCCGCGGACCGGCAGGCCCGCTCGCACTGGGTCTGGTCGTACTCGTCCGGGTAGTCGTCGTAGTGCATGTAGCAGGTCGTGACGACCTCGAGGGTGTCGTGGAGCCGGAGCGCGTCTTCGAACCACAGCACGCAGGTGCGGCAGGAGGGCGTCTCGGGCGCGGCCCCGCAGATCGCCTCGTACTCGGCGGCCACGAGCGCACAGTTGGTCCCGTACACGTCGATCCAGGCCACCTCCTGGGACGCATCCAGGTTGCAGCCTTCGTCCTCGATCCAGGCCCGCAGGGGCTCCATCATCCGCAGGCAGTAGCTGTCGCAAGCCGCGTAGCCCAGGGCCGAGTCGTCGTCGTCGTCCCGGTCGACGCAGCCCGGCAGTGCCAGCGCCGCGATCAGCGTGAGTGTCGTCCAGCGTCCCCACCCCTGGCGCTGCCGCTTCGTTCTGGTACTCATGACCCCTCCTCACGCATCAACAGTCGCCTGCGGGAACCCTCGAAGTCCAGCTCCAGCCGCAGGTCCTCGCGATCGATCCGGGTCAGCGGATCCCCCTGCTCCACCTGCGCGTGGTCGTTCTGCCAGCGCGGGAAGGGCCCCAGATCGACCTCCTCGCCGGCCACCATCATCGGCCCTTCCCACCCCACCGTGATCGCGCCCAGCGACGGCGACGCGTACTGGACCTGCTCGTCGATCTCGACGTCGGCAGCGGTGACGGCGTCGACGAAGGCGTCGAACGATCCGCTCTCCTCCGCGCTGCCGAGCTCCACGATCCAGACGTTGGTGTCACCCTCGGCGTCCAGCTCGACGTCGCTGTCCTCCGCCCATGCCGTGGGATTCTGCGAGTAGAGCGCCACGTACCCGTCACCCTTGCGGCCACAGGTCCAGTGATCCTCCTCGCGCACCTCGTCGAAGCGCTCCCGCGGGAAATACGCGTGGGTGTGATCCGAGGTCAGGTAGGTGTCCGCCAGCGGCACCGGCTCCCGGCGGTACTGGATGACGCCCACGTTTCGAGCGAAGGTGGCCCGCGGCAGCCAGCTGCCGGTCCAGACCGTCGCGAAGGTCATGCCGCCCGCGTCCAGGCCGAACTCCGAGGGGAAGCTGCTGAACACGTAGGCTTCCCCGTCCAAGGTGGCCTGCCACATCTGGGTCTGGGCGCCCCAGTAGCCGGGGTTGTAGTCCTGGGCCCCGGCCAGCTGGTAATCGGGGGTGCGATAGACGTAGGTGCTCATGCTCTCCAGGGCGATGCCCCGGCCAAGCAGCTCCAGGTCGGTGGCCAGGTCGACCAGCGAGTCGGTGGCGATGGCGATCTCCAGCAGCCCCATCACCTCGTCGGGCAGGTCGCCGAACAGGAACGCGTCCCACAGCTCCAGGTCGTCGAGCATGGCGACCGTACCCTCGATGACCTCCGGCGCCACCAGCCCGACCATCCCGGCCCAGAAGATGATGTCGTCCTGGTCCTCGTAACCGATCCCGTGGTCCGGACCGTCGGCGATGTCGATGCCGTCGCACTGGCGGTGCTCGATGGCGGGCTCGACGTCGGCGGCCACGTCCTCGAGCAGGCCCGGTGGCCAGTAGCCCTCGCTGGTGGCCAGGAAGGTCGCCGAGAAGTTGCCGGTCGACGCATAGTCGCCGAGCCCCAGCAGGATCCAGGCCGCCTCGCTCGTCGAGTCGGACAGCCCGTCGAGGAGCTTGTCCTCGTATGTGCGGCCGTGAACTGTGGCGAAGTGACCGGCGTACATGTTGGTCGCCAGATCGAAGGCCAGCAGGTCGAGGACCGCCGCGGCCTCGGTGCGGATCCCGTCGTCCTCGGCGAAGTCGGCCAGGTTGACCAGCGCCGGGATGTCCTCGTTGAAGTAGACGTTGGAGTGCCACTCCGAGAATCCGAACCGTCCCCGGAGGTCGAGCCAGCGGGCTGCCAGCCGCTCGGCGTGCTCCACGTGTTGGGCGCCGGTCATTTCCGCGTTGGGGAAGACCTCGTCGGGGAACAGCTGCCCGGCCAGCAGCTCGTTGGAGTGGTAGAGCGCCTGGTGGTTCTCGCTCCAGAAACACATCTTGTCGGCGCCGGGCTCGTCGATCCAGTACTTGAATCCGAGGACGGTTTCCTCGACCTGGGTCCGGACAGCGGGATCCAACGACGGGTTCGCGCGGTCCAGATAGAGCATCCGCACCAGCCCCGCGACCGCGAAGTCGGCCGTATCCTCGCGGGCATCGACCTTGGCGCAGGCGTCGTCGATGGCGTCGGTGTTGACCGTATCGCCCAGGGCCACCCGGCACAGCTGCCCGTACAGTCCGCCCACACCCGGAGCGTTGCCGGCGTGGCAGTACTCGAGGTACTCGGCCTGGCGTGCCCGGTAGGCGTCGGTCGCCTCCAGCGCGACCTCGACGTACGGGGCGTCGGGATCGTCCGGGGCGGGCGTTGGCGGATCGTCCTGCGGGCAGCCGGACAGGGTCAGCGCGGCGGCGAGCCAGAGGGGGACCAGAACGGCGGACCGATGGCGTTGCATGCGGCCTGCCATGGTAGCGGGATCAACGCCTCCGGGGGAGTCGGAGCAGGAGCAGGCCCAGGGCCAGCATGGATCCCAGCAGGGCGACGGGGAACGGGCGGGCCGCAGCGGCCGAGCAGCGGCAGGTGCCGACATCGTTCGGGTCGGTGAGCCATCCATCGCTCACGTTGCCCTTGAAGCCGCCGTCGTCGTTGTCGTTGTCGTCGTCGTCGTCGTCGTCGCCGCTGGCATCGTCGTCGCCGGTACTGTCGTCGTCGTCTGCGGTGGCGTCGTCGTCGTCGGTGTGGTCGTCGTCATCATCATCGTCGTCGTCGTCACCCTCGGGTTCGGGGGTGAACCAGGTCGGAGACAGCCAGACCCGTTCCTCGGCGCTCTCACCGCCGTCGTCGCAGCCGTCCTCGCCGTACCACGCCTCGCCGTCGAGGATCAGCATCGGATACAGGTAGTCCGGTACCTCGTCAGCCTCCAGGGTCGAGACGAAGTTGCCACCCCCTTCGGCGGTCATCTGGGCCCTGCCGTCGGGCCCGACCATCAGCACCTCGATCACGAAGGCATCCCAGATCTCGGGCACCCTCACACGGATCTCCAGCTCGTCGGCGTCCTCGAACAGCAAGCTCTCGCCCATCCCGCCGAGGTAGCTGTCATCAGCCCAGTATTCGGCCACCGCCGGCACCAGGGGCCCGCTGGTGGCATAGGTACGCCGGTCGCGCAGCGCCTGGTACAGCGGCTGGCGGTCGAAGTCCTCTTCCTCGTCGATGACCGCGATGGTCAGGCCGCCTCCGTACGGGTGCTGCGGCATGACCGTGTCGGTCTTGCAGACGGCGCCGGGGTTCGTGTCGTGGCGGTCGGTGCCGCCGACGAAGCCGATCCGCAGGGCGAAGTTATCCGGGTCCAGCGCGGACTCCAGCGTGCTCGCCTCCGTCACCGGTATCCACAGCGGGTCGAAGGTCGTGTCGGCGAAGCTGCTGTCTCCGTGCCCGCCGTAGATCTCCGCCGATGGGGAGTACGCGGCGGCGTCGGTCGGCACGTGGCACGACCAGTCGCAGGCCATGTCCCCGCCCAGGGCCGGGTGGTGGGACAGCAGAACCACGTCGCCCCACGCCGCCTCGACGGTCTTCATCCAGTCCCAGATCGACTGGCAGTCGTTGAGTGCGGTGATCGTGCCGTTGAAGCGGGTGTCGTCGATCTCGATGTCCTCCAGGTCCTCGTTGTCGGCGAAGAAGTAGAGGTTCTTGTGACCAACGGAGTGGCCGCCGACGTCGAAGAACAGCTCCGCGGCCGGGACGGTCACCAGGCCATCGTCGGGATCGTGGGCGTCGAAGATCGCCTCGATAGTCCACATCCATTCATCCGGCTCGGCCGTCTGTCCGCCGTTGACGTGGTCGGTGTAGGAGACAAAATCGAGGTCGTAGGCAGCGGCGTGGCCGGCCACGTCGGAGTATGCGCCGCACTCGCCGCTGCACCCACCCAGGTCCGACGAGTTCCCATCCCCGGAGGCCGCGGTGTGGGAGTGCAGATCGCCCAGGTAGAAGCCGTTCCCCTCGAAGAACTCGGCCCCGTCGGCGTATCCGGCCACCGCCAGCGCCGCCAGCAACGTCACGTAGATCCGACCCATCTGGACCCCTCGCAGACCCCTGATTCGCTCCAGCCCAGACGATATTGTCACACATCTCGCGGCTTTCGCCCACGGCTCACTCCTTCCTATACTTCCCGGGCCAACGACAGCGGGAGTTCGAGTGATGGACGAACGAGGGATCTACAAGCACCTGTCCGGGCGCGCGCGGGCGGCGCTGGCGGGCGAGATCGAGGGCACGGTGGTCCTGGTCGCGGACCCCGGGGACGTCGACGCCAGCCTACTGGCCGACGTGGCCAACGTCGGCGGGGGTGCGGTGCTGGTCGGGGTCATCGGCGACGCGGAGGGGTACGAGCTGCTCGGCTGTCCGGTGGACGCAGAGCAGCAGCAGGCGTTGCTCGCGGCGGGAGAGGCCTGCGTTCCGCCGCTGGAGCTGCGGATCGTGGCCGAGAACACGGCGCGGACGCCGTTGCTGCGGATCGAGGTCGCACCCGCGGACGACGAGTCGGGCGAGATCCTGGTGCCGGTCGACGCGGTGCGGGCGCTGCTGGATGACGCGGCGACCCTGATCGAGCAGACCGAGGAGCTGCGGACCCAGGTCGCCGAGCTGGGCCGGCGGCTGGACGACACCCGGCGCTCGTCACGCGAGGCGTTGACCCGGCTGGACCGGGTCGAGGGGACCACGAAGGATGCGGTCGCGCGGGTCCGGGCCCTCGCCCGCCACCTGGGCGCAGACGACAAGCTGGTGGCCTGGGAGCGCCGCCAGCTTCGCAACCTGATGGTGGCGGCGGTGGAGATGGCCGGCAAGAAGGCCCGTCCAGCTGACGCCGACGAGGTGCTGGGGCAGGTGCGAAAGACCTGGTCGCGCTTCACCGAGTGGGTGAGCGACGAGGTCACCCGGGACGACGACGGATCGGACGGGTAGCGGGCGCGCCCCTCAGCCGAGTTCCCGGAACAGTCGCATGGCCTTGACCGGCTCCATCGAGACCGCGGTCAGCACGCCCCCGATGAACGCCCCCATGACCCCCACCGACGCCACGTCGACGCCGCTGAGGTATAGCCCCTCGATGGGCGTTCGCGGCCTCAGCCATGGGTTCTCGAAGCGCGCAGGGGTCGGCTTGAGTCCGTAGATCGCGCCCCCGGTGGCCCGGGTGAAGTGGATCGTCGACACCGGGGTCGACAGCTCCACGTAGCGGATCATCGACTCCAGGCCCGGCATGTGCGTCAGTAGCTGGTTCAGCAACCTGCGCGAGAGTTGCTCCTTGATCTCCTCGTACCCCTCGCTCCGCCGACGCCAGCCGTCGCCGGCGTACGGCACGAAGTCGTCGTGGTCGACGAAGGTCACCACCTCGGCGGTGTGACGCTGGCGTGGGCCGGGATGGTGGTCCGGGTCCTTCAGCGACGGGAAGCTGGTGTAGAGGATCGGGATCGGATCCGGGATGGCGTCGATGTGCCACTGATCCAGGTCGTGGCGCCAGGTCTCGAAGAACCAGCGGTTGGCGGCGCTGGCCCCCGCCTGACGGATATCCCCCTCCAGCCCGACGTAGAGGCAGAGGTAGGCCGGGGAGGGATCCAGGGAGGCGATGCTGCCCGCCCACTCGGCCTGGCGGTCGTCGTCGTCGAGCAGCTGGCGGATCGTGGCCACACCACCGATCGCGGAGACCACTCGGGGCGCACGGATCTTCTCGCCGTCGTCGAGGCGCACTCCGGTCACGGCACCCCGGTCGTCGCGCAGCAGTCCCGCGACCGAGGCGCCGACCCGGGTCCAGCCGCCGGCCTCGGCCACCGTGCCCAGTAGCCCGCGGGCGATGGCGGCCGCGCCGCCGCGGGGGTAGAAGCCGCCGTTGAGGAAGTGATCGACCACCAGCGCGTGGACCGCGAACGAGGACTCCATCGGATCGGCGCCGTAGTAGCCCCACTGGGCTGACAGCACTGCAATCAGCTCGTCGTCGTCGGTCAGCGAGCGCAGGACGTCGCCGGTTCGCTGGTGGATCCAGTGATCGATCCCCTGTCCCCCGAGGTCGTCACTGGGGGTGGTCGCCAGTCGGCGTCCGAAGGCGCGGCCCAGGAAGTGATCCTGCATCCCCGCGGCCACGGCGCACACGCGGCCCAGATAACGATCGATGGACTCGCGCTGATCCGGGAACGCCGCCCGCAGGTTGCGGGCCATCTTCTCCGGGCTGTCGGCCACGTCGATCTGCCGGCCGTCCGGGTAGTGGAATTCGTCGCAGACCGGACCCAGCGAGACCCACTCCACCCGTCCGCGTCCCAGCCGCTGCACGAGGCGACCGAAGCGTCCGTCGGACGACACCTCGCCCACGGCGTGGACGCCCACGTCCCAGGTGTAGCCCTGGCGCTGGAACACGTGGGTCATGCCCCCGGGAACGTAGTGCTGTTCGACGATCAGCACTCGCTTGCCGAAATCGGCGAGCAGGGCGCCACAGGCCATGCCGCCCATGCCGGATCCGATCACGATCGCATCCCAGGGGCCGTCGGGTGCTGTGCGGCTCCAGGGGCGATTGGGGGCGGTCGAAGTGGAGCGCACCCAGGCTTCCCCTTTCTTGGCAAGGGACCCTCGACCGGGCTGGCCCGGCGCGGGATCCTTCCCCCTACCACACATCGGCGGGAGCGGCCACTGGAGAAGAGGGGACGGGGAGGGAGGAGGGGGGGCTACAGGGACTGGATCGCGGGGGGCAGCGGGCGGCCGTGGATCGCGGGTTGGTACCACAGGAACGGCACGTCGGCCGCCGCGCCGCCGGTGCCGACGCCGCTGGCCACGCCGGAGATCTTGTACATCGGCTCGATGGTCGGCGCCGCCTCACCCGCGGACGGGATGTAGTGACCCATTTCGATGCGGAACACCTCGGCGCTCGCGAACGTCTCCAGATCCTGATCCAGCACGTTCCAGGCGCCGCCGTTCTCAATACGGATCCGCCACGCGATCACGGCCTCGGCGGGGGAGAGGGTGGCGTCGGTCTGCTCGGGCTGCAGGCAGCGCAAGCTGTGGTTGAAGGCCACCGGGAGTATGTCGCCCGGGTAGACGATCTCGAGGCGGGCGCCGGGTCCGAAGGCGGGCACGTGGTCGACCTTCTGGCGGAAGGAGGCCGTCTGGTGGGTCAGCGTCGCGTCGCCGACACCCTGGGGTTCGGCCCAGTTCGCCACCACGTTCGCGGCCTGCACGGTGACGTAGGGATCGTCGAGGGCACCCATGTCATCCAGCAGAGCCAGCCCGTGATCGAGCAGTTCGACGTCGGGAACCGGCTGGATGGGGGGGCTGTTGGGGCCCAGGTGCTGCTGATCCACGAAGGTGGCGGTCCCGTCCGGGTACATGGTCAGCCGCTTGGCCCCGTCGACCACGAACACCATCCCGGGCATGTTGGCGACCTGTTGGGGCGCGGCCATCACGTCCAGCTCGTACCGCATCACGTTCAGCGGGATACGCTCGCAGAGCTCGTCCACGTCGTAGGCGGTCACGGTGGTCGGAATCTCCTGGGCCACCTGGGGCATGCCGATGTCCTCCAGCCAGGCCTCCTGGCCCGGCTCCAGCGCGGCTTCGAGGACTTCGATCTCGCCGGGGTTGTCGCAGCCGTTGAGCGCGAACAGTGCTGGGAATAGCAGCGCGACCAGCGCGGCGACGCAGTATCGAGGAGCGAGGTGTCGGTGCATGCATGCCTCCTGGGGTGTTGTCGAGCCCTGCTGGGCTGCGTTTCTGGTCCAGTTAGCAAACCCGGTGCCAAGTGGGCCGATGCCTCGACGGGGGCCGATCCGGAGCCCGGGAGCTCCTCGACTTACGCGCCGATATTTGCTGTATCGGCAAAATATTGCCAGCCGGGCATGAACTGCCTTGACGATTCACCCGGGATCGACCCTATCCTGGGGCGTGACCAGCGACCGCCCCAGCGGACCCTTCGATTCGACCCGCACGCTGTCCGACGACGACGTCGCCTGGCTGCGGGCGACCGGCGAGGACGCGGAGCTCGCGCTGCAGGTCTACCACCGCGATGGGCTGCGGGAGGTCCCGCTTCCGGAGGGGTGCAGCCTGGTCATCGGGCGTGCGCCCCCGGCCGATGTCCCGATCCGGGATCCGAGCCTCTCGCGGACCCACGCCCGGGTGACCTGCGAGCTGGGTGAGGTCTGGCTCGAGGACCTGGACTCGACAAACGGCACCCAGGTCGATGGCCGCTCCATTCGCCGGTGCGAGGTGCGGCCAGGGGCCCGGATCGTCCTGGGCGCGACGCCGGCGGCGGTCGTGCCCGTCGGCGGGTCGGCGGCGGCGGGTGGCGTGGAGGGGCACGATGACTTCCAGGGCGGGCTGGAGGCCGAGGTGTCCCGGGCCCGGGCGTTCCGTCAACCGCTGGCGTTGCTGATGCTGCGGGTGGGCGACGACGCGTCCTTCGGCGCGGTGCTGGCGCGACTGCGGACCGGGCTGCGCAGCTTCGAGCACCTCGGGCTGTACAGCGACGACGTGGTCGAGCTGTTGCTCCCCCAGTGCGATGAGGATGAAGCGGCACGGCGGGCGGGCGAGCTCTCGTCCACCGCGGGCGGCGCCGCCTGCGGCGTCGGAGTCTATCCCCGGCATGGTTCCACGGCCGACGAGTTGCTGGGTGCGGCCCGCGCCGCCCTCGCGACTGCCAGTGCAGCGACGCCGGTGCGCCACGCCGAAGCTCGAACGGCACGGATCGTGGCCGACCCCGCGACGGTGGAGGGCGACGTGGTCGTGGCCAGCGCGGCCATGCGCTCGTTGATGGACACCATCGCCCGCATCGCCGACGCCGGCATCCCGGTGTTGATCCAGGGGGAGACGGGAACCGGAAAGGAGCTGGTGGCCAGGGCGATCCACCGCCAGGGTCCCCGCAGTGGGGGTCCCCTGGTCTGCGTCAACTGCGGCGGCATCCCGGGGCAGCTGGTCGAGAGCACCTTGTTCGGCCACGAGCGGGGGGCGTTCACCGGAGCCGATCGCCAGGCCAAGGGGGTGTTCGAGGCAGCCAGCGGCGGCACCATCCTGCTCGACGAGATCGGCGAGTTGCCGCCTGCGGCCCAGGCCGCGTTGCTGCGGGTGCTCGAGTCGGGTCACGTCAGCCGGGTGGGGTCCACGACCGAGATCCGCGTCGACGTGCGTGTGCTGGCGGCGACCCACCGGGACCTGGCCGCCTGGGCCGACGAAGGCCGCTTCCGCCGCGACCTGCTCTATCGTCTCAACGCGATGACCCTGGAGATCCCGCCGCTGCGCGAACGCACCGAGGACATCCCCCCGCTGGCACGCCACTTCCTGGCCTGCTCCGCCGATGCGGTTACCGCCGGGGTGGACGGGATCGACGGGGCGGTGATGGCGCTGCTGCAGGTCCACAGCTGGCCCGGCAACGTCCGCGAGCTCCGCAACGCCATCGAGCGGGCGGCGGTGATCGCCCGCGATACCAGCATCACCCTCGACGATCTTCCCGAGCCGGTGCGGCGGCTCCAGCGGACCGACCCGGGTCCCGCCCCCGCTCCCGCTCCCGCCCCCGCCCCCGACGTCGGGAGACGTCCGGCGGGTGTCGGTCCCCTGCGAGAGCGGCTCCGGCGATACGAGATCGAGTTGATCGTCGAGGCATTGAACCTCCATGGGGGTCACCGCGGCCGAGCCGCGGCCGCCCTCGGGGTCCCCCTGCGCACCCTGTCCCACCGGATCCAGGCTCTGGGGATCCGGCGCGGGCGCTACCAGCGCCCCGGCGAGTGAGGACGGCCATGGGCGAAGCGTTGCAGCAGCCTTGGGTGGCGATCGGGATCATGGCGGTCGCCGCGGCGCTGCTGCGGCTGGCGCTGGGGCGCTGGCTACCCCGGTCGACCGCTGACGAGGGGCGCTGGCGCCCGGGTCTGGACGGCGGGCTCGCCCTGGCGTGTGGCGTCATCACCGCCGGGCTGGCCGACGGGCTGCTGTGGCCGGCCCACATCCGCGGCGACGTCTTCCTCACCGCGGACTTCCACGAGTACTGCGCTGGAGTCGAGCGCTTCCGCGGGGGCGAGATCAACACCTTCTTGCACAAGCGGTCGTACCTGGCCCTGCTGCCGGCCACCGTGTTGTCGTGGCCGCTGGGCGTCCTGGGGGGACTGCAGGCTGCGGCGGTGCTGTCGGTCGGGGTGACGGGGGCGGCCCTGTTCCTGTGGGGCCGGGCCCTGCACGGCCGCACGGCCGGGGTGGCGGCGGCGCTGCTGGCGCTTGCCTTCGGACCCTGGGTACTCAACACGCGACATCTGACCTCCTACCCGGCCCTCGGCGCTTGCTTCGCGCTGGCTGCCGCGGCCGGGGCGGTCGCCGCGCGGGGACGCACGCCGCTGGCACTGGCCATCGGCGGCGCGGGCGCGGGCCTGGCGCTGTTGGCCGACGCCCGTGGCCTGATCTTCGCGTTACCGGTCCTGGCGCTGACCCTGGCCGCCGCGCTGAAGTCGCCCCCCCGCGAGTGGCCGCCGCGGCTGGCCGCGGCCTTCGCCCCAGTGCTGGTGTCCTATGGACTCGGCGTCCTCTGCTTCAGCGAAGGGGCCTACTCCCTGGAGCAGCAGGTGGACGTGCGGCCCTTGTTCCACCGCGCGGGAATGCGAGGACCGGCCTATGACCCGCCGTGAGAGGTCCCCGATGGGTTTGTCTGGGGCCGCAGCTCGCCGCTGCGGATCGGGGCGACCCTGGGCTTCCTGTGGCAGCAGTCCCGCATTCCGGCACCCGAGCACGACTGGAGCGGCGTGCCCTCGCCGGAGCTGCGGCCCGCGGTGGTGGGCAGCTGGCTGCCGTTGCTCTCCGTGGCGCTGGCGCTGGCGCTCGCGGGCCTGGCTCGCCATCCCTGGCGACTGATCGCGCTGCTGGCCACCCTCGCGCCCTTCGGCGCCGCGCTGCGAGGTGCGTCGTCGATGGTCGAGGTCGAGCCTCGCTTCCTGGCCCGGCTCGCGATCGTGGCCGCCGTACTGCTGTTATTGACCACCGGCTCGCTGCCCAGCTGGTTCGGCCCCCGGGCGGGCTGGCGTCACCGCTGGGTATCGACCATCGGCGAGGTGCACCTGGCGATGTCCGGACAGCTGCCGGAGGGCGAACCGGACCACGTGCTGGCGATGCATCGTACCCGCCACGACGCCCTGCGTCGCGATGCTGGAGATGGCGGCTATACTGGGCCGGCTGAGGAGGCACGTTGAGCCGGAGCGGGCACCTGAACAGCACCGTCGTCGCGGCGAGCGCGCTCGTCGTGGTCGCTGCCCTGTGGGGCTGTGCCGACGACCCGGCGCCAACCAGCGATGGATCACCCCGCGGCTCGCCAGCTCGCCGGCGCCGATCACCAGCAGCAGGGCCGCTGCCGAGACGGCCACCTCACACCCGGCCGAGCGTCGCGTCCGGGTGCGGCGGCGGTACAGCACCATCAACAGCGCATAGGCGTCCACCATCCCGGCTGCCACCGGCCGGAAGATGCGGGCCGAGTTGGCCGAGGCGTAGGGGGAGTAGTCCTTGATCAACGGCCCCTTGCGCCACTCCAGCACGTCCGCCGGCTGGTGCCACATGGGGCGGGTCAGGGCATAGGCGTTGAACATCCCCAGGCAGATGGCGAGCACCAGGATCGCCAGCCGCCGCGGGCGGTCTCGGTCATGGGCAGTCGTCGCGTCCACCAGAAGGTGTTCCCATAAAGATCTGTCTCTGCTAAAACCCTCCCAGCGACGGAGGGATCGTGGCGCGGAGCACCAAGAAAGTCGAT
>CAYTBN010000067.1:0-36037 GCA_964436045.1 uncultured Rickettsiales bacterium | reverse complement strand
AGAGAGCCGCTCAGTGGCCCGATCCGGCCTCGCTCGGAGCCGTGCAACAACGCCGTGTACCGCAGAAGCCTATCTCCGCCGCCGCCCGCGACCGCGGGCAACCTCCGACCGGGGACGCCCCGTGCACGGGACCTGGCGTGCCCGGGACGCACGGTGCCCGGTCGCGGGGCGCGGGCTTGTTCCCGCGCGCGAAAGGGCATAGGCTCCCCCGACAACTCAGAACCTCTCAAACAACAGGAGCGACACGATGGCCAATCCGGTGGCGCAGTTCGATACCACGCTGGGTACCTTCAAGGTCGAGGTCTACGAGGACAAGATGCCCGTGACCGCGGGCAACTTCCTGAGCCTGGCTCGCAGCGGGTTCTACGACGGTCTCCACTTCCACCGTGTGATCAAGAATTTCATGTGCCAGTTCGGCTGTCCCCTCAGCAAGGACCCCGCCAGCCCCCGCGCGGGGACCGGCGGCCCGCCCCACGGCACGATCGCCGACGAGCACCCGGCGGACGCCAAGTTCTCCAACGAGCCCGGCACCCTGTCGATGGCCAACACCGGGCGCCCCAACAGCGGCGGCTCCCAGTTCTTCCTCAACACGGTCCACAACCACTACCTGGACTGGTTCACCCCCGGCGCTTCGAAGCACCCCGTGTTCGGACGTGTCGTCGAGGGGATGGAGGTGGTGACCTCCATCGAGCAGACCCCGACCGGCCCCGGCGACCGTCCGCTGACCCCGGTCCAGGTGCGCTCCGTCACGGTCGCCGACTGATCCCGAGGCGCTAGACTCGATTCCCGGTCCTTCCAAGGGGAGGTAGCGATGCAGGTACGTCCAGACGAGGCCTGGGAGGCGTTTGCGCGCCTCGCGGATCACGAGGAGTTCGGAGGGCAACGGATCAAGGAGGTCCGCCACCGGCCGTTGACTCCGGGTGGGCGGGCCCGCCTGACCCTCTTCGAGCAGGTCGGCGAGACCGGTCGTCCCCACCCGCGGATGCGGATCGCCCTGCCGCCCGCGGTCGACTCCGCCGCGGACGAACCGTTCGTGACCGACATCGGCGAGGCTCCGTCGGACGCGGCTACCTTCGGCACCTGGCTGACCGGCGCCCTCGACGCCGCCGGGGCGGCACTCGATGCCGAGACCCCGACGAATGGAGACGAGGGCAGCCCTCGCTACCGGAAGAACAGCGTCCGGGTCCAGCGGACAGCCCGTTTCTTCGCCGAAGCCAGCGGTCGGCTGCGGGACTGGCTGGCGGACGGGACCCTGGGCCCCGGCGCCGCTGACGGGTGCTGGCTGGCCCAGCGCAAGATCGAGGCGGTGGCGTACGCCGGCCGCCTGGCCTTCGACGACGAGGACACGGGCACGTACCACAGCTACGAGGACGACGCGCCCTTCGTGCACTACCTGGAGCAGATCCTGGCGACCTTGCCCGCGGAGGGGTCCGAGGCGTTCGCCCTGCTCGACGCGGAGCAGCAGGGCGCCGTGGGACGGCAGCGCGCCCAGGCGCGCAACCACCTCGACCACCTGATGCGGCACAAATACGCCCACGACGGTATCGTCGAGACCGACATCGAGCGGAGCCTGGGCGGCATCCTGATCGATCGGGAGACCCGCCACGTCGCGTCCGAGACATCGGCCAGCCGGGAAGGCCTGTCCCCGTCCTACGAGCTGCTGCAGATCGAGCCGGCCGCCGAGCACGCTGAAGCTGGCAGCTGGCTGTACCGGGATGGCCGTGGCGCCCTGCGCCTGGAGGCGGATGGCGGCGATGTCGAGGCGGCGGACGAGTTGCTGCTGCACACCCCGTTGGAGCCGGCGCGGCTGAGCTTCCGCCGGGCCCCGGGCGATCCCCGGCTGCGCAAGGGCGTCCGGCTGGACTGGGACCGGGATGGATCCCTGCGGGACGATGCCATCGAATGGGTCGGCTGGGCGGGCCATTGCGACATCAAGGCAGTCATGGAATCCCTGGGGATCACCCTCCAGGACCCCACCGAGGTGGTCGAGTACCGGGCCGACACCGGCGTCACTCACACCTACGATCGCGACCTGCTGGTGGAGATGGTGGCGAGCGCCATGGAGCTGGGTTCGACCTATCGCCGCATGGACGGCGGCGGCCGGATCCAGCGGGGCATCCACCGATTTGGCGGCGCCCGCAACGACAGCCGCCCGGACCGGCTCCAGTTCCAGGGGCACGGCCAGGGCAAGAGCTTCCGCTGGCCCCTGGGGGGGCGAAAGGACGCCCTCCGCGTGACCGCAATCGAGCGGGATGGCGAGTCCCTGGACATGGGTCGGGTGTTCTCCCGCGAGCTGCCGGACCCGGAGACCCTGGACTTCGCGCCGAACCCCGCCTTTCTCAAGACCGTCGAACAGGACTACAACCTGATCGACGTCTCGGGAACCGTGGTGCGAGCGCGGGTGCACGAGGAGATCTTCCACGAGACCACCGGCTATCCGAGCCGGCGGTCTACCGAGACTGTGGTCGATCTGCGCGCCGAGCCGACGGAGACACGCTGCTACCTGGGCACCGCGATGAAGGACCCGGCCCGCCGGGAGGTCTACCGGGTGTACCTGGACCGCGAGACGGGCGGCATCGAGGCGCTCCTTGATCGCTACGAAAGGGGAGAGGACGGCGCCTACCGGCCCGTCGAGCTGCCCGACGAGACGGTGAAGTTGCCCCTGGTGGCTCCCCTGTCGGTCACCCTCTCCCACGAGATGAAACACGACGATCCGGCCATGTTCCAGTCACTGCTGGAGGTGGCCCTGCGCCAGGCGCAGAACATCTGCGCCGACACGGACATGCGGGCCGAGGTCTGGAACGGGGTGGTCACCCGGCTGGACAGCGAGCGGGTCGCCGCGGATCCGGAGACCCGGGTGGAGCACTGGCGGGTGCGGATTGTGGCCCGGTTCGGCTCGGCGACCCTGGAGTACCTCGTGCGCCGCACCCCCGCGGGCGAGCCGGAGGCGTACTGCCCGGTACCCGGTGAGCAGACCGCGGGCGCGGCCCCGGATTTCCTGTGGCAGGACATCCCGGACGTGGCTTCCAAGGGCGTCGAGTCGCTGGGAGGACATCCGGACGCTCCCCCGGTCTGGGTGGTCAACGACACCATGGCGGACCGGGAGATCGTGTCCGTGTCGGACGACCCGGAGGTCCCTGGCGGGGTGTACGTGTACGACGACCACATCAAGAATCTCTTCGAGTTGCTCTTCTGCGGGCTCGGCGGCTTTGGCTTCACCCTGGTGCACGGCAACAAGCGATACGGGTACGCCGACGAGGAGGCCTGGGCGGCCGACGTGGCGCGCTGCGATGCCCTGCGCCCGGCGGTGGCGTTCGAGGGCGCATGAACATCGTGCGCGCACCCGCGCGCAGCGTATCCGCGTGGTAGAACCGACCGATGAACGTCCGCACCAAGATCGTCGCCACCCTCGGGCCGGCCAGCGGCACTCCCGCCCTCATCCGGCGGCTGGTCGAGGCGGGCTGTGACACCTTCCGGATCAACTTCAGCCACGGCAGCCCGGAGGATCGGGAGGCGTTATTGGGAGCGGTGCGGGCGGTCGAGGCGGAGCTGGACCGGCCGCTGGCGGTGGTCGGGGACCTCTGTGGCCCCAAGATCCGGGTTGGACCCCTGACCGGGGCTCCGGTCGAACTGCAGACCGGCGCGCGCGTGGACATCCTGCGGGGCGCCGCCGAGGGCGACGCCAGCGGTTTCTCGACCACGCTGCCGGAGCTGGTGGATGAGCTGTCGGTCGGCGAACCGGTGCTGCTCGACGATGGCCGCATCCGGCTCGAGGTGGAGGCCACGGTCCCGGGCGAACGAGCTCGCTGCCGGGTGGTTCACGGCGGACCCCTGGTCCCCGGCAAGGGGATCAACCTGCCCCGGACGCGGCTCTCGCTGTCATCGCTCACGGAGAAGGACCGGGCCGATGTGGACTGGATTCTCGGCCGCAGGTTGGACTACGTGGCGCTGTCGTTCGTCCGCGAGGCCCGCGCCCTGGCAGTGTTGCGGGAGCTCTTGCGGGCCGGCGGCAGCGAGGCCCACGTGATCGCGAAGGTCGAAAAACCCGAGGCCCTCGAGCGGATCGATGAGATCGTCGCCGAGGCCGACGCGGTGATGGTGGCCCGCGGGGATCTGGGCGTGGAGATGGACCTGCCCGAGGTGCCCCTGGCCCAGAAGCGGATCGCCGATCTGTGCCAGACCGCGGGCAAACCCTGCATCATCGCGACCCAGATGCTCGAGACCATGACCCACTCACCCCAGCCGACCCGCGCCGAGGTGTCCGACGTGGCCAACGCGGTGCTGGATCGGGCGGACGCGGTCATGCTGTCCGGCGAGACTGCCGTCGGCGAGTTCCCGGTCGAGACCGTGCGGATGATGAACCGGATCGCCGCCCGTACCGAGTCCTTCGCCGGTTCGGAGGGCAGTGGGCTGCGGATCACCGGAGGTGCCTGGCGCACCGCCGCGGCGCTGGCCGGCGCCGTCCACGCCATCGTGATTGGCGAAGAGATCTCTGCGGTGGCGGTGTTCACGGCCACAGGCGCCACCGCGCGGATGCTCTCCAAGAGCCGGCTGCCGCTGCCGATCCTGGCCCTGACCCAGAGCCGGCCCACGGCCCGGCGGATGCAGCTCTACCACGGGGTGATCCCGGCCGTCGCGGACGCGCCCGAACACACGCGGGAGGTGCTGGCCCTGGCGTCGCGGCTGGCGATGGATCGGGGCATCGCGACCCCCGGCGACAAGCTGGTCGTGGTCTCCGGACGGCCCATCGGCGTGGCCGGCGCGACCAACACGATGGTCGTCCACACGGTGGGCCGATGAAGCGTGTCGCCGCTCGGCTGGCGGTGGTCGCCGTCGCCCTGCTGCTCTCGCTGGTGCTGTGCGAGCTGGTCGTCAGGGTCGTTCGCCCGCAGACCCGGTACGTCGTCCGCGGGGAGCTGCCGCCCAGCGTGCGGTTGCCCGCCCGGTCCTACACCTCCGTTTCGGCCGAGTGGCGCACCCGGATCGAGATCAACGATCTGGGCTTCCACGACCGGGACCACGGGTTGGAGCGCCCGGCCGAGGGGCTCCGGATCCTGATCGCGGGTGATTCGTTCTCCGAGGCGGCCCAGGTCCCCATCGAGGAGGCCTGGTGGGATGTGGCCGGCCGCCGGGTCGAGGCGGAGGGCGGCCAGCCCGTCGAGGTGATCAACTGCGGTATGGCAGGGGTCGGCACGGCCGTTGAGTGGGCCACCTACCGCACCCTGGGGAGGCAGTACGCCGCCGACGTGGTTCTGTTGCCGATCTACCTGGAGAACGACGTCGTGGACAACAGCCACGAGCTCCAGGGGGAGCCGGAGTTCGGATTATTCTACGAGCTGCGGAGTGGCGAGCTGGTGCCGATGGATCTGCCCGCCACGTCCGGGCGGGGTGAGTCGGTGCCGTGGCGGGCCAGCCACCTGCTGCGGCTGGTGGGACGGATGCTGTACGTTCGCGCCGAGGCGGCCCACCGGATCGACGTGGGTGGAGGGTATCCCCGCGACCTCCAGATCTACCTTGCGGACGCCCCCCCCGCCTGGGAGCGCGGCTGGGAGCTGACCGAGGAGCTGGTGCGGGCCCTGGCGCGGGACGTGAAGGCGGACGGTGCGACCCTGCTGGCCACGGTGATCCCGGGCAAGGCCCAGGTGGAACCCGCGCGCTGGCAGGCGTTGCTCGACGCGTACCCGCCGATGGGAGAGGAAGACTGGGACCTGGACGGGCCCCGGCGGCGCATGGGCGCCGTACTGGACGATGCCGGCGTGCCCTGGCTCGACCTGGCCCCGGCCCTGGCGGCGGCCGCTGGCGAAGAACCGTTGTACTTCGACGCCGACATCCACTGGACCCCCCAGGGCAACCGGATCGCTGGCGAGGCCACGGCACGGTTCGTCCTCGATTCGGGCGGTGGTGTCGACAACCCGGCTCCGGCGGAAGAAACCGAATGAGCGAATCCGCGAATGACTTCCGTCGGCTACAGGAGGCGCTCGAGCAGGCGGCCCGCGACCGGGATGCGCTGGAACGCCAGCTCGCTATCGAGCGGACCGTGAACTTCGTGGCGGCGAGCTTTGTCGGCGCCCGCGACGTGGACCTCGCCATCGCCCACTCCCTGGAACGGATGGGGCAGATCTGCGAGGCGAGCCGGGCCTACGTCTTCCTGCTGCGGGACGGCGATCAGCGGATGGACAACACCCACGAGTGGTGCGCCGACGGCGTACCCCCCCAGATGCACGACCTGCAGGACCTGTCGGTGGCCGCCTCCCCGTGGTTGTTCGAGCGGCTCCGCCACGGCGACGTGATCCATATCCCCGCGGTGGAGCGGATGCCCGAGGAGGCAGCGGCCGAACGCACGGTCCTGGAGGCCCGCCAGATCCGCGCCCTGCTGGCCGTGCCGCTGATCGCCGGTCGCCGCTTGCTGGGTTTCGCCGGGTTCGACGACGTCGAGCAGACCGACCGCTGGACCGACCGGGATCTGGCCGTCCTGCGCTCGGCGGTCGACGTCCTCGGATCGGCGCTGGAGGGCCAGCGGGTCGACCGGGTCCGCCGCGAGGTGGGCCGCCACGGCGAGCTGGTGCGGGGGGCACTCGCCGACATGGCTCACCGGCCCGACCTGGGGGCTGTGGTCGAACGCCTGCTGGACGGGATCAACGCGCTCATCCCGTTCCACAGCGGCTACGCCCTGATCCGCGCCGACGACGAGCAGCTGATCCGGCACGGCTGGCACGGAGGCTACGAGACACATGGGTGCCGGTCGCACCAGGACGCGCCGCGCGAGCTGGTGCGCGAGGTCGGTCGAACCGGTGCGCCCACCGTCCTGTTGGGAGGCCAGGGTGCTCCCTGCGCGTCACCGACCTGCCAAACCTGGATTAGCCATCGGTTGGCGGCGATCCCGGTGCGGATGGAGGACGAGATCCGGGGATGTCTGATCCTGTGCAGCCCGGACGAGAACGCCTTCTCCCCCGCCGAGCTGGCCCTGGCCACCGCCTTCGCCGCCGAGGCCGGGCTGGCCATCGAGAACGCCCGCCTGGTCGAGCGGATCCAGATCGCCGCGACCACGGACGCGCTCACTGGCGTGTGCAACCGCGGCCACCTCTACGATCTGGGTATTCGCGAGGTCAGCCGCAGCCGCCGCTACGGGCACGCGCTGTCGACGATCATGATCGATCTCGACAACTTCAAGCGGATCAACGACGACCACGGACACCACATCGGTGATCTGGTGCTCGCGCGGGTCGCAGAGCTGTGCGTCGAGAACCTGCGCGATTCGGACGTGATCGGCCGGTACGGGGGGGACGAGTTCGCTGTCCTGCTGCCCGAGACCGATCTGGAGTCCGCGACCCAGACAGCCGAGCGGCTACGCACCACCCTGGCGACGCAGACCGTGCCGGGACCCCGGGGCGATGTCGAGCTGAGCGCGAGCTTCGGCGTGGCCGCGCTCGACGACGACGAGGAGACGCTCGAGGGCCTGCTGGAGCGGGCGGACGGGTCCCTGTTCGGCGCCAAACGAGGGGGGCGCGACCGGGTGGAGACCGACGAGTTGCCGCAGGTGAAGATTCGGGACGAGTAGGCAGGCCCGGGTCAGCTCTCCCCTTCGATATCGGCGATCCGCCGCTGGATCGCCTCGCGCTCCTTCTGGAGGGAGGGAATTCCCATCTCGCCGACTGCCTCGCGGTAGAGGCCCAGCGCAGCCTCCCGATCGCCAGCCTTGTCGTCGACCATACCCAGGGCCTGCAGGGCTCGCGCCGCCCGGACGGGATCGCCGGTGGCCACCGCGATCTCCCGCGTGCGGGTCAGCGAGGTCCGCGCCGCGCCCAGGTCCCCCTCCACGAGTTGCAATTGACCGCGGTGGAAGTGGATCTCCTTGGCCAGCGGCCCGTCGGCCTGGGCGACCGCCGCCAGCGCCCGATCCAGGTGCTTCCGCGCCTCGACGGTCTCGCCAGCCGCCAGTCCGAAGAGTCCACAGTGGTACTCGTCGGCGGCGACCATCTCGGCCAGTCCCATCTCCGTCCCGAGGGCGAGGGCGTCCCGAGCCAGGTCGAAGGCCTCGGCCGCGTTTCCGCTGGCAGCCTCGGCCTGGGCCAGCAGCGTGGTCGCCGAACGCTCCAGCGGCCGGGCGTGCATTCCCACCGCCATCGACCGCGCCAGCCGCAGCGGCTCCAGCGCGGTCTTGCCCCTCCCGGCGACCATCAGCATCTCGCCCTGGTTGAGCCGAGCCTCGAGGCCCAGCAACGGATTGCCGGCTTCCGTCGCCAGCCGCGCGGCCTCACCGAAGGCCTCGGCGGCGTTGGCCATCTTGCGCTCGCCGCGCCGCAGCAGGGCGCGGATGAAGACCGAGTAGGCCTTCACCGGCGGGATGGTAGAGGCCTTGCCCGCCAGCTCGACGTAGTTGCGGGCCGCCCCGACATCGCGCCGCCGCAGCGCCAGCAGGGCCAGGTGGTTGAGCGTCTCGGCCTGGCGCACGGCGTCGTCGCCGAAGCCGGCCAGGGCTTCCTCGCCGCGGGCGACGGCGGTGTCCAGCTCCCCCTCGCGCATGGCCAGCCGGGAGCGGAGTAGCGCAGCGAAGGCGCTCAGACCACGGTCCTCACCGCGGCTGGCGAAGCCCTCGAGGCCGGTGATCAGCTCGTCGGCCAGGGTGGCGGCGGCGCCATTGACCGCCCGCTCGGCCGCCTCGGCGTACAGCAGCCGCAGCAGCCCGTCGGGGAGTTCGTCGGCTCCGTGCAGGCTGATCAACTCCTGGGCAGCCCGGCTCAGGTCCAGCCGGTCCGATCCCATCGCCAGTGCCAGCAGGTTGCGGGCCTGGCGGCCCTGGCCCACCTGCCCATAGAGCCGGGCCGTCAGCGGAATGTAGGCCTGGGCGGCCGGCACGAAGCGCTCCATCAACGCGCGGGCCAGCTTGCGGGCCAGGGTCGGGCCCTGGCGCCGCGCCAGGGCCAGGTGGTGCTCCCGGAACGTCGGCCTCACGAAGCGGTAGGTCCACGACTGGACCGCGGGTTGAAAACGCTCCTCCGCGACCAGCAGCGGCAGCTCGTCGAGCAGATCGTCGACCACGTCCTGTTCCGCGCCCAGAGCGGTCGCCACGACCCCTGCGGTGAAGGTGACCCCCTCCAGCGCGGCGACCTGCAGCATCGATGCGGCTAGATCGGCGCGTTCCTGGGGGTCGTCGTCCGACTCTCCCTCCGGCAGGGCGTCGGGGACCAGCGAATCCAGGTGCAGATCGCCGGGTTCGGGAACCAGCTGGAAGCCGTCGGTCTCGTCCCAGATCACGATCTCCTCGCCCTCCAGCAGGTCGAGCAGGTCGGCGAGCCGGGCCGGAACTCCCTCGCACAGCGCCCGCAGCCGGGGTGCCAGCTCCGGGGGGAATCGGTGGGGCCGGTAGCGGCGATCCAGCAGCGCCTGCACTGCGTCGTCGTCCAGGGCCGGCAGGTCGACGGTGGCGGCGAGCTGGTCTCCGAGCAGGCCGTGCATCAGTCCGGACGGGGTGGGCAGCGGATCGTCCTGCGTTTCGCCAAACGGACTCTCGATGGCCGAGGTGAGCCACAGGACCGGGACCTCGCGCCGGATCATCTCCCGCCGCAGCGTCATCAGCCAGATCCAGAAGGCGGGGGAGGTGACGGCGTTGACCCGCTGGAGTTCGAGCACCAACGGCGCCGCCCCGGCGAGGCCGAGCACCAGCTGGAGTAATCCCCAGTAGGGATTGTCCCGGGGCAACTGCAGCTGGATCCCGCCCTCCTCGGTACGCTCGGAGGTCTGCAGCGAGTCGAGGAAGCTGCGGATCCACGCCGCCCGGCGCGGATCGTCGTCGTCGTCCAGGGTCGCCCGCAGGGCCTCGCTGGCACGGCTGGCGGCGGCACCGCCCCGGGTCAGCGAGGCGGCGCAGCCAGCGTGCAGCCGCAGCAGGGTCGCCACGCTGTCGTCACCGGACTGGAATCGCCATCGCAGGAACAGGGTGTCGGGATGGGCCGCGGACAGCCGGCTGACGAGATCCGCGCGCCCCGCCCCGTCGTCTCCTGCCAGCAAGACCATGCGGGGTCCGGTCCCCGGCGTTGGGAGGAACTCCGTCAGCTGGTCCAGCTGTTCGTCCCGGCCTGCGTGGCTGGGGTCCGTCGCCTCGGTCATGGATGCCTCCGCTCCGCGCCCGCCGTCGGGCCGCGGGACGGTCCGTTATACCCGACCGGCGTCCCGACGGGGCAGCCCCACCCGCTCCCTCAGTCCGTCGGTCACCAGGAACGGCCGATCGTGGCCCGGCACGATCATCGCCCAGCGGCGGGGACGGCGGTCGAGGGCCTCGATCACACTCGCCAGGCTTGCCCGTCCGGCGGCGGCGTCGGTGAAGGCGAGGGCGTGGTCCAGATCGAGGGCGTGGGCGTGGCTCATCACCAGGTCGCCGGCGATGGCGAGGGTCAGGTCCCGGCGGGGCAGGTCCACCAGGTAGCCGGCGTGGGGGCCACCGTGCCCCGGGGTGTCCACGGTGGTGATGAGACCACCGAAGCGACGGGGATCGAAGGCTGGCTCCCGGTCGCCCGGGCCGTACACCACCGCTGCTGGAAGATGAGCAAGCAGGCGGGGATCCCAGTGATCGATGTGCTCGTGGGTCAGCAGCACAGTGCGAATGTCCGCCGGGGCGACTCCCAGTTCGCGGACCCGGGCCAGCAGGCGGTCCACGGCCCCGGGGCCGTGGGTGGCGGGGTCGGGGGAGACCCAGGACGGGTCCACCAGGGCGGGGAACGCCTCGGGGTGCCCGGGCTCCACCAGCAGCAGGCTGGTCGCCTGGCCGGTCCAGCCGAACGCCAGCTTGAGTTCGGCCATCTCCACCCAGGCCTGGTGGGCTCGCTCGCTGCCGGGGCCCGCGGCGGCCAGGATGTCCTTGGTGTCGGGCGATCCCATCAGGTCGCCGTACTTGAGCGCGAGTAGTTCCATCGGGCCCTCCTGCCGCCTCCGCGAGCCGCCTCGTCGCGGGCCGGGTGCCGGGAGCGTCGATGGACCTTACAATGGGATCGGCGGGAGGTCGTGTGGGGTTCCCGGTTTTTTGGAGGCGGCGATGGTGCGGAGCAGGAGACACTCGAGGACGGCGGGCGGCGCCGGGACGCCGCTGCTGGTGGCGCTGGCGCTGGTGCTCGGGTGCCCCAGGTGGGGGGATCCCGATCCGTTGCCCCACGGCCAGGGAGACGACGACACCGGTGACGACGACGACGACACCGGGGACGACGACGACACGGGCGACGACGATACCGGGGACGACGACGACACGGGCGACGACGACAGCGCCGACGACGACACCGGGGACGACGACACCGTCGAGGTCTGGGCCCTGGACGTGGAGGTGGTGGACGCCGAGTACGACCGCTACGGGGACCGGCTGGTCGTCGTGTCGTCCAGTCCGCCTGCGCTCCATGTGATCGAGCCGGCGGGACCGACCATCGACAGCGTCACGCTCTCGTCCGCGCCCACCTGCGTGTCCATCGAAGCGGCGGGTGGCCGGGCCATCGCCGGCCACGACGGATCCCTCTCCCTGGTCGACCTGTCAGCCCTCGAGGTGGTCCAGGAGTACGACATCTCCTGCGCCGCCTTCGACCTGGTCGCTGGTGGCAACGACTGGGCCTACGTCTTCCCGGCGGCCGGTGAGTGGGAGGACATTCACTGCGTCCAGCTGACCACCGGCCTGGAGTTCCCCCACATCGGCAGCTTCATCTACGAGCAGACCGCCGCCCGCTTGAGTCCCAACGGCTACGCGGTCTACGGCGCCGACAACGGCCTGACCCCGTCCAACATCGAGAAGTACCTGATCGATCTGGGCCCCGCCGAGTACTGGACCGACTCGCCCTACGAGGGCGAATACGCGATGGACGGGGACCTGTGGATCGCCGACGACGGCGGCCGGATCTTCGTGCGCGCGGGCAACGTCTTCCGCGCCGCCGACGATCCGGCGGCGGACATGACCTACGAGGCGGCGCTGGCCTCGGTGCCTCCCCCTCTTGCTTGGATCGAACACTCCACCGCCGCCGAACGGGTGATCGCCCTCGCCGCTTCCGATACCCCGAGCCTGTGGGCCTTCGACGGCAACAGCCTCGAGTTGCACGGCGAGGTCGATCTGCCGAGCTTCGACGGCGTGGATGACGACCAGCAGGCCTGGAGCTACGACAGCGCCCCGCGTTTTGCCTTCGCCAGCGGCGACGGCGGCCGCTTGCACCTGCTGGTCCAGGCCGTCCCGTCCGGCGAGGACGCGGACTGGGGCCTGCTGAGCCTGACTTTCGCCGATCTGCCCTGATACCGGCCGTTCCCCTATTGTTGCGACGCACAAAACGGGGAGATGTCCGTCGTTCTCCGTCGTTTCTTGCGGCCGGCCCTCACGCGGGCGCGATTGTGTGGCGCCGGATTCCCCGCGAAGATGTACACGGATTGTGCGCAGAGGTGTGCCATGAGCAGTGGCAAGCTCCAGAACAAGACGGCCGCCGGCGCCGTCCAGCATCGAAAAACCCCGGTCCAGCCCGGCGCGGACACCGATCCCCTGGCGGTCCAGCAGCTGTCGGATCCCCTGAGCGATCCCCTCGCGGACTCCTCGGTGATGTATGGCGGCGGTCCCAGCTCGATGATGGACAGCTCGGCCAGCCCGGGCGGCGATCCAATCCAGTTTGGGGGCGGATCCGACGGTGGGGCCGACATCCACAACATTGCCCGGTCCGGGATCGGCGGCGGCGGCGGCGCCCTGCCTCACCTGGACACGATCCAGCAGTCCTTCGGCGGCCACGACGTGTCGGGGGTCCAGTCCCACGTGGGTGGCAAGGCGGCCAGCGCCAACAAGGCGATGGGCTCGTCGGCCTACGCCACCAGCAACCACGTGGCCTTCAAGTCGGCGCCCGACCTGCACACCGCGGCCCACGAGGCGGCCCACTCCGTGCAGCAGAAGTCCAGCGTCAGCGTGCCCGGCGGCGTCGGGCAGGTGGGCGACCGGTACGAGAAGCACGCGGACTCGGTGGCCGACGCCGTCGTCCAGGGCAAGTCGGCCGAGCCACTCCTGAGTCAGTTCGGCGGTGGCAGCGCGGCCGTGCAGCACAAGAAGGGCAAGGGCGGCGGCTGCAAGGCCGGCGGCAAGGGGGGCAAGGGGGGCAAGGCCGGGGACAAGGCGGCGATGTTCGAAGCCGCCGAGAAGTTCGTCGGCAAGGGCCCGATCGGACCCCACAAATACATGCCCCCGACCGGAATCGGCGGCTTCGATACCTGGTACTGGCCCTGGAACGGCCCGGACGGCGACCAGGACATCGACATGTCGGTCAAGGTCCAGTTCATCAACCCGGTGAGCTGGAAGGGCGGCAAGGCGGTGCCGGCCGACGCCGAGTGCCAGGATGTCGCCGACACGATCAACGCGTTCAAGACGGCCAAGGCCAAGCAGACCGCCATCGCCCAGTTCCAGTGGGGCGGCGCATCCAAGGGCTGGTCGGCCAACCTGCAGAAGACCGTGGTCGGCGCCTGGGGCGGCGCCGCGCCCTTCTTCCGGGTCGACAAGCCGGGCTGGCGGTGGGTCGGCGCCAAGCCGGTGCTCAACGTGGAGGTGGCTGACGGCGCCAAAGGGGCCGACGATCACGTCCAAGTCAAGGCCTACAAGCATCCGGCCACCCGCGAATGGGAGAACGATCCCGACACCCGGGGCCAGGAGATGGGCTGGGGCTCCTACCAGTGGAAGAAGGACAAGAACCAGCTGTTGGTGCTGGGGAGCCAGGACAGCAAGCAGAGCAAGGGCTTCTCGGTGGACGTGCCCTTCAAGACGGGCAGTTTCGCCCTCGACCACCCCGACGCGCTCGGCGCCATCAACGACGCCCACCACGGCTACTTCGGCGCGCCCCACGTGGGCGGCTCGGCCAAGCCCACCATCACCCTGACCGGCAAGGCGAGCGCCGTGGGCAGCGTGCGCCGCAACCGCTTCCTGGCCAACAGGCGAGTGGCCGCGGTGCGCAACAAGCTGGCGGCCCTGGGCTGGAACGTGAAGACCCAGGTCAGTACCCGCAGCGTGGGCGAGAGCAAGGCCAGCACCCGTGCCGGCGAGGAGAATCGCGACCGCGACCGGGTCGTCACCGTCAGCCTGGACGGGTCGGGCCAGACCACCTCGGTCCACGAGTTCGGCCACGTCTTCGGGCTCACGGACGAGTACGCGAACCGCTCCAGCAAGAAGATGGGCGCCAAGCTGGGCGCCATCAGCGGCACCGGTGGCATCGCTGGCGAGCAGGCGGGCCACGGCGCGCTGGCCAAGAAGATGGGCGTCAAGAGCGGCGCGATCTACGAGAACAGCGAGAACATCATGGCGGTCGGCGACAAGATCAAGCCGCAGCACTACGCCACCTTCCACGACGCCCTGTGCAAGTGCACGGCCATCGGCGAGTGGAAGCTGGGCAAGGCCTGGACCCGGCTCAAGGCGATGAACGAGGTGATGCCAGTCGGCGACTTCCCGGACTCCAAGAAGGACGGCACCGCGGTCGTCTAGGCCGCGGCCGCCGGTTCATCGATGCGCGCGGCCCACGCCCATCCCGCGGTCCCGGTCTTCGCCGCGCTGCTGACGCTGGCGGCGGCCGCCTGCGCCAAGGAGCAACCCATGACCCCTGAAGCTCCTCCCGTACCCGATCTCACGGGCGACGCGGACCTGCTGGTCGAGGTCCGCGCATACGGCCACTTCACCGGCGGCTCCGGCTACCGCGTGCTGGCCGACGGATCCCACGACAGCTATCGCTCCGACCGGCCCGGCGTTCCCGAGTGGAAGGCGGGGCAGCCGCTACCCGTCGAAGGGCTGGCGAGAGTGCGGGCGGCGCTGGCGGCGATCCAGCCGGGCACACTGCAGTCCCGCTACGGACCGGATCCGGGTCCCACGGACCGCGGTGACACGGTGTGGCGGGTGCGGGTGGGCGACGCCCTGGTCCGGGCCGAGGTGGTGCCCGGGACCGCCGTGCCAGCGCTGGACGCCGTGGCAGACGCGATCCGCGATGCCCTTGCGGCCGAATTCTCGATGGTCTTGATCGTGGGCGAGGGGGAGGCGGCAGTGCGTCACGAGATCTCCCCCAGCGCCGACACCGCGCCCGTCGACGCGGTGGTCAACGCGCTCATCGGGTCGGGCGAGGAGATCTCGCACTGCACCCCGGCTTCCGGTGCGGCACGCATCGCGGCGATCGTCTGGAAGAACCCCGGCGTCCCCGACGAGCGCCAGGAGCTGTGGGACGACGGTCTGGAGGTGTGGCACACGGGTGACGGCAGCACCTCTTGCAAGCGTCACCCGGCCTCGCTGGTGGCGTCGGTCCGGGGCCAGCTGGCGGCCATCGACTGGGCCGCCCTGACCTCCCGCTGAGCTCGACTACAACACGCCGAGCCGTTTCCAGATCGGTAGGCGGACGTCGAGCAGGGTCTCCATGTCGCTGGCCACGTCCTCGACCGTGACCGGCCTGCCGTCCTTCATCGGGGCCGGACGGCAACCCCACCGACCTGCGGCTGTACTTCCCGGCCGGCGACCGGGCGAAGCACCGACCGCTGGTGTCCATCAAGGGGCTCGTGGACGCGATGGAGCGTCTCTACGGCGACGCGGAGTTGCGGGGCAAGATGGGCTCGGCCGGCCGTGAGCTGGCCACTTCGGGGGCGTTCAGCTGGGACGAGGCCGCCCGTCGCTTCGACGAGATCTTGACGGCCGCCGCCGGGCGCACGGCGGCCGAGTAGAGCCGATCAGCAGCGCGGCAACCAGTTGATCGCGACGATCGACAGGTCGTCCAGCTTCAGCAGCGCCACCGCTTCCTGCGAACACTCGACCGCCTCGATGTCCATCCGGATCTCGACGTAATTGGCCGGATTGGCGAGGGCGTCGGCGGACAGGGCTTCCACCAGCGCTTCGCGGCGGGCGTAGAGGGCCGCGCCCTCGGCGTCGGCGTCGGGATCCCAATCACCGTCGGCGATGTGCTCCTCGATCACGACCAGGGAGGTGTTCAGCAGCGAGAGGAAGTCGCTGCCGCCAGCGGTCCAGCTCCCGTTCTCGATCATGCTGTCGGGGAGGTCACCCCGGTCCCAGGGGTAGATCTGGCCCCAGATGGCCCACATCATCGCCTCCTGGTTCGCCGGATCGTCCATGAAGGCCGCGCAGCCGGATGCCTGCAACGGCGGGACCACGAACGCGGGGAAGTCACCCATCGTCGCCAGCTCGATCAGCCGGGCCAGGTCGGTCGCGTCGGCGTTTACACCCGCGGTCACCGTCAGTGTGTCGCACCCCTCGGCGGGATCGGCCTCCGGCTCCTCCTCCTCGTCCTCCTCGTCCTCCTCGTCCTCGTCCGGAGGCGTCCAGTTGCCGGCGTAGTCCCGCAGCGCCTCGATGGCCTTCTGGCCGACGTAGGAGACCGCCGCTAGGGAGTCCATGTCCGGGATCGGGCGACCGTCGACGATGTTCACCGCCGCCCGGGCGTCCAGGCCGGCGTCGTCGTCCAGCTGCGTCTGGCTGGCACCGTTGGCGACCGTCAGGATCGCGGTGGCCTCGGCCTCGGTCAGCGGCACGCCTTCGATCAACAGGTCGGGGGCCCCGCAGGTCTCGTCGTCGCCCACGTAGGTCAGCAGCGCCGCGGCCGCGGTGGGGCCGAAGTGGGAGTAGGCCGCGATCTCGTCGCAGTCCAGCCCGTCGTCGCGGTTGTCCTCGTCGTCGCAGCCGGTGCAGGCGTTGCCGCGGATGCACGCGGCCGGATCGTTGGCCATGTCCTCGATGGTGCTCGACGCGATCTTCTCGCCGTCCCCGTCGGGATCGAGGGTGAAGTCGCAACCCGCGTCCTGGAAGTAGGTGACGGCGCAGTCCAGGTCGAACTCGTACTCGGTGTCGAACGGCGAGCGTTCGTGGAGGGTCGACGTGCAGGTGCCCTCGAGCTCGGCCCCCAGATCCTGCGCGGAGGTGCCGCCCTCGGCCGCGCCGCGGTCCTTGCAGCCCACCAGCAAGGACAGCGCGACCAGCGCCCACGTCGGGTTCAGATTTCGCATGATCGCCCTTCCTTCGTCCGCGCGCATCCGCCCGGGCGCGCGATGCCAGCGCTACCCTACTAGAATCGTGTGGCAGCGCCAGATCGTTCGGTTTGCCGTTGCGAGTACGGGCCACCGGCCCGATGTTCAGGGCAGGCGCTCCACCTCTGCTCGGCACCGGCCCCGCGCCCCCGCTCTGGCCCTGATCCCCGCAGAAAGCTGAGGATATCCCTCGACGATTGCTTATAGTGGGCGTTCAATTTTTTCGAACAAGGGTGAATCATGGTTCAGCCGGATATCGACCCCGCGATACAGTCGGGATTCAACGAGGCCAAGTTCGATTTCGGTCGCAACGGCGACCGCGGCATGGCGCTGGGGATAGCGGGGATCGCGTTCTTCTTCGTGAGCTGTTGCATCAGCTGTGTTCCCTACGTCGGGGTGGTGGGCTGCTGCACCAACATCGTTGCCCTGGTCTGTGGTGTCCTGGGGCTGATGTGGGGGAAGAAGGGCCTCAACGAGGTGGCCGAGGGCCTGCAGCCGATCGGGACCCGCGGGCGCGCGCAGGCCGGGTTCATCACCGGCCTGGCAGCCACGATCCTGGCCGCCATCTACCTGCTCACCTTCGTAGTGATCATCGTGCTGGCCATCGTCGGCGGTTTCAGCATCGCGATTCTCCAGGGGTTGTAGTCCGCGTTCCGGCGGTAGATCCACCGCCTGCGCCAACCGGGCCTCGAACCACCCTTGGGCTCCGCCCGCGAAATGTTTAGAATGGGAGTATGCGGGAATCGCTGCGAGTGGCTGGATCCGTCTGCATGGCCCTTGTCCTGCCCGGACTCTCGGCCTGCAATGAGTTCGATCTGACCGTGCAAGAGGGCGAGGAAGTGCCCCTGAGCGCGCCGGAGGCGGAGATCCGTTCGCCCGAGCCGTACTCGGTGATGAACTGGGCCTACAAGTCTCCACTGCTGGGCTCGGTGCTCGACGCGCAGGATCTCGAGGAGACCCTGCACGCCACCTGGAACAGCAGCCTCGACGGCTACCTGGCCGAGCCCACGCCGACGACCACGGGGGGGGTGGACATCGGCGAGCTGGACCTGTCGGTGGGGCTCCACACCCTGACCCTGTCCGTCGTCGATTCCGACGAGATGGAGGGGTCGGACTCGGTCGATGTGGAGGTCTGTGACCTCAAGTCGGTGGGGACCCTCCAGGTGCAGACAGGGGGGCACGTCTGGGCGCGGATCGTGGCCGGCGAGGCCAACGCCCTCAACCAGCTGTACCTGATCGAGCCGGACCTGCTGGCGATCAGCCTGGATGTGGCCGCCGACCAGTGGGTGCTGGTGGACCTCGGGAGCTACGAGGCCTGCACCATGCTGGTGTTCCGGCTGGTCACCAGCATCGAGAACGCCACCTACGACTCGAACATCGACAACAACTTCCTGATCGAGCCCATCGAGCCCAACTTCTGGCACGTCGCCGTCGAGGACGGCGCCGACGACGACTACAACGACATCCTGCTGGACATCTGGGGCGGGCTCGCCGACGGCGAGGAACCCGAGGCCGGACAGCCTCCAACCTGAGAGGCCGTCGCTGACGGTCAGCCGCCAAAGGGCGGGTAGGGTCGCCCCACCAAGGTCCACATGAACGCGTAGTGGCTGGCCGCGCCCGCCAGCACGAACAGGTGCCAGACCTCGTGGAATCCGAACCGGCCCGGCAGGGGATCGGGCTTCTTGCGCGCGTAGATCATCGCACCCACCGTGTAGGCCAGTCCGCCGAGGGAGACCCAGACCAGGCCCGCCGTGGGAAGCCGCGGCAGGATCAGGTGGCCCGGGACCACGACCACCCAACCCAGGGCCAGGTAGAGCCCCGCGCTGAGCCAGCGGGGGCAGCCCAGCCAGGCCAGCTTGAACACCATGCCTGCCAGCGCCAGCCCACCCACCACCGCGATCATGGAGATCCGCCAGGCGCCGTCCAGGGTGTGGATCAGCGGTGAGATGTAGGTGCCAGCGATCAGCAGAAAGATCGCCCCGTGGTCCAGGCGCCGCAGCCAGCGGTTGCCGCCCTCGCCGAGGTCGAGGAAGTGGTAGATACCCGAGGACAGAAACAACAGCGCTGCGGTGCCTCCGAACAGGGCCATCCCCACGGTCTTGACCGGGTCACCCTCACACAGCCTCAGCAGGGGTACCAGGCCCACCACCGCGGCCACGAAGCCGGCGAAGTGGGTGTAGGCGCTGACCGGTTCCTTGTTGATTCGTATCGTCACGTCATCGACGCTATCGGGCGGTTGTCATGGAACTATCACTCCACGTAACCCAGCTCACGTAGCCGCTGCAGGGTCTGGGGATCCACGTCCGGACCCACGCCTTCGGGCGCGTCGCCCCAGGGCACCTCCAGGGTCTGGACCCACGCCGCCAGGGTCGCCCGGACCGGGGCGACGCGGCCCGGGGCCCCGGTGGCGATATCGACGGTCTCCCCGGGATCGGCGGCCAGATCGTAGGCAACCTCGGCGCCGCCGCTGGACACCACGTACTTGGTGTCGCCGACGACCACCGCCCGGCGGCGGACGAACAACTCGCCAGGTGCACCGGCCATGGTGTCCGAGGCGTTGTCGGGCAGCATCGAGGGCGTGAAGTGCTCTGCCACCACTGGCCGCTCGGCCCCCGACGGGTCGTCCCCGCTCCAGGCGAAGGACAGATCGCGTCCGCGGGCGGCGTCGGGCCAGGCGTCCGACGGGACCCCGGCGGCGGACAGGAACGTGGGCAGCAGATCGATGCCCTGCACGGGATCGTCGTTGACCGTCCCGGGGGCGATGGCGGCCGGGTAGCGCAGGACCAGCGGCACGGCCAGCAGGGTGTCGTACAGGGAGTGCACGTGTCCCCACAACTCGTGTTCGCCGAGCAGTTCGCCGTGGTCGGAGGTGACGGCGATCAGCGTGTCGTCCGCGAGTCCGGCGGCGTCGAGCTGGTCCACGATCTGGCCGAGCACCTGGTCGCCGTAGGCCACCGAGCCGGCGTACGTGCCGCGCAGGACGGCGCGATCGTCATCGCTCAACTCCAGCGGACTGCCGAATACGTGGTGGAAGAACACCAGGCTGCCCAGGCGGCGCGCGTCGCCGTACCCCGCACCAGCGGGCAAGAAGCGTTCGGTGACCTGGCGCGGCACGTCGTGGTACGGAGCGTGGGGATCCATGACGTTGACGAACAGGAACAGCGGACGTGCCGGGTCCCGCTCCCGAGTCAGCCATCGCTCCACGAAGCGGACGCTGGCCGCCCCGCCCTTGTCCCGGTCCCGGTCCCACAGTGGCCGCAGCAGCCGCCAGCCGATCAGCGACTCGGGGATCCAGAAGTTGCGCCAGGATTCGCCGACCTGGTCGAATCCGCGGGCGGTGCCGAGGCTACGCGAGATGAGGGGATTGCCGGTGATGCAGACGGTCTGGTAGCCCCGCCCGCGGAGCAGTCCAGCCAGGGTCGGCGGCCCCTCCTCCAGCTGCCAGTTCTCGTAGTGGGCGCCGTGGACCGCTGGGTGGGCGCCGGTGAAGAAGGTGGCGTGGGAGGGAAGGGACCAGATGCCGTTGACCCGGGCGTCGTCGAAGCGCATGCCCGCGTCGGCCAGGGCGGTCAGCCGCGGGCTGGTCTCCGCCCCGAAGCCGTAGGTGGACAGGGTGTCACGGCGGACCGTGTCCAGGACGATCAGCACGAGGTTGGGAACGCCGGCCGCGGGCTCGGTAGCCACCGGGCTGGGAACGCCGCCGCGGGGCACGAGCAGGGGCAGCCAGACCAGCCCGAAGATCGCGATCACCAGGCCCCTGAGCACCAGCCGGACCCTGGATGGTTTGCCCGCCATCGCCGAGCCCGCCCAGGCCATGCCGAACGCGGGCACGCCGAATGCGAGCACCGGCACCACATGCTCGCCCAGCGCCGCCGTGACCGCCGTCAACAGCGCCAGTAGCACGAGCAGCAGCACCGGCGGTCGTCGCCTCAGCGGCGGGATCCGCCCCAGCAACCAGCCACCCCCCAGCCCGAGCGACGCGTACATCACAGCCGAGATCAGGATCACCCCCCAGATCCCGGACTGCCGCAGCTTGTACATGACCGGCAGGACCACCACGAGCAACTCGGTGGCCGCCAGATATCCCCCAAACCGCAACCCCACCCAGTGGGGAGCGCGATACTTCACGGGATCAGGCGGAGTCATCGGGCCGCTGGATCACCGCCAGCAACGAGCCGCCCAGGTTCACGCGGGTCAGCAGCAGCGAGGCGAGGATGTCGAAGGGGATGCAGGTGAACCACATCCAGATCCAGAAGAACACCCGCATCAGCTTGGTGAAGATGCCGTCACCCACCAGCAGGCGCTTGAACAGCATCACCACGGTCCCGGTCATCTCGGGGAACAGGGGTACCGAGCGGATGTAGGCCGGGGCGGGCAGGGAGGCCGAGTCCAGGGTCCGCGACAGGGAGTCGCAGGTGAAGTTGTGCACGTGGTAGGGCGCCTCGTGGGCCGACCACCACCGGCCCCAGATGCGTCGGACGATGGAGTCGTAGTGGGGCACCTCGATGGCCAGGATGCCCCCTGGCTTCACCTTGGCATACGCGTTGCGCGCGAAGGCGGCCGCGTCGGGCACATGCTCGAGCACGTGCAACGCCACCACCATGTCGTAGTGCCGGTCCGGGAAGTCGACCTCTCCGACCTCACCCAGGCGGAAGTCGATGGCCCGCCGCGGTTCGGGGCTCATGTCGACCAGCCCTTTGTCCGAGGTGTCGCAACCGGCGATGGCGCAGCCGTAGGCCCGTCGGACCTCCTCGAGGAAGATGCCCTGGCCGCATCCCACGTCGAGCACCTCCGAGCGGATGTTCAGCGTGGTGTAGCGGAGCAGCCGCTTGAGGCGCAGCTGGTGAAGGAATCGCATACCCGCGCCGGACTGCAGCTCCCGGACCCGGTCCCAGCCGGCGCCCTCGTACCAGTGATCGTAGAAGCTGCCCAGATCCCCGGGAATCGGGTGCAGGAAGGCGTGGCCGCAGGTCCGGCAGCGGTGCAGGTCCCAGCTCCCGGGTTGCTCCCAGTAGCGGTCGCGCAGGGGGTAGCGGTAGCGGGCTTCGCCGCCGCACACCGGGCAAACGGCGGCCGCGGCCGGGGTGTCGGCGGGGGCACTGCGGGCGACTTCATCCGGCATCGGTGGGGATCTCCGGGGCCGGCGCGACCGCCCGCGGCTTGAACCGCTGGGGGGTGCCGGCGACGTACAGCCCGCAGCAGCGCGGGCAGATGGGCAGCAGGCCCGAGACGATCTTGCGGCGGAAGGCCCGCGCCCGCTCGCCGTTCCACAACTCGCCCAGCTCGGCGTCCTTCAACGAGCCGAAGCGGTAGTCGGGGAAGTCGGGGCAGAAGGTCAGCTCCCCGGTGGGCAGCAGCAGCGCGTAGATCCAGGGCCCGACGCAGGTGTTACGGCCGAAGGAGATGGTGGTGTTGGCGAAGAACACCGCGAGCTGCTCGGGGGTCAGTTTGGGGTGGAAGAAGGTCTTGAACGGGTAGCGCCGCTTCCGGATCCGGGCGAAGGCCTCGGCGACCGCCGCGCTGTCCACCTCGGGGGGGCTGTCCAGCCGGAAGCCCCTCCACGACGGCGCCTCGCAGCCAAAGGTACGCTGCATCTCCTCCTCGTACTCGCGCCCGGTCTCCTCGTCGGTCCACCAGCGTAGCGTCGAGACCACGGTGCGGATCCCCAGGTCCAGGGACGCCAGGTGGTCGTGGAACGCCTCCAGGTGCGGCCAGGTGTCCTCGGAGACCACCGACGAGATGCGGAAGTGGGGGCGCACCACGCCGTAGCGGCGGCGCGCCTCGATCACCGCGCGCATGCCCGCCACGACCCGGTCGAAGGCTCCCTCGACCCCCCGGATGTCGTCGTGGACCGCCGGAGGCGCGTCCAGGGACACCACCAGCTCCTTGACCCCGGTGCGGACCAGGAGATCGGCGTGTTTCTCCAGGGTGAGGCCGTTGGTGATGATCCCGATGCCCACGCCCTGGTCCTGGGCGTGCTCGAGCAGCTCGGTCAGCTGTGGATAGACCAGAGGTTCACCGCCCCACAAGGTCAGGTCGATCTTCAGCGGCGCCAGCTGATCGACGAACCGCCGGGCCACGTCCAGCTCCACCGTCTCCTTGCCCTCGAACTCCCGGTGATAGCCGGTCTCCCCCCACTGCCCACACATCCGGCACCGCATGTTGCAGCGGTTGGTGACCTTGATCTGGGCCAGCATCGGGTCGCGAGCCGAGCCGTCTTCGCGCTCCAGCTCGCCCTTGATCACCAGCATCCGCAGAGCGAAGCGCAGCAGCCCCCGGACCGCCTCGACCAGGCGGCGTCCATACTCCCGACTCCGGCGTCCAATGCGGGTCAAAGTGCAGGCACTATACCCCGGCGGGGGACTCGTCGCCGGGGGCACCCTCGTCCCCCTGGACCGAGGCGGCGGGCAGGGCGTCCCGGAAGCGGCGGATGTTCTCCTCGGTGCCCATCACCAGCAGCGTGTCGCCGGTCTCCAGGCGGTAGCCGGGATGGGGGAAGGCACCCGGTCGGCTGGGGATGTCGCCGGTCCCCTCGGGGGGCTTGCGGATCAGGATGATCTCGACACCGTAGCGTGCCCGCACGTTGATCCGCCGGATGGTGCGCCCGACGAAGGCATAGGGCGCGCCCACCTCCACCAGCCGGTAGCCAGCCGCCAGCTCCACCCCCCGGTCGTGTTCGACGGCGGTGGCCACGCTGTGGAAACCGCCCGCCAGATCGACGCGGAAGATCTCCCGGTTGTAGGCGTCGATCACTTGCTTGCGGCGCACGGAGCCCAGCAGCCTGTGCCCCGGGCCGCGCTCGACTACCCCGATCTCCTCCACGTCGTGTTGCCCGAACAGGTGCATCACCAGGTCCAGGTTGTCGTCCATCCGCACGACCTGGGCGTCGCTCCGGGCCACGTCGGCGGCCACGGTCAGCGGGGGCAACTCGCCCTCGAACATCAGCTCGCGCAGGTCCTTGAGCGAGAAGCTGCCCACCAGGCGATCGTCCCGCCCGACGACGAAGAAGTTCTCGCGCGAGTCATGGAGCATGCGCTCGACGACCTCGTGGATGTCCAGCGAGGCCGGAACCCGCGATGGCGAGGGGTCGTACACGTCGCGCACCGACAGCGAGCGCAGCACGTTGACGTCCTTGCCCTCGTGCAGGTTGATGCCCCGCTTGGCCAGCTTCTTGGTGTACATCGAATCCCGCTGGAGCCAGGTGGACAGCAGGACCGACAGGATGCAGGCGACCATCAGCGGCGGGAAGATCCGGTAGTCGCCGGTCAGCTCGAAGATGATCAGGATCGCGCTGATCGGACCGTGGGTCGCGCCCGCGACCACCGCGCCCATGCCCACGAGGGCGTACGCGCCAGGGCTGGCGATGCCGGGCAACCACAGCCCGGCGACGTGGCCCACCACCCCCCCGAGCATCGCGCCGATGAACAGGGACGGCGCGAAGATGCCGCCAGAGCCGCCGGAACCCAGGGTCGCCGAGGTGGCCAGCACCTTGGCCGGGATCAGGAGCAGCAACAGGAGCATCGGCACCCGGTCGTGCAGCGCGCCATCCACGCTCAGGTAGCCGACGCCGAACACCTCCGGGGCCACGAGCGCGATGACCCCCACCACCAGCCCGCCGATGGCCGGCTTGAGCCAGGGCGGCACACCGAGGTTCGCGAACAGGTCCTGGGCGCGGTAGACGCTGAAGATGAAGGCCGCTGCGAGCAGCCCGGCCAGTAGCCCCAGGACCGTGTAGGGTACGAACTCCAGGGCCCGCAGGAGATCGTACTCGGGCACCACGAAGGCCGGCGAGTCGCCGAGCACGTGCCGCGAGAGTACGGTGGCGGTGACCGACGAGATGACGATGGGCGAGAACTGCATCACCGCGAACTCGCCGAGGATCACCTCGACGGCGAACAGGGCCCCGGCGATGGGCGCGTTGAAGGTGGCCGCGATGCCCGCGGCGGCGCCACAGGCGACGAAGGTCCGCATCCGCCGTGGGTTGACCGCCAGCATCTGCCCCACCACCGAACCCATCGCCGAGCCGATCTGCACGATCGGACCCTCACGCCCCGCCGACCCACCGGAACCGATGGTCAGCGCCGCCGCCACCGCCTTGGCCAGCAGCACGCGGGCTCGGATGTACCCCCCCCGGAAGGCGGCCGACTCCATCACCTCCGGCACGCCGCTGCCGCGGGTCTCAGGGGCGAACCGCTGGACGATCGGCCCCACCAGCAGCCCGCCCAGGGCCGGGATCGCCAGCTTCTGCCACCAGGGCAGACCGCGCAGTGCCTCCAGGCCGTGGTCGATCCCGAAGAAGAAGGTGGACTGGCTCTGGCCGATCAACCACCGGAAGCCGATGGCCCCGGCGCCGGCCAGCACTCCGATGGTGATCGCCGTCACGATCATCAGCAGGTGTTCGGTCTTGCGGGCGTGCCCCAGCAGTGGCGCCGCGATCCCCGCCGCCCTGCGCCGCGCGCGCAGCAACGTCAGCAGGAAACGACGGCGAATCCGCAGGCGCCGGATGGGCAAGGTTGGCTCCTCGATCGCCTATCTCAACAGGCCGCACGCCCCCGCACAAGCTCCCGTCCGTCGGGCCCGCTTTCCCGAGGGCTCAGCTGTCGGCGGCGGTGAGCAGAGCGACGATCTCGTCGGGGTTCTGGCAGCGGCAGAGGCCATCGCGGATCCCGGGGCGGCTGCATACCTTGACGACCCGCGAGAGCAGGCGCAGGTAGCCGGTCAGGCGCCCCTCGGGTGCGCCTATCAGGACCACCACGCGGACGGACTTGCCCCTGGGGTGGCCGCTCCAGCCGAGCCCCTCGGGGCAAACGGCGACGGCGAGCACGAAGTGGTCCAGCTCGGGGACGTGGCCGTGGGGGACGGCGACGCCGCAATCCAGGACGGTGGAGGCCATCTCCTCGCGCTGCCGGACCGCGGTCTCCAATGCCTGACGCTGCCAGGCGTTGCGGGTCACCAGCCGGCACAGCTCCGCGATCGCGTCTCCCCCGGGCTCGAGGAGCACCACCTGCCGCGGCTGGAGCAGATCGGCGATGTCGGGCAATGGATCAGCTTTCAGCTTCTTGGCTTCCTACTTCTGGCTGACAGCTGATGGCTGACAGCAGACAGCTCTCAAAAATGCGCCTGTATCAGCAGGTTGAAGCCGAGCTGCCGCGCCCGGTCCTCGTCCAGCACGCGTATCTGGTTGCCAGCGTCCTCGCCGACGGTCTTGGACTGGTTGAAGTCGACGGTGTAGCTGAGCTCGGTCATCACCGACAGCATCCGGCTGACGTCCCAGCGCAGGTTCCCCTTGACGCTGATGATGGTGAACGGGCCCTCGCCCGGGGGCAGGAACTCCAGGTCGTTGGCGTCGCGGACCACCACCGTGCCGTCGAAGGCGCCGGCCAGCCCCTCGTCGCCCTGGACGGCGGCGGGCTGCATCATCCCGAAGATGACCCCTGGGGTCAGGTGGGGCTTGTCGAAGAAGTAGTCGACGCCGACGGCACCGTAGAACTGGGGCTGGGTCACCAGGGCCTCGGATACCGAGTAGTAGGGGGTCAGCCCCGGCGTGTTGAACACCAGGAAGTTCACGGAGCGGTAGACCACGTCCCCATGGACCCGCAGCTTGTTGATCCGCAGCTTGAGGTTCACGTCTCCGGCGGTGGCCCAGGAATTGACGGTCGAGGTGGGCTCGTCGAAATCGATGGCCGTCTGACCGACGGCGGTGAACTCGCTGGCTGCCTTGAAGTGCACACCCCGCGTGTAGTCCACCTGCTCGCTGGCGCTGTCGCGGGCATCGGGGTCGTTGCGGTACAGTCGGAAGTCCACCGACTGGCCGATCTCGTCGCCGAAGTGGACACCCAGCTGGGCCGAGCCGCCCAGGGCGAAGATGGTGCTCTCCAGGTGCTGCTGGATGTCGAAGTGCCCCCGGTCGAAGAAACCGCCGTTCGCGTCGAAGAAGAACGGGCCCGCGCGTAGACCGCCACCCCACAGCACGCCGTACTGGGTCTCGACCTGGTTGTCGTAGTACTGCTGGATCCGGGGCTGGGTCTTGAAGCCGGCGAAAAAATAGGCCGGCCCCAGGTCCAGGTTGAGCTTGGCGCCGGGCACCGGACCGAAGTTGGTCGGGTACATCCGCTCCCCGCCCCAGGTCAGGTCGTAGGAGAAGCCGAGCAGGAAGCGCTGGGAGTCGAACGGGAACATCGTGAACGACAGGTTGGGCCCCGTCATCGAATCCCGGTCGAAGTATCCGGTCAGCTTGAGATAGCTGCCGTCGTCGCGGATCGCGGCGTCGACCTTGCTCACCGACGGTCCCACCTCACCGTTGTCCGGGTCCCGGTAGACCTCGAACTCCAGCACCAGCGCGGCCTCGGTCTCGATCCCGCGGATGAAGCCCGGCATGTGCTTGTAGAGCACCAGGTGGGTCTCGGTGACCGCGACGGTCTTCTCCGCCTCCAGCCCCTCGAAGAACAGCTCGGGATAGGCGTTGCTCAACCCCGGTGACGGGGAGAAGTCCTCGGGCCCGACGAGCAGGTTGTCATCGCCCAGGTAGCCGGTGACGGTGGTGTCCATGAACGAGCCGGCGGCGGCTGGCCCCGCCACGGCGCAGGCGAGCAAGCAGGTGAGCAACGAACGGAGTGCAGCGGTGCGCATCGATCAGCTCCGGTTCAGCGGTTGTCGGTCCAGTTCAAAGGCGGCCGCGGAAGGTCCCCCCCGAGGCCGCGGGTGCGTTCCTACGGCCAGCCCACGTAATCGTCGAGGCTTCTGGGCTCGAGCTTGTAGGCCTCGTAGGTGTAGGTCATCACGCCCGTCAGCGCCGTCAGGTAGGTGCCCTGGGGCGGATCGGGGGTCTCGTTGCTCGTGCCGCAGGACTCGTTCTCGAAGAACGCGTCGTCCACCGCCAGGCAACTGTTGAGCTCGAACTCGCCGTACTCGTCGATGGCCGTGGTGACCTCCAGCGGGTACCCGGTGGCCTGCAGCTTGATCAGCACGCCCTCGTAGGCCTCGTAGTCGATGCCGCAGGGGTCGTCGAAGGTGGCGGGCGAGACCGCGGCGCCGGTGTCGGTGACCTCGACGTCGTCGGGGGACGCGATGGTCAGCTCGGACAGGTCGTAGAACTCCGAGTAGTCCCCGGACACGGTCACCACATCGCCGACGTTCACCTCGAAACCGGGGAAGTCGGCGACCTGGAGGGCCACCATGATTCCGCTGTAGGGGCCGCCGGACTGCTCCTGGACGAAGAAGCCGCTCCACTCGCAGGAGGAGTAGGGCTCCATCAGGCCGCTGGTGACCACGACGTCCTCGACGGTGACCGGGCCCTCGTTCACCTCGCCCTCCTGGATCTCGTAGATCGTCGCCGTCTCCGGCGGCGGCGCCTCGCCCAGGTCCAGGTCGTCGTCCGAGCGGGGATTGATCCGCCAGTTGTCCCAGGCGTAGTCGATGACGCCGATGATGGCGTTGACCTGCGTGCCCACCCCCGGTTCGGCCGGGTGGCACTGGTCGTCGATCTTGACGTCGTCCACCGCCCACTCGCCGTAGCTGTCGGCGCCCGAGGTGACGGTGCCCGAGGCCTGGATCAGCACCGACTCCCAGGGCTCGGCGGTCTCGTCGGCCGTGAGATCGGAGATGTCGATGACCTCCGGAGCCGGCGCGTCGGTGGCGCCCGTGATCTGGATGTCCGCGATGTTGGCGAGGGTCATCTCGGTCATGCCGTACCACTCGGACATGCCCCCGGCGACGGTGACGATGTCGCCGACGAGCAGCTCGAGCTGATCGAGGGCGTCCGAGTAGGTGTAGACGTACAGACCGCTGTAGGGACCGCCGTCGGGCTCCTGGACGAAGAACCCGTCCGAGCAGGGCTCGGTGGTCACGATCACACCCTCGAGGGTCACGAACTGATCCTCCTCGAAGCCGTCCTGCTGGAGGTCGTAGATCGTCAGGCCACCGTCGTCGTCGTCGTCATCGTCGTCGCTGGCGTCGTCGTCGTCGTCGTCACCCGGGGTGACGTTGCAGCCGGAGAGGGCGAGGGCGCCGCCCGCGCATAGCAGCAGCGACAGGGCGAGCCAACCGGGGAGAGGCAATAGGGTCTTGGTGGTCACGGTTCGTTCCTTCCTTCGATTCAGTCCAGTTCGTAGGGCACGCCCTCGCAGTACGGGATACTCCGCCGGTACTGGGGCGGAACCGGTTGGGGGCCGCTGAAGTGGGCGCGCGCCGCCGCCGACTCCTCCACGCAGTCCTCCGGCCAGTCCTCCACGGGCAGGTCCTCGCAGCCGCGGAGTTCCAGGATCCACTCCGGCTCGGCGGCGTAGTTGTTGCGCAGCATGCCTTGCAGGAACTCGAAGTTCCGCGCCGCTGGCAGGGCGTCCTCGAGGCACTCCTCGAAGCGCAGCCCGGGCACCGTGTAGGTGCTGGTCACGTTCAGCTCGACGGGGCTGCAGGGCGCCCCCTCGACGATCAGCTGCACCGGCCACTGGCCGTACTCGACGTAGTCGGTGCAGTCCTCGGAGTCGACGAACCGGGTCTGGACGTTCTCCACGCGGACGTAGGCCGACTCGAGCTTCTCCATCTCGGCGGTGCCGCCGCAGATCTGCTCGGCGGTGACGGTGATCGGCTCGGGCAGATCGTTGCCCGCGCTCTCCACCAGCCACGAGGGGAAGGAGAGCTCGGTGAACGCCAGGTACTCGTCCACGTTGCCGTCGAGGGACGACAGCTTGTCGCCGGCCTCCAGGTCGCGCGGGCGGCTGAAGCTGAAGGCGAACGTGTGGCCGTAGGGCTCGGGAAAGTCGGTCATGTCCGAGACGTAGAAGCCGTCCGAGGCGACGTGGGTGACGATCAGCTCCCGGCCCTCGGTGCGGATCTCCACGTGGTTGTCCACCAGGGCGGACAGGTCGTCCCCCGTGGGAGCCTGGGTCTGGGCGACGGTGGGATCCTCGAAACGCAGCAGCGGGCTGACTCCGGTGGCCCAGGAGGCCCCCTCGCGCTCGGTGTCCTCGACCCAGATCCGGGTGGGCCCGAAGGACTTCTTGACCTCGACGTACACCCCGGAGACCACTCCCGACCGGATCTCGACGGTGGCCGGGTGGGGCGTGGTCACCGTGCCGGGTTTGACCCGCAGCGAGACCTCGCCGTCGAAGTCGGCCATCACCTCGTCGTCGTACCCCAGCACGGCGATGTCGATACGGAAGCCGGTGGACTCGTGGCTGAACGCGAGGGGCTCCTCGTGGGTCCCCAGCACGTCCGCCGCTGCCTCGTTGAAGGTCACCCGGATGCTCTTGGGACCGGTCAGGGGCTCGACGGTGCGTTCACAGCCGCCCAGCAGGAGACCGGCGAGGGCGACCAGGGAGAGCAGGTTCGTCGCGTTGCGCATGTCGTTGCCTCCCTTCTCAGTAGACCGGCGTGATGCGGCCGTCGGAGTCGGCGAAGCCAGGGGCGTCGGCCGGTAGGTTGGGGTGGTCGAGGATGTAGGTGATCACCGCGTCTCGCATCGAGATCCCGGTGTCGACCTTGGTCGTGTTCTGTTCCAGCACGCGGAATCCGGAGCCGCCGTTGGCGATGTAGTCGTTGGTCGCCAGCTCGTAGACCCCCTGGGGCACGATCGGCTGGCCGCAGGCGCCCGCCGAGCAGATCTCGGCGGCACTGGAACAGTCCGCGTCCGTGTAGCAGGGCTCCCACGAGCCGCCGATGGTCACGTCCTCGGCCTCCCCCGTCGCGCAGTTCATCACGAAGCGCGCCGACGAAACCTGGGCCTGTGCGTTGCAGCCCCGGCTGGCGGATCGCTGGGTGGCGTAGTCCATCAGGTCCTGGACCTCGGATCCCGACAGCAGCATCACCGTCACGCTGTTGTCGAACGGCAGGACGTTGAAGAGCTCCTCGCGGGTGATGGGACCGGCCTGGAGGTTGGTGCGGATGCCCAGGGAGTTGGTCAGCGCGAAGTCGGTCTCGACGCCGTGGCGGATCTGCATCGCGTGGGCCACCAGGCTGCCGAGCGGCGCGTCGCCGCCCGAGATGCCGAAGCGCCGCATCTCGTAGTCCTCGTCGTCCACCTCGCCGTCGCCATCCAGGTCCCCCATCAGCCCCAGCTCCTCGTCCAGGTCGACGGTGCGGTACATCTCGACCTCGTAGGGTTCGAGCAGGAAGAGGGTGTCCGGGTCCTGTTCGACGGTGACGTCGACGGGGAACAGGTCGTAGTCGTGGCTGACGATGTCGCCGTCGCGGACGATCAGGTCCAGGCGGCCGACGAACTTGGCGAAGGCCCCCGAGTGGCAGACGATGACCTTCTTGTCCGGCACCACCTCGGACGACACCAGCTTGGGCGGGTCGATGGCGATGTGCAGGTGGCCGCCGAGGATCACGTCGGCGTACTCCGAGTAGCGGGCCATCTCGACGTCGGTGGTCAGGCCCGAGTGGCTGACCACGACGATCAGGTCGACCATCGGCTCGAGGATCGCGCCGTAGTGCTCCACGGTCCACAGGGCCCCGGTGGCGTCCACGTCCAGGGAGTTGTCCGCCTCGGCGATGGAGGTGATCGAGTTCAGGTCGCCGATGCCGATGACGCCGATCGTGAGGCCGTCCTTCTCCACGATCGCCCAGGGATCGATGAGGCCCTCCAGGTCGTTGTTCCAGGGCTGACTCGACTCCCGGAAGTCGTAGTTGGCCGCCAGGGTCGGGAAGGACTTCCAGTTGGACAGCTGGCGGGCCAGGTTGTCCGCCCCCCGGTCGAACTCGTGGTTGCCGACCACGACCACGTCGGGTGCCAGCCCGCCGAGCACCCGCATCTCCACCTCGCCGGAGAAGAAGTTGAAGATCGGCGCGCCCTGGAAGATGTCGCCGGTGTCCACGTACATCACCCGCTGGCTGCGGGCTTTCTCCCGCTTCACGAGGGTCGCCACCCGGGCGATCCCGCCGAAGGGCCCCTTGTAGGCCACCAGGCCGAGCTGCTCGTCCGTGTACATGGGGTCGTACTCGTAGGGCAGCAGCCGGGAGTGCATGTCGCTGGTGTGGAGGATGGTCAGGCGGACGTCGTGTCCGGTGAGGTCGGGATCGTTTCCCTGGACGGTGCAGCCGGTGAGGGCCAGCACGACAAGGAGTCTGATCGGGGGTCGGTTCAAGGGATTCCCCTAATGAAAACAGCTAGTTAGGAGTTTCTCCGGCGGCGAGAATGGGGAAGCTATCACGCGCGCGGGTTCGCGGCAAAGGAAAAAGATGTCCCGCTCGTCGTCGCCTTCGTCTCTAGGCTGCAGGATGTGCCCCGGGTTCTCCAACCGCAATGAGTTTCGCGGGATCCTTCGGGGCAGGAGTCCAGGGGCCGGGCAAGGAGTCCTCGGATCGCCTTGACAGGCCCCGGGTCCCCTGGTTTTATTCCGAGGCTTTTTTTCCAGGTGTACGGCTCCACGCCGTGTGACAAGAAGGGTTCGGACACGATGATGCGACGGACGGCAACGTGCCTCCTCGCGATGGGGCTCCTCCTCATCGCTCTCCCCGCATCGGCCGACATGTTCCAGCACCACACCGGGCAGGCCGAGATCGAGCAGAAGATCGTCGAGCGGCCGCTGGTTGTGGGCAAGGGCTGGGTCGAGATGGGGATCGGCTTCGACTGGAAACACTCCGCCAGCGACTTCCTGCCGGGTGACTCGGCGGCGGTCGCGGGATTTGTTCCGGACAAGCACTTCCAGCGGTTCGGCAACGACGCCCGCTTCGATCAGCGGCGCTTCGCGCTGGACTTCCGCTGGGGGTTCACCAAGGGGACGGACGTCTACCTGCACGTACCCTTCTTGTGGAACCAGCTGCGCAACAGCAACGCCGGCGCCGACGGTGAGACGGTCAACGTCAACACCTTCGCCATCGGTGACATGGAGATGGGCGTGCTGGTGCAGTGGCTGCGGAAGGTGGATCCGGCCGGGAAGTTCAACAACTCCCTGGGCAGCCACTTCCACGTCAAGGCCCCCACCGGGCTCGAGTCGCCGGGGAGTTACGTCCCCAGCCCCGGGCTGGTCACAGTGATGCCCACGGGGACCGGCCAGTACAACTTCGGCGTCGACCTGGAGTTCAAGCAGCAGCTGGACTTCATGGCGATCGACGTGCGGGCCGGGTACATGTGGCGCACCACGGGGATCGCCCAGTACCTGATCGAGGACGACCAGCATCAGTTTGCGCTGCGCATCGACCCCGGCGACGGGGTCCAGTGGGGCCTGGACGTGATGTTCCAGCTGGCGCGCTTCCTGACCCTGGGGGTCGGCGCGGACTTCGAGTACCGCTTCGTCACCAAGATCGGGCCCTCCAGCCGGGGCGTCGCCTCGTGCAAGGAGTGCGATCCGGTCGAGGGCAGCAACGGGCTGTACGTGGACGCCGGCGCCGTTGTCAGCGTCACGCCCAACCGCAACTTCCAGGTGGACCTGCGGTTCGCCTATACCCTGGGTGGCCGCCCGGCCTACCTGATCCCCCTCGAGGACGTGACCCCGACCCGCGGTTGGACCGCTGGCGGTAGCGTCATGTACCGCTTCTGAGGCGCTGGAGATGACGATGCGAAACCAGGCGTTCCGATTTTTGCTGTCGGCGGTCATGGTGCTGGGCGTCTTCTCCGGCGCTCGCCCCGCGGCAGCGTCGAAGTTCTTCGCCCTGTACAACTACCCGGATCTCGACTGGTACGTGATCCACACCGAGCACTTCAACGTCTTCTACCCGAAGTCCAAGAAGGCCCCCGACGAGACCCGCTACTACCTCGACGGCGCCTTCGCCGCGCGCAAGACCGCGGTGGTGGCCGAGGAGATGTACGTCCCGACCTGCTCCCAGTACGACATGTACCTGGAGGAGACGGTCAACATCGTCGTGCTCGAGCAACCCGACGACCTGTGGGGCTACACCATCCCCAACTTCGACTGGATCGTGGTGTCGTCCAAGCACGACGACTACCTGTGGAGGGCCCGCGGCCACGGGGACTGGTTCCGGCTGGTCATGTACCACGAGTACGCCCACGTGGTGTCCCTGAAGCGGGACTCGGTGTTCGCCGAGAACGGCTTCGGCTGGTACGTGTCCGCCCGCTGGCGGGACGGGGCCTACAACCTGGACACCGGCGCCAACTTCTTCATCGGCGACGGCGACCCCTGGTGGTGGGTCGAGGGTGGTGCCGAGTACACGACCCAGGAGGCCGGCATCAACACCTGGACCTCCAACCGCGACATGTGGATGCGCGCGGACATCCTCGAGGGCACCCTGCTGAACAAGGCCGACTGGGAGGACTACTACGGTCACAACGGCGGCCTGGACGGCGAGCGCCACTACAACTCGGGCTACAACTTCGGCATCTATCTCGAGGAGCAGTACGGCGAAGGCGTCATGCAGTCGTTCGCCAACAAGAAGGCCGAGAAGGGCTGGAGCGCCAACTGGGATCGGGTCGTCGAGGACACCCTCAACGTCAGCGTCGAGGAGCTTCGTCAGGGCTGGATCGAGTGGGCGATGGCCAAGTACTCCAAGGTCCGCGACGACGTGCTGGCCGAGCCGGCGATCGGCGCCGAGGTCCGCTACACGCTGCCGGTCTGGGAGAAGCCCGAGGACGACGAGGACCGGATCAAGTGGGAGAAGAAGCGCTGGCTCGAGCGGCGCAAGGACAAGGAGAAGTCCGGCCTGTACATCTGGTTCCCCCGCTACAGCCCGGACGGTCGGTTCTACGCCCACTTCGACCTGCGCGGCAGCAAGGTCGTGCTCAAGGAGGTCCCCGAGGACACCTGGATGCCGATCCGCGGCGCGTACCTCGACGATGAAGAGGACGAGGAGTTGATCGAGGAGCTGGGCAAGAAGAAGGGTTCGATCCCGCGCTACATCGGTTCGTCGGGGTCCGGCCAGTTCGACTTCTCACCGGACGGCACGCGGATCGTCTACCAGTGCCTGGAGCACGAGAAGAACGAGACGGTCTACAAGATGAAGGGCCACACGTACCCGGGTGGGTACCAGTGGAACTCGGTCTGCATCTCCGAGATCTCCTACGACGAGGACGAAGAGGAGTTCAACTTCGAGAACACCGTGCGCCTCCTCGGCGCGCTGCGCGCCCAGGACCCCTCCTGGTCGCCCGACGGTGAGTGGATCGCGTACACCGAGTACGCCTCCGGCAACCAGGTCCTCAAGAAGATCAAGGCCGACGACTACAGCGAGAACGGCGACACCGAGGTCACCCTGACCCCCTTCGACGACGGCACCCAGATCGAGATGGTCGACTGGTCGCCCGATGGCAGCCAGCTGGTGTTCGGCGCCTACCGCAACAACATGCAGGACCTGTGGCTGGTCAACGCCGACGGCACGGGCCTGCGGCCGATCACCCAGGACCGCTACTCGGACAACGAGCCCCACTGGGGCGCCGACGGCTACATCTACTTCACCAGCGATCGGGTGGGCGGCATCTACAACGTGTTCCGCTTCAACCCCGACGCCAAGATCGGCTGGATGGACACCGACGGCGACGGCTATGCGGACGACGAAGACGGTTGCCCGACCGAGGCGGAGACCTTCAACCGCTGGAAGGACCGGGACGGCTGCCCCGACACGCTGCCGGTGCGCATCACCGCCGAGCGGGTCGAGATCAGCGAGAAGGTCCCCTTCGAGCTGGACAAGGCGTCCCTCAAGGCCGAGGCCAGCCCGCTGCTGGACCTGGTCGCGTCGATCCTGGTCGAGCACCCGGAGCTCCTGCGGGTCGAGGTGGCCGGCCACACCGACAAGCAGGGCAGGGCCGACTACAACTTGACCCTGTCACGGGATCGCGCAGCGACGGTCGAGGCCTACCTGGCCGCGGCCGGCGTCGACTCGGCGCGCCTGAGCTCGACGGGCTACGGCTTCTCGCGGCCCGTCATGGACGGGGCGACCGAGGAAGCTCACGCCGCCAACCGGCGGGTCGAGTTCGTGATCCTCGAGCGGGCGCCAGAGCCTGCGGAGAAGCTCACGCCGGTCGCCGAGACCGAGACCGAGGCCGAGACCGAGGCCGTGGCCGAGACCGTGGCCGAGACCGAGACCGAGACCGAGACCGTGGCTGAGACCGAGACCGAGACCGAGACCGAGACCGAGACCGAGACCGAGACCGAGACCG
>CAYTBN010000066.1:0-37232 GCA_964436045.1 uncultured Rickettsiales bacterium | reverse complement strand
GGGCATCAGGTCGGGGGTGAACTGGATGCGGGCGAAGTCCAGGCCCACGGCCTGGGCCAGGGTTCGCACCATCAACGTCTTGCCCAGGCCGGGGACGCCCTCGAGCAGGACGTGGCCGTCGGCCACGAGGCAGGTGAGGATGCCGTCGAGGGCCTCTTGCTGGCCGACGATAACCTGGCCCATCGCGTCGCGTAGGCGCTGGAATCGCTGTGCAAACAGTGCGCTGGCTTCTTCCATGGTGTACTCCGAGTCCGAGTCTGGGTCCGAGAAAGATACTCGCTTTTTCCGGTTTGTACTGGGGGGCTATTCCGGGGTCTCGCTGCCCGCCACCGAGTCGAAGTAGGTCTTGATCTGCTCACGGTAGCCCGGCGGGATCGCCTCGTCTTCGAGGGCGTCCGCCGCGGCCTGCCGGTACTCGTCCGGCACGTCCAGGGTCGGCAGGGCGACCTGCTCGTCGTCCCCCGGCAGCAGCCGGATCGGCATCGAGTCGATCTGGCCCTCGGTGTCCAGCTGCCCCGCGAGTCCGGTCAGCAACGCCTCGGCGTCCCGGAGCCGCTCCGGGTCGTAAAGGTCCTGGAACTCCTCTTCCCATTCCGGAGTCCGGTCCGAGTCCCGCAGGGTGTCCTGGTGGCCGCTCTGGGAGGTGTCGTACCCCTCGGCCTCGTCCCAGGTGTGGCCCTCGCCTGCCCGCGACCCCGATCCCTCGCCCTCACCCTCTTCCGTTCCGGCTGCCAACTGGCAGTCACCGCCCAACTGTCACGTGGATGATTCGAGGGCTCCGTTGAGGCGTTGGGACATCTTCATCAGCTCCTCGTCCTGCTTGAGCTTCTCGGCCATCCCGCTGTCCTGCATCTGCTGCAGCTGCTGGGCCAGCTGTTGCATCTGCTCCTGGCTCATGCCGCTGTCCGGGTCGCCTTCGCTGCCCTGCTGACCCGCCTCCTTCATCTGCTGGGCCATCTCCTTCATCTGCTGGGAGAGCTCGGGGTTGGACTCGGACATGGCCTCGGCCGCGCGCTCCATGGCGCCCGCGGCGGCCTGCTGCTCGGCCGCGCTGGCCTCCTGCATCTTGTCCGCCAGCTTCTCGGCCTCCTGGGCGGCCTGCTCCAGGTTCGGCTCCTGCAGGGCCTCGCCCAGATCCTCGGTGATCTCGTTGTCGGAGAGCTCTTCGGCGGCCTCCTGCAGCTCGTCGGCCTGACTCTTGTCGGCCAGCTCGTCCTGGAATTGCTCCAGCTGCTCCTGCATCTCCTCGAGCTTGTCGCGCGCCTCCTCGGGGGTCAGCTCCTCGTTCTGCAGCTCCTCGGCCAGGTTCGCGAGCTGCTCCTTGACGTCCTCGGGCAGCTCGGCGTCCGCCTGCTGCTGGATCTCCTCGATGCGTTGCTGGAGGGATTCGCCTTCGTCGACCACCTCGGGGTCCTGCTCCGGATTCAGCGGCAGGGCGATGCTGCCGAAGGTGGGAAGGAAGATCAGTCCCACCAGCGCCGCCAAGGCCAGGGGCAGGAAATACAGCCCCCGCAGCTCGCTTCGTCGCGCCAGGGGCACCGCCGTGGCCGGATCGAGGCTCGCGGCCAGGGATCGACCCCGGTCGACCAGCGCTGCGGTCAGCTCGTGGGGATCCCCCAGGGGGTCCAGCCGAGCCGCCTCGAGGGCCGACACGATCTGCTCGCGGGTGCCCAGCTGGCGATCCACCAGCAGCGCCCGCCCGGTGGGGTCCAGGGTGCGGCGAAACAGGCCGGCGGTCAGGCCGCAGGCCGTGCCGAGCCCCACCGCCCCGGCGGCGAGGAACGAGGGATCCAGCCCCAGCCAGGCGAACTTGCTGGCCACCAGGACCAGCGCGGCCAGCACACACCCGCCCCAGGTGCCGAGCACCGCCGCGTGCACGGCGTGGCGCAGCCGAAGCCGGCGCTCCACGCGATCCAGTAGCTCCGAGAGTTCCTCGGGTGCCGTCTCGATGGGTTCGTCGCTCACGTCTGTCCCGTCCTTCCACCGCTATCGGTCGCGGGGTTGCCGTTACAATACCAACGCACGGCGCGCTATTCCAAAGGACACCGCGCGCGCGGGCAGGTTCCCCACTTTCACAATCGCTCGGGAGCGAGACAACATGCTCGATCGTTACGGACCCTGGACCGCCCTGGCGCTGGTGGCGGCGCTGGCTGCCGCCGGCTGCACCCCCGGTGCCGACCTGCTGCCGACCCCCGATCCCACCTCCGAGGTCCACACGGAGTTGACCTATCTGGTGGACGGCTACGGCCGCTACCTGACCGTGCACGGCGTGAACCTGGGTGGCAGCACCAAGACGCCCTTCACCGCGCCGTACGACGCGGAGCCGGAACAGGTCTACTTCAACGACCTGGAGTTCAGCTACGTGGGGCGTCCCTTCCCGCTGGAGGAGGCGGATCACTGGTTCGGGGTGATCAACTCGCTGGGGTTCAACGCCGTCCGCTTCATCCTCAACTGGGAGGCCATCGAGCCCGAGGCCAGGGGCAAGTACAACACCGAGTACCTGGACTACGTGGACGAGATGGTGGCGGCGGCCGAGCGCAACGGGATCTACGTGCTGATGGACATGCACCAGGACATGTTCAGCCGCCACGTGTTCACGCGGATGAACGAGCGCCCTTACGAGACCCTGGCCGATGCCGGCATCGACGACGCAGACGTGGTGGCCGCCTCGGTGATGACCATGGTCCCCCCGTTCACCGACACCATGCGCGGCGACGGCGCCCCCCGCTGGGCAGTGCAGGCTGCGCTGCCCCACAAGCAGATGGACTCCCCCCACTATGGCGACCCCCACATCATGGGCCAGCTCGACCTGGAGCTGGTGCTGGCGCTGGTCGAGGTGATCCAGCTGCTGACCGGGGCCGAAGACGGCGAGATCGAGGTCCCCGAGTGGGCCTCCTACGTGCTGCAGAACCTGCCCGCCGAGAGCTACGGGATGGACGAGACGACCAACATGCTGCCGTGGAGCATGTGGGGCATCAACAACGGCACCTCGGTGGACCAGGAGATGTGCTGGGCCGCCTTCCTGGCCGGCTCCGACGTGTTCCCGACCCGGGAGATCGAGGGCCAGAACGTCCAGGACTATCTGCAGGAGGCGTATGCCGGCGCCTGGCGCCAGGTGGCCATGCGCGCCGCCGAGCACAACAACGTCATCGGCTACGACCTGATGAACGAGCCCAACGGGATCTACCTGGCGCTGACCCTGGCGGCCGTGGTGGGCCAGACCGGGATGATGGACGGTGTCGAGCAGCTGCTGATGGACCTGCTCGGCGAGGAGCTCGGGCCGACCTTCTACACCGTGTTCGCCGGCCTGAGCCTGATCCCACCGGACAACGAGCCGGAGACGATGGCCGCCTGGGGTCTGGACGACGCGGACCTGCTTGCCGTCGCCGGCCTGAACATCGGCCACGACGCCAACTACCTCGAGCCCTTCTACTCCCGCATCGGCCAGGCGATCCAGGACGAGGATCCGGGGGCCGTGATCTGGATCGAGTCGTCATCCGGGCTCGAGGTGGTCACGGGCGGGGGCGTGGGCGGCGGGGTGATGGAGGTCAACATGGTCCATCCCGCGAGGATCGACCAGCTGGTCTACGCGCCCCACTGGTACCCGGACATCTACCCGATGGTCGGCCTGGTGCGGGAGCCCCGCGAGTTCGACGTCGAGGAGATCCGCTACCGCGAGTACGGCGACAAGATCGCGGACGTCGCCTCCCGCGCGGCCTACTCGCTGGGCAACGTCCCGGTGGTGTTCGGCGAGTTCGGCAGCTACTACAACTACAACGGCATCGAGGCGTCGGTCGCCGACGACTACGCGGTCTCGGCCCACATCCTGGACAACTACTACGAGGCCTTCGAGGAGACGACCCTCTCCCGCATGCAGTGGGTGTTCACCACCGACAACTCCTACGAGGAGGGGGACTGGTGGAACGGGGAGGACTTCTCGGTGCTCGATCCGGCTGGGGAAGCCCGCGGCGAGCTGGCCTTCTCCCGGCCCTACGCCCGGGCGCTGGCCGGCAAGCCGGTGGCGACCCACTTCCACGGGCCGCTGCACTACTTCGATCCGGACAAGGAAACCCCGGATCCGGTGGGCGAGTTCTACGTGGAGTACGAGAGCCGCGAGTCGTCCTGGGCGACGGAGATCTTCGTCCCCGAGCCGCTGCAGTACCCCGACGGGTTCTACGTCTGGCTGTCCGACGGCCGCGCCCACTACGACGCCGAACGTCACCTCCTGTTCCACGTGCCGGTCGAGGACACCCCTGGCGTCAACCACTGGGTGAAGCTGAGACCCCCGCTGGAGGGCCAGACCAACGAGGGCTGGGACTACTTCTTCCGCGGCGACGAGATGGTCAACGGCCGATGAGGGGGGGCAGCGAGATGTTCACGCGACTTCGGTGCGCCCTGGCGCTCCTGCTGGCCCTGGCGACCGCTCCGACCGCCACCGCCGCCGACGGCTGGAGCGAGGCCTCACCGCAGCCCGACGACGGCGATCCGTCCGCGCGCCAGCGGGTGACCCTGGACGCGGACCTGTTGACCCTCGGCCTGCTGTTCAACGACGACGACTTCGACCGCAGTGAGCCGGCCTACAACCGTGACCGGCAGCACGTGGGCGCGGTGGGCACGCTGCTGCGGCCGGGCATCACGTTCCACGTGCTGCCCAACCTGCGGATCCGCTACCAGGCCGAGGTCGGACTCAACGTCTGGAGCCGCAACAACGCCGATCAGCTCGACCCCACCGCCGCCGACGTCTTCTTGCTGCTCCACCGCCAGGTGTTCGCCGAGGGCGACTCACCCTGCGGCGCGGTGGGCTTCAAGGCCGGCTTCGATCGCTGGACTGATCCCACGTCGCTGATGATGGCTCACTGGACCGGTGCCGCCCGGTTCCACGCCCGCTGGGGAAACGGCGGCCTGCGGCTGACCGCGGGCCTGCTGCCCGATGCCACCTACGAGGGGTGGGACATCGTGGACAACAACTTCACCCACGACACCTTCTTCGGTTCGCTGGGCCTGAGCGCCGGCACCCCCGACCAGCCGGTGTACTTCGACGGCGGCGCCCAGCTGCTGGCCGACGGCGCCGAGCCGATGCGGACGCTGGTGCTGGTGGCCCCCTACGCCCACCTGGGACTGCGTTCGGACAGGGTCCACATCCAGTTCGACCTGGTCAGTCAGCTTGGCAGCCACACGGACGCGACCGGGGACGGCCGCCGGCAGCGCCAGCTGGCGTTCGCGGCCCAGCTGCACGGGGACGAGCAGCTGGGCCCGGTGACCCTCAACTGGAACGTGCTGATGCTCTCGCCGGACGACGCCGAGGAGGGCAACAACGTCAACCACGGCTTCCGCTACTCGGGCCTGTCGCGCAGCCGCACCCTGTGGCTGAGCGAGAACGAGCTGTTCGACACCTGGAACAACCTGGACCAGCAGATCGGCACCCTGGAAAACAGCCACTTCCTGACCCGGATGGGGCTGCTGCAGGTGGATCTGCGGCTGGCGTACCGGATCCAGGACGTGTTCGAACCGGCGTTCATCGTCGGGGTGGCGGGTGCGCTGGCGCCAGCGAACGCCCTGGGCAAGAGCAGCGTCGGCGTGGAGGCGGATCTGGACCTGGGCTTCCACCACCCCGACGGCGTGCTAGACCTGCACGCCATCGCCAGCGTGCTCGTGCCCGGCGGAGCGGCCGCGGCGGCGGTCAACCAGATCGACCGGGACGCCACCGACGTCCAGTTCGGCGGAATGGTGCTGCTGGACGTGCGGTTCAGGTAGCCGGCGCCGGGCAGCGTTGTCCCAGCGCCCGCGCGAGACTGGCGGCCAGCTCCGCCTTGTCCCAGATCTCCACGCCGACAAATCCATCGATCTCGAGGACCACGGTGTCGGTCTGGACCGCCGATCCCGGATGGCCGTGGACCACCTCGAGCAACAGCGTGCGCAGTTCGTCGTCGTCCAGCAGCTCGGTGACGGCCTCCGGGCGCTGCCCCCGCACGCAGAGCATCTGTCCCAGCACCGGATCGGGCAGGTCGAGACAGCCCTCGGGGGCGTTCTCGTCGCGACGGGTGATCCACAGACCCTGCGGCAGGTCGCCGGGCACCCGGATCCGGATCGTGGTGTGGGGCGGCTCGCCGCCGCTGCCGTCTCTGGCGAGGGCCGTCAGATCCAGCCCATCGAAGTTGCCCTGGACGCGCACCCGCTCGCTGCCGCGGCGGATCGTCATCCCGTGGAGCGCGGCGAGGGCCTTCCAGGGGTGGGTCAGGGCGTTGTCGAGGGCGTTGTCGAGGGCCTTGGCGAGGGCGAGGAGCTGGTTGAAGCGGACGCCGATCTCCCGGTCGGCGACCCCGATCTGCAGCAGCTGCAGCTTGCGCCCTTCCAGCTGGACGCGCAGCGCGGCGCGGATCACCTCGCCGAGGGCCTCGCGAACGGCGTGGTCGTCCATCACCTCGAGGGTCGCTGCGGGGTCGGACGAGGTGATCCGCAGGGCGCTGTCGATGTCGCGGTCCCCGATCTCGATGTCCTTGAGGCCGAGCCCCTGCAGCAGTTTCCAGCCCACCCCCTCGACCTGCAGCCGCAGGCGGGCGGGCAGCACGCGCTGGAGCTCCGCACGGTAGCGGGTCACCCGGCGGCTCGTCTTCCCCTGGGGTTCGTCCCAGATGTCGATCTCCAGCGGTATCCCCTCGGTCTTGCCCTTCAGGACCGGGTCCATGAAACCCATCGAACCCGCGTCCCTGAAGAGCAGCTCGAGACGGTCGTCCGCCGGCGCCCGCCACGACACCGCGGGCCCGTTGGTCGCGACGTGGCGCGCGATCCTGCCCGCGACCAGCGCGACGCCGAACAGCGCCGCGCCGCCAACCACGAACAGGCCGATTCCGATCGGTTCCATGATTGCGGGGCTAGAACAGCCCGCCTTGCCCCTTGTCCTCGAGTTCATCCGGTGCGGCCGCCGCCTGCTTGGCGCGCCGGGCCTCGTCGCGCTCGTTCTTGAGGACCAGGAAATCGTTGCGCCAGCGGTCCTGGAGCTTCAGCAGCTCGGCCAGGGTCGGCGGGACCTCGTCGGCCAGGCGGAAGGTGATCTGGGCCAGCGCCTCGCAGTCCGACACCGCCCGGTGGGCGTCCACCTGTTCGACCCCCAGCTTCTCGCAGACCCGGGCCTGGCCGAACGGCCAGCCGGACTTGCTCGGCAGCTTCTCGAACACCCACATCATCGGATCGAGGATCGGCTGCTCGGGGGGGGTCAGCCCGCAGCGTGTCATCTCCGCCGCCAGCAGGGGCGCGTCGTAGGACAGGCCGTTGTAGGCCACCAGCACCTTGTCCCGCAGCCGGCGGTAGATCTCCCAGGAAGCCTCGCGGAAGGTGGGCTTGTCGGCCACCATGTCGTCGGTGATGTGGTTGGTCTCGCTGGCCCCGGGCGGGATCGGGATGCCCGGGTTGATCAGCTGCCCCCAGCGATCCACCGGCCGCCCATCCCGGTAGGTGACGATCCCGACCTCGACGATCCGCGCCTCGGCGGTGTCCAGACCAGTGCTCTCGAGATCGAAGAAGGCCAGCGGGATCTCCCGCCACAGCCCCTGCAGATCGAAGGCCAGGTACTCGCTGCCGGACATGGGATCCTCCCTCGCTGCGCGGACCGCCATGGTAACGATTCGCCCGCGCGCGGGGAAGCGGTGGTCAGCCGACGCCGAGGCGATGGCGGTACAGGCGCGCCAGGTGCTGCAGGTAGCTCACGGTGACCCCGCCGGAGAGCTTGGACTCGCCCGCGATCCGGTCGGTGAACACGATGGGTACCTCCTCGAGGCGCAGGGGCCAGCCCCGCACCACGGTCTCCAGCACGATCTTGAAGCCCAGGCCATCCAGGGGCAGCCCTTGCGCCAGCTCGGTGCGCACCGCCATGAAGCCGGTGGTCGGATCGGTCATCGGTGACAGCCCCCGCGCCAGCAGCCCCGCCCCCCGGGAGATGACCCGTCGCTTCAGGGGCCAGCCTTCGGCCCCGCCGCCGGGCACGTGGCGGCTGCCGACCACCACGTCGGCGCGGTCGTCGAGCACGGGCCTCACCATGGCCGGCAGCGCGTCCGCCGGGTGACTGCCGTCCGCGTCCATCACCACGCAGACCGGCGCCTCGCTGAGGGAGAATCCCGCGATCACCGCGCTGGAGAGTCCCCTTTCGCCGGTCCGCACGTGCGCCCGGACCCGCCGTTCGCGACCCAGCTCGCGGGCCACCTCGGCGGTACCGTCCGGCGAGTCGTCGTCCACCACCAGCACCTCGGCGGCCACCCCCGCCGCAGCGAGCGCGTCCAGCGCCGCCGGCACGACCCGCGGCAGGTTGGCCGCCTCCTCGTAGGTCGGAAGGATGACGGTGACCTGCACATCCTCGGAGCCGGACATCGATTCCTCCACTCGGGGTCGGTCCCTCATCTCAGGACCAGATCCCTGTCCGTCACGGGGGGTGGGACCACGATCTGCCGCTGCTCCAGCCGCTCGAGGAAGTCCCGGTTGACCGGCCCCTCCCGCAGCAACAGGGTGGCGAAGCCGTCGCTGTACACGCTCCGCCAGCCGGGCAACGCGCCGACGCTGGCCTCGGGCTGGCGGGCGGCCCGCAGGAGCACCGCCGTGGCCCCGCTCCCGGTCAGGACCTCTTCCCAGCCCGCTTCGAGCAGGGCAAAGGTGCTCCACTCGCGCTCGACGTCCTCTGGGTACAGCAGATCGGAGCGGCTGTCGATGAACACCCGGGCCGCAGGTAGCTCCCACAGCACGTAAGCACCCCAGTCGTACTCCGCCAGCACGTCGCCGGCCAGGTCGTTGGCCGCCATGAATCGCACGGCCGCCAGCGGCGTCCACCGGGGATCCACCCTCAGATCCAGATCGCGCGCTCCCCAGGCGGGCCAGCTGGCCGGCACCGCCAGCAGCGCCGCCAGCGCCAGCGCCCGCACCCCCAACGCCCCGCGGTCGCCCAACCGGTCCACACCCCGCTGCAAGGCCAGCGCCAGGGGCACGGCGGTGACCAGGCCCAGCAGGGCACCGAAGCGGACGTGGAGCGCCGTCTCCAGGGCCAGCCCGGCCAGCGCCCCGGACCACAGCAGATCCCGCCGCCACAGCCGCCAGACCGCCAGACCCAGCGCCAGCGGGATCAGCACGCAGTAGGTCCAGGTGACCTGCGGCGGGTGGTCCCAGACCGGCAGCCACTCGGAGATGGTCGCGATGTTGCCGCCGCCCAGGGTCCCCAGCACCAGCCGGTGGACCCGCAATCCGGCCGGGTGCAGCAGCGTGGCAGCGGTGGCCAGCCCGAACACGGCGGCGAGCAGGGCCGGACGCCTCCGCTCGCCGTCCCGGTCCGCCACGTGCCTGGCCAGCGCATCGACGACGGCCAGACCGATCAGCCCCAGCCCCAGGAAGTAGGCGCCGTGGAGATTGACCCACAGGGCCAGCAGCGGCGGGATCATCCAGACCGCCCAGCGTGACCCGCGGCGGTGCTCGGTCAGCAACCACAGCAGCAGCGGCAGCGCCACGAACGACAGGGTGCGGACCCGGATCAGGAAGAAGTGGGCCACGGCTGGCCAGCAGACGAGCAGGGCCAGCGCCGCTGCCGGCCAGGACGCCCCGGCGCGGCGCGCCGACAGCAGCAGCAGCGACGCGGCGGCGGCCGACAGCACCAGCCGTTGCGCCAGCAACCCGACGCCACCACCGCTGCGGTACACGGCCAGCTGGAACAGCTGCCCGAGCCACTCGTTCACCGTCCATGCCAGGTCGGGTCGTGCGAAGGAGTGGGTGTCCACCGATGGCACGGCGCCCAGCTGCAGCACGTCCCGGGCGCAGAGGAAGTTCATGAACAGGTCGGGATCGACAAAACGGGTGCGATCGGCCAGCAACACGGCTGCGAACACCGCCAGGGCGGCCAGCAGCCCATCCAGCAGGCCGGTGCGGGCGCTCATCGGCCGGACGGCGGTCGCGGCTCCCGCCGCCCCCAGAGCCAGTAGGCGCCGTAGCCGAGCGCCGACAGGACCGCGATCAGCACGACCCACCACCACAGGACGTTGGCGAAGGTCTGATCCGACTCGCGGTAGATCTCCCGGACCTCGGCGGCCTGCTGGGCCGTGTCCACCACCTCGGGAGCGACCGTGTACAGCGGGCCCTCCACACCCGGCGGCCGTTCCGGCTGCGCCGCGGGCTCATCGGCGGCCGGCGCACCGGGATCTGGCGCCTCGGCAGGTGTCTCGACCGGGACGTTTCCGGTCTCACCGGGTGTCTCAGCTTCCTGTGCCAGGGCCGGAGAGGCCACAAGCGACAACACGACGCAGACGAGGTAGGGGAAAGCTGGATGTGGGAAGACGGACATGTTTTCGAAGATACCGCGACCCGGGACAGAAATGGCACAGAAGATGCTAAAACAAACCAGCAGCGGCAGAGGAAAGGAATGGGACGCGTGAGTGACAAGCGGCCGACGAAGACGGCGGAAACCGGGGGGAGCAACAAGCCCCTGGTCGTGCCGCGCCAGCTGCCCCGGCCGGCACCCGCCCGGCAGCTGCCGGCCAAGCACGATCCGCTGGCGGCCTACATGGCCGACGTCAGACGTTTTCCCCTCCTCACCCCCGAGGAGGAGAAGGAGCTCGCGGTCAAGGTCCAGGAGGACGAGGATCCGGAGGCCGCGTACCGGCTGGTGACCTCCAACCTGCGACTGGTGGTGAAGATCGCCTTCAAGTACCAGCGGTTCTACAAGAACGTCCTGGACCTGATCCAGGAAGGCAACATCGGCCTGATGCAGGCCGTCAAGAAGTACGACCCCTACCGCGGGGTCCGGCTCAGTAGCTACGCGCGTTACTGGATCCGCGCCTACATCATGTACTTCCTGCTGGCGAACCACCGGCTGGTCAAGGTGGGCACGACCCAGGCCCAGCGGAAGCTGTTCTACAACCTGTCCAAGGAGACCAAGAAGCTCCAGGACCAGGGTTTTGATCCCACCCCCAAGCTCCTTGCCAAGCGCCTCAACGTCGAGGAGCGCGAGGTGATCGAGATGTCGGAGCGGCTGAGCGCCCGGGACGCGAGCCTGGACGCGCCCATCGATGGCGACACCTCCCGCACCTTGGCCGGCGTGCTGCCCTCCTCCGATCCGACGCCGGACGTCCAGGTGGCGAACGAGGACTACCGGGATCGGGTCAACGTCATACTCAAGGACTTCGGCTCCAAGCTGACCGACGAGCGCGAGGTCACCCTGTGGAACAAGCGCATCATGTCGACCGATCCCCTGACCCTGGGCGAGGTGGGCGACATCTTCGGATTCTCCCGGGAGCGAGCCCGCCAGATCGAGGCCCGCATCAAGGGACGGCTGAAGATCCGCCTGATCGCCGAGATGGGCGAGGAGGCCCTGGCGGGTCTCCAGCTGACGAGCTGACAGCCCTTGGCTGACGACACAACCTACCGCGGCCGCACCCTCGACCGGTTCCAGCGCGAGGCCATCGACCACCTGCTGGCCGACAAGTCGGTGCTCGTCTGTGCGCCCACCGGCACGGGCAAGACCCTGATCGCCGACCGGGTGATCGAACATGTCCTGGCCGACGGCGGCGAGGTCATCTACACGGCACCGGTCAAGGCGCTGAGCAACCAGAAGTTCCGCGAGTACTCGGCCCTGCTCGGCGACGAGAAGGTGGGGCTGCTCACCGGTGACCAGGTGATCCGCCGGGACGCCCCGCTGCGGATCATGACCACCGAGATCCTGCGCAACATGCTGCTGACCCGCGAGCCACTGGACGCACTGCGGGTCGTGGTGTTCGACGAGATCCACTTCCTCGACGAACCCGAGCGGGGCACCGTCTGGGAGGAGGCGCTGATCTACCTCCCCCACGGGGTCCGCGTGGTCGGGCTGTCGGCGACCCTGAGCAACCTGGCGAGCTTCAGCGCCTGGCTGTGCGAGGTTCGCGGCGAGGAGGTTGCCGTCGTCCGGGAGACCGAGCGTGCGGTCCCGCTGGCGATCCAGCTGGTCAATCGCGACACGCCGCCCACCGACCCGGACGATTTTGTGCGTCAGGTTCGCGAGCTGGAACGCGCCGAAGGGCAGGGGCCGCGTCGAGGACGCAGGCGCCGGGGCCGCCGCCGGGGGCGGGCCTCGCACGCGCGCCAGGGCCGCAAGCAGCAGAATCCCACCCGCCACGACGAGGTCGTGCGCCAGCTCGAGCCGGACCTGCTGCCCTGCCTCTACTTCCTGACCAGCCGCCGCTCCTGTGAGGTCTTCGGCCGCCAGCTGTCCCGCCGCCACCCCGGCTTCCTGGATCGCCCCCAGCGGGCGCGGATGGACGAGGAGCTGACCCGGTTCGACGACGAGCACCCGCGCCTCCTCGGCGGCGGGCTGGGGGCCATGCTGAGCAAGGGGATCGCGGTCCACCACGCCGGCCTGCACGTTCACCTCAAGGGCCTGGTGGAGCGCCTCTACGAGGGTCGGCTGATCCACGTGCTGTACTGCACCTCCACGTTCGCGCTGGGTATCAACATGCCCGCGCGGACCGTGGTCTTCCAGGAGCTACAGCGCTTCGACGGGCGCGAGATGGTGCCCCTGGGAGTGCGCGAGTTCCAGCAGATGGCGGGGCGCGCAGGCCGGCGTGGGATCGACCCGGTCGGCCACGCAGTGGTGCGGATGGACCACGCCGATTACCCCCGCCTGGCCGCCACCCTGACACGGCTGATGGACGGCGAACCGGAACCGGTGCGCAGCAGCTTCAACCTGTCGCTCAACTCGGTGGTGCACCTGAACCAGCGTTTCGAGAGCGACGAACTGCGGACCTTGCTGGAGCGGTCATTCCTGAGCTTCTCGGTACGCCGCCGACGGCGCAAGCGCGGCCGGAACCGGGGCGGCTGGGGCCGGGATCCGGTCTGGAGCGCCTTCGAGCGCAAGCTCCGCCTGCTCCAGCGGATCGGCTATCTGGACGACGACGGCTCGCCCCTGGCCGGGGCGCGCATCCTCGAAGGGATCCAGATCGAGGAGATCTTCACCACCGAGTTGGTGCTCGAGGGTGTGCTGGATCACCTGACGCCGCCCCAGATGTTTGGCGCCCTCTGTGCCCTGTCGGTGGACATCACCCGGGCGGCGCGGGCCAGCCGGCCGCGGGGAGAGCTGGCGACGGTGGGCAAGGCATTGCGCAAGATCCGGCTCTCGCGGGTGGTCCGCGAGGCCGCCGAGGAGCAGGGACAGCAGGTCACTTTCTGTCCGGAGATGATCCCCATCGGGGTCGCCTGGTACGAGGGCAAACCGCTGGTGGAGCTGGCCGATGAACTCGACGCGGCCGCGGACTGTACCGGCCTGCTGGTCAACGGCTTCCGGCGCGCAAAGGACCTGGCCAGCCAGCTGCGCAGGGTCTACGAGCGGGGAGAAGACGAGGTGATGGTGGACCGGCTGCGCCAGGTGATGACCACGGTCAGCCGGGACGAGGTCCAGGTCGTCGGCTGATTCCAGCCGACGCGCCTTCACTGCTACCCTGGGGCGATGGTGCCCCCCGAGCCAGACAAACCCCCGCGCCGCCCCAAGGAGACCTACGATCCCCAGGCGGTCGACCGTGTCTTCGGCTTCGTGCGCTGGATGCACGACCGCGGCCTGAGCAATCCCGCCTACTACGTCATGGCCGTGACGATGATCCCGGCGTACTACGTGCTGGTGAACCTGGCCAACCGGCTGGAGATCCACCACCGGGAACGGTTGCCACCGACGGGCACCGGGTTCTTCCTGCTGTGCAACCACATCTCGATACTCGACGGCCAGGTTCTCAGCATGATGACCTTCCCCCGGACCTACTGGTACCCGAGCAAGGCGGGGTTCTACCGCAGCACGGCCCAGGGGCTCGGCTACACCGCGCTGACGGGCTTCAAGAGTTTCCCCGTGCGCCGCGGAGAGCGGGACGTCCGGGCGATGGACCTGATCGAGAGCCTGCTGGCGCGGGGTGAGAGCGTGTTGCTGTTCCCCGAGGGCACCCGCAGCGAGGACGGCAGCCTGGGCACGGGCAAGGTGGGGGTCGGCAAGATCATCCACGACGCCCGCCCCCTGGTCGTGCCCTGCTACCTCGAGGGTTTCGCTGACATCCTGCCCCGCGGCAAGCTCCTGCCGCGGACCGGACTCCGTTCCCACATCAATTTCGGCGACCCCCTGGCGCTGGACGACCTGTTCGACCGCCCCTCGTCGATGGAGACGAGCCAGGAGATCGTGGACCGGGTGATGGAGGCGATCACCGGGCTGAGGGACGAGTTGAGGGCGGAGGAATAAAAAAAAGGGCCGGAGCCCGGAGGCTCCGACCCTGGCTATTTGCCTCTGGGCTGGATCAGCCGGAGTAGACCCACAGCCAGAAGGGGATGGTGCTGTAGTCACCCTCGAGTCCCTCGAGGGGCTCGGAGGTGTTGGCGGCGTCCGCCATCAGCAGTCCCAGCAGGATCCAGGAGTCGTAGTCGGCGCTGCCCGGGGCCGGAGCCTCGAAGTAGCCGAAGTCGCCCAGACCATCCAGCTCGCCGCTGAGGCCAGGCATCAGCCAGACGCCTTCCATCGGGCCGGTGCCCGCGGCGCTCTGGTAGGACGGACCCACGTTGTCACAGAAGTCGCCGAAGGTCCCGTCGGTGACCGGGATGTAGCCGGAGTCGTCCATGCCCAGGAAGGTGTCGGCGAGGTTGCCGACCGTGGCGACCAGGTCGCAGGACACGAAGGCCATCGGGTGCATGTACCACATGTACGCCTCGACCGGGTCATCCTCGTAGATCGCCCAGTCGGCGGGGCAGTCGTTGGCCAGCTCGGTGCCCGAGGTCCAGGTGATGGTCTCGTCGATGAACTGGTAGTACTCGTCGCCCTGGCCGGGGCCGTAGACGAAGTCGCCCTCGAACTCGAGGGAGATGGTGCACAGCGGGTTCTGGTTCGTGTCGATCATGATGTGATCGTAGGACGTGGTCGACGTGCCGCCGGCCGCGCCGCCAGTGGCGGTCATGCCGACCTCGACCATGTAGCCGTAGGGCGAATCCGGCCAGGTATCGTCGTCATCGTCGTCGTCGTCGTCGTCGTCGTCGTCGTCGTCGTCATCGTCGTCGTCGTCGTCGTCGTCGTCGTCGTCGGTGGCGTCGTTGTCGTCGTCGTCGTCACCCGCTACCGGGGGGCAGCCAGCGAGCCAGGCAGTCAGGGCCAGGCTCATACACGCGACGAAGAGCATGGTGAGCAGCTTCTTGAGCGACATGGGAGATCCTCCGCTTCCTCACGTGGGACCGGCCATCGGTCCCGCTAGGTTTCCATCCCGTTGTCCCCCACCCCGTCGAGTACGGTGCAGGAAATTCGCGGGAACTTACCAAAACCGCGAGCAGGGACGCAAGGAGTGATCGTCCGACAATCCGGACGCGTGCGAGTCGGGCCCCTTTTCGCGCCTCCACCGTTCCCCTCGCCGATTCCAGTTCGGTGACGGCGCCGAATGCCTATCACGGTTCGAGCACACCCCCCCGGGCATTTTCATGCCTGCACGGCGTACGCAAGGCCTGGATCACGCAGGGATTTCGCGGTTCTCGGGGGCCAAAACCCATCAAGTTGCTGGGTTTTTTTCGGCTCGCCGGTTCAGAGCCCGAGGTGGTCGGCCATCGCGGCGGCGGCGGGGCCGTGGGGGGTGATGCGGATGTACTCCGTGGCGGCGGCGCCGACCTCGGGGCCACCGATCCCGGCGGCGGACGCCGTCCGAACGTAGCCCACCAGCGCCCGCGAGAACTCCTGGCCGCGCTCGAATGCCCGCCGATACAGTCTGGCGGCCCGGCGGGAGTCGCCCCGCGCCTCGGCCAGCCGTGCGGCACTGTAGATCACCACTGGATAGCGCCCGAACCGGGCCATGGTGGCGTCCACGTCGACCCCCGACCGCCGCCGCCCCTGCTCGACATCGGCCAGATCGCGGGACAGATCGGCCACAGCGATCAACGGATCCCCCTTGCCCCGCTGTCGCTCCAGCTGACGGCGGGCCTCCACGTAGGACTTTCTGGCCTCCACCGGCTTACCCGCCGCGAGCTGCGCGTCCCCCAGCAGCAGGCGGACCTCGCCAGCCCACAGGTCGTGGGGCAGCCCCGCCAGGACATCGGCGGCCGTATTCGCCTCACCCCGGGTCAGCTCCAGCAAACCCTCCGCGAGCCTGTACGCCGCACCGCGACGGGCGCGCTCCGGGAAATCGTCCAGGCGCGTCTCGATGAGATCGGGCCGGTCCTGCAGGTAGGCGATCAGCGCCAGCTCGCCGAGGGCGTCGCCGGAGTACGGGCGCTGGGTCTCGATCCGGGCCAGCTGGGCGCGGGCTGCGCTCAGGTCGCCGCGGATCCGGAGCTCGTGCGCGTAGGAGCGCAGCAGGTCCGGATTGTCCGCGTCCTCCTCGAGCGCGCGCTCGTGCCAGCGGGTCGACCCACGGTGGTCGCCCTGGGCCGACAGTCCCGACGCCTTGGCCGCGAACACGCGCCCCATCACCCGCGGGGGAACCCGTCCGTCGTGGGTCTTCAGGACGGTCTCCACGTCGTCGAGGTAGGTGGCCGCCGTCGGCTCGCCAGCGCGCAACAACGCCAGATCGACGGTGGCGGCCATGTGGTCGGGCACGATCTCGAGGATCGCCTCCTGCTGGTCCACCGCGTCGATCCGGGCGCCCAGCCGCTCCGCCTCCCGGGCGAACGCCAGGTGGTTCAGCGCCGTCGGTCGCAGACTCGTCGCCTTCTCCAGGTGGCGGACGGCCAGGGCGTGGTCGCCGGTCGCGGCGGCGGCGATACCCCGCAACAGATAGGGCCGATCGGGCCGGACGCCGGGCAGCTCGGCGAGCTCATCGGCCACCTCCAGGGTGATCGACGGATCCCCCAGGAATCCCTCCCACAGCGCACGCGTGAAGCGGGTCTCCGGCTCCGTGGCGCCCCGCAACTCGGCGTCCTCGAGCAGGCGCTTGGCCTGGTTCAAGGTGGCCCGGTCGCCGCTGTAATAGAGCCACAAGTAGAACTCGACCTGGGCGCCGCGGGCGAACAGGGCGGCATCCGGGTTGACACTCCCGCCCAGGGCCTCGTCGATGAGCGGCCGCGCCTCGCGCAGCCGATCGTGATCCACCGAGTCGATGTGTTCCGTGGTGTGGGCCAGGGCCAGCCGCAGCTGTTGGCGCTTCCAGGACCGGTAGATGATCACGCTAGCGACCACCATCCCCGCCAACAGGACCAGGGCGAGGCTCAGCGCGAGCTTGGCGCGGCGCCGCTGGCGCACGTAGCGGTCGGCCTCGTAGTTGGACTGGCGCAGGGTGGGCGGCATCCGCCGTTGGGTCCCAGGCGACGTGTGGGCGGCAGCGGGCTCCGGGCGAACCGGGGCCGGTTCCCTGTCGGCGGGGGTGGGCAACGACCAGCGGCGGGTGTCCGCCTCGGACTCGTCGGTCTCGGACCCCGGCTCGGATTCCCTCGCCGCCGGGGTGGCGGGGCGCCGGGCCGGTCGCCCGCCGTCGGACGACCGGGGCGCGACCGTCGGCCTGGGCGGCGGAGGAGGAGCGGCCCGATCCGCCGTCACTCCGCTGCGCATGGCGTCGGCCTGTTCGGCGGTCAGCAGCCCGAGGGGGTCAGGAGAGCCACCGTCCGCGGTCGGCGGCACCGTCGATCTCCTGGCCGACGGCGCGAGGGTCAGCGGATCGGGCGGTGGTGGTGCCGGGGGATCGACCGAGGGGTCGAGGGTCGCGTCCAGGGTCGGCGGGATGGTCCGGCCCGGTTCGCCCTCCGGGGCTGCCGCGACCGCTGGCGTGGACCGCATGGTCGGTACGTCGTCGGGAAGCGGTGCCGGCTGGGCCCGCAGGCGGCGCTCGATGGCCTGCGCCCGGATCCGCCATCCGCGGCGCCGGTAGATCCGCACCAGCAGCCGGAGAGCCGGCGTCTCGTCGGGCAGATCGACCCGGGCGCGCTGAACCCAGGTCTCGGCCTCCTGGAGACGAGCGAGCCCCACCAGCGCGCGGGCGGTCAGCAGCGCCGTCTGTCCGCCTCCACCACGCCGCTGGATCTCGCGCTCACAGCAGCGCAGAGCCTCGGCGTAGCGCTCCTGCTCGAGCAGCGCGCGGATGTCGTTCAGGGTCTGCATACCAGCGGCCCAGAGCTCCCGGGGGGATGATAGAAGCTCGCGCGCGTACGGCGCAACGCCGCGCTGTCAGCGCGGAAGGAGCACACGGCGCCCGTCGCGCATCTGGGGCGTCAGCACACGACGCTCCACCAGGGCGTCGACGTGTCCGACGGTCTCCGACAGGGAGAGGAAACGATCCAGGCCGCTCGCATCCGGGAACAGCGCCCGCGAGAGCTCGAAGCTGGTGGCGCCCTGTTCCCCCGCGCACTCCACCAGGGCGGCTTGCCGCACGCCGTAGAACTCGTGGAGGCTGTCGATCACCGGAGGGGCCGCTGAGATGGCGCGGCCGTGCCCCGGGCACCACAGGTCCACGTCCAGCCCCCGAACGCGCGCCAGCGAGCTCAGGTAGTCGGGGAAACTGCGGTAGCGGCGATCATCCTCGTCGAAATCGAGCAGCGGGTTGGGCGAGGTCTCCGCCAGCAGGTGGTCGCCGGAGAACGCCAGTCGGCGCTCCTCGTCGTGGAACAACACGTGCCCAGGGGTGTGTCCGGGCGTGGCCAGGACCGTCAACGGTCCGGTGGGTAGCTCGAGCCGCTGCCCGTCTGCGAGGGATTCGGGTCGTAGATCGAACTCGAATCGATGGCGCGGGGCCTCGAAGCGGGCGACGTACGCATCGAACTCGCGGTCGGGTACGCCCTCCCGGCGGAACCAGGGCCGGAGGCGCTGGTACTGCTGGGCCTTCACCTCGAGATAGTCGGGTGCCAGCTTGGGATGATCCTGGGGATGGAGGTGGACCGCCGCCCCGCTGCGTGGCACCAGCTCGGAGGCGCCCGAGGCGTGATCCGGGTGACCGTGGGTCAGCAGGATCGCGGCGATGTCGCCGAGCTGGATGTCCTCGGCCGCCAGCTGCGCCGACAGCTCGGGCCAGGCAAAGGCGTAGCCGGTGTCGATCACCACGTGGGGCGGACCCCGGAGTACGTAACTGTTGACCGGCCCGGCCTGGGCCCAGGGGATGGGGGTCGTCAGGCGGGCCACCCCGCGCTGGCGGAGGATGGCCCGCGACGGGTTCGGGGGGGGCACTGCAGGTCGCGAGACTACAGGGCAGCCTTGATCTGCTTGGTCAGCTCGGGGACCACCTCGAACATGTCGCCGACGATGCCGTAGGAGGCCTTGGCGAAGATCGGCGCCTCGGAGTCCTTGTTGATGGCGACGATCACCTTGGAGGTCCGCATGCCGGCCAGGTGCTGGATCGCCCCGGAGATCCCGCAGGCGATGTACAGCACCGGGTTGACGGTCTTGCCCGTCTGACCGACCTGCATCGGGTGGGACGCGTAGCCCGCGTCGACGGCGGCGCGGGACGCACCGACCGTCGCGCCGAGCACGTCCGCCAGCTCGTCGAGGACTCCGAAGTTGTCCGCGCTACCGATGGCGCGGCCGCCGGCCACGATCCGGTCGGCCTCGGTCAGGTCGGGCCTGTCGGAGGCAGCGGCGACCACGTCGATGACCACGCCCCGCAGCTCGCCCACGGCGGCGGCGAAGCTCTGGGCAGCCCCCGCCCCGGCGACCGGAGCGGCGGGCAGCCCGAAGGAGTTGGGCCGCACGGTGAACATCTGGATCGGACTGTTGACGTCCACGTCGATCAGCGCCTTGCCGGCGAAGATCGGCCGGGTCGCCTGCACGCCGTCGGCGGTCGCTTGCAGGTCCACGCAGTCCGTCGCCAGGCCGGAGCGGGTCCGGGCCGCGACCTTGGCCAGCAGGTCCTTGCCGTCGGGCGACGCAGCCGCCATCACGACCCGCGGTGAGACCTGCTCGACCATCGCGCCGAAGACCGCGGCGTACCCCTCGGGGGTGTAGTTCTCGAGTTCCGGGGCGTCCGCCAGCAGGATCCTCCCGGCGCCGTATCGTCCCAGCTCCGCGTATCCGCCGCTCAGCCCCGCGCCGATCACGGCCGCCACGACCTCGCCGCCGTTGGCCAGCTCGGCCGCCTTGGCCACGATCTCCAGGGCGCTCTTCTTCGCCTGGCCGTTCTGGTGTTCGCAATAGATCAGAAAATTCGGCATCCCTATCTCCGAACCGGTTCTCGGACCGGCACTACAGTTTTAGATGACCTTGGCCTCTTCCCTGAGCAGGCGAACCAGCTCGGAGACCTTCTCGCCCACCGACTCGCCCCCGATGATCCGGCCACCCGGGCGTTCCTCGGGCAGGCGGAAGTTGCTCAGGGTCAGCAGCGGCTCGGAGTCCGGCAGACCGTCGGGCCTGGCGATGGGCTTGCGGCGCGCCTTCATGATGCCCGGCAGGCTGGCGTAGCGCGGCTCGTTGAGGGACTTGTCGCAGGTGAACATGCCCGGCAGCGCGGTCTGGGTGACCATCGTCACACCACCGCCGACCACGCGGTTGGCCGTCACCTTGCCGTCGGCGATGGCGAAGGTGCTGATGGACGAGACGTGGGGCCACCCCAGCAGCTCGGCCACCATCACGGGGACCTGGACTGCGTCGTCATCGACGGCCTGGCGGCCCGCGAACAGGATGTCCGGCGCCTCCCCCTGGATCGCGGCGGCCAGCTTGGACGCGGTGATCCAGGGATCGTTGGGTTCGTCGACCACGTGGACACCCCGCTCGGCGCCCATCGCCAGGGCGGTGCGGATCGCCTCCTGGGCCCGATCCGGCCCCAGGCTGAAGATCACGACCTCGCCGCCCTCGCTCTGCTTGAGCTTCAGCGCCTCCTCGACGGCGTACTCGTCGTAGGGGTTGACTATCCACTTGATGTCACCGGTCTCGATCCCTGACCCGTCGCCGACGACGCGGATCTTGGTCTCGGTGTCCGGCACTTGCTTGACCAACACTCCGATCTTCACGTTTTTCCTCCTCAGACCTGTAGGCCTCGAATGAATATCTCGCTGATCTCGCCCGCAGTGGAGACGAGACGGTATCGGGGATGGGGAGTCAAGGTCCACTGCATCGCGATCTCGTCCAGGGCGCCGAAGAAGGCCCGTCGAACGACGATCGGATTGCAGTCCTTGCGGAATACCCCCAGCTCCTGGCCGTCGCGGACGATCTCGCCCAGGATGTCCAGGTACTCGCGCAGCCGCTGGGGCGCGTATTCCTTCATGAACTTGTTGCTCAGCCGCAGCTCCACCTGGAACACGGACGACAGCGCCCGGTTGTCCTCGACCTGGCTCATGTGGAAGCGGGCGAACGCGCGGAGCTTGGCCCGGGGCTCGGTGACCGCGTCGACCACCCGGCGGACCTCACGGATCAGCATCTCCATCTTCTCCTCGAAGATGGTGATCAGGAGGTCGTCCTTGCTCTTGAAATAGAGGTAGATCGTGCCGTCGGCGACGCCGGCCTCGCGGGCGATGTCGGAGACCCGCGAACGATGGAACCCCTTCTTGGCGAACACCTCGATGGCGGCCGCGATGATGCTCTTCCGCCTGTCCTGTCGCGCGGCCGCGCTCGCCATGGGGATCGTTCTCCGCGGTTACTGAATGAACGCTCATTCAGGTAGGGTCAGATTGTCCTAGCACGGCCCGCGGGGCGGATCAACCCTTGCGCGCGTCGAGGAAGCGCTGGACGACCTCGACCACATTGCCGCCCCCCTCGACCTTGGCCCAGTCGGCCATGAAGCCAGCCATCCCGCTGGCGGTCTGGGGGTGGACGAGCATCTTGCGGAAGATGCCCGGCGGGATGGTCGCCACGTGGCTTCCGACCCGCAGGGCCTCGACCATATGCTGGATGTGGCGGATCGAGGCGGCCAGGACCTCGGTGTCGAAGGCATAGGTATCGAACACCTCGACGATGTCGGCAACCAGGCCGATGCCGCTGCCGCCGATGTCGTCCACCCGGCCGACGAAGGGGCTGACGTAGGTGGCGCCGGCCTTGGCGGCCATGAACGCCTGGGTGACCGAGAAGATCAGGGTGACGTTGGTGCGGATTCCCTCGTCGGAGAGCACCCGGGTGGCCTTGAGCCCCTCGACGCCGATGGGAACCTTGACCACCACGTTGTCGTGGATCTGGGCCAGCAGGCGCGCCTCGGCCAGCATACCCTCGGCGTTGTCCGCGACCACCTCCGCGGAGACCGGGCCATCGACGACGTCGCAGATCTCGGCGATCAGCTCGGCGAAGTCCCGCCCCTCGCGCGCCGCCAGGCTGGGATTGGTGGTGCAGCCGTCGAGGATCCCCCACCCCGCGATGTCGCGAATGTCGTCCAGGTTTGCGGTATCGATGAAGAGCTTCATGGCGGATCTCCGTGGTTTGTCGTTCCACCCACAACCGGCTGAAGGGAAGCGGCAGTCCGCCATGATAGTGGCCGCGCGGTGCCACATCAACGACCGACCACGCTAAGATCCGCTGGGGCGCTCGGACGGCCCGGCTGGAGGATCATCGTTGAACGACACGCCGCCACCGCAGCGCCCGGACCCGGATCCAGGCGCCGTTGATCGGGCCGGGGAGCGGCTGCGTCGCGCCAACCTGGACGGCGCCGATCTGGCCGGAGTCAACCTGGCCAGGGCGGAGCTGTCGGCGGTCACCCTGCGCGATGCCGACCTGCGCCGGGCGCGGCTCTGTGGCGCGCGGCTCAACCACGTGGACCTGACCGGTGCCCAGCTGGCCGGGGCCGATCTGCGCGGCGCCGAGCTGCGGGACGTGGACCTGGAGCGGGCGACCCTGGACGGGGTGGACATGCGGGGCGCGTCGCTGCGGGGCGTGCGCATCCGTGGGGGCAGCGCCGAAGGATTGCGGCTGTCGGGTGCCCAGCTCGACGGCGTCGAACTGAGTGATCTCGAGCTGACCGATGCCCTGCTCGACGGCTGCGAGATCCAGGAAGGGGCCCTGGAGGGCGTCGAACTGCGGGGCGCCGACCTGCGGGGCCTGCTGGCCACCCAGTGCACCGTCGGCAACAGCCAGCTGCTGGACTGCAACCTCTCGGGCGCCACCTTCGAGACCTTGCTGCTGCGGGACAGCCGGCTCGCCGGGTGCGACCTGCAGGGGACCCTGTTCCGCCGTTCCAAGCTCCAGGCGGTGACCATCGAGGGCGGCCAGGTCGCCGGCTGCGTGCTGGAGCAGTGCCTGGGGACCGAGCCGGCGCTGGAGCGGCAGCTCAGGGACGGGGGGGCGTTGCTGAGCCTGCCCACCACCGTCCGGGTGTGGCGGCGGGTCCGGGCCAGCCGGCGGGTCCAGCTGGCGTTCGCCGTCGCGGCCGGATTCCTGGTGCTGGTGGCGTTGGTTCTTGCCTTCACCCCGCGCTGGTGGCCGACTGCCCTGGTGGCCAGCAAGATGGAGGGGCTGCAGGCGGGCGGCGCCGAGGGCTGGTGCGAGCGCCAGGTCCTGCTGGGTGGGATCCTGGCCGAGCGGCGGATGACGGACAGCGGGCGCCAGCTCTGGCTGCTGGGCACGGCGGCCGAGTGCCACGCCCAGGCCGGTCGCATGGACGAGGCCGAGGCGCTGTACCGGGCGCGGATGGAGCTACCGGGGGCTGGAATCGAGGAGCGCCTGACCGCCCACGTGGAGCTGGGCCGGTTCTTCGCCAACGCCGACCGCTACGAGGACGCCGCCGCCGTCGCCAGCGCGGTCGGCGGGGACTCTCGAGCGCCCTCGACCCTGCGCCTGGAAGCCCTGCGGCTCCAGGCGGATGTGTTGCGCGGCCGGGGACCGGTGGGGCCGGATGTCGACGACTGGGTGGCTCTGCACGTGGCCATCGCCGACACCATCCTCGCCATCGAGCCGCCCAACGCCGACTACCTCCAGGACACCCCAGCGGTGCTCTACGCCCTGGGCGCCCACGCGGACGCGGAGCGGCTGCTGGCGGGCATCGATCCTCCCCTCGACCGGGAAGCCGCCTGGGGGGCCGCTCAGGTGGCCCTGGACTCCCTGGAGGCCGAGGACCGGATCGAAGGGGCGCTGGCCCTGCTCGACCACCTGTCCGCCACCGAGCGGTACGGCGACGAGGTGTCGGCAGCGCTGATCCGCCACGGCCGCTTCGAACTCGAGCTGACCCGGGGGATGCTGGACGCAGCCCGGGAGACCCACGCGGCGATGATCGCGCTGGGCACCGAGACCTCCGCCGCCGTGGCCGGGCTGGCCGCCGCGCAGCTGGCGGTCGCCGACGGTGACGGCGAAGGGGCGCTGACGGCGCTGGACGGGGTGGGCGAGGCCCTCCCGGGCGAGCTGGCCCAGGACACGGTCTGGGCCCGGGTCGACGCCCACCTGCTGCTGGGCCAGGAGGCGGCGGCGATGACCGCCCTGGAGCCGACGCTGCTGGCCGTCGCCGACCACGACGAGGCCGCCCGGCTGCTGACCGCGGTCGAACGCCTGGCCCGGCGGATGGAGCAGCCCGGGCTGGCGTCGGAGTTGCTGCGGCGGGTGGACAACGCGCTGCTGACCGAGATGGGCGGCGGGCGCAACGTCGCGCTGGCGGCGCTACGGCAGCGGGCCGGCCTGGGCGAACTGACGGCCGACGATCCGGACCTACTCAGGCTGGTGGAGGGTAACGACACCTGGGCCGCGATCCAGGGATTCGATCTGCTGCGGGACAGCGCCCGGATGGGGGGCGACGAGGCCCAGGCGCTGGCGGCCATCGGAGGCTGGGCCCGGGCGGCCAGCGGCGAGCGCCAGGCGGCCTTCGGCCTGTGGATGGTGGACGCCTTGGTGGCCCGCGGCGAGCGGCCCGCGGCGATGGCGCTGGTCGAGGAGCTGGAGCTGTGGTCCCTCCCGGGTCCGCACAGGGGCCGGCTGTACGAGCTGGCCACCGAAGACGCGCTGGCCGTCGACGACCTGACCGGCGCCCAGGGATGGCTCACGCGGCTGCGGGCCGAGGACCCACCCCTGGATCCCTGGCACGAACACGCGGTGGTGATGCCCATCCTTCGCGCGATGGAGGGCCGGAGCGACTGGGCGGGGCTGGCCCAGGCGGCGACCGAGGCCATCACGGCGGCCCAGGGGTACTCCGAGCCCGTACCCAACCACGAGATCGCCTACCGCCGGGAACGGATCCGCGCCCTCATCGAGCAGGGGCGATCCGCCGACGCGGACGCGGAGCTGGCCCGGGTCGCGCAGCAGGGTAACCCCTGCCTGGCCAAACACATGGAGATCGAGTCCTACGAGCGTGCGGGCCAGGAACGCTGGGATCCGGCGGCACTGGAGCGCGCCTGCGAGGGGGCGCCGGGGCGCGTGGACGCCCTGCTCGGCATCTGCCATTACCTGGCCGACCGGGGTGAGCCCGAACGGGCGCTGGCGGTCCTGGAGCAACGGACGAGGGCAGGGCTCGAGGAACACCAGTGGCTGGCTGTCCAGCTGGCCCGCGAACGGTTCCGAGCGGGTGCCGGGGATGCGGACAGCGCCCTGGCCGCGCTGGAGAGCCTCTACCCGACGCTGACCGACGCGGACCCGCGGATCCAGGCGACTCAGTTGCTGATGGACATCCACAGTGATCGGGGAGACCCCCAGGGTGTGATCGACGTCTACCAGAGGCTGACGCGCGACCACCCCGACGTGGATCCCGTGTATCTGTGGGAACACGCGGCGCGCACCTTCGCGCGCGGGGGCGCGAGCGACCGCATCCCCGAGCTGGGTGGCGATCCAGCCTGGGAGCTGCGGGTGCGCGACACCGTGGTCGAAGGCAGTGTCCGTGAGGCGCTGGACGCCGGCGACCTGGACGGTGCCTGGCGGGCCCTGACCGAGGCCGCGGCGGCCGCGTCGTCCGCGGGCGAACGGGCGGCGCTGATCTGGCTGTCCCAGGAGGCCGCCGACCGCGGCGGACCGCGGGAAGAACAGCTGGTCGTCCTCGACGACCTGCTGGCCGGGGCCACCCAGGGGGGGGAGGTCTGGCAGCGGGCGACCCTGCGGCGAGCCGTCGCCCTCGATCGGCTCGGCCGGGGAGACGAAGCGCTGGCCCCGCTGGATGCCCTGCTGGCCGCGTCTCCGCTCCCCGACATCGAGGGCGAAGCCCTTTACTCCTACGGCGACCTCATCGGGCGGCACGCGCCCCCCGCGGAGATCGCGGGCAAGCTGGCGGCTCTCGAGCGGAGGTCCTTCGACGAGCAGCGGGTGCTCGACGTGCGATTCACCGCCGCCGAGGGGTTGCTGCGCCGCGGCGAGGCGGCCACGGCCAGGGCACTGCTGGACCCCCTGGAGGGCAGCCCGCTGGCCGAGGAGCTGGTTCGGCAGCGCTACCACGTGCTGGTGCGGGCCTTCGTGGACACGGGCGGCGCCGCCGCCGCGGTGGATCTGCCGACCCGCTTCCCCCCCGCCCGCGGCGTCCCGGCCTGCACCGTGGACATCGTGCTGATGCAGGCCCTGCCCTGGGGTGGCTCCGAGGCGGAGCAAGTGCGCGCCCGGCTGGACAGCGAGTGCGAGCCGGCGAACATGACCACCGACGAGGTGGCCTATCTGGCCGAGGTGTACGCCGAGTCCGACGCCGCCCGGGCGCTGACCCTGGTGCAGGGGTACCGGACCGCCACCTCCCCCTCCGGCAGCGCCGCCGACCGCCTGACGCTGATGGAGGCCCGCTTCCTGGCCCGCAGCGGCTCCCGCGACGAGGCCGTCGCGGCGTTCGAGGGGCTCATCGAGGGCGCCGACGATGGCTGGATCGTGGCCGACGCTGCCGCCTCGCTGGTGAGCGAGGTGTACCGGCCCGACGAGTCGACGACGGCCGCCCAGGCCGAGGCGGTGGTCCAGCGGGCGATCGACCGCCTCGAACCCGGCTCCCACGACGTTCGATACGCGCTCAAGGCGATGGTGGGTTTTCACCATTCCCGCGGCCAGATCACCCAGGCCCTGCGCTGGCAGCGGCGGGTGCTCGGGCTGATCCCCGAGGGCGACGAGGACCGGGCCTACGAGGTGCTGACCCTGGTGCGCCTCGACCTGGAGGGTAACGGTCTGGGCTCCTCCACCTGGCGGACCGAGCTGGCGCAGGGGCTCGAGGTGCTGCCCGCAGGGGGCGGTGCCTGGCGCGAGCTGGCCCGGGTGGACCTGGCCACCGATCTGGCCCGGCGGCCCCGGGAAGGCGCCGCGCTGGAGGCGGCCATCCGGGGGGCCGTCGAGCCGATCCCGGAGGCCGACCGCTGGAACTTCGTCGCCGCCGTGGCCGACGATCTGGACTGGCTGGTGCAGAAGCCCGAGACGGCCGAGGCCGTCCGCCAGCTCAACGACGGTCGCTTCTGAGGGGGGCAGCACCGGGTTTGACGGCGTACACCACCATGGTGTCGGCCGCGCAGACCACGTTGCGATCCAGCACCACCCGCAACACCTCCCGATCCGCGAAGGGTTCGGCGAGGTGCGGGGTCCACGATGGGAACGTGATCAGGTAGTCGGCCACCTGCTCGATGGTGGCCAGGTCCTTCGCGGGCAGGTCGGTGGTGTTCAGGCCGAGGAAATCGATGGTCTCCCGCCCCCCCAGATAGCGGAGCGCTCCGGCGTCGTGGACCGCGATCACCGCGTCGGCCGGTGTCGAGCGGGCGACCCAATGGCCGATGGCGACCTGCATCTGCTGGATGTTGGCGCAGCTCTGGGCGTAGGTCGCCTGCTGGTCCCGGAGCCGGCCGACCCACTGGCCGTAGGGAAGCTCCAGCAGCAGCAGCAGGAGCACCGCAGCCAGCGGCGTCGCCCAGCGGGCCACCGCCCGGCCCGGCGTCAGCCAGCGGACGCCGTCGGCGAGCAGCACGATCCCCATGCCCTGCAGGGCGAGCAGGAAGGGGAAGACCGGCACCAGGTAGCGGTTGCCGAGGAAGCTCCCACCGATGACGCCGATCACCTCGCCGCCCATGGACAGCGCGAAGGCCGCGGGGAAGAGCACGGGCACCAGCGCCCGCGCCCGGTATCGCCGGATGGCGAACGCCGCGCCGGGCAGCAGCAGCAGCGCCTTCGGCCAGTGGCTGAGGGGGAACAGGGAGTAGGAGATCTCGTGGAGGATCCGCCCGATGTACCGCAGGTTGGAGAGGAAGCCGACCCCGCCAGCGCGCACGTAGTACGAGGTGGGGAAGATCAGTCCGGTCGCCACCAGGCAGTACAGGCACCACGCGGCACCCACGGCCAGCGGCAGACCCATAAGCCAGGCCAGCTGTCGCCAGCCGAGGGCGGGATCGCGGAAACGCGCGAGGCCCATCTGCAGGCCCGCCGCGGCCCAGGTGAAGCAGACCAGCACCATCCCGTCCGGTCGCGCCAGCACACACAGGCCCAGCGCCACGGCACAGACCCGGTAGCGCTCCTGGAGGAACAGCAGCGCCGATCCCAGCATCAGCGCGGTGTAGAGCATCACCTCCATGCCCGACATGGCGGCGTAGGCGAAGATCGGTTCGGCGGCCAGCAGCAGGGCTGCGCCGATGGCCAGCGCCCGGGGCGCGACGCGCTTCAGCCAGGCGTAGAGCAGCAGGGCGACGGCCACGTGGGACGCCAGCCCCAGCAGCTTGGACGCCAGGGGTGGGTCGATCCCCAGGGCCAGCGGCGGCGCCAGCAGCACCACCCACAGCAGCGACGTGAACCCGGCCTCGGAGTGGCCCGGGTTGTAGTCCAGCCGCAGGGTGGTCCCCAGGGACTTGGCGTAGACGTAGTGGATCCAGGAGTCGTCCAGGGGCACCGCCTGAAAACGGGCGACCATGCCGCCGTCGGCCGGGGCGAACTCGAACCCCACGGCGGAGACCGTCGCGGCCACCAGCACCAGCACCACGACCGCCCAGTCACCTCGACTCATCCTGCTTCTCACCGGCTGGTCTCGCATCCGCGTCTGGCACGCCCCCCGGGTGCCTGTTCAGCGTCCATCCAGGGTAGCATGGGGGCGCGGGAGGACCGGTGATCGGACCGCGACGCAGACGATGGTTCGCGGGCGATGCGCTGGCACTCGCCGGGTTGCTGGTCCTGGCCCTGGGGCTGACCGGGTTCTGGGGTGCGGCGTTCGGCGAGCCGATCCAGCACGACCGGGGCGAGGACTGGGACTGGCAGCTGACCCTGGTGGGCTCGGCCGTCCGCTCCTGGCTGGACTTCCACCGCTTCCCCACCTGGAACCCCTACACGGGAGGCGGCGTCCCGCTGCTCGCCAATCCGGAGTTCCCCGGGCTGCACCCTGCCTTCGTGTTGCCCGTCTGGCTCGGACCCGACCGGGGAGCCAAGGCGCTGATCGTCCTGCACCTCGTCATCGGCTGGGCCGGGCTGGCGCTGCTCGGCCGCCAGCTGGGACTGCGGCGGCCGCTGGAGCTCCTCCCTCCCCTGCTGCTGGCGGGCTGCTCGGTGTGGAACTTCCGGCTGATGTGGGGCCACCTGATGTTCATCGGCGTGGCCTACCTGCCGTGGGCCTGGTGGTGGATGCTGCGGGCCCGCGGTCGGCCATACGTGGGGGCGCTGGCGGGTCTCGCCCTGGGGGCCGGGCTGCTGGCCGGCGGACACTACGCCTTCCTCATCGGCGGCGTGACCACCGTCGTGTGGTCCCTGCTGCGGCTCCCCCGGGAAGGGCGCGCGGTGCTGGCCCCGCTGGCCGCCTTCGCCGCCACGGCCGGGCTGTTCGCGCTGGCCCGGGGGCTTCCGCTGCTGCTGGCGGCCGGTGACGCTGCCCGCCTCGCCGAGGTCTCCGACGGCGGCGCGATCGGTAGCTACGGTCCCTGGGAGCTGTTGCGGATCTGGGCCGGGGTCGCCCCGCTGCAGGGCGAGCACGAGAGCCAGCCCACCTTCCACAGCTGGCTGCCACTGTTGCTGGCCGTACCCGGCCTCTGGGTCGCCTGGCGTCGCCAGCGGCCGCTGCTGGGCGTCTTCGCGCTGGCGCTGGTGCTGTCGGTGGCCGACAACGCGCCGATCAACGCCTACCAGGGGCTGCGGGCGCTCCCTGGGCTGGGGGGATTCCGGTACCCCGAGCGCTTCGCCCTGGCCCACGCGCCGCTGCTGGCGCTGCTGGCCGCCCTGGGCGCCCAGGGCCTGCTGGTGGGGCTGGCCCGGTGGGGCCTGCGGATCCCGGCGGCGGCCCTCGGGATCGTGCTGGTGGCGGCCATCGGCTGGCACGCCGTCCGCTCGTTGCCACCCGAGCACGACCGCTACGGATTGCTGGTCGGGACCTACTCGTTGCCCGCGGAGGTCGACCCGGACCAGGAGCCCTTCCGCCAGGACTCCGGGGCGGACTGGAACTACCACGCTCTGCGGGCCAACCGCGGCTGCCCCGCCTGCCGCGACGCCCTCGGACTGCCGCCGCCACCCCGGCCCTGGGGCGAGGAACTGGCCGAGCTGGAGGGCGGCGGTGAGGTGGAGATCGAGCGCTTCGCGGGCGGGGCCATCGACCTGCGAGCCAGCAACCCGGTCCCGTCGACGCTGGTGGTCCGGCAGGCGGCGCGGCTCGGCTGGCGCGGGGAGGTCGACGGGGAGGAGGCGGCGCTGGCTGTGGGCGCGCAGTGGTTGCGGATCGAACTCCCGGCCGGGGATCACGCGGTCCGGCTTCGCTATCGAACGCCGGGGGGGAGACTGGCGGGGGGCGCCCTGTTGGTGGCGCTACTCCTCCCCGCCGGTCTGGCCCTGATCGGACGACGCGGTCGGGTCTCCCCCGGTTGATCCCTGGCATGGCGATCCCTACCCTGACCGGGACAGGGGGGGGCGGACGGGCACGGTGGGCACGACGGATCGAAACAGGGCGCGCATCGGGCAGCTGGCCATCGCCGCGGTGGTCCTGGCGTTCGTGGCCCACCGCGTGGCGGTGATCCTGTCGGCGGGGGACTTCCTGTTCCCCATCGAACCCTGGGAAGCCAAGAACACCCAGATCGCCTGGGACCTGCACTCAGGCCGTTTCGGTCAGCCCGGTTTCGACCTGCGGGCCTACATCGCCAACTCGGGTTCGGCCCACCACGCCGCCTACTCGACCACGGCGCTGGTCTACCTCCTGCTGTCCAAGGTCTTCGGCCTGGGCCTGATGGGCGTGCGGCTCGAACCCCTGCTCTTCTGGACCGGCGCGCTGGCGGTGTGGATGGAGTGCCTGCGGCGGCTGGCCGGGAACACCACGGCGCTGCTGGCGGGGGTCGGGCTGGCGCTGGTGCCCGCCAACGTCATCGGCTGGCAACTGACCTTCTTCGGCTGCCACGCCGAGTCGGTGTTGCCGCTGGCGCTGGCGGTGGGCAGCTGGCTGCTGTGGCTGGAGCGGGGCGGCCGGGGGGTGAGCGCGTCGGCGCTGACCGGCCTGTGTTTCGGCTATGCGGCGGCGTTCTCCTATCTCCTGTGGCCCCTGCTCGCACTGTTGCCGGTCCTGCTGGTGCTGCCGCCGCGGCCCCGGCCGGGGGGCCAGGCCCTGGCCGCGCTGGGTGCGGGCGCCCTGCTGGGGTTCTGGCCGATCTGGCTGGTCCTGGCGTTGAATCCATCGTCCCTGTTCGCGTTCTCCGTCACCGAGGACGCCTCCACCCGGTTGGCGGACCTGGCGGTGGGGCGTGAGCTGAGCGGGCCGCTGTTCCTCGAGACCCTGCGGACCGGCCTGCGGGGCTTCCCGGACGACTACTGGGTCGCCACGGCCCAAGCGGGCGCCCTGTGGGGCGGCGAGCGCTTCGAGGGCTGGGCCTGGAAGCTGTGCGTGCTCGGGCCGCTCGCGCTGGCGCCGGCCGCCTGGCGGTTCCGCGGCCAGGGGCTGGGGCGGCTGGCGCTCGTGGTGGCCCTCGGGCCCGTCGCCGGACTGCTGTTCGTGGCCTTCGGCAGCCCGTTCAAGCCCGAGATCCCGCTGCGCTACCTGCTGGGGCTGGCCTTCCTGGGCTGGAGCGCCCCGGGACTGGCCGTGGGGCTGGGGATCGCCATGGTGCGCCAGGCGCGCTCGTACTGGCTGTGGCGGGTGGGGGGCTGGGCACTGATCGTCGTGGGTGCGGTGACCCTGCTGTGGGTCTCCTTCCCACGGATCATCGAGGCATCGTCCCTGGTCCGCACCGGGAGGTCGGCGCCGCTGCGAGATCATCGCTACGTGGCCTACTACAACCTGGGCATCGGCACGATCTGGGCCGAGCAGGTGGCCGAGGTCAACGACCTGATCGACGTGCGCTCCGCCCAGGGCAACCCGGACGCGTTCGCGGGCTTCCAGGGGGGGCTGCTGCACGACCTGCAGCCCACAGGACTGGGCCGCGCCACCTGGCATCCCCTCCCCTACCAGGACGACTCGTTGAGGGTCGGTCTGGCCGAGTGGCGCGAGCGGCGAAACCACACCGCGGCGGGCAAGGCGGAGCCGGCTGGAATGGCCGCCGAGAACATCGGCTGGGGGGCGGGGATCCGCTCCCGCTGGGACGTGCCCGCGGCGACGAGCGCGCTCGCTGCGGTGGATGGCGAGGGTCTGTGGCCCGAGGATCTACCGAAAGCGCGGTTCTGGATGGGCTACGGCATGGGCTGGGGGCGGGCGCATCCGGCACCCGAGCAGCCCGCCGAAACCGAGCTGCGGTCGCTGGACGACGAGCAACGGGAGGCGCTGTTGGCCGGGATCGAGGCGGGTCGAGCCCTGGCTGCGGTGCCCGCCGAAGCCGCCCCGGCCTTCCGATCCATCCGCGGCCCCGCCACCTGATTCCAGCGGCGTTCTTGTATACTCGCCCCATCGGGGAAGAGGAGGGTCCCTTGCCTTCGAACGAATCCGGCGACGTGGTGGCCCAGCCTGTCTGGAACGCGGTCCTGGACGCCATCGAGCGCTACAACGAACTCGTGCTCCAGGACACCGAGCTGGACGAGGCGGGCTGCAAGGAGTTGCAGAGCCAGCTGCTGGACAGCCACGCCGCCTTTGGCGGGCGGCCGCTGTGCACCGTGCTGCGCCCCAACTTCATCACCGCCAGCCAGCACAACCTGATGACGAACGTGTGCGCCATCCTGGACAGCGCGGGCAGCCGGATCCGCGACTGGCTGGTCGGCAACCCCGAGAGCTGGGAGGCCTGGGGGCTGAGCGACGAGGAGCGGCGGCTGGCGTCCATCGAGCCGGGCTACGCCCACATCTCGATCACCGGCCGCTGGGACGCGTTCCTGTCCCGCGGCGAGCTCAACTTCGTCGAGTTCAACGCCGAGGCCCCCACCGGCATCGGCTACAACGACGTGCTCATCGACTTCTTCAACCGGCTGCCGGTGATGCGGCAGTTCAATCGCAAGTACTGGATCCGGCCGTTCCCCTGCCGCTACCGGCTCAAGGACTCCCTGCACAGCGTCTACCGGGAGTGGGGCGGACAGCACGAGCCCACCATCGCCATCGTCGATTGGACCGACATCCCGACGGTCCACGAGTTCGAGATCCTCCAGGACTTCCTGCGGGCGCGGGGCTTCAAGACCCACATCGTCGACCCCCGGGAGCTGGAGTACCGCAACGGCATCCTCTCGTTCCAGGGCGAGCCGATCCACCTAGTCTACCGCCGGGTTCTGGTGGCCGACTGCGTCAAGCGCCCGGACGAGGTCCGCAACCTGGTGCGGGCGGTGGAGGACGGCGCGGTCTGCATGGTGAACTCGTTCCGCACCGCGCTGACCCACCGCAAGGCGCTGTTCGCCCTGCTGACCGGGGACGAGTCACCGGTTCAGTTCACCGCCGCCGAGCGCGAGGTGATCTCACGCCACGTCCCGTGGACCCGCCGGGTCCGGGAGTGCAAGACCACGCTCAAGGGCAACGAGGTGGATCTGCTGGACACCATCCGCGTCCACCGCCGTCACCTGGTGCTCAAGCCCAACGACGCCTACGGCGGCCACGGGGTCCATCTGGGCTGGCAGTGCTCCGACAGCGAGTGGGAGGACATCCTGACCAACGCCCTGGAGCAGGACTACGTGGTCCAGGAACGTATCCCCCTCAGCCGCGGACCCTTCCCGGTGATGGACGGCACCAAACGCATCGAGACCCTGCTGATCGACATGGATCCCTTCGTGTTCCGCAGTGACCTGGGGGGGTTCCTGACGAGACTGAGCGCTGGCGAGCTGGCCAACGTGACCGTAGGCGGCGGGCAAGTCCCCACCTACGCCATCGAGCCCAAGACCTAGGCCGAGTCCGAGGCCGAGTCCGAGGCCGAGACCTGAATCGGCACCCAAGCCGGGTGCCACGGTCGGCTTGCCCGGCCGTGTTCCCCCTCAGCCCCGCCTACGCCACCCCACGATCCCCCCCAGGATCAACGCGACCACCACCCCCGGAGCCGAGCCACCTGCCACTTCACAGTCACACCCCACCCCGAACGATCCCGTGGTGCCGTCATCCCCCTCGGTGTCGTCGTCCCCCGTGGTGTCGTCGTCCCCCGTGTCGTCGTCTGCGCCCTGACACAGGGGGTCGTCCAGGTCGACGAGCCCGTCACAGTTATTGTCCACCTCGTCGTCGCAGGTCTCCCCGGCACCGGGGTAGCTGTCGGCGTCGCCGTCGTCGCAATCTTCGCCGCCGCAGTCGCCGGCCCGGTAGCCGTCGCCGTCCGCGTCCACGTCGTCAGCGACACCATCGCAGTCGTTGTCCAGGTGATCGCCGCAGATCTCCTCGGCGCCTGGGTAGGTGGTCGGGTCGTCGTCGTCGCAGTCGCCGTCGCACTGGGCCCAGCCGTCGCTGTCCAGGTCGTCCTCGTCCGCCGGCACCGCCTCGTCGCAGTCGTTGTCGTTGCCGTCGCAGACCTCGTCCGCGCCGGGGAAGGTAAACACCTCGGTGTCGTCACAATCCCCGTCGCACCCCGACCAGCCGTCGCCGTCGTTGTCCACGTGCTCCGACGTCTGGGGGTTGCAGTCGTTGTCGATCCCGTCGCACTGCTCGGGCGCGCCCGGGTAGACGTCGCCGTTGTCGTCGTCGCAGTCCCCCATACACAGCGGAACCAGGTCGCCGTCGAAGTCCCGCTCCTCGTCGGGAACGTCGCCGTCACAGTCCGTGTCGACGCCGTCACACAGCTCGGGGGCGCCGGGGTAGATCAGATCGACGGTGTCCTCGCAGTCCTCGCAGAGCACCCAGCCGTCGTTGTCGTCGTCGGTGATCTCGTCAGCGGGGACGGAGCCGTCGCAGTCGTTGTCCGATCCATCACAGAGTTCCGGAGCGCCCGCGAAGGACAAAGGATCGCTGTCGTCACAGTCGTCGCCGCCGCAGGCCACCGGACGCTGGCCGTCGCCGTCCAGGTCGACATCGTCACTCTGTCCGTTGCAGTCGTTGTCCAGGCCGTCACAGATCTCGGCCTGGGAGGGACCGACCGCCGGGTCGCCGTCGTCGCAGTCGTCGCAGACCGGATCCCCGTCGCCGTCGCCGTCCTCGTCGATGGCGCCGTCGCAGTTGTCGTCGATGCCGTTGCAGGTCTCGGTCGCGCCCGGGTGGATCGCCGGATTGTTGTTATCGCAATCGCCACAGGCGCCCGCGCCGTCGCCGTCGGCGTCCTCGTCCACGGACCAGTTGCAGTTGTCGTCGACTGCGTTGCAGATCTCCTCTGCGCCCGGATTCACGGCCGCAATCGCGTCGTCACAATCGTCGCAGACGTCGTAGCCGTCGCCGTCGCCGTCCTCGTCCGCCAACCCGTCGCAGTCGTCGTCGACGTTGTTACAGACCTCCGTGGCGCCGGGGTAGACCCCCGAGTCGCCGTCGTCGCAGTCGTCACAGGCGTTGTAGCCGTCCAGGTCGCTGTCCTCGTCCACCAGCCCGTCGCAGTCGTCATCCGACCCGTTACACAGCTCGGTGGCACCGGGGTGCACGTGGACATCGGCGTCGTTACAGTCCGAACAGACCGCGTAACCGTCGCCGTCGGCGTCCTCGTCGCTGGCCCCGTCGCAGTCGTTGTCCTGGCCGTCGCAGACCTCCACCGCCGAGGGGTGGATCAGCGCGTTGTTGTCGTTGCAATCGAAGCAGACGTTGTAGCCGTCGCCGTCGACGTCGTCGTCGGCGACCCCGTCGCAGTCGTCGTCGACGCCATTACACGTGTCAATCGCCCCGGGGTGGATCGCCGCGTTGCCGTCGTGGCAGTCCCCCGCGCACTCGCCCCAGCCGTCGCCGTCCAGGTCCACGTCCTCGTCGGTCAGCCCGTCGCAGTCGTTGTCGATCCCGTCGCCGCAATCCTCCAGGGCGCCGGGATTGACCTGGGACGCGCCGTCGTTGCAGTCCGCCTCGCACTCGGTGTAACCATCGCCGTCGTTGTCGATCTCGTCCGGATCGTCCTGTCCGTTGCAGTCGTTGTTGACCACACCGTCGCAGACCTCGGACGCGTTGGGATGGGTCGCCGGGTCGGAGTCGTCGCAGTCGTCGCCGCCGCAGGCCTCGTCGTCGTAGCCGTCGCCGTCATCGTCCGGGCAGCTCTCTGGCTCGATGCGGATCGCGTAGCCGTCGTCGAGCACCGACTGGTTGTAGGACCGCTGCAGTCCGTACCCCTGGCCACCGTCGCTGATGCCCACCGTCGCCGACGCGCCGTAGTCGTAGGTCGCGCTCCCGAAATCCACGTCCTGGTAGTGGAACTCGATGGAATCGTCGGACTCGAACAGCTTGAGCTCGAAGTAGGCCGCCCCGACGTTGTTGTAGTGGGGGACCCCCCACCACTCGGCGATGAACTCTCGGTTGGGCGCGCTTCCGCTTGTGCCGTACCAGATCGAACCGCCCTGCGACGGGTTCAGGTCATCCCAGAACGGGCAGATCTGCGCATAGGCCGAGTAGGGCAGCGGCTGGTTGGAAAACGTGATGTAGGTGGCGCCGTCGAAGTGCGCCATCCCGTTGGAGGTGACCGTGATCGTCGAATAGGTCTGGCCGTAGAAGGTGAAACTGAATCCCAGTGCGATCTCGACGTAGTAGTCGTCGTCCATCGTCATGCTGTTGTTGGAGAACACGTAGCTGTACGAGAAGTTCGGCTCGTCCGAATCGAGCCAGGTGTACCCGTACCCATCCGGTCCACCCTGCGCACCCATCGCCGCCGGGACATACCCCGCCACCGCGACGAGCGCGATCCCGATCCAACCAACGAACCCTCGACAACCCAACATGATATCCACCCTCTGGCCCCACGCGGGCGCAGTCCAACGGAGCGCGTACCATAGACGCGGGGGATTGTCGACCATTCAGTCAACAGGACCTTCATGAGTTTTTCGCCACCCACGCCCCAGGGGCGGGGTGCAGCGGTAGCCTTGCCGAGTTTTCTTTGGGCCGAGGACGGTCGACCGGATCTACGGGCAGACCGGAGCAGCGATCTCCAGGACGTTGTTGCCCTCGTCGCACTCGTCGACGGATCCCACGCCAGTCCCGTCATCGTCCACCACGATCCGAATGCTCTCGCCCCACTGGTCGGGGGTTAGCCCGGTTCGTTCACGAATACAAAACGGCGAAGCCTGAAATCCTTTAGAATTC